>CAZCZO010000012.1:0-95170 GCA_964503275.1 uncultured Gemmatimonadaceae bacterium | reverse complement strand
TCAGCGCAGATGCGCTGAGCGAAGGAGCCACACGATGCATCGAATTTGGCTGGCCTTCGACCCACGGCGGGTCATGGTGGCACTCACTGGCTTCCTCGCAGTGTTGGCGCTCATGATCCATTTCATCCTGCTCAGCTCGCAGCGTTACTCGTGGATCGAGAACGGGACGCTGTCCGCTGCTCAGGCCCCCGTGGGCATGTCCACGCCGGCGGCAATGTCGGAACTCTCGCCATTGCCACCGAACCGGTAAGCCTGCCGGGCACGCGTGGCGGGATGGGACGTCGGGTGACCGGCGCTCCCACTCCCCCACGCGAGCCACGTCAGTCCGCGCTCCACCTTCCGCTGTCCGTATCAGGATCCGACTTGAGGAGGCCATCGCGATGGCGATGATGAGTTTCGAGAAGAAGTACCGCGTCCGCGGCGGGACATTGATCGGCGGCGACCTGTTCGACTTCTGGTTCGGGCCGTTCTACGTCGGGTTCTTCGGGGTCACCACGATCTTCTTCGCGGTGCTCGGGACCCTGCTCTGCGTCTACGGCGCAGCGATCGGACCCACCTGGAACCTGTGGCAGATCTCGATCGCGCCACCGGACCTCAGCTATGGCCTCAAGTTCGCCCCGCTCGCCGACGGCGGACTGTGGCAGTTGATCACCATCTGTGCGATCGGCGCCTTCTTGTCGTGGGCCCTGCGCCAAGTGGAGATCTCCCGCAAGCTCGGTTTGGGCCTGCACATCCCGTTCGCCTACCTCGTGGCCGTCTTCGCCTACGTGACGCTCGTCGTCATCCGGCCGGTGATGCTCGGCGCCTGGGGCCATGGCTTCCCCTACGGGATCTTCAGTCACCTCGATTGGGTGTCGAACGTCGGGTACCAGTACCTGCACTTCCACTACAATCCCGCGCACATGATCGCCATCACGTTCTTCTTCACGACGACGTTGGCGCTCGCGATGCACGGCTCGCTCATCCTGTCAGTCACCAACCCGCCGAAGGGCGAACCGGTGAAGACGTCCGAACACGAGAACGTCTTCTTCCGCGACCTGCTCGGCTATTCCATCGGGGCGATCGGCATCCATCGTCTCGGCCTCTTCCTCGCCCTGTCCGCCGGCATCTGGAGCGCGATCTGCATCGTGATCTCCGGTCCGTTCTGGACCAAGGGCTGGCCGGAGTGGTGGAATTGGTGGCTCAATCTCCCCATTTGGCGCTAAGGAGCGACCCGTGCTCGAGTATCAGAATCTCTTCACGCGCGTCCAGGTCCGGCACGCGCCCGATCCCGGCCTGGCGATCCCCGGGACCATCGCCGGGGCGCGCTACGGCAAGGGGACGTTCTCGTACCTCGCCGGCAAGATCGGCGATGCACAGATCGGCCCGCTCTACCTCGGCGGCTGGGGCATCGCCTCGCTGATCTGCGGGTTCCTCGCCTTCGAGATCATCGGCCTGAACATGTGGGCCTCGGTCGGCTGGGATCCCGTCGAGTTCGTCCGCCGGCTCCCGTGGCTGGCCCTCGAACCGCCGCCGCCCGAGTACGGCCTCCGCATCCCTCCGCTCGCGCACGGCGGATGGTACCTGATGGCCGGCTTCTTCCTCACGGCCTCGATTATCCTGTGGTGGATCCGCGTCTACACCCGCGCCCGCGCCCTCAAGATGGGCACGCACCTCGCGTGGGCCTTCGCCTCGGCGATCTTCCTCTACCTGTCGTTCTTCTTCCAGCCGCTGCTCGTCGGCAGCTGGAGCGAGATGGTGCCCTTCGGCATCTTCCCGCACCTCGACTGGACCAGCGCGTTCTCGATCCGCTACGGGAACCTCTACTACAACCCGTTCCACGCGCTGTCGATCGCCTTCCTCTACGGCTCGACGCTGCTCTTCGCCATGCACGCCGCGACCATCCTCGCGACCAGTCGCGTGGGCGGGGAGCGCGAGATCGAGCAGATCACGGACCGTGGCACCGCCGCAGAGCGCAGCGCGCTGTTCTGGCGCTGGACCATGGGTTTCAACGCGACGATGGAGTCCATCCATCGCTGGGCCTGGTGGTTCGCGGTGCTCGTGACCTTCACGGGGGGCATCGGCATCCTGCTGACCGGGACGGTGGTGGACAACTGGTACCTCTGGGCGCAGAAGCACGGCGTCGCGCCGAACTATCCGGCGCAGAACGTCCTGACCACGGAACAGCTGCAGGAACTGCGCGGCCGCTATCAGGGTGCGCAGCCGGGTGACTACCCGACCTACACCATGCCGGCGCCCGCGCCGATGGTGCCTGACACTTCGATGATCGCCGCCCCACCCCCGGTGGACGGAGGGACCCAGTGAATCCGAGCCCCAATGCACGAGTCCCGCGGCGTGCGCTCGCGGTGTGGTCGCTCCTGCTCGCGGCCGGCGGCTGCGAGTTCTCCAGCGAGGAGCGGGCGACCACGCAGCGCGGCTACCGCGGCACGGCGATGGAAGTCACCTACGACGAACGCGCACAGGCCGAGAAGTACCAGCAGATCGTGAACAACATCCCCGTCCCGGTCCCGCCGGCGGGCATGTCCCCGCCGGGGCCCCTGCCGTGGCAGAATGTGCAGGTGCTCAACGACATCTCGGTGGCGGAGTTCAACCGCACGATGATCGCGATGTCCACGTGGGTGGCGGGCACCGGCAACTGCGCCTACTGCCACAACGTGCTGCGGCCGCAGGACGACACCCTGCCCAACGGCACGCCGATCTACACCAAGCTCGTCGCGCGCCGCATGCTCCAGATGACGCGGCACATCAATTCGCAGTACGCGACGCATGTGGCCAACACCGGGGTGACCTGCTACACCTGCCACCTGGGGCAGCCGCTCCCGAACGGCCTGTGGTTCTACGACAAGCAGACCGACTACCTGCGGCACTACCTCGATCGCGATGGGGCTCGTGTGATCTCGACCGCGGTCGAGCCGTCGGATGCCAACCGCTCATCGGTGAAGCAGACGGAGTGGACCTATGCGTTGATGATCTCGCAGTCCAAGTCGCTGGGCGTCAACTGCACCTATTGCCACAACACGCGCATCTTCGCGTCGTGGGATGAAGCCCCGCCGCAGCGGGTGACCGCGTTCCACGGCATCGGCATGCTGCGCGACCTGAACACGAACTTCCTGGCCCCGTTGCAGCCCGTGTATCCGGCCAACCGCCTCGGCCCGATGGGCGATGCGCCCAAGGCGCAGTGCTCGACCTGCCACAACGGGGTGTACAAGCCGTTGTTCGGCGCGCAGATGGCCAAGGATTACCCCGCCGTGTGGGGACGTCCGGAGTGGGCGGGAATGCCCTTCCCGGGCTTGGGTTATCCCGGGATGCCCGTCGATTCGGCGGCCGTCACGGGCGTGCCCGCGGCGCTGCCGCCCGCGAACGTCAGCGGAGGCACGAACCGCCCGTAGCCCCAGGGCCCACGGTCGCGACCGCCCCGCAGCCCTCGGGCTGTGGGGCGGTGTGCGTTCGGGAACCCGCCCCGCGGACCGATCGCTCACCACAGGCGACCGGCGCTGCACCTCTCTTCCCCTTTCCTCCTTACGCGCGATGCGTCGACTTCCTGTCTATCTCCTCGCCGACGTGTCGGGCTCGATGCAGGGCACGCCGATCGAGTCGGTCAAGGCCGGTATCCGGCAGTTGCACCGGGACCTGCTGAGCGACCCACAGGCCATCGAGAGCGCCTATCTCTCGGTGATCACCTTCGCCGACAGCGCGCAGCAGCTCGTGCCGCTCACCGAGGTCGGCCAGTTCACCCCGCCAGAGCTCAGCGCCAGCGGACAGACGAACTTCGGGGACGCGCTGCGGCTGCTCCTCGAGTGCTTCGAGCGCGAGCTGGTCCGGACGACGGCGGAGCGCAAAGGCGACTGGCGGCCGCTGGTGTTCATCCTCTCGGACGGCGCACCCACGGACGCCCAGTGGCCCGAGTACGCACAGGCGCTGCGCGCCCAGCGCCCCGCGAACATCATCGCGCTGGCCTGCGGTGACCAGGCCGACGTGGGCACCCTCAAGCAGGTGACCGAGGCCGTGATCCAGATGCGCGATATGTCGCCCGAGGCCTTCCGCGCGTTCTTCACGTTCGTGTCGGCCTCGGTGAAGCAGACCTCGGAGAAGGTGGGCGGCCTCAGCGATGGCGAGGGGATCACCCTGCCACCGCCGCCACCCGGGATCACGATCGTTCCGTAAGTCGGGCCCGTGTCGCAGCAGCGGTCGGGTGCGCGGGTCTGCGCGCTGCGCGGTGCGCGGCGCGTGCGGCGCCGTGGACCTCGTCGGGGCGGTCCATGACCAGCCTCGAGCCGGCGACGCCACGCTGGGAGTTGCGCCCGCTCGCGTCGCCATGGTGGCCCGAGGGATGGGGCGAGGCGCCGAGCTGGGTCGCCGACGCGGCGCAGGAGGTGCAGTGCGTGGCGAGCGATGCCAACGGGCGCTGGGTGGGCATCGGGGCCTCGCGGCGCGGGCGCCTGCACGCGCACCGCGGGGCGGCGCGCGAGGACGCCGTGGCCCTGCACCGAGCCGGACCGTGGCTCATCGCCGCGGTCGCCGACGGCGCGGGGTCGAAGCCGTTCAGCCGGATCGGGGCAGCCCTGGCGTGTCGGGCGGCGGTGGCGGCGCTCGCCGAGCGCGCGGGGACCGGACACGCGGAGGCGCGACTGCGCCGCGCCCTCTCTGACGCCCTCGACGCCGCCGACCGCACCCTGCGCGCCTGTGCCGACGAACGGGGCATCGCCCCGAGCGACCTCCGCACGACCCTCTTGCTGGCGGTCGTGGCGGATGCGCCCGGGGGCGCGTGGTTGGGCGCCGCACAGATCGGCGACGGCACCATCGCCGCCGAGGGGCGCGGCGGCGACGTCCGGCCGGTGACGCCGGGCGATGGAGGCGACTTCGCCGGCGAGGTCGCGCACTTCGTACCCGACCCAGGGGCCGTGGAGCACGGACGGGCACGGATCGTCGTCGAGCCGCTGGCCGGCACACGGGCCGTCCTGCTCTGCTCGGACGGCGTGGACGACTGCTTCTACCCCATCACATCGCTCGGACCAACGCTGCTGGCCCAACTCCGCGCAGGGGTCACCGAGGGTGCCCCTGGCATGTCCCAGCGCCCTGGCGGGCCCGTGCTGAGCGCGGACGGCCCATCCGCCGCGCTCGCCGAGTGGCTCACGTTCGAGATGCGCGGCGAGAACGACGACCGCACGCTCGTCGTGCTGTGTGGAACGCCGTGAGGACCATCCGCGCCCGGACCACCGATGGGGGGCACATCGAGTTCTCTGCGACCGCGTTGGCCACCGGGGGTGAGAAGGTCGTGTTCCTCTCCACCGATCGCCGGTCGGTCGTCGCGTTCTACCACGGCGTCCTCCGGGACCGCGCCGAGCGCGCCGAGCGGCTCCAACGCATCCTCACGCGGTACAACCCCACCGTGGGGCCCTCGGGCGGGTTTTGGCGCCCGTACTTCAGTTGGCCGACCGCCGTCGTCGATGGGGACCCCAACGTGCCGGTCGCCTTCGCGCGGGACTGGCACCTGGCCTGGCCAGTGCTCGGCGTCGTGACCCCCGTCTACCGGGATGACTTCTTCTTCCGCGATCGCTTCGGGCAGCGGCAGGAGAAGGAGGTCAAGTGGTTCACCGGTCGCAAGGCCGCCACGTTCGTCCCCGCCGATGAGCGCGGCAACTTCCTGACCAAACTGCAGGTCGTCACGCGGCTGGCGCGCGCCGTGCGCCGGCTGCACTTCGCCGGTCTCGCGCACAGCGACCTGTCGAACAAGAACGTGCTCATCGATCCGCGCGGCGGGAACGCCTGCGTGATCGACATCGACTCGCTGGTGGTGCCGGGGATCGCGCCGCCCACGGTGCTGGGCACGCCGGGCTACATCGCCCCCGAAGTGCTGGCGGGCCACGCGACGCCGTCGATCGCGACCGACCGGCACGCACTCGCCGTGCTCATCTACCAACTGCTGCTCGGGCGGCATCCGCTCCAGGGACGCAAGGTGCATAGCCTGCGCTCCGCCGAGGCGGACGAGCGCATCGCGATGGGCGACGGCGCGCTGTTCACCGAACATCCCAGGGACCACTCGAACCGGCCGCAGGAGCCGATCCGCGTCCCGTACACCCGCCTCGGGCCCTTCCTCGCACCCGTGATCGAGAAGGCGTTCATCACAGGGCTGCATCGGCCCGCGCTGCGTCCCGACGCGGCCGAGTGGGAAGCGGCCCTGTACCGCAGCTTCGAGCTGATCCACCCCTCGCCAGGGGCGTCCGAGTGGATGTTCGCGGGGCCGGCCCTGCCGGCGCAGTGTCCGTGGACCGGTGGCACGCTGCGCGCGCCCATCCCCGTGGCGCGCTATCAACGCGAGCGCGAGGGGCGTCGCGTCGACGAGCAGCGCACGCTGACCCTGTTCCATCACCTGACGCTGCACGACTGGCACCTGCGCACCGCGGTCGCGCCCGATGAGCACGCCGATCGCACCCCGCGCGGCTACATCGCGCAGCACGCGGGGCGCTGGTGGTTGGTGAACCTCTCCGGCGCGCCGCTGCACACGGACGCCGGTGCGTCCATCGCGCACAATGCCGCGCTCGCGCTCGAGGAGGGCGTGGCCGTGCGCGCCGACGCCGCCGACGCACGCTGGCTGGCCGTGCGCTTCGTGACGCCCGGGGCGTCAGCCGTGCAGGCGGTCGCGCCGCATGGATGAGCGGGCGCGGGTCCGCGACGCGCTGGTGCGGCTCGTGGCGGATGGCCACTGGCCGGGGCCCGACCGCGATCGCACGACCAATCAGCTCCTCGACCTCTGTGGCAGCGATGCGCGGCCGGCGGCCACCCTGCTCATCACCTATGCGGAGCACGCGGCGCGGGCGCTCGAGGCGTCTCCGACGCTGGGGTGGGCCGCACGCCGCGCCGCGGCCGTGGCGAGCCTGACGCATCAGGGGGTACCGATCGTCGATGCGGGCTGGATCATCGATGCGTGGGCCTACGCGCGCGGGGACATCGGCTCGGCCGCCGTGGTCACCGAGCGCGCGCACGCGGCGCCGCCCGCACCGCTGCGCATCGCCCCGCCGGCGCCGGCTGCCCGGCGCGCCTGGGGGCGTGGCGCAGCGAGCGGCGGCCCCGCGCGCTGGCGTGGGGGCACGCCGGTGACCGCACTGCCCCGGTGGTCACGCACCGACCGCATCGCCGGGGCCATCGGAGCGCTCATGTTCCTCGCGGTGACGGTGGCCGCCTGGCGCGGGATCGGCGGATCCGCGGAATCCCGGCACCTGACCGAGACGGTCGCCGCCAGCCGTCGCGTCGCGGCGGCACCCGACGCGGCGGCGAGCGATGGGCAGCTGGCGAGGCCCGTCGCGTCATCTCTCGCGGTCCCGGAGCGACGCGTGGCGGAGCCAGCATTCGCGTCCCCCGGCCCCGATGCGCGCCTGGCGCCGCCGTTGCTCGTGCGTGGCGTCGGCGGCCGCTATCTCGTGTGGCGCGCGTTGGTCTCGGTCAGCGGCGATGGCGGATGCGAGACCCTCGACCGTTCTATCGACTGGCAGCGTCCGATCGACGAGGTCGTGGTGCATGAGCCAGGGCACACGCGCATCGCGTTCATGGGCCGGCGCACCCTGCGCGGCGAGATGGGCTGGGACGGCGGCTTCGTGGTCGGTCCCGTGCTCAGCGAGGTCGATGGGGGCGCATCGCGGGTCACGATGCGCGGTCGCTTCAGCGATGACAGCTTCGAGGCCGAGTCCGAGACCGTGTCGCGCGTCCTGCTCGGCTGGCGGCAATGGCGGACCTGCCGCGTGGTCGTGACCCTGCGCGGCGTGCGCCGCGCCGGGGAGGCGCCCCGATGACCCGCTGGTCCCAGGACGGGCGCACGCGGGTGCGCGACGCGGTGCAGCGCTTGGTGCGCGACCCCTCGGCGTGGCCGGTGACGTCGTGGCCGATCTTCCGCAATCGTCTGCTCGACGAGTGCGGCGGCGATCATCGGGCGCTGATCGCGCTCGTGGTGCAGGCGGGCGAGCTCGGCATCCCGCAGCAGCTCGGCCAGCGACCGGTCGATGACGCGACGTGGCGCAGCCTGCGGACGCCGCACGTGCTCACGCTGATCGGTGAGTCGTTCCTGCAACCTGAGGCGGCCCAGTGGGCGGTGGACGTGTGGGGCGTCGCGCTCGGCATCACCGACGGACCGACCGTGATCGCCGCGCCGCCGTCCGCCGCGCCCCCACCACCGCTGCAGCCCGTGCGGACGCCGGTCTCGGCGCGGTCGAGCCACGCGGCAGCGCCCCCCATGCTACCGCGCGTGGCCCCGGCGCCACGTGGCGCGTCAGCCCCACCGCCGGCGGTGACGTGGCTGACCAACCTGTCGATCGCGGTGATCGCGCTCGGCGCGGTGTGGGTGATCGCGGGCAGCGTGGTCCGGGCGAGCCGGGCGCCAGCGGCGCCCACCGCGCGCGAGGTCGCCGCGTCGTCATCGAGCGCCGATCAGGCCCCAGGAGCGACGATCGCGCCGTCGGAGACCGCGGCGTCCGGACCCGCGCTGGCGGGCGCGCGGCCGACCGCCGGACTGCCACCGGGCGCGACTGCGTCCGTGCGTCCGCCCGTGCGTGCAGGGGTGCCGAACGCCTTGGTCACGCGCGTCCCGCCCGCAGCGCTGCAGTCCGCGCAGCCGGGGGTCGATCAGCTGACGCTTCGGGATGGCCGCACGATGATCGGCCGCGTGGACATCATCCGCGCCTCGGACATCGTATTCCGCGAGTCCTCGAGCGGCCTGCGCTATGAGTTCCCGCGCACCGACGTTGCGTATATCGTCACGGAGTTCGGCTCGGTGGTGCGCTTCGAGGCGGAGGTCGCCGCCCCGCCGGAGGTCCGCGCGCGGATCGCGCGCGGACTCGCCGGCCGTTACGCGGTGCGCTACGCCCGTCGCGAGGTGCAGGGCAGTGCCGTGTGCGAGTCGCTGTGGCGTGAGGTCCCGCCCGACGACTCGGTCACGGTGCGGCATGTCGCCGGGCAGGATACCCTGGCGCTGACCTTCGACCGCGGGACCACCTTTCGCGCAATCGTCGATCGTGACGGGCTGTTCAACTCGAGCTTCGTGATCGTGCCGGACCAGGCGTTCTCGAGCACCGCCGTCACGACGCGGCTCTCCGGCCGCTTCGTCGCCGGCGGCTTCGACGCGTCGGTGCACATCATTGGCTATCGCCGGGTGCGCGGTGGCGGCGACGTGACCTGCTACTCGATCCTCGACGCGGCGGCACGCTGACACGCCACCACACGCTGCCGGGCAGGGGTCGCGGCCCCCACCCGCGCGCGCGGACGCCCCCCGCTCAGGGATCGCGGACCAGACGAAGCCCGACGATCGGGGTGAGCGGGAGGCCCGTGGGATTCACGAAGGCGACCCCGAAGGCGAGCAGGTTCCACGAGCCGCCCCGCGACTCGCCCGACGTGGTCAACTCCGCCACGTTCCCGAGGACATCGTACAACCCGAACGCATTCGGGACGCGCAGGCCGACCAGTGACGTTCGCTCGGCGTCGCGGGTCGCCACATACCACGCGATGAGCTCCTGCTCGTCGTAGTGACTCGGATGCGTGCTGCCCGCGCGCGCCGCGTACTCCCACTCCACCGGCGTGGGAATGCGATAATTGCGTCCCGGCTGCGCGGCGTTCAACGCCGCGAGGAACGTTGCCGCGTTCGTCGGCGTCACGTTCTCCACCGGGCACAGTGCGCAGAGCCGCGACTGTCCTGCCGGCAACGCGACGCCCGTGGACTGCCACTGTGCCTGCGTCACCTCGGTGCGCTGCACGCGCAGTGGGTTCGCGACGCCGCCGCCAGCCGGGACGAGGACGAACTGGTCGTCGGTGATCGCCGCACCGAGGTTCCCGGCCGGCGTATTCGCGAAGACGCGCACGGTCGCCGTGCCGGTCCGCGTGCCGAGTGACGCCACGACGCTCCCCGTGCCCGCGCCGACGCCCGTGATCGTACCCGTGTTGGTCGCCGACACGACTGCGGGCGCTCCCGTGCTGTACGATGGCGCCCTTGGCACCAGCACGTCGAACTCGTCAAAGCCCTGTGCCGTGACATCGCGCGACTGCCCGACCAACAGCGAGTAGAGCGGCTGCTGGAAACTCACCCGTGTGACGTCAGCCAGATTGATCACACGCACCTGCGTGGTCGCGGTCCTCGTGCCCGAGGTGGCGGTCACGACGGTCGTCCCTCGCGCGACCGCCGTGACCGTCCCGGTGCTCGACACCAGCGCGACCGAGTTGTTGGCCACACTCCACACGATCGGCAGAGGAGCGGTGATGACCGCGCCGGTCGCGTCCAATCGCACGGGCGTCAGCGACTGCGACTCCGTGACATTGAGCGTGATCTGCACCTGTTCCAGCCGTAGCTCGGCCAGCGCCGCGTGGACGATCAACGTCGTGCTCCCCGAACGCCCCCCGGCGGTCGCGGTGATCGTGGCGGTCCCCGACGCCACACCGCGCGCGAATCCGTTCGCGTCGATGGTCACGATGCCCGGCGGCGAGGCCGTATAGGTCACCGGCACCCCGCTGATCGGCAGGCCGGTCGCGGTGGTGATCGTCGGGTTCATGACGCGCGACGTGCCGATCTCCATCAGGTAGGATTCCTGCGGATACGACACCACGCCGACCTCCGGTGGGCCGGAGTTATCGGTGCCAGCATCTCCGCCTCCACACGAGGCGACGACGAGGGCGACGCAAAGGACCGCCGCGTGGCGCAATGAAGAACGCGTGATCATGGGGCATCTCCTGGACGAGCGTGGTCGGCCTGCCAGCGCAGGGGACCGTGACAGACGCCGTCCTCGCGCCTAGCGCGCGGGGACGGATCCGGAGGATGGCGCCGCCGGCGGCTCGATCCCCGCCGCGAGCAACGCCTCGAATGACTGGACCTGCGTCGGGCCGAAACTGCCGATCTCGACCACCCCACCGGTGCTGGGATCGGCGAGCGTGAATCGTCCGTCCTCGTAGCGGGTGAGCGTGAACGGCGCGTCCGCTCCGATCCCCGCCAGGCGCCGCTGGCGCGCCAGCGCCCGCAACGCCCCGCGCACGAACCCATTCTCGGTGTTCGGCAGTACGAACACCACGGCGCCGCCGCGCTCCACATCGCGTACGTCCACGCCGCCATCCGCTCGATCGGTGAACGAGAAGGTCCGCGCGAACAGCACGGGGGACGGGGGCGTGCGATCCTTGAACCACCCGAACTGCGAGGCACCGGTCGCGAGGGCGAACACCAGTACCGCCATCACCGCCGCCAAACGCAGTGGGAGCCGCGGCGCGTGCATCGTGCCGGGCGGAAGCCGGCTGCCGGGCTCGGATTCGATCTCGACGTAGGTCCCACTCATGGGGCCAGCGCCTTCGTCAGGATGCTGGCGACCGCCGCGGGGTCGGCCAAGCCGCGCATCATCGGTTCGGGATGACGCAGGCGCCACGCCCGGGCGTGTGGCCACAGCACGGCGTACCCGAGGCGCTGCGACTTGGGCAGCGACACCGCGATCTGCCCGCTGCCGTCGCGAAAGGTGCGGAGATCCGCCGACTGCACATAGCTCAGCGGGATGTTCAGCGTGAGATCCAGGGCAACGCCGATCTTC
The DNA here is from genome assembly GCA_964503275.1 of uncultured Gemmatimonadaceae bacterium. Taxonomy (GTDB): domain Bacteria; phylum Gemmatimonadota; class Gemmatimonadetes; order Gemmatimonadales; family Gemmatimonadaceae; genus DASRAP01. The sequence goes on along the minus strand of CAZCZO010000012.1, from coordinate 83,627 downwards.
ATGACCACGCGCTTGTCGGTGATCGCATACACCGTCGTCGCGGCCACGAGATGCGCGTAGAACCAGAGCAGGCCCACCGCGGCGACCGAGAGCGCCGTCACCGCGATCCCCGTGCGCACGAAGTCCTCCGCGCCGGCGCGATTGATGCCCCACACCAGGAGCATCACCACGAAGTACACGGAGATCGGTGTGGTGTGGAAGACGTGGCGGGCCACCGGCCCACGGGCGGGCTTACCCCACCACAACAGCCGCTCGCCGGGCGGGAGTACCTGCGAGATCCCCGGAATGGAACGCCCCACCTCCGGTCCCGGCCCCGCGTCGGGCGATGAGGAGCCCGGCGCGCTCCGCGAGCGCGCCGGGCCCTCGGCCTGCATCAGATCCACGGCTGCGAACGCTCCGGGGTCGCGTACAGGTGCCCGCCCGCGAAGTACGCCGAGATCTTGTCCTCTTCGAGAAAGGTGACCTGATCGTCGCGCTTCGTGGCCGGCACCCCAGCGAACTGGGCGGCGGTGATCGCCTTCACCCGCACGTGATCGCACCCCCACAGACCGAAGTTCGGCCACTGCACGAAGGGCACCGGCAGCAACACGCGCCGACCGCCGTTCGCGAGCTCCACCTCGTAGTAGCGCACCTGCGGCTCCGACCGATCGACCCAGCAGTCGACGATCGTCCCGGCCACCGCCCCGTCCACCGCCTTGACGGGCAGACCGCGAGGATCCGGGTCCCCCTTGGCGATCGACCACCCCTCCACCAAGCGCATCGGCACGATCTTCGGCTTGCCGTGCACCGTGAGGTCCGGGACGTCCTTGCGCTCCGCCCACGCGGCCGCGCCGAGGCCATCCCGCATGGGATCCCCCGTCGGAATGATCGGCGAGCCGTTGTAATTGTCCGCCGGAACCGCTTTGATGTCACTCATCAGTGCCCCTCGCCGCTGGTGTGGGAGTCGACGTGCAGGTAGGTCTTCTGGGCCGGGACCGTGGGCCACCCCTCGCGCGGACCCTGCGGCGAGTCGAGCGGATATCCCTCGCGCTTGTCCTCACGCCGGAGATAGATGATGAGGCCGGCGAAGAACAGCCAGAACGCATAGAGCGTGATCTGGGCGGCATCGATGTATTCCATGCGACTCTCCGAAATGAGGAAGGGGAACGACGACCTGCTATGCCGGGAGGTCGGCCAGTCCGAAGACCGCCCGCTCCTGGCGGACGACCGCTCGCGAGCGCGCGGCCAACGGGCCGAGCGCGACGAAGGTCGCGAACAACATCAGGATCTCAACGTGGTACACGACGCTGTACGGCACGGACGCCAGGGCCAATCCATCGCCCAGCCGTCCGCTGGCTACGACATACGATACGACATCTTTCATCACGCCGCTCACCGCGAAGGCGAGCCCCTCCGAGGTCGCGTACACCGCGCCCCAGGCGCCGAGCGCGATCCCGTGCTGGGCCTGATCCCGCAGCCCCATCGCCGCCGTGAGGGTCGCCACGGCGAAGAGCCCCTCGCCGAACCCGATCCCGGCGGTCCCGATCCGGAACATCAGGCCGGAATCCAACGGCGCCGCGAAGATGATCACCGCGAAGGACATGATCCCCGCACCGCACCCGAGGGCGGCGAGACGGATCGGGTCACCGCCGCGCTCCAGGCTGCGGGCCGCCAGCGCGAACGACGCGATCGCCCCGAGGGCCGCGATCCCCGTCAGCGCCGTGGTCGCCCCGACGCTCAGCCGCAGGATCTCGCCCCCATAGGGCTCCAGCAGCACATCCTGGAGATTGAAGGCGAAGAAGCCGAACCCCGTCGCGACCAACAGCCGCACCGCATCGCCGCCGGCGATGAACGTCTGCCACGCCTCGCGGAACACCGGTCGGCGCTCCGTCTTGCCGTACGGCACCACGCCACGCACGCGGACTTCCTGTTTCCACAGCGAGATCGTGTTGATGATCAGCGTGAACAACCCCGCGCCCTGGATCACCTTGATAAGCAGGATCGGCGAGTAATCGCGCAACGCGATCCCCAGCGCGAACGCGGCCAACACGGTCCCCACCAGCATCATCAGGTACATGAGGGCCACGACGCGGGGTCGGCGCTCCTCCGGCACCAGATCGGTGGCCAGGGCCAGCCCCGCCGTCTGCGTCGTGGCCGCGCCGAGCCCGACGAGGAAGAACGCCAGTGCCGACCCCACGTATCCGGCCCAGTGCGGCTGATCCAGCTCCGCCGGGCTGAGCACGATCAGCGCGAAGGGCATGATCGCGAGTCCCCCGAACTGCATCATCGTGCCGAACCAGATGAACGGCACGCGCCGCCAGCCGAGCACGCACTTGTACGTGTCGGACCGGAACCCGATGAGCGCCCGGAAGGGCGCGACCAGCAAGGGGATCGCGACCATCACCGCGACGATGGTCGCCGCGATGCCCATCTCGACGATCATCACCCGGTTGAGCGTGCCGACGAACAGGGTCGTCGCCATCCCGACCGACACCTGGAACAGCGACAAGCGCAACAGACGCGACAACGGCAGCTCCGCCGTCGCGACGTCCGCGAACGGCATCCACGCCGTCCCGAGCTGCTGCCAGCCCCGCTGCATCGCCCGTCCCACGCGTGTCATCGGCTCACCACACCGGCTCGAGCCGGACGTCGGCCGGCAACGCGTTCGGCTTCGGCGGCAGCAACCACAGCCGCAGGAAGTTCACGCCGTTGGCCAGCTTGTAGAAGCTGCTGCGCAGCGACCCGCCGAGGCCCCCGGCGGCCACCGCCGCCTGGATGCGCTGATTGTTCTGGTGCATCGCCTCGAGCAAGGCCCAGAACCGCGGATGCTCGACGTCGATCGCCAAGGGGAAGACCTGCTTCGAGATCTCCGAGGTCAACGCGATCACGCGACGGTCGAACGCGTCGACGTCCATGCCCAGCGCATCGAAGAACCCGGTGCGCGCGTGGTCGCGCACGTACATCGTGGCGAACACCGCCAGCAGGAAGAAGCGGATCCAGCGCTTGTTCATGCCCTGCAGGGTCTCCGGATTCGCGCGCATCAGCACCGCGAAGGCCTCGCCGTGCCGGAACTCGTCCAGGCACCAATCCTCGAACCACTTGAAGATGGGATGGATGCGGTACTCCGGGTGTCGCTCGAGATGCCGGTAGATCGTCACGTACCGCGCATACCCGATCTTCTCGGACAGATAGGTCGCGTAGTAGATGTACTTCGGCTTGAAGTACGTGTACTTCTTGGCCTTGGTGAGGAAGGACAGGTCCACCCCGACCTTGAAGTCGTTCAGCGTGTGGTTGATGAAGCCCGCGTGGCGCCCCTCGTCGCGGCTCATGAAGCCGAACAGCTCGCGGATATCCGGGTTCTTCACCCGCTTCTTGATCTCCGCGTACAGGATGCACCCTGAGAACTCCGCGGTCACCGACGAGACCAGGAAGTCCACGAAATGCTTGCGGATCTCCGGGTCCCAGCCCGAGAGATCGAGGTCGAACTCCGCATTCCGCTTGAAGTGATCCTTGTTGGGATCACGCCGGAACTCCGCGATCAGTTCGTCCCATTTGGCCCGCATCGCGCTCACATCGAGTCGGTCCAGCTCGGCGAAGTCGGTCGTGTAGAACCGCGGGCTCAGGACGGTCTCCTCCTGGGCCATGCGCGTCGTCTCGTTGACGTTCGCCTTCATCGTCGATTCGTACATCATCCCTCGAAACCCACCTCGTAGAGATCCGTGATGCCACTGGTGCCGAGCACCCGCACCAGCACCCGTCGTGGCCAGCTGGCCTGGGACACGGTGGCCGTCGAGCTGAGCCGCTGCGTGCTCCCCAAGGCGATCCGCGTCGGCGCCCGATGCACCAGCACCGAGTCGCCCTCATTCACCTGCACCCCATTCAGCGACACGTGCGCGTGGAACGTGTCCTCGGTCGCCGCGAGATCGAGCTCGCACGGCACGGTCACCCGGCGCCGCCATCCGATCCAGACGGCGAGCAACACCAGCGCGATCCCACCGACCATCCATCCGTTCATCCCTTCGCTCCCCCCCGCACGAGCTCAAGGCCCTGCGAGACATAGAATCCCGTGGCCACGCGCTGGCTCCGCTGCCAGACCCAGTCGGCGCACGCCGCACTGGAGCGAATCTGTCGCTGGAGCGTCGCGGGCGCTACGGGCACGATCCGGGGCGCCCGGTCGCGTCGCGGGAACAGTCCCCCGAGCGCGTGCATCGTGGCGAGCACCGGCGTCCGGGGCGCGAAGGTCACGACCATCGACGTCCGGGTGCGCGCGGCCAGGCGTCCCAACGACCCCGCGATGTCCGGCGCGTCGTAGTGGATCAGCGAATCCATCGCCACGACGTGGTCGAAGGATCCCAGCGCATCGTCGAGCATGTCGCCGGCGCGGAAGTCGATGCGCCCACGCAGCTGGCTGTCCCCGAGCCGCTGCTTGGCCAAGTCCACCAGCGTGGGCGAGAGATCGATTGCGCAGACGTCCGCGCCCCGGCGCGCCAACTCGACCGCCAGCAACCCGGTGCCACAGCCCGCGTCGAGCACCCGGCGCCCGGTCAGGTTCGACGGCAACCAACCGAGCAGCAGCTCCGCCATCTGCGCCCGTCCCTGCCGCACCTTCTGCCGCACGCCGCTGACGGGCGCATCCGAGGTCAGCGCCGCCCAGGCATCCGCCGCCGTGCGGTCGAAATACCGCTGGAGCCACGCCCGTCGGTCCACGTAGCTCGACGCCGCTCCCTGGCCCGTCACGGGCGCGGACATCTGCTCAGCCGGTGGCGTCATCAATCGTAGCCCAACAGGTCGAAGATCTCGCGGTCCTTGAGCGGCTCCACCAGCAGCGGATCCACGCCATCGATCATACGCTGCGCCAACTTGAGATACTCCTGCTGCACCTCGGCCACCCCCGGGGTCGCCTCCATCTCGAAGATCGTGCACTTCTTGAGGCGTGAACGGCGGATCGCGTCCAGGTCGGGGAAGTGCGCCGCCAAGGTCAGGCCCACCCGGTCATTGAACCGATCGATCTGGTCCGTGTCCGCCGAGCGGTTCGCGACCACGCCGCCGATCCGCACCTTGTAGTTCCGCGCCTTGGCCTGGATGGCCGCCACGATGCGGTTCATCGCGAAGATCGAGTCGAAGTCGTTCGCGGTGACGATCAGGCAGCGATGCGCGTGCTGCAGCGGTGCGGCGAATCCGCCGCAGACCACATCGCCGAGCACGTCGAAGATGACCACATCGGTCTCTTCCAGCAGATGGTGTTCCTTGAGCAGCTTGACCGTCTGCCCGACGACGTAGCCGCCGCAGCCGGTGCCCGCCGGCGGCCCGCCGGCCTCCACGCACATCACGCCGTTGTAGCCCTCGTACACGAAGTCCTCGACCCGCAGCTCCTCGCTGTGGAAGTCCACGGTCTCGAGCGTGTCGATGACCGTCGGCACCATCCGTTTGGTCAGCGTGAAGGTCGAGTCGTGCTTGGGGTCGCAGCCGATCTGCAACACGCGCTTGCCCAGGTGCGAGAGCGCCGCCGACAGATTCGATGATGTCGTGCTCTTGCCGATGCCGCCCTTGCCGTACACGGCGAGGACCAGCGTCCCATCGATCTTCTCGTTGGGATCCAGATGCACCTGCAGCGAACCCTCGCCGTCCTCTCGGCCGGACAATACCGGCAATCGGGTACCGATCGTCACATCACACCTCTGTGGAGTCAGTCCTGCACACCTACGACGCCTTCGCGAATACCCCTTCCAACCGATCCTCCAACTCCGCACTGGCCGCCCGCAACGCCGCCAGCGTCTCGGCATCGGGCTGCCAGAACCCGCGGTCGCTGGCCTCCAGCAGCCGCTGCGCGATCCCCGACGCGGCATTGGCGTTCAACGCGGCGAGCCGCTCACGCATCGCCGCGTCCAGCACGAACTGCTTGGTCACGTCCTGATACACCCAGGCCGGCACCGACTCGGTCGTCGCCGACCAGCCCATCGTCGTCGTCACGTGCCCGGCGATGTTGCGCACCCCTTCGTAGCCGCAGGCGATCTGGGCCTCGAACCACTTCGGATTGAGCAACTTGGTCCGGGTCTCCAACGCGACCTGCTCGTCGAGGGTCCGCACCTTGCCCGACGCCCCCGTGTGGTCGCCCACATAGCAGGCCACCGTCGCGCCGCGCTCCCGCTCGATCACACGATGCATCCCCCCCAGCGACTCGACATACTGGTCGATGTCGGTGGCACCGAGCTCGACCGAGTCCAGGTTCTGGAAGCTCAGCGCCGCGGTGCCGAGCGCCCGTGTGAACACGGCCGCCTGGGGCGCGGTGCGCCCATCCGCCCCATAGGCGAACGACTTGCGACGCACGAACTGCTCGGCGAGCTCGTCCTTGTCCTGCCAGGTGCCCGTGTCGATCAGCAGGTTCACGTTCGAGCCGTACGCGCCGTCGGCGTTCGAGAACACGCGCAGCGCGGCGGTCTCGAGGTCCACGCCCAGCGCCGCCATATGCGCCAGCGTGTGCTTGCGCAGGAAGTTCCGGTCCTCGGGCTCGTCCGCCCGCGACGCCAGCAGCGCGGCCTCGGCCAGGAGCTTGACCTGCAAGGGCAACAGATCGCGGAAGATCCCCGACAGCGTGATCACGACATCCACGCGCGGCCGCCCGAGCTGTTCGAGCGGGATGAGGCGCGCCCCGCAGAGTCGCCCCACGGCATCGAAGCGCGGCGCCGCGCCCATCAAGGCGAGACACTCCGCGAGCGGGACCCCCTCGCTCTTCATGTTGTCGGTGCCCCAGAGCACGAACGCCACGGTCTCCGGGAGCGCGTTGCCCGCCTCCATATGGCGCGCGAGCAGCAACTCCGCTCGCGCACGGCCCTCCAGCATCGCGAACGCGCTCGGCACCTTGTAGGGATCGAACCCGTAGATGTTGCGGCCCGTCGGGAGCACGTTCGGTGACCGCAGCAGATCGCCCCCCGGCGCCGGCAGCACATAGCGGGCATCGAGCGCGCGCAGCAGCCCCGGCAACTCGTGATCCTCCCGGAGCAACGCATCGAGCCGCGCGAGCTCGTCGATGACCTGCTTGAGGACCTTCAGGTCGCGGCTCTCGAAGGCCAGCGTGTGCCGGACCCAGCCGTCGCGTGCCAACGCATCGCGTGCCCAGGCCGACGAGCCCTTCTCGACGATGGTCTCGACCACCTTGCGCGCGCCGCGTTCGGCGATCTCGAGCCGCTCACCGCGCGGCGACTCGCCGCCGATCGCCTCGAGGAGCGACGGGAGCCCGAGCTCCGGGCGCGGCAACCGCGCGATCTCGGACAACGTGTCGACCCGCGCGGCCGGGGACATCCCCTCGCCCACGACATGCAACCCGATGGGGATCAGCGACTGTTCCAGCTCCAGCAGCCGCTCGCGCAGCCGGTCCACCTCCGCCACGACCGCGTCCGCAGGCCAGGTGGGCGCCCCCGCGCAGAGCGCCAGGGCCGCCCCCTGCTCCTGGATCATGCGCACCAACGGATCGCTGGCCTCCGCGCCCGCATCGCGCTGCCGGAACCGGTCGACCGACGCCTTCAGTGCCGCGAGCTCCTTGTACAGGCCGGCGTTGGCGATCGGCGGCGTCAGGTACGACACCAGCGTCGCGAGGCCGCGCCGCTTGGCCATCGTACCCTCGGACGAGTTGTTCGAGGCATACAGGTACACATTGGGCAGATCGCCGATCAATCGCTCGGGCCAGCACTTGTCCGAGAGGCCGACCTGCTTGCCCGGCATGAACTCCAGTGCCCCGTGCGTCCCGAAGTGCAGCACGACGTCCGCGTCGTAGTCCTCCCGCAGCCAGCGGTAGAACGCGCTGAACGCATGCGTCGGCGCGAAGTTGCCTTCGAACAGCAAGCGCATCGGATCGCCTTCCCAACCGAAGGCCGGCTGTACGCCCACGAACACGTTGCCGAAGTGCTCGCCCATGACGAACAGCGAGCGGCCATCGCTCAACTGTCGGCCCGGCGCGGGCCCCCAGGTCCGTTCGATCTCGGCCAGATACGGCTCGCGGCGCACATGATCGTCCACGGGGATGCGCGTCGCCACATTCGCCGGGGCGCCGTAGCGTTGTGCATTGCCCTCGGTGATACGCAGCCGCAGCGCGTCGGGCGAGGCCGGCAGCTCCACCGTGTAGCCCGCCTCGGCCATGCCCGCGAGCGTGCGCTGCAGCGACTCGAACACCCCCAGGTACGCCGCGCTCCCCGTGTTGCCGGCGTTCGGCGGGAAATTGAAGAGGATGATCGCGACCTTGCGGTCCCGGTGCGGCGTGCGCCGGAGCCGCGCCAAGCGCGCCACGCGGTCGGCCAAGCGCTCGATGCGCTCCGGGATCGGCGCGGACTCGCCCTCGGCCTCACCCGCCTTGCCCACCGTGCGCCCGCCGAACACCACCGGGTTCGTCGCGCCATCCAGCTCCGGGATCGCGACCTGCAGCGTGGCCTGCAGCGGGTTGAGCCCGCGTGCGTCGTCCCGCCATTCGTCGATGCGCTGGAACTCCAGCGACGGCGCCACCACGTACGGCACGTCGAGCGTCGCGAGCACCGCACGGGCCGCCTCGCTGTCATTGTACGCCGGACCGCCGACCAACGAGAACCCGGTGAGGTTCAGCAGCGCATCGAGCGGCGCCGGGGCGTCACCGCGGGCCGGCGGACGCGTCGCGGTCCCGCTGACCGCGCCGCGGAAGTAGGCCGAGATCGCGGGCCGCGCATCGAGCCCCGAGGCGAACACCGGCACCGTGCGGAGCCCTCTGGCCTCACAGGCGCGGATCACGGCGTCGTAGTGCGCCGTGTTGCCCGCGAGCAGATACGAGCGCCCCAGGAGCAGTCCCACCGTCCCGGCACTCCCGCCGGGCGGCAGATCGCTCACGCGCGACGCGATGCGCGCCCCGGGGAGGTCCGGGTGATACACGCCGACGTCGGGATATTCCACCGGCTCGCCGACCGACAGCGTCCCCCGCAGCCGCTGACGCGGGCCGGCGGCGTACCGGTCGAGCATCATGCGCAGCATGTTGGCGATGTTGTGATCCGAGCCGCCCAGCCAATACTGGATCGCCAGGAAATACGCCCGCACATCCTGCGCCGCCCCTGGGATGAACTTCAGCAGCTTCGGCAGCTGCCGCAGCATCGTCATCTGCCGCTCGCCACTGGAGCGCCCGTCCTTGCGCTCGCCCCGCAACTTCTTGAGGATCCCGAGCGGCGAGAACACGGACCGCTCCGCGCCCATGTCGAACCGGCCGATGCGCGTACAGCGCACGAGCTCCGGCACACACAGCGCACAGCAGATGGCGTCGGCCGAGTCACGGCGCGCCACGATCGCGTCCTTCACCGGCCCGGCCGATTCCTCGGTGAACAGCTGCGTCGCGACGATGAAATCCGCGTGGGCGATGTCCGCGCGCGCCCGCTCCGCCGCCGCCGCATCGGCCTGATACTCCGCCGCGACGTGCATCCGCAGGTCGAGCCCCGGCAGGTCGCGACGCAACATCGCACGGGCGCGCTCGAACGCGCCGGCCAAGTGCGCGTCCAAGGTGACGAGCACCACCCGCACCGCGACCTCCGAGGGCTTACTTGCCATAGTGCGCCTTGGCCTCGTACATCGTGTCGACCGAGATCGTCCGCACCCCGTGCCCCTCGGCGAAGCGCTCGGTGTTGCGCCGCACCTTGCCCCGCACGAAGAACGGGATCTTCCCGAGCTCCTGCTCGGCTTCGGGCGTCCACACCGGTGGCGTCGACGCCGGCGCCTCGACCGGCGCCACGGTGGCCGTGGTCCCCGCCACCGCCACGGCGGCTGCCGCGTCGGCCGGCGGCGCCTGACCGGCGCGCATCGGCATCTCCGTCTCATGGCCTGCCGAGTGCAGGTGTGAGGGTGCCGAGTCGTCGCGGAACTCGAAGTCCTCGCGGAACATCGTCAGCAGATGCTCCTCGAGCCCCATCATGAGCGGGTGCACCCAGGTGTCGAAGATGACGTTGGCCCCCTCCCACCCCATCTGCGGAGAATGCCGTGCCGGCACGTCCTGCACATGGAACGGCGCGGAGATCACCGCGCAGGGAATGCCCTGCCGCTTGGCGATGTGCCGCTCCATCTGGGTGCCGAGGACCAGCTCGGGCTGCACGGCCGCGATCGCGCGCTCCACCTCGAGATAGTCATCGCTGATGAGGGCCTCGAGCCCGAGCGCCGTCGCCGCCGCGCGCACCTCGCGGGCGAACTCGCGCGAGTAGGTCCCCAGACCGACGACCGTGAAGCCCAGCTCCTCCGTGGCGATGCGCGCGGCCGCGAGGGCGTGCGTGCCATCCCCGAACACGAAGACCCGCTTCCCGGTCAGATACGTCGAGTCCACCGAGCGCGAATACCACGGGAGTCGCGAGCTCTCGGCCGTGAGCGCGGCGGAGACATCGAGGTCCAGCGCGGTCCCGACCGCGGCGATGAAGTCGCGCGTGGCACCCACGCCGATCGGCACCACCCGCACCGAGGGCATCTTGAAGGTGCGCTCCAGCCAGCTCGTCGTGGTGAGCGCCACCTCAGGCACGAGACAGATGTTGAGATCCGCCTCCGGGATGCGCTGGAGATCGGCCACACTCGCGCCCTCCGGTGCCACCACCCAGGTCTCGACCCCGATGCTCGCCAGCAGCGCCCGCACCTCGCGCACGTCGTCGCGCGTGCGGAAGCCGAGCGCCGCGGGCCCGAGGATGTTCGCGCGCGGCGGACGCTCTCCGCGCGGCGCGCGCGGCGTCCCCGGCGCGGGCGCCATGGGCAACAGCAGCGTGCGCACCAGGTGATAGAACGTCTCGCTGGCGCCCCAGTTCTCCTTCTTGGAGTAGGCCGGCAGTTCGAGTGGCACGACGGGGATCGGCAGCTGCATCCCGAGCGCGAGCGCCCCCGGCTGGTCCTGGATGATCTCGGCGGTGCAGGACTCCCCGACCAGCATCGCGGCCGGCCGGAACCGCTCGTAGGCCCGCTGGACCGCGTCGGTCACGAGGCCCGCCGTGTCGCCACCCAGATCGCGGGCCTGGAAGGTCGTGTACGTCACGGGCGGACGCGTGTCCCGGCGCTCGATCATCGTGAAGAGCAGATCCGCGTAGGTGTCCCCCTGCGGCGCGTGCAGCACATAGTGCACATCGCGCATCGACGTCGCGATGCGCATCGCGCCGACATGCGGCGGTCCCTCGTACGTCCACAGCGTCAATTGCATGGCGTCACACCTGGAGCCGCGTGCGGCGCTCGAGCGGCCGCGCAAAGAGTTCGGCCAGATCCGCCGCTTGATCGAAGCCGTGGATCGGCGTGAAGACCAGCTCGATCGACCACTTGGTGGTGTAGCCCTCGGCCTCGAGCGGATTCGCGAGTCCCAAGCCACAGACGATCAGATCGGGAGCGTCGGCCCGCACGCGGTCGAGCTGGCGCTCCAGATCCTGCCCCTCCGACAGCCGCGTGTCGCTCGGCAGCAACGCGAGTTCGGACGACACCGTCTGACGGTCGAGGTACGGGGTGCCGACCTCCACCAGCTGCATGCCGCACTCGCGCGCGAGGAAGCGCGCGAGGGGGAGCTCGAGTTGCGAGTCCGGCAAGAACGTGATGCGCTTGCCGCGCAACCGCTCGGCGTAGCGCGCCACGCCCGTACGTGCCCGCGCGATGAGCGGCGCGAGCACCGCGTCGATGTGTGTTTCGGCGATCCCGGCCGCCCGCGCCGCGGCCTGACACCACGCGGCCGTGCCTTCGACGCCGAAGGGATAGGGCGCCTCGAGCACCGTGGCCCCCCGCGCTTGGAGGGCCCGCACGGTGTCGCCCACGAACGGCTGCGCGAGCAGCAGCCGGGTGTTGGGCCCCACCGCCGGCAACGCCGTGGCCCGCCGCGGCGGGAAGAAGGCGACCGGCCCGACACCGAGCTGCGCGAAGAGCCGCGTGAACTGATCCTCGACGATGTCGGCGACCGTCCCGACCACGAGCACGCCAGGCGCATCGGTCACCGGCATCTCGGGGACCAGCGACTTCAAGCAAAGATCCTCGCCCTGCGTGAACGTCGTCTCGATCCCGCTCCCGGAGTAGTTGAGGATCCGCACCGAACCGACGTACTGGCGCGACAACCGCGCGGCGGCCGTGGCGAGATCCAGCTTGATGACCTCCGAGGGGCAGGAGCCCACGAGGAACAGCGTGCTGATGTCGGGCCGCCGCGCGAGCAACTCGCGAACGACGCGGTCCAACTCGTCGTTGCAGTCCGCCATCCCGGCGAGGTCGCGGTCCTGCAGGATCGCCGTCGCGAAGCGCGGCTCGGCGAAGATCATCACACCGGCGGCCGACTGGACCAAGTGTGCACAGGTCCGGGACCCCACCACGAGGAAGAACGCGTCCTGCAGCTTGCGGTGCAGCCAGACGATGCTGGTCAGCCCACAGAACACCTCGCGCTGGCCACGCTCGCGCAACACCGGCGCGTCGGTGCAGCCGCCAACGGATTCCATCACCGGGAGCGCGACCCCCGTCATGCCGGCACCGCCTCGGCCCGCCGCGCGGCCTTCAGTTTGGCCAGGAACTGGATCGCGTTGACCACGTAGGCCGTGTAGGCGGCGAGCGCGAGGAACATCAGGCTTCGCGGCTCCATCGACCCGGTCCACAAGGCGATGACGTACCAGGTGTGCAGCGCGATCACACCGAAGGACACGACGTCTTCCCAAAAGAAGGGCTCCGCGAACAGCCAGACCCCGAAGACGACCTTTTCCCAGATCGAGCCGGTGACCATGATCGTGTACAACAGGCCGGTCTTGACGAGCACCGAAACGTTCGCGGCGTCCAGCCCCTCGCCACTATATAGATACCGGGCGATCAACAGGGCCGACCCGATGCACACGAAGAACTGGATCGGCGCCAGGATACCCTGGACGAGGGTCCACACCGACCGGTCGCGACGGAGGCGCTGCTCGGGGGTGTACAGCGGCTTGACCCGACGGGGCGGCGACGAGTCCATCAATCCGATCCGTTGCACGTGGCCGATATCGTCCGTTGAAAGGGGTGCCTCCGAACCGCGTGATCGCCGAAGCGCCCGCCGATCGCGTCCTCCACAATGTGGCCCGGGGCGGAATCTGTCAAGAACAGTTGACGGATTGATGGATTGACACCAGTATAGTGGAGCGCCAGAATCACCCAGTGTGCTGCACGATGCACTGGGAGCGGCGACGAGGTGTCAACTCAGCGTGACGGTCGAGCGGCGTGCGGTCACGACGGACACCTGTAGATTCTCTGACGGGGGAGCGGGCATGACAGAGGACTCGTTGGGCGGGCTTCAGCAGCAGCACAGCACGCACTCGAGCACGTCGGCGTCCGCCCGCGCGTCCAGCGCGGCACGGTCCACGCTGCGGCGCTTGGCCGACCGCGCCGCCGCCCCCATCGTCGCTGACGCGCCACTGCCGCCCGACTTGGTAGATTTCGTGGACGTCCTGGTCCAGTCGGATGAAGGCGCCGCGGCCACGTGGATCGAGCATCGCTTGTCCCAGGGCGCCTGCGCCGACGCGCTGGTCCTCGATGCCCTCGCCCCCGCGGCCCGCGAGGTCGGTCGCCGCTGGGAAGAGGATGAGGCCGATTTCGTCGCGGTCACGTTGGCACTGGGCCGGCTGCAACGCATCCTGCGGACGCTCACCGCGCGACTGGCCGCGACGGGGCACGTGGAGGGCCCGACCCCGGGCACCGTCTGTGTCGCGTGCCTGCCCGATGAGCAGCACACCTTCGGCGCGAGCATCTGCGCCGAGTTCTTCGCGCGCGATGGCTGGCAAGTGATGATGGGCGGTCCACTCTCGCGCACGGACACCGTCGAGCTCGTGCGTCACACACCGACGGATGTCGTGGCGCTGTCGGTCTCACGGTCCACCTCGTTCGCGGCCGTGGCGCGGCTCATCAGTCGCCTCCGCCGGGCGTCACGGAACAAGGATCTCATGATCCTCATCGGCGGTCCGATGTCGGCCCAGGTGAATGCGCTGCCCGACCGGCTCGGCGCCGACGCGGCGACGAACGACGTCACCGAGGCGGTCCGCCTCTCACGCGCCAGCGTTCGCGAGCGGACCGCGCGCGGCGGAGGGCGTGATGTCAGCTGACAACGGCCGCGACCCGAGCGACCTCGATCCGTCTGCGGCCCTGACGCTGCTGACGGCGACCGCGGACGTGACCCTGCTGGTCGCGCCCGACGGCACCGCGACGGAGCTGCGCATCGCTGCGCCGGAGCACGCGATCGAAGGCAGCGACACATGGGTGGGGCGCCCCGTGGTGGAGTTGGTGACCATTGAGAGTCGCGCCAAGATCGAGGCCCTCCTCCGGGAGGTGCAGTCTCGCGGGTCGGCGCGGCGGCGGCAGGTCAACCATCCCACCCCGACCGGCGAGGATGTCCCGATCGGGTACAGCGCGCAGCGCATCGGCGAGCGCATCGTGCTCTCGGGGCGCGACCTGCGCCCCATCGCCTCGCTGCAGCAACGATTGGTCGAGGCGCAGCAGGCCATGGAGCGCGACTACTGGCGCCTGCGCCACATCGAGACCCGGTACCGGCTGCTGTTCCAACTGTCGGGCGAGGCGATCCTCGTCGTCGATGCGACGACGCTTCGCGTGGTCGACGCCAACGCCGCCGCGGGCACCCTGTTCGGGGCCCCGACCGAGAAGTTGATCGGCGATGTGTTCCCCTTCCCGGTCGCCGACGCCGAGTCGCGCGTGGCGCTCGAGGGGATGATCGCCACCGCGCGCGCCACGGGGCGTGGCTCCGAGGTCCGGGTGCTGCTGGCCGGCGGGGAGTCACCGGTCATGATGTCGGCCTCGTGTTTCCGGCAGGACATGTCGACGTTGCTCCTGATCCGCGTCGTGCCCGAACACGGCACGGGCGTGGTGCGTCGCTCGCCGCTGCTCGGGCTCATCGAACACGCCCCGGACGCCGTGATCGTGACCGACCTTGAGGGCCACGTGCGCTATGCGAACCGGGCCTTCCTGGATCTCACCCAGCTGGCGTCCGAGGATCAAGTCCGCGGCGAATCCCTGGGCAACTGGATCGGTCGCCCCGGCGCCGATGTCCCGGTGTTCCTCTCCATGCTTCGCAAGCATGGGGCGTTGCGCCTCATCGCCACGACCGCCCGCGGCGTGCACGGGCTGACCTCGGAGGTCGAGGTCTCGGGCTCGTGGCAGCCGGACGGCAGTGACCCGGCGATCGTGTTCTTGCTCCGCGATGTCGGGCGGCGCCTGATGCATGGTCCGGTCGGGGCGCGCGACCTCACGCGCGCCGTCGAGCAACTGACGGGCTTGGTCGGGCGCACCTCGCTCCGGGAGCTCGTCCGCGATACGACCGACCTCGTCGAGCGCCACTTCATCGAGGCCGCGCTGGAGCTGACGGGGGACAATCGCACGTCGGCCGCGGAGGTCCTGGGGGTCAGCCGTCAGAGTCTGTATGTGAAGCTTCGCCGGCACCAGCTGGGCGGCCTGTATGCGAGCCCGGACGCCGACGTGGAGGCCGCGGACTAGCGTGACGAATTTCGTGCTGGCGCAATCGCGCCCCGGTGTCAATATTTGTTGACGATGATGGATGTCAGCCACGCGATACAGCGTCCACAGCGGCTCCCGGCACCGGGGGCCCTGCTCGAGCTGCTCAAGCCCGTCACGTGGTTCCCCCCCATGTGGGCCTTCTCCTGCGGCGTCATCGCCTCGGGGCGACCCATCGTCGGGGAACGCGCATGGACGCTCGCCCTGGGCATCGGACTCACCGGACCCCTCGTCTGTGCGACCAGCCAGGCGGTCAATGACTGGTTCGATCGGCACGTCGATGCCATCAATGAACCGCATCGGCCGATCCCCTCCGGACGCATCCCGGGGCGCTGGGGGCTCTACGTGGCCATCCTGTGGACCGCCATCTCCCTCGGCGTGGCCGTCCTGTTGGGGACGGTCGGCCTGCTGGCCACCGGGATCGCCCTGCTCCTGGCGTGGATGTACAGCGCCCCGCCCTTCCGCCTCAAGGCCAATGGATGGTGGGGCAACGCCGCCGTCGGCTTCACCTATGAAGGGCTCGCCTGGGTGACCGGGACCGCCGTGGCATTGGGTGGCGCGGTCCCACCCGCCGCCGTCCTCATGCTCGCCGCCCTGTACAGCCTCGGCGCGCACGGCATCATGACGCTCAATGACTTCAAGGCCATCGAGGGCGACCAGCAGTTCGGCATCCGGTCGCTGCCCGTACGCCTCGGCGTGTCGCGCGCCGCGTGGACGGCCTGCATCGCCATGATCGTCCCGCAGCTGGTCGTGCTCGGCCTGCTCGTGTCGTGGGCCCGGCCGGGCGCGGCACTCACGATCGCGGCGCTGATCATCGCTCAGCTGGTGCTGATGGCCCGCTTCGTCCAGGCACCCCGCGAACGGGCGTTGATGCTGTCGGCCTTCGGCGTGCCCTTCTATGTATCCGGCATGATGGTCGCCGCCTTCGCCGTGCGCGGGGTGACGGGATGACCGCCGTCGTCGGCGCGTCCTGGCCTCGGGTCGCACGCCTGGCGATGGTGCAGGCGTCGATCGGCGGCATCGTCGTGCTCATGACCTCGACGCTCAACCGCGTGATGGTCGTGGAACTCGCCTTGCCCGCTGCCCTGCCCGGCATCTTGGTCGCGCTGCACTACGGTCTCCAGGTGACGCGGCCGCTCACCGGCTTCGGGTCCGATCGCTCGGGGCGTCGCACGCCGTGGATCTGGGCGGGCATGGCGCTGCTGGGCCTCGGAGCAACGGGCGCGGCCGCGGCCACCTGGCTGATGGCGGAGCACTTCGCGATCGGGCTCGTCGCCAACGTCCTCGCGTTCCTGATGATCGGCATCGGCGTCTCCATGACCGGGACGCCCTTTCTGGCGCTGCTCGCCGAGCAGGTCGCGCCCGAGCGGCGCGGCGGTGCGGCGGCGCTCACGTGGCTCACGATGATCGTCGGCTTCATCGTCGCGACCGTACTCGCCGGTGCCCTGCTCGACCCATTCTCGTTGCCGCGCCTCGTGGCGGTCGTCGCGCTGATCAGTGGGCTGGCGATGCTGCTCACCGTCCTCGGCACCATCGGCGTCGAGTCGCGGACCCCCGCCGCACCGCCGCGTGCCGCGGTGCCGACGACGGACTTCCGCTCCGCGATCCGCGACATCCTCGCCGACGAGCGCACGCGCCGCTTCTCGATCTTCGTGTTCCTCTCGATGTTCGCGTTCAGCGCGCAGGATCTCATCCTCGAGCCCTATGCCGGGCGCGTCTTCGCGATGACGCCCGGTGAGACCACACGGATCGCCGGGGTGATGAACGGCGGGATGCTGGTCGGGATGGTGCTGGCGGCCCTGCTGGCCCAGCGCGTCGGCTCGTTGCGGGCGTGGGCGACGGGTGGCTGCGCCAGCAGCGCGGTGGCCCTGACGGCACTGTCCTGTTCGCCGCTCTTCGGCTCCGTCGGCGTGCTGCAGGCGATCGTGTTCGTGCTCGGCGTGTCGAACGGGGCCTTCGCGATCGGCGCGATCGGCTCGATGATGGCGCTCACGGCCGACGCCGGGGATCGGGCGGTGGGCACGCGGATGGGCGTGTTCGGGGCCGCGCAGGGCGTGGCCTCGGGCTTGGGTGGTCTGCTCGGCGCGGTCGCCAGCGATGTCGGGCGCGCGGTGTTCGGGTCGGTGGAGCTCGGCTACGGCGCGGTGTTCGTGGTGGAAGCGATGCTGTTCAGTGCGGCCGCCGTCCTGGCGGCGCGCAGCGCGGCGGGCGCGCCACACCTCGCGCGCCGCGTGGTGCAGCGCAACGGCGACGCGCTGATGGAGGTCGTCACGTGATCATGCGAGGGACGATGGAGACGTACGATGTGGTGGTGGTGGGCGGTGGCCCGGCCGGTGCGACCGCAGCACACGAGGTGGCGCGCGCCGGACGGCGGGTCCTCCTCCTCGACAAGGCTGGGCGCACCAAGCCCTGTGGTGGGGCGGTCCCGCCCCAGTTGCTGCGCGACTTCGATGTGCCGGCGTCCCTGTTGGTGAACAAGGTCGACACCGCGCGCATCATCTCGCCGCGACAGCGCTTCGTCGATATCCCGGTGGGCGAGGGCTTCGTCGGGATGGTCGATCGCGACGTGTTCGACGAATGGCTGCGGGCGCGCGCCGAGGCTTCGGGCGCCGAGCGCCGGATCGGGATGTTCTCGGCGATCGATCGCGACACGGACGGCACGGCCATCGTGCGGTATGTCGCCGGCCACTCGCGCCACGGCCGCGCGGCGGCGGTACGCGCCCGTATGGTGATCGGCGCCGATGGCGCGCTCTCGCAGGTGGCACGACACGCGATCGTCGGGGCCGATCAGGCGAGCTACGTGTTCGCGTATCATGAGGTCGTCGAGTCACCCGCGGCCTATGAGGCGTTCGGTCCGGCGCGCTGCGATGTCTATTACCAAGGGCCGCTCTCGCCGGACTTCTATGCGTGGGTCTTCCCGCATGGCGCGACGACGAGCATCGGCACGGGCTCGATGCAGAAGGGCTTCGCCCTGCGCGACGCGGTCGCGAAGCTCCGCGCGGACACGGGCCTCGATGGCGCCCGCACCCTGCGCAAGGAAGGCGCCCCGATCCCGCTGAAGCCCCTGCCGCGCTGGGACAATGGTCGCGACGTGATCCTCGCCGGCGATGCCGCCGGGGTGGTCGCGCCGGCGTCGGGCGAAGGGATCTTCTACGCGATGACCGGCGGTCGGCTGGCGGCAGAGGCGGTCGAGCAGGCCCTCGCCCGCGGCGACGGCCGCGCGCTCGCCATGGCGCGCCGACGATTCATGCGGACGCACGGGGCCGTCTTCGGGGTGCTGGGCGTGATGCAACGCTTCTGGTACCGCAACGATGATCGTCGCGAACGCTTCGTCGCGATCTGCCGCGACAAGGACGTGCAGGAACTGACCTTCGATGGCTACATGAACAAGCAACTCGTGAAGGCGAAGCCGCTCGCGCACATGCGGATCTTCTTCAAGAACCTTGCACACCTGGCCGGCGTTGCGCCCGCGTGAGGGTCGCGCTCGACGCCGCGTTGGCGTGGAATGTCGCCGCCGTGATCGGTGTCGCCCTCGCGGGCGCGTGGATCACGGAGATCGGGCCGTGGTATCGCGGCCTGCGCAAGCCGTGGTGGCAGCCACCCGACTGGGCCTTCGGGCCGGCGTGGTCGCTGATCTTCTGCTGCTCGGCGTGGGCGGGCACGCTCGCCGCGCAGTCCCCAGGCTTCGAGGAGCGGCGCGGCGGGGTCGTGGCGGCATTCGGTCTGAACTACGGACTGAACATGATGTGGAGCTATCTGTTCTTCCGGCGACGTCGGCCGGACTGGGCCTTCGTGCAGGTCTTCCCGTTCATGGGAACGATCCTGTTGATGATGTACGTGGTCGCGCCGCTCTCGTGGTCGGCGACGCTGCTGCTGGTGCCGTATCTCTGCTGGGTATCGTTCGCGACCGTGCTGAATGCGACGATCATCAAGCTCAATCGCCCTTTCTGACCCCGCCTGATCGATGCTGATCTCGCTCGCCGTGGACTTCCGGCACGCCGACGTCGCGACCCGCGAACGGTTCCACCTCGGTGATGACCGCATCACACGGCTCTACGAGCCGCCGCGTCCGCATGGCGTCGAGGAGCTGGTCGTCGTGGCGACCTGCAACCGGACCGAGCTCTACGCGTGGACCACCGCGCACGATGCGGCCGGCGTGGACCACGCCATCACGGGCTTGGCCCGGCGCTGGATGGGGACCCGCAACGGTGCCCGTTCCCTGCTCGCGATCGCGCGCCGGCGCTCGGGCATCGATGCGGCCGAGCACGTGTTCCGCGTGGGCGCCGGGCTCGAGTCGCAGGTCATCGGCGACAATCAGATCCTGGGGCAGCTGCGCGCCGCGTACAAGGCCGCGGGACACGCCTGCGCAGCGGGGCCCGTCCTGCACCGGCTGTTCGCGACCGCGCTACGCACGGGCAAGCGCGTGCAGACCGAGACATCGCTGTTCGCGGGCCGCAATTCCGTGGGCAGCGAGGCCGCCCACGTGGCCCTGCGCCGCTTCGGCCGCCTGTCGCACGCGCGCGTGGTACTCGTCGGCTGCGGCAAGACCGGCGAGCGGGCGGCGCGTCAGCTGCGCAAACTGGGGGCGCGGGACCTCGTCCTCATCAACCGCTCACCCGAGCGCGCCCAGCTACTGGCGTCGGAACTTGATGCGCGCTGGACGGACTGGGAGTCGCTGCACTGCGAACTCTCCATGGCCGATATCGCGATCGTCGCGACCGCGTCCCCATCGGCCGTGGTGCACGCCGACGCGCTGGTCCGCGGCCGGGAGAACTGCGGCACGACCGGGTACCCGCTCCTGCTGCTCGACCTGGGCGTGCCCCGCAACATCGACCCCGCGTGCGCGTCGTCCCCGCACGTCACGGTGGTCGATCTCGACTCCCTGCATCCGCCACTGGCGGCCGCCGAGGAACTGCGTCGCTCGGCGCTGCCCTCGGCCGAGGAGATCGTGGTCGCCGAGCTCAGCGCGTTCGAGGAGTGGATGCATGCCGCCAAGGCGCGCGAGGCCATTCGCCCCCTGCGCGAGGCGCTGGTGGCCGTGGCGAAACGTGAGGTCGCCTTCGCCGCCGGCGATGCCAAGGCCCAGCGCACGGCCGAGCGCATCGTGGCTAAATTGCTGGCGCGACCGATGGTGACGATGCGCCATGCGATCGCGCGAGGCGACGATGTCTCGCTCTACGCACAGGCCCTCGAGCATCTGTTCGACGACCTGCGGCACGCCCCCCCGCGCTCCCAGCGGCTCATGGACCCCTCCCCGGTCCCGGTACGTGCGGTCCAACCGCGCCTGATGGTGACATGAACGATCTGTTCCTTCGCGCTTGCCGGCGACAGCCGGTCGAGCGCCCCCCGGTCTGGATGATGCGCCAGGCCGGTCGCTATCTCCCCGAGTACCGCGCGGTGCGCGCCCGCTCCGACTTCCTCACGATGTGCAAGACGCCGGAGCTCGCCACCGAGGTGACGCTCCAGCCCGTCGAGCTGATGGGGGTCGATGCCGCGATCATCTTCAGCGACATCCTCGTGATCCCCGAGGCGATGGGGATGGAGCTGACGCTCGATGAGGGCGTGGGCCCCGTATTCCCCTCCCCGATCCGCTCGGCGCGCGACGTGTTGCAGCTCGGCTTCGTCGAGGCGGAGCTCGACGTCCGCTACATGATGGACGCGCTCCGCATGACGCGGGCCGCGCTGGCCGACCGCGTGCCGCTGATCGGCTTCGCGGGGGCGCCGTGGACGCTCATGGCGTACATGGTCGAAGGGAAGGGCTCCAAGAACTGGGCGCTGTCCAAGCGGTTCCTGTTCGAGCAACCCTCCACGGCGCACGCGCTGCTCGAGAAGCTGTCCACCGCCGTGGGCTGCTTCCTGCGCGACCAGGTCAAGGCCGGGGCGCAGGCGCTGCAGCTCTTCGACTCCTGGGCCGGCGCGCTGGCCCCCGCGGAGTTCCGCACCTTCGCACTGCCGTACCTCAAGGAGGCGGCGACGATCGCCAAGACCGCCGGCGCACCGCTCATCGTGTTCTGCCCGGGCGCAGGCTGGGCCTTCGAGGAGATCGCCGAGGCGACCGGTGCGGACGTGATCGGCTGCGATTGGCAGATGGATGCTGCGTCCGCGCGCCAGCGGGCGGACGCACTGGGCGTCGGGATCCAGGGGAACCTCGACCCCTGTGCCCTCTATGCGCCCATCGACGTGATCCAGGAGCGGACGCGGTCGATGGTCGCCGCGATGCGCGGGCCGGGCTACATCGCGAACCTCGGCCACGGCATCCTGCCCGACACGCCCGTGGCACACGCCAAGGCGTTCATCGACACGGTGCGCTCGCTCGCGGAGGCGCCCGTCGGCGTCGCGCCGTGACGCCGCCGGGCGCCCTGGAGACCCGTCGCGCGCTCGCGGCGGCGTGGATCGCGTCGGTGCATGACGATCTCACCGCGCTGTTCGAGCGCCTGGATGGCCGCGCGACGTTCCGCGAGGACACGTGGCAGCGCAGCGGTGGCGGAGGTGGCTGGTCCCGCGTCTTGGTCGACGGTGCCACCTTCGAGAAGGCGGGCATCAACCGCTCCACCGTGCTCGGCGTGTTGCCGCCGGCCGCCGCCGCACGCCTCGGCGGCACGGGAGCGACGGAAGGGGCGACGCACTTCTTCGCGACCGGGGTGTCCTTGGTCGTGCATCCGTGGAGTCCCCGCGTGCCGACGGTGCACTTGAACGTGCGCTACTTCGAGCTGACCGATGCGGCGGGCACGCTCTGCGATGCGTGGTTCGGCGGCGGCACCGACCTGACGCCGACGTATCCGCACCACGACGACGTGCGCCATTTCCACCGGGCCCTCAAGACCATCTGCGACACGCACCACCCCACGTTCTGGGACCGCTTCAAGCCGTGGTGCGACGAGTACTTCCGCAACACGCACCGGGAGCACGAGGCGCGCGGCTGCGGCGGCATCTTCTTCGACCACCTGCGGCCCGGGGCCGATGCCAGCGGACTGGATCTCGACGCCATCACGGCCTTCGTCGATGCCGTCGGGCGGTCGTTGCACACGGCCTACGCGCCGATCGTCGAGCGGCGGCGCGCGGAGGGCAGCACGGACGAGGAGCGCGCCTTCCAGCTGTACCGCCGCGGTCGCTACGTCGAGTTCAACCTGGTGCACGACCGCGGCACGATCTTCGGCCTGCAGACCGATGCGCGCATCGAGAGTGTGCTGATGTCCTTGCCGCCACTCGCCGCGTGGCTGTACGCGCCGACGTGGCCTGAGGGCTCCTTCCAGGCCGAGCTGCAGCAGATGCTCGCCCCACGCGACTGGCTCGCTGGGTCACCGTAGCGCGGCGCCATGACCTACCTCTGGGTCCAAGCGCTGCACCTCGTCGGCGTCGTGTCGTGGTTCGCCGGCCTCTTCTACGTGGTGCGCCTGTACGTGTATCACGCCGAGGCGGCCGCGCGGCCGGCCCACGAGCGGGAGATCCTCCAAGCGCAGTTCACGCTCATGGCGCGGCGCCTGCTGCACATCATCACGACCCCCGCGATGCTGGTGACGGCGGCCGCCGGCGCCGGCATGCTGTGGCTCCAGCCCGCGCTGCTGCGGCAGCCGTGGATGCACATCAAACTCACGCTGGTGCTCCTGCTCTTCGCGTATCACGGTTGGTGCAGCGCGCGGCTGCGCCGGCTGGTGGCCGGTGAGGTCGCGGGCACGCCGCGGCAGCTGCGCATCGCGAACGAAGCGCCGACGCTGCTGCTGGTGCTGATCGTGACCTACGCCGTGGTGAAGAGCGCCGTGTCGCCGGGCGTGGCGTTGCTGCTCGCGGCGGGACTCGTCGTGGTGCTCGGCGTCGCGATCCAACTCTATGGCGCCGCGCGTCTGAAGCGCGAGCGGCGCTGAGGCGCGTGGCGGCGCGGCGCACAGGACATCGTGCGGCACGCCGCCCCGGTGCGCTAGCGCTTCTTCCCGAACAGTCCGCGCTTGGGTGCCTGCGAGGGGGCCGGCGCCGCCGTCTTCGCCGCATCGGCCTTCTTCGCCGCCGCGCGCTTGTTGCCGGCGCGCACCGCGACGCCTGCCGCGACCACGACAGCCGCGACGCCGGCGACGGCCGCGGCGACCTTGGCCCGCTTGCGCTTCGCTGGCGTCCCCGCGACCGCGGACTTGGCCTTCGAGGCGGCCTTGGTCGCCGCCTTCTTCACGCGGGTCGCCGTCTTCGCCGCCGACTTCGACACGCCCGCAGCCGCCTTCTTCGCCGAGGTCTTCGCGCTCGCACTGCCCTTGCGCACCGACGTCTTCGCGCTGCGCACGGCCTTCTTCACTGCCGACTTGACGGTCTTCTTCGCTGCCATGAGAGTGCTCCGGAGGGTGATCGGGTGCGCCCATGGGATGGACGCAGAGTGCTACTATCAGCTAGGACGCGAACGAGGGCCGCGGCGTCACAGTAGTTTTCCGCCATGATCGACCTGCTCGCTATCGCCCCGCACCGCGACGACGCCGAACTCACCTGCGGCGGCACGCTGCTGGTGGCGCAGGGCCACGGCTATCGCACGGGGATCGTCGACCTCACGCAGGGTGAGATGGGGACCCGCGGCTCGGCGGCGCTTCGCGCGCAGGAGGCCGACGCCGCGGCGGCGGTGCTCGGCCTCACGGTGCGCGAGAACCTCGCCCTCCCCGATGCCGGGATCACCAACACGCCCGAGACGCGGCTCGCGCTGGCGCGCGTGCTGCGGCGGCTGCGCCCCCAGGTGGTGATCGCCCCGGCCCGTCAGGGCCGGCATCCGGACCATCGCGTCGCGGCGGAGCTGGTCCGCGACGCCTGCTTCATCGCGGGACTCGCCAAGGCCGACCCCGAATCACCGCCGCACCGGCCGCGCAAGATCCTGCACACGATCACCTACCGCGAGGACCACGAGCGGCCGACCTTCGTCGTGGACATCAGCGCGGTGTTCGAGCGCAAGCTCGCGGCGATCCAGTGCTATGCCTCGCAGTTCGACGGCGCGATCCAGGCCGGCGAGGTGTACCCGAACGGCGAGCCGCTCTATGACATCGTGCGCCACCAGGCCGCGCACTACGGCACCTTGATCCGCACGCGCTACGGCGAACCCTTCTGGACGAGCGAGACCATGGCGGTGACCGATGTGATGACCTTGGGCGGGAGCACCCTGTGAGCGACATGGACTACGGGCGCTACCTCGCCCTCGACGAACTGCTGCAGTTGCAGCGCCCGCAGACCACGCCACCGCATCCCGACGAATTGCTGTTCATCGTGGTGCATCAGGCCAGCGAGCTCTGGTTCAAGCTCCTCCTGCACGAGTTGGAGACCTTGATGGCCGCCCTGCAGGCGCACGATGCGATGCGCGGCGTCTTCACGATGCGGCGCATCAACGGCGTGATGCGCATCGTCTCGGACCAACTCGCGGCGCTCGAGACCCTGCCCCCGCAGCGCTTCGCGCAGTTCCGTGGCTATCTCGGGGCCTCGAGCGGGTCGCAGAGCGTCCAGTTCCGGGCGGTCGAAGCGGCCTGCGGTCTGCGCGACGAGCACTTCGTCGCGGCCCTGCGCGCGCACGGTGAGATCCCCGCCGCGGTGTCCGACTGGTTCGCCCGCCCCACGCTGCAGCAACTCTTCCTCGACGCCGTCGCGCAGGCGGGCACGACCCTCGAGGCGTTGTACACGGGCCCAGGCCCCTCGCCCTTGGTGCTGCTGGCCGAGGACATGCTGGAGTTCGAGCAACAGTTCGCCCGCTGGCGTTTCCTCCATGTCCAGCTGGTGCAGCGGGTGATCGGGCCCATGACGTCCGGGACCGGTGGGACGCTCGGCGCGACCTACCTGGAGCGCACGGTGCGGCAGCGCTTCTTTCCCGCGCTCTGGGACGTCCGGAGCAGGCTGTACGGCTGACGATGCCGTGGGTGGCGGGGCGGCTCCGCGGGCCGCCCCGCCCCCATTACTCAGTGCGCCGCCGCGGCGTCGTCGCGCAGCGTGTCGAGGTGCATGAGCTTCTTGATGAGCGGCGAGATCGCCACCACGACGACGCCCACGCCGACCGCGATCCACCCGATCTGCTGATAGACGTCGAGCACGACCTCCTTGCCCGCGCCCTCACCGGACGCGCGCTCGGAACCCGTGGCCGCGGCGATGAGCCCGGCGACGAAGTTGCCGGTCGCGGAGGCGAAGAACCACATCCCCATGATCAGCGAGGCCATGTGCGCGGGGGCCAGTCGGTTCATGGCCGAGAGCCCCACGGGCGACAGGCACAGCTCACCCGTCGTGTGCAAGAGGTAGATCAGGAAGATGAAGAGCACCGGCGTCATCACCTCGCTCCCGCCCGCACCCAGCACCAGCACGAGGAAGCCGCCGCCCAGCTGCATCATGGCAAGCCCGAACTTGGCGGGCGCGCTCGGCTCCATCCCGCGACGCCCCAGCGTCGTCCACAGCGCCGCGAAGACCGGCGCCAACAGCACGATGTACGCCGCGTTGATCGACTGGAACACCGACGCCGGCACCGCGCCGCGGTCCACATAGCGATCGGTGTAGAGGTTCAGCGACGAGCCCGCCTGCTCGAACAGGGCCCAGAACAGCACGGACCCGAGGATCAGGAACATGGCCGCGAAGATGCGATCGCGATCATCGGCCGGCAGCTTCACCACCGCGGTGTAGAGCACATACAGGACGAGCAGTGCGCCCGCGACACCCAGGAAGCCGCCGACCAGCTGCTGGTTCTGCACCATCCACCAGCAGGCACCGACGGCGAGCACGCCGACGAGGTACAGCAGCCACTCGAACTTGATCCCTCCGACCGGCTGCTGCAAACGCGCGGGATCGGGGGCCTCGCCGCGGCCCAGGAGCAACGGCGTCCCCAGCACGAAGACCACCAACCCCAGCAGCATCCCGACGCCGGCGGCGCCGAACCCGTAGGACCACCCGTAGGTCTCGCCGAGCCAGCCGCAGAGCAGCGAGCCGAGGAAGGCACCGAGGTTGATGCCCATGTAGAAGATCGTATAGGCGCCGTCGCGGCGGATGTCGGTCCGCGGGTAGAGCTGCCCGACGATCACCGAGATGTTCGCCTTGAGGAAGCCGGAGCCCACGATGATGAACGCGAGCGCCAGCCAGAACACGTTCAAGGCCGCCGCGTCCTGCCCACCGGCCCCCTCGACCCCCATCAGGAAGTGTCCGAAGGTCAGCAGGACGGCGCCGAAGAGCACCGCCTTGCGCTGTCCCAGGTACTTGTCGGCGAGGTACCCGCCGAGCACCGGCGTGATGTAGACGAGGGCCGTGTACGCGCCGTAGATGACCCCGGACTGTTCATCTGAGAACAGCCAATGCTTGGTCAGGTAGAAGATGAGGAGGGCACGCATCCCATAGTACGAGAAGCGCTCCCACATCTCGGCGAAGAAGAGCACGAACAATCCTTTCGGATGTCCGAGCAGTGTGCCGGCGGCATCCCCGTCCTGCACGTAGGCTGTGGCCATGGAACCGAACCCTCGTCGTTCGTTCGGGTGGGTCCCCGCCTGTCCGAGCTGGCGGGGCGTGTGCGGAAAAACCTAACGCGGGGTCCGGCGATGCCAAGCGTCGGCGCCCCCCCCGGCGGGGCCGCGACCATCCGGGCAGCGCCTGGCAGAGGTATATTTCAGGGATACCCCTGAACGTTCGCTCATGGACCCCATCTACCTCGATCACGCCGCGACGACGCCGGTCCGGCCCGAAGTCTTTGCTGCGATGGCGCCGTACTTCGGGCCACGCTTCGGCAATCCGTCGTCCACCCACCGCTGGGGGCGCGAGGCGCGCACGGCGCTGGACGAGGCACGGGAGCGGGTGGCCCAGTGCCTGTCGGCCCAGGTCGATGAAGTGGTCATCACCTCGGGGGGCACCGAGGCGGACAATCTGGCCGTCCTCGGCGGCTGGCGCACCCTGCGCACCGGGGAGCGGCACACGATCGTGACCTCCCCCATCGAGCACAAGGCGGTGCTGGCGGCGGTGCACCAGGCGGCTGAGGAAGGGGCCACCGAGCGGCATCTGCGCATGTTGCCGTCGGGTGTGGTGGACCTCGACGATGCGGACGCCGCGATCGGCGATGACACCGCGCTGGTCTCGGTGATGTGGGTGAACAACGAGACCGGCGTCATTCAGCCGATCCCGGAGCTGGTCGCGCTGGCGAAGTCCCGTGGAGCCGAGATCCACACCGACGCCGTGCAGGCCTTCGGCAAGATGGCGATCGACACGCGGACCTTGTTGGTCGACTTCCTCTCGCTGTCCGGCCACAAGCTCGGGGCCCCGAAGGGGGTCGGCGCGATGTTCGTGCGCCGCGGGACGCCGGTCGCCCCGCTGTTCTTCGGCGGCTCGCAGTGTCGCGGTCGTCGGCCGGGCACCGAGAATGTCGCCAACGCGGTCGCACTCGCCACGGCGATGGAGCTGACGCTGGCCGAGCAGGCCAGCGAGACCCGGCGCTTGACCGCGTTGCGCGATCATCTGGAGGGCGCCCTGCGCGAGGCGATCCCGGATGTGGTGATCCACGGCGCCGAGGCGCCGCGCTCGCCGCACGTGACCTGCCTGTCGATCCCCGGGACGGACGCTGAGACGATGCTCATGGCGCTGGATATGGCCGGCATCGCCGCGAGTGGTGGCTCGGCCTGCCAGAGCGGCTCCGTCGGGGCTTCGCATGTGCTGAGTGCGATGGGGGTGCCGCCGGAGCTGGCCAACGCACAGCTGCGTCTCTCGATCGGCGCGCTCACGACGCCCGCCGACATCGAGCGGGTCGCGTTGGTCCTGCCTCAGTTGGCCGCGAAGGCGCGGGCGACCAGTCCGGTCTGAGCGATGAGCGGGCCGCGCGTGCTGGTGGCGATGTCGGGAGGCGTCGACTCGTCCGTCGCGGCCGCGGTCCTCGTGCGCGAGGGCTACGACGTGGTCGGCGTGACGATGAAGTTGCACCACGACGGGGCCGACGTCCCCGACCGGCCCTGCTGCTCGCTCGACGCGACGAATGATGCGCGCCGCGTCGCGCACCGGCTCGGCATCCCGCATTATGTGGTGAACCTGGAGTCCGCCTTCTCGCGCGATGTCGTGGACGACTTCGTCGCCGAGTATGTGGCGGGCCGCACGCCCATCCCCTGCGTGCGCTGCAACACGTTCACGAAGTTCCGCGACTTGGTGCGCACCGCGGACAAGCTCGACGCGGCGTTCGTCGCGACGGGGCATTACGCGCGCGTGCAGGACGGCGCGCTGTACCGGGGTGCGGACGATCTCAAGGACCAGACCTACTTCTTGTGGGGCATCGACCGCGAGGTGATCCCGCGGATGCTGCTCCCGGTGGGCGGCCTCACCAAGCCGGAGACGCGGCGTCTCGCCACCGAGCTCGGGCTCCTGCACGTGGCCGAGAAGGCCGAGAGTCACGAGATCTGCTTCGTGCCCAACGACGACTATGCGGCGGTGCTCAGCGCGCGCCTGGGCCCCGACCACGCGGCGCTGACGCCGGGTCCACTGGTGACGACGAGCGGCGAGCAGGTCGGCCTCCACGAGGGCTACGCGCGGTACACCGTCGGGCAGCGTCGGGGATTGCCCGGCGGTTTCGGCGAGCCGATGTACGTGGTCGCGATCCGGCCGCAGGAGCGTACGGTGGTGATCGGCCCGCGGGCGGCCATCATGGGTCAGCAGGTCTGCGCATCGGCGGTGCGCTGGCTGACCGGCACCGCACCCGCGCCCGGCGACCGCGTGTGGAGCCGCGTGCGGCACCGGGCGGAGCCCGTCCCCGGGACCATCGATACGGTCGATGGGGATCGGGTGCAGGTCGTGTTGGAGCGCCCAGTGCAGGCGGTGAGTCCTGGGCAGTCGGTGGTGTGGTACGCGGCCTCGGGGCAGGTCCTCGGTGGTGGCATCATCGATCGCTCGACCGCCGAGCCGGGACCGCGTCGCGCGCCGCTGCCGTTGGCCGTGGGCCTGTGAGGGGACGGTGAGGCGGCGCGTGATCGGCGCGGCGCTGCTCGCGCTGTGCGCCGCGTGTGCGGCAGAGCAGACCGCGGCGCCCACGCTGACCATGCACCTGGATTCGCTGGTGACCTTCGGCGCCGGTCCCGACGGCGAGAGTGTGGTCGTGGATTTTCCGCTGGTGACGCGCGACGGCCAGGGGCGCTGGTACGCGGCGGACATCGACCGCGCGAGCATACATCGCTTCGCCCCCGACGGCGCGTGGGAGCTGCGCATCGGTGCGTCCGGCGACGGGCCCGGTGAGTTCCGCCGCATCGCCTACCTCCACGGCCGCGCCGACGGTGGCGTCGAGGTGTACGACCAGCGCGCACGGCGCATCACCACCATCGGCTCCGATGGTCGCGCCCAGCGCAGCATCGCACTCGACTTCGCGCCCGTCTCCGATTTCCCGGCGCGGCGTCGCGACGGCCGCTACGTCGCCAACGGCATCCACGTGGACGCGAACGCCGCGTTCGGATCGATGCTCGGCTCGGCGTCGCCCATGCACCTGCTGGACTCGTCCTTCGTCGTGCTGCGCTCGTTCGGGGCGTCCGCGGCGGACTCGGGGAATGTCCTCGGGGCGTTCCGTCAGTTCGCGCTCGCCGCGAACGACGACGTGTGGACGCTGCATGAGCATCGCTACGAGATCGAGCGCTTCGATACCGCCGGGCGGCGCGTGGCGCGGTTCACGCCGACCGACCTGCCCTTCCCCCCGCGTCCCGAGGGCATTCCGGCGAACGCGTGGCCGGGCCCGCCGAACGCCTTCGCGATCTGGGAGGACTCGGCCGGACGCGTGCTCACGGGCTTCCTGGAGGCGACGGACGCGTGGCAGCCGGCGAGGCTGGTGGTCGATGGCCGGACCGGCGTGCCGGTGTTGCAGGCAGGTCAGGATCCGAACGCCGCCTTCGTCACCGTCCTCGACGCACGGGACGCCGCCACCGGCGCGCTGCTCGCGCGCGGTCGGTTTCCAGTGGCGCTGCGCGGCACCGTCGCGCGCGACACGCTGTTCCAGCTGCGCGAAGACGCGAATGGCGGCACGGCGGTGACGATCTGGCGCCTGCGCCTCACGCGCGACTGAGCCTGGTCGGCGCGGCCGCGGCCCACCGACGCGCCGGGACTCAATCCCGCTTCGACATCCAGCTCGGCGGCCACGTCGCACTGGCGTCGGGCGAGCCATCCCACAGGATCGAGACGATCCACCAGCGCGTGCCGTCGAAGAGCAGCTGGATGGAGTTGACGCCGCGGCCGGCGGGGCCCGGCTGCGGACGCTCGCGGGTGGACTCGTACGCGCTGGCGACGTGCAGCACGCGCCCGGCGAGGATCTCATGGCGCCCGACTTCGATCTCGCGGAATCCGATCTGCACGAGCTGCGCGCCCGTGCCCTCGGCGTACTCCTGCGGCGTGAAGGTGCGCAACCCGGTCGCGGTGCGTGCGCCGGTGACGGCCTGCAAGCGCGCGGTCGGGTGCATCAGGTGATGGAACCGTGGCCAGTCGCGGGCGGAGTCGGCGGGCCCGGAGATCACATCGTAGAGCGCGGCGATGATCGCGTCCTTGGTGGCGACGTCGGCGGCGCGGGGCTGTGCGATGGCGATGGTCGGCGACAGCAGCAGGGCGAACCACAGTGAACGGATGGACATCGATGGCTCAGCGGCGGTAGATGGTGATCGCGCTGTCCCCGTTCCCGATCGTTTCGGCGCCGGGGGGAAGGATATGACTGCGCGCGTGTTCGGCCACCAGCGTCCGTGCGAATCCGGTCCGCACCCAGTCGCTGATGACATGGTCGAGCATCCGCGATCCGTACGGCGGATCGACGAACGCGAGGTCGTAGGCGTCCCGCGACAGGGCGGCCGCAAAGGGCAACGCGTCCTTCTTGAAGACCCGGGTGCGGGGCTTCATCCCCAGGGCGACGATGTTCGCCTTCAAGGCGTGCAAGGAGGCGGGGCGTGTCTCCACGAAGTCACAGCGCCGCGCGCCACGGGAGAGCGCCTCGAGCCCCAGCGCGCCGGTCCCCGCAAAGAGATCGAGCACCGACGCGTCGGGCAGCTCGAGCGTGAGTCGCGCGAGGGCCGCCCCACGCAGCGCCTCCGAGGTCGGCCGCACACGGAAGTCGTTGGGCGAGGTCAGCGCCTTGCCCGCCAAGCGGCCGCCCACGATGCGCATCCGTCAGTACTCGCGGAACATGCGCTGCAGTTCGTGGCCCTCGCGGGTCGTGGCGAGGCCGAGCATGAGGAGCAGCCGCGCCTTGAGCGGCGCGTGGTCCTCCGCCACGAGCGTGTGGGCGCGGCGACGCTCGGTGGCGGCATCGGTCGTCGCGGTGCGATCCGCGGTCCCTGCGCTGATGCGTCCGCTCCCGGTGCGGGTCGCCGTGACGACGAAGACGCCGC
Organism: uncultured Gemmatimonadaceae bacterium; assembly: GCA_964503275.1. Taxonomy (GTDB): domain Bacteria; phylum Gemmatimonadota; class Gemmatimonadetes; order Gemmatimonadales; family Gemmatimonadaceae; genus DASRAP01. The sequence continues at coordinate 51,876 of CAZCZO010000012.1, read as the reverse complement.
GATCCCGGACCTCGCGCACGCCGGCGGCCTGCGTCCCGCTCATGGCGCCGGCCCCCGCGACCGCGACCACGATGCCGCTCGCGCCCGCCGACGCGGCGGCGGTGATCAGATCGGCCGGAGCCCCTTGATAGGTGAGCAGGATGTCCACGCGGGGCAGACTGTCGATGCGCTCGACATCGAACTCACTGGTCGCGCTGTGCCGCTGGATGGGCCGGCGGACCCACACCACGCGGTCGGGATCGACGACGCCGAGCACGCCGTACTCGCCGGCGCGAAAGGTCTGCAATCGTCGCGCATCGGTCTTGGCGACCTCGCGCGCGCTGTGGATCTCGTCGTTCAACACGACGACGGTCCCGACCCCGCGCGCGGCGGGATCGGCGGCCACCCGCACGGCGGCGAGGATGTTGGCCGGCCCTTCGAAGCCGACTTGGCTCGGGTTGCGCATGCTGCCCACGACCACCACCGGGCGCGGATCCCGCACGGTCAGATGCAGGAACCAGGCGAGTTCCTCCATCGTGTCCGTGCCCATCGCGACCACGATGCCCGCGAGCCCGGGATCGTCGCGGTACAGGGCGTTCAGCCGCTTCGCGAGTGCCAGATACTGCGCCACCGTGAGCGCCCCGCTCGCCGTGTTGCTGAACTGCTCCGTGGAGAGCTGCGCGTAGCGCTCGATGCCGGGCGCCAGCGACGCGACCTCCGCCGCACTGAGCCGTCCGCCTTCTCGATTCGAGATCGTGCCGCCGGTCGCGACGACGTGCACCCGTGGGCTCGGCTGCGCCGCAGCGGGGCGCACACGGCCCGGCCCGGCGCCGAGCACCGCCGCCGCCACGAGTGCGACGAAGACGCCCCCCCGTCGCGCCGTTGGTCGCGGGTCCCGCGAGATGCCGACGCGTCGCGTCGAGAGCACGCGGGGCCCTAGCGCTTCGACAGACCGCTGACCGTCAGCTCCACGTTGTGCGAGACCCGCAACCCGTAGGTCCCATCGAGGGACTTGAGCTTACCGTCGCCGACGAGCTCACTGCGCTCGAAGGTCTTCACGACCTGCCCGTTGATGACGCACGACGCCTTCCCGTCCGCCACACGCCAGCCGACCACGTTCGTCGCCTCGCCCGCCGCGTTCGCCTTCACGATGGCCGGGCTCGGCTGCATATTCACGAGCGTCGTCACCTTCTCGCCGTGGAACATCTTCACCGAATAGATGCCCGTCCCGTACACGATGCAATACGCGAGGGTCTCCGTTTGACTCGTCAGGTCGGCGCCTCCGATGAACATCCCGTACGAGTGCGGATGCGACGACGCCATCTTGTGCTCCTTGAAGGACGCCGAGACCTCGTAGGTCCCCGACGCCGTATGCGTCGTGTTCCAGAAGTTGCCGGCGGGGCCGACCGAGAGTCGCAGCGCCGTGCCTTCCGCCGCGAGCTTCGAGTCGTTGATGGTCTTGCCCTGACTCAGCGGCCGACGGTCGATCCGTCCCTGCCAGCCGGGCACTTTGATGCCGCCGTCCGCGACCGAGCGGTCGGCATCCTGAGCGAGGGCGGGCGTGGCGGCAAGCGCCAGCGCAGAGGCGACGAGGAGCGGCAGACGCATGGGATCTTCTCCGAGGAGGAATGGGTGACCCGTGGAACCTCGTCATCCCCGGCATCCTGCACAAGGTGCAGCCCGTGAGGCCGCCGCTGGTGGTGCTGCACGGCGCGCTGGGGAGCGCGACCCAACTGGCGCCGGTCGCGGCGGAGCTTGCGCCGCTGGGCGAGGTCCACCGCGTCGAGCTGCCGGGGCACGGCGACACCGCGCTGGGCACCGTCCCCTTCACGATCGATGGGTTCGCCGTCGCGCTGCGCGCCGCGCTGCTGCAGCGCGGGATCGAACGCCCCGTGGTCTTCGGGTACTCGATGGGTGGGTACATCGCGCTGGCGCTGGAGTCATCGTGGCCTGGGACGATCGCGGGTCTCGTGACGCTGGGGACCAAGTACCGATGGACCGCCGACTCCGCCGCTGCCGAGGCGGACAAGCTGGACCCCGATGCGATCCGCGCGGCCAGCCCGCGGTTCGCCGAGGCACTCGCCGATCGCCATCGGATCGCGGGAGGCTGGGAGGGCGTCGCGCACCGGACGGCCGGGCTCATGCGGGCACTCGGACGCGGCGAGGCGCTCACGATCGAACGGCTGCGAGCGATCCGCTGCCCGGTCCACTGCGCCGTGGGAGAGCGCGACGCGATGGTGTCGGTCGAGGAGACCCGGGACTTGGCCGATGCGGTGCGTGGCAACACTTGGGTGCTCGCCGGTGTCCAACACCCGATCGAGCGGCTTCCCGCGGGAACCGTTCTGTCGCTGATGCGTTCCGCGTTGGGGCTGGAGTGAGGCCGTTGGCCGCCCGTCGGGCGGCTTAACGGTCGGTCGGTCCCGCGCGTATAGTTGTCCGGCGACTACCGGACGTCTGCGTGGTCCGCCCTGCATGGCCGCCACACTTCTCCCGGGACCCGTGATCGACGCCCTCCTCACGCTGCTCGCCAAGTATCCGTCCCGAGCGTGGGCCCAGGGTGAATTGATCGTCTCGCCGGTCGTCCCGGGCGTGTTGCTGTTGCTCGCAGCCGTGCTGGGCACTGGCGTGATCGTGTGGTCGTACGCGCGCGTCGTCGGGGTCACCCGCCGCACCCGTCTGGCGCTGACCATCCTGCGCTGCCTGTTGCTGGCGCTGGTGCTCGGCGCGCTGGCGCGCCCGCAGCTGGTGGTCAGCAGCGCGGTCCCGCAGCGCAACGTGCTCGCCGTGCTCCTGGACGATTCGCGCTCGATGCGCCTGTCGGATCTCGGTTCGGGCTCGCGTGTCGATGCGGTGCGCGGGACCTTCGGCGACTCAAGCGCCCTCGTGCAGGCGCTCTCGGAGCAGTTCGTCCTGCGCTTCTTCCGGTTCGGCGCGGATGCTCGGCCGCTGACGAGCGCGGCAGACCTTGAGGCCGCTGCGAGCCGCACGGACATCGCCACCGCGCTCGACGATGCGCGCAGCGAACTGGCCGGTGTGCCGGTCGCCGGCGTGGTGGTCGTTTCGGATGGCGCGGACAACAGCGGGACCGACCTCGGCGCCTCGTTGCTGGCGCTGCGGGCACGCCGCGTGCCGGTGTTCACGGTGGGTGTCGGGACCGAGCGATTCGCACGGGACTTCGCGATCGAGCGGGTCACGCTCCCGACCGTCGCGCTCGAAGGGGCGACCCTGATCGCGGAGATCACGCTGCGGGCGCGCGGCGTCGCTGGACGCCTCGCGGCGTTCGTCGTCGAAGCCGATGGGCGCGTGATCGCGACCGACTCCACGCTGGTGCCGGCGCAAGGCGAGATCGTTCGACACACGCTGCGTCTGCCGACCTTGGCGGTCGGGCCGCACCGGGTGACGGTCCGCGTCCGGGCCGTCGACGGCGAGACGGTCATAGAGAACAATGAAGCGCACCGCGTGATCGAGATCCGCCGCGGTCCGGCGCGGGTGCTGTACGTCGAGGGCGAGCCACGCCCCGAGTTCGCGTTCCTCCGCCGCGCCGTCGCCCCCGATTCCGCCCTGCAACTGGTCGGGCTCCTGCGGAGCGCCGAAGGCAAGTATCTGCGGCTCGGCGTGCGCGATTCGCTCGAGCTGGTCGGTGGATTCCCCGCCACCCGCGAGGAACTCTTCCAGTTCCCCGCCATCGTGCTCGGCAGCATCGAGGCCTCATTCTTCCGGGGCGACCAGCTCCGCATGTTGCACGAGTTCGTCAGCCAGCGCGGCGGCAGCATCCTCGCGCTCGGCGGACGCAGTGCCCTCGGTGAGGGCGGCTTCGCGGGCACTCCGCTCGCTGAGGTGTTGCCGGTCGCGGTGGTCGCCCGCGATCGCGACGAGGACGAACCGCCGGTCACGCTGACCGTTCGACCCACCGCTGCGGGTCGCGAGCACGCGGCGCTCCAACTGTCCACGACGGCAAGCGCGGCACTCGCCAAGTGGGATTCGTTGCCTCCCCTCACGGCCGTCAACCGGGTGGGGCCACTGCGGGCCGGTGCGACCGTGCTGCTCACGGGGCGCGATGCGGCCACGCAGAGCGACGTCAATCTGCTGGCCTTCCAGCGGTTCGGGCGTGGACTCGGCGCCGTATTCGCGGTCCAGGACACCTGGCTCTGGCAGATGGACGCCGCGATCGCGGTCGAGGATGAGACGCATGAGACCTTGTGGCGTCAGCTGCTCCGGTGGCTGGTGGACGGGGTCCCAGGGCAGGTCGAGGCCACGGTGTCGCCCTCCCGCGTGGGGCCCGGGGAACCCGTTTCGCTGCAGGTCCGGGTCGCGGACAGCGCGTTCCGCCCGGTGAACGATGCGGCCGTCGTTGCGCGCGTCACGACTCCACTGGGCCGCGAAGTGGAGCTCCCGCTGGCATGGACCCTCCGCGAAGATGGCGTGTATGCGGGGCGATTCCTCGCGGAGGAGTCCGGCGTGTACGCGGTGGAGGCCGTGGCGGTCCGCGGTCGCGATACGCTGCGCTCACGCGCGACCTCTCTCCTCGCCGACGATCAGGGGGCCGATGTGGAGCAGGCTGAGTTGCGCACGACCCTCCTCCGGCGCGTGAGCGACGAGACGGGCGGTCGCTACTATCCGCTCAGTGATGTGGACCGCCTCGCGGATGACGCCGCCATCACCGCCGCTGGCGTGACCGTGCGCGACGCGCGCGACCTGTGGGACATGCCCCTCGTGCTCCTGTGCTTCATCGGGCTGCTCGCGGCCGAGTGGGGCGTGCGGCGCCGGGAGGGACTGGCGTGACGGGGGCGCGCGTGATGGTGGTCCTGCTCTGCGTGTGCGCGGCCCCGCTGTGGGCGCAGCGCACGCACGTGCTGATCATCAGCGGACTCGGCGGTGAGCCCGCGTACTCCGCCACGTTCGCGTCGCAGGCGCGGGCGCTCCATGCGGTGGCGAAGGAGCGCTGGCAGGTCCCCGACTCGAGTCTTGTGTGGCTGGCCGAGGATGTCGGCGTGGACCCCGCACGCGTGCGGGCCCGCGCGACCAAGGAGGAGGTCGAACGGGCGATCACCGGGCTGGCGGGCCGCGCGACGGCAGGCGACCTGGTCATGGTCGTCTTGATCGGCCACGGCAGTGGCGAGGGTGCCGCGTCGCGCGTGAATCTCCCTGGGGCCGACCCGACGGCCGCGGACTATGCCCTGTGGCTCAGTGCCTTCGGCCAGCAGAACGTGCTGTTCGTGAACACCGCCAGCGCGAGTGGCGACTTCGCGACCGTGCTGGCGCGGCCGGGCCGCGTGATCATGACCGCCACGCGCACCGCGTTGGAGCGCAACGAGACCACCTTTGCGACCCACTTCCTCACCGGCCTGACGGGCGACGCCGCCGACGCCAACAAGGACGGACGACTCACCGCCCTCGAGGTGTTCGCCTTCGCCAAGGCCGAGGTCGCCCGCGCGTACGAGGCCGATCGCAAACTGCTGACCGAACGCGCGCAGCTGAGCGATACCGCGCTCGCGGCCACGCTGGTGCTCGGGGGTGGGAGCGCCGGCGCCGATCCGCGGGTCGCCGCATTGCTCAGCGAGCGCCGCGCGTTGGAGCAAGAGGTCGCCGCACTGCGCGCGCGCCGCGATGCGATGCGCAGCGAGGACTACGAACGCGAACTCGAGCGCCTGTTGCTGGCGATCGCCGAGAAGACGCGGGCGATCCGTGCGGCCGGAGGCCGGCCATGAGTCGGGGGCTCGCGCGTCTCGCGTGCAGCGTACTGCTCGGCGCCGCACCGCTGTCCGCGCAGCAGGCCGGCGGCGGACCGCCGGACGCCGCCGCGACCGCGATGGCCGCGGAGCAGGCCTTGGAGCGCGGGGCGCGGGCCGACGCGGAGCGCGCGGCCGGCGCACTCATCGCCCGGTACGAGCGCGATGGTCGCGGCTGGTCCAGTGAGGGGCTGACCGCCGTCGGCCGCGCCTACGTCGTGCGCGGCGATGCCGCGTCGGTGCGCGCCGCCCTGCGCGTCTTCGACGCGGCCGTCGCGGCCGACCCGCGCAACATCGACCCGGTGATCCGCACGGGGGACCTGTTCCTCGACAAGTACAACGCGCCCGAGGCCCGGGAGTCGTACGGACTCGTCCTCGCACGTGACAGCAGCAACGCCCGCGCGCTGTTCGGGATGGCGCGCGTGATGGAGTTCGAGGGCAGCGGGGATGCCGCGGCGCTCGCGCGCCGTGCCGTCGAGTCGGATCCACGCTTGGTCGACGCCCACATCCTGCTGGCGCGGGCGTATCTGGAGGCCGAGCGCTTCGACTCAGCGACCGTGATCGCGGAGCGGGCACTGCGGCTCGATTCCGCGCGGGTGGCGCCGTGGGCCATCCTCGGCGCCGGCGCGTGGTTGCTCGGTGACTCGGCGACCTATCGACGCACGCGCGCAGCGGCCGCGCGGATCGACCCGACCGAAGTCAGATACGATCTGGAGATCGCCGAGGCCGCGGTCCGGAACCGGCGGTATGCCGACGCCGTGCGGTTCGCGACGCAGGCGACCACCGCCGACCCGCGCTCGGCGCGCGGGTGGGGGGTGCTCGGGACCAACCAGCTGCGGGTCGGCGCGATCGCGGACGGGCGCGCCTCGCTCGAGCGCGCCTTCGGGCTCGATCCGTTCCACATCTGGCACAAGAACTCGCTCGACTTGCTGGACCAGGTCGATGGCTTCTCGACGATCCGCTCTGCACGCTTCGAGCTGGTGGCGTCGGCGCGTGAGGCGGAGTTGCTGTCGCTGTACTTGCTCCCGTTGCTCGAGTCGGCGTACGACACGCTGGCCGCGCGCTACGGGTACCGCCCACCGACGCCGGTGCGGATCGAACTCTACGAGCGGCACAGCGACTTCTCTGTGCGGACCGTCGGGCTCGCTGGGCTCGGCGCGCTCGGCGTGAGCTTCGGTACCGTACTCGCGATGGACTCGCCGTCGGCCCGTAGCACCGGCACGTTCAATTGGGGCTCCACCGCATGGCACGAACTGGCGCATACCTTCACGCTGGGTGCGAGTGGCCACCGTGTCCCGCGCTGGATCTCCGAAGGGCTCTCGGTGGTGGAGGAGCGCCGGGCGCGCCCCGAGTGGGGCGCGAAGGCGTCGGTGGGATTCATCCAGGCGTACAAGAGCGGGCGACTGCGACCGCTGAGTGAGCTGAGTGAGGGATTCACGCGGCCGCGGAGCCCGAGTGAGACGGGCTACTCCTATCTGCTCGCCGCGTCGGTCTGTGAGATGCTCGAGGAGCGCTTCGGCGCCGCCGCGATCCCCGAGCTGCTCCGCGCGTACCGCGACGGACTCGACACCCCACAGGCCTTCCGTCGCGTGTTCCGCGCGTCGCCTGCGGAGCTCGACAGTCTGTTCGATGCCTGGATGCATGTCCGCTACAAGGCCGCGCTCGCGTCCATCGACGCCGGCGATGCCGCTGCACCGCCCACCGGGGCGTTCGTGTCGGCGGTCCAGTCAGCGGCGAGTGCGCTGGGGCGTGGTGAGGTGGACGAGGCACAGCGGACGCTCGAACGTGCCCGGGCACTGTTCCCGGACTATGCCGGCGAGGATGGACCGTCGGCCTTGCTCGCGCAATTGCATGAGGCAGCCGGTGCATTGCAGGAGGCCGCCGACGCCATCGCCGCCGTCACGACCCGCAATGAGACGGCATGGGACGCGAACGGACGCGAGCTGGAGTGGCGGCGGGCGCTCGGGGACAGTGCCGGCATGATCCGTGTGCTGCAACGGATGCTGTGGATCTCACCCACCGATGCGGCCATGCACGCGCAGCTGGCCGCCCTGGCGACCGCGCGGGGCGAGCATGCCCTGGCGGTGCGCGAGCGGCGAGCCGTGATCGCGCTGCGCCCCACCGACCTGCTCGAGGCGCGCTTTCAGCTGGCGCTCGCGTTGGCGGCCAGCGGCGACCGCAGCGCGGCGCGGCGCGAGGTGCTGGGTGTGCTCGAACAGGCCCCAGGCTTCGAGAAGGCGCAGGAGCTGTTGCTCACCTTGCGTGGAGGCACACGCTGATGCCCAACCCCCGGGTCCTCTGGCTCGCGGCGCTCGCGCTGCTCACGACCGTCGCAGCCGCGTGGGGGCAGCGCGGTGAGCGCAGCATGACCGTGTTCGAACCGAACGCCACGTATGACGGCCGCTTCACGTTCGCGCGCATCGCCTACGGCGCCGGCATCGACTTCTCCTTCGGCGGCCGCGGAGGCCGCGGTGGACAGTGGAGCCACGACTATCCGCGCGCCGAACGGAACTTCACGACGATCCTCGCCGAATTGACGTCGATGCGGGTGCGCAACCGCTCGAGTGTGATCCTCACGCTGGACGACCCCGAGCTCACGCGATTCCCCGTCGCCTACATGGCGGAGCCGGGATACTGGAATCCCAACGAGCAGGAGGTCCTCGGCCTCCGGCAGTACCTGCTCAAGGGCGGTCTCATCATCTTCGACGACTTCAATCGGGGCCGCGAGACCCAGAACCTGGTCGCCCAGATGTCCCGTGTCCTGCCGGGGATGGTCCTGCTGCCGCTGGACTTCACGCATCCCATCTTCGACGCGTTCTATCGGATCAAGGTCATCGAGACCATCCACCCCTACTCCCAGATCCCCTCGTCGTACTTCGGCATCTTCGTGGACAACGACCCTCGGCAGCGGCTCCTCGCGATCGTCAACGTGGACGCGGACATCGCCGAGTACTGGGAGTTCTCCGCCGAAGGGATGTTCCCGATCGATCTGTCGAACGAAGCATACAAGCTCGGTGTGAATTACATCCTGTACGCCCTGACCCGCTGACCCTGAGGCCCTGCGTGACGACCACCCCACTCGACCAGCTGGACGACGCGGCCATCGCCGATCGCCTGCACTCCTCGGCCACCGAGATCACCCGTGAGATCCGCAAGCGGATCGTCGGGCAGGACCACGTGGTGGAGCAGACGCTGATCGCGCTGTTCGCCGGCGGGAACTGCCTGCTCGTCGGCGTCCCCGGGCTCGCCAAGACCTTGCTGATCTCGACGCTCGCCCGGGCGTTGGACCTCAAGTTCGCGCGCATCCAGTTCACGCCCGACCTGATGCCGTCGGACGTGACCGGCACCGACGTGATCATGGACGATCCCAACACCGGTCAGCGGCGCCTCACGTTCATGCCCGGCCCGGTGTTCGCGAACATCCTGCTGGCCGACGAGGTGAACCGCACACCGCCGAAGACGCAGTCGGCCCTGCTCGAGGCCATGCAGGAGAAGCGGGTCACCGTCCAGGGCCGGACCTACGATCTCGAGCCGCCGTTCTTCGTCTTCGCGACGCAGAACCCCATCGAGCTCGAAGGCACCTACCCCCTGCCGGAAGCGCAGCTCGATCGCTTCATGCTCGAGGTGATGCTCGACTATCTGCCCGAGGACGATGAGGTGGAGGTGGTGCGCGCCACCACGGCCGCGCCGCCGGAACCGCTGCGGGCCGTGGTCACGCGCGACGAGATCCTCGCGTTCCAGCGCGTCGTGCGCCGGGTGCCGGTCGCCGACGCGGTGACGCGGTACGCCGTCCGACTGGTGCGCGCCACGCGGCCCACCGATGCCCTCGCGCCGGACTTCATCGGGCAGTGGGTGCAGTACGGTGGCTCGGTGCGCGCCGCGCAGTCGCTGGTGCTCGGCGGCAAGGCCCGCGCCCTTCTGCAGGGCCGGGCCCATGTGGCCTTCGAGGACATCCAGGCCCTCGCCCGCCCCGTGCTGCGGCACCGTGTGCTGTTGAACTTCCAGGCGCAGTCGGAGCGCGTCACGACCGACCAGCTCATCGACCGCGTGGTCGCGCAGGTCCCGCTTCCCAAGTCGTCGCTCTAGCCCGATGCCCACGGCCCCCGCGGCATTCCTCGACCCACAGCTCCTCGCGCGCATCGGCGACCTCGCCCTGCTCGCGCGTACGGTCGTCGACGGGTTCATGGCGGGGCTCCACCGCTCCGCGCGCAAGGGGCTGTCCATCGACTTCGCCGAGCATCGCCAGTACCAGCCCGGCGATGACCTCCGCCGCATCGACTGGCGCGCCTATGCGCGCACCGATCGCTTCTACGTGAAGGAGTATGAGGCCGACACCAATGCCGGCCTGCTCATCGCGCTCGATGTGTCGGGCTCGATGGACTTCGGCACCGCGCCGCTCACCAAGTACGTCTACGCGCGCATGCTCGGCGCCTCGCTGGCCTGGCTCAGCCAACGGCAGGGGGATCGCGTCGGCCTGGCGCTGCTGCGCGGCGGCACGGCCGAGGTCATCCCGCCATCGACGCGGCATCTGCAACTGATGCTGCACACGCTCGGTCGCACGCAGGCGGCCGGGGCGAGCGCGTTGCCGGCGGCGCTCGATCGGCTGGCGCAGGTCGCGCAGCGTGCCGGGATCGTCGTCGTGATCAGCGACTGCTACGAGGACCCCACCGCGCTCGCCCGCGCCGTGGGTTCGCTGCGCGCCCGGCGGCACGACGTGATCGTGTTCCACGTGATCGATCCGGGAGAGCGCGACTTCCCGTTCACCAACGCGACGACCTTCGAGGACGCGGAGTCGGGCGATCGCCTCCCCCTGCGCCCGGAGGCGCTCGCCGAGCGGTATCGAGCGCTGCATGCGGCGCATTGCGCTGAGTTGCGCAGCCGCATCCTCGCCACGGGAGCGGACTTCGTCCCGGTGGTCACCGATCGACCGCTGGATGTCGCCTTGTATGCGTTCCTCGATCGCCGGTTGGCCACGGGGCGGGTGCGCTGATGTCCTTCCTGCTCCCCGCGATGTTGGGTGCGCTCGCCGCCTTGGCGATCCCCATCCTGGTCCATCTCCGGTTCCGCGAGAAGGATACGCCCTTCCGGTTCCCCTCGCTGATGTTCCTGGAGCGCATCCCGATCCGCACGGCGCAGCGACGGCGCCTGATGGACTGGCCCCTGTTCTTGCTCCGGGCCGCCGCGCTCGCCCTGCTCGTGCTGGCGTTCGCGCGTCCGTACCTCCCGCAACGCGACACGGATGCAGCGGTGGAGGGCGCGCGCGCCGTCGTGCTCCTGCTGGACCGCTCGCTCTCCATGTCACATCGCGAGGTGTGGCCCGCGGCCCTGGACTCCGCGCGCGGGATCATCGACGGCACGTCCGATGGGGACCGGATCGTCCTGGTGGCGTTCGATGACGCCGCCGAGGTCGTCGTGCCCTGGACGACGGACCGCAGTGCGGTGCGGGCCGCGCTCGATGATCTCGTGCCCGCCGCACGGGGCACGCGCTTCGGCAGCGCCCTGCGCGCCGCGCGTCAGCTCGTGGCCGATGCCGGCACGACACGCCTCGAGGTCGCCGTGATCACCGACCTCCAACGCACGGGAGTCGCGGGGATCGCCGGCCTCGAGATGCCGGCGGGGCTGGCGATCCGCCCCATCGATGTCAGCGCCGCGTCGCCCGCGAACGTGGCGGTGTCCTCCGTGGAGCTGCGTCGCAGTGCGGGACCGCCGCGCGCGACCGTCGCCGCGCAGGCCCGGCTCGTCGCCCGGGCGCTGCCGGAGCGCCGCCGCGTGCGGGCGACGCTCACGCTGAATGGGCGACCGGCGGGCACGCGCGACATCGACCTGCCCACGGAGGGCGAGCTGGTGGTGGCCTTCGACGCGGTGGCCGCGCCGGCGGGCCGAATCACCGGTATGGTGACCATCGACACCGATGCCCTGCCCGGCGACGACACGCTGCACTTCGCCCTCCCGCGCGACGACGCGGTGACCGTGCTCCTGGTGACGCCGACCGATGCGGCCGCGAATGAGACGCTGTTCTTCGAGCGGGCGCTCGCGATCGGTGAGGCCCCGACCATCAGGGTCCTCCCGGTGAGCGCGGCCCGCGCGAGCGCGGCGCAACTCGCCGACGCCGGCCTCGTGGTCCTGTGGGATGTCGCCGAGCCAGCGGCCCTGGGACCCGCCCTGCAGGACTGGGTCCGCGCGGGGGGCGGCGTCGTGAGCGTGATCGGGGCGCGGCAGGGCGCTCGCGCGGCGGTATCGCCCGTGGTGCCGGCCCAGTCGGGCGGGATGATCGAGCGGACCGCCGCCCTGCCGGGCACGCTCGGCGAGGTCACCCTCGACCATCCCCTCTTCGCGCCGTTCCGCGATGCCAGTGCTGCGCTCAGCGCGGTCCGGTTCGGTCGCTACCCGCGACTCGAGGTCGCCGACGGCGCCTCGGTCCTCGCGCGATTCGATGATGGACTTCCCGCGGTGATCGAGTCGCGCCTCGGCCTCGGGCGCGCCCTCGTGATCGGCGCGCCGCTGGACCCGCGGGGGGGCGACTTCCCGCTGCAACCCGCCTATCTGCCGTTCCTGCGTCGGCTCGCGTTGCACGCGTCGGGCCACGCGGGGGCCCCCCTGTGGCGCCCGAGTGGCGAGAGCTGGGCGCTGCGCGCGACGCTGCGCGATCCGGTCGTCGCCGCCCCGGATGGCAGTCTGGAGCGACCCGCGACCGATTCTGCTGGCAGCGCCATCGTGCTGCGCAAAAGTGGGCTATACTCCGCCTATCAGTCCCGCGTGACCGGGGAGCCCTTGGACGTGGTCGCCGTCAACGCACCCTCGAACGAATCGGACCTCACGCCCGTTGATCCCCGCGAGATGTTGCTGGGGATCCGCGAGCTGTCGGCCGACGCCGGGAGCATCGCCACGGCACCCAGCGCACAGGAATTGGAGGCCAGGCAAGGCACCTGGCGTTGGCTGCTGGCCCTCGTCGCGTTGCTGGTGCTTGGCGAGACGTTGCTGTCCACCCGGGGGTGGCGCGCGACCGCGCGACGCTCCGCCGTGATCCCGTCAGACCGGAGCGTTGTATGACCCCCTCCGCCCAATTGCTGGATGCACTCGCCACGCTGCGCCGGCAGTGGCAGCAGCGCGTGCTGCTCGAGGCCGCGGTCCGCATCGGGCTGGCGATCCTTGCCGCCCTCGTGCTCGGCTCGCTGCTGACCTGGTCGCTCAACGGGAGCTCCACAGCGATCCTCCTGGCCCGGCTCACCGGCTACGCGACGATCCTGCTGGCCATCGGCTGGTGGCTCATCCGCCCACTCGCGCGGCGGGGGAGTGACGAACAGTTCGCATTGTATGTCGAAGAGCGCGCCCCGCATCTGCGTCAGGGGCTGCTGACCGCACTGCACGAGGTCCATCGCGCCGATCGCCCCGAGGGCGCGTCGGCCCTCACGGACCGCTTGATCGCGCAGGTCGTGTCGACCCTGCAGCCCTTGGTCCGCGACCGTGCGATCGATGGGGCGCCGAGTCGCTCGGCGCTGCGGGCGCTCGGGGTCCTCGCGGTCGCGACTGCCGTGCTGTTCCTGTTCGGCCCGTCGGCGCTGCGCACGACCGGGCGACTGCTGTTCGCCCCCTCAGCGGCGGCCGCGGCGGCCGTGCCCGTCCGGGCGGTCGCCGTCGAGCCTGGCAACGCCACCGTGCCGCGCGGCGGCGGGCTCGAGGTCGTCGGGACCCTGCTGCACTTCACCGCCGATAACGCCGAGCTGGTCTTCCGCCGTGACACCGAGGCCGACTGGGTGCGCATCCCGATGGCGCGGGACTCCGCGTCGGGCGTGTTCCGCGCCCGGCTGTTCGACATCGTCGATCCAACGACCTACTTCGTTGAATCGGATGGGGTGCGCTCGGATGAGTTCCAGCTGCGCATCAGCGATCTGCCAGCCGTTTCACAGGTGTCACTCGATCTGCGGTACCCGGCCTACACGCGCCTCGAGCCCGAGACCATCGAGGATGGCGGCGATGTGGCCGCCGTGATCGGCACGCGCGTCACCGTACGTCCCAACGTGACCCGACCGATCCGCGGAGGGATGTTGCGCTTCGACGATGGAACGGAACTGCCCCTCGCCCAGGACAGCGCGGGCGGATGGTCAGCCACGTTCCCCGTGACGCAGAGCGGCTTCTACCGTATCGACCTGCTGGCGACGGATGGACGCCGCGTCCCCGGCGGCATCGACTATGCGATCGAGGCGCTCCGGGATCGTGGACCGAGCGTCAGCATCAGTGACCCGGGGCGTGACACGCGCGCCACGGCGGTCGAGGAGCTGACCATCGATATCACGGCCCGCGACGACTATGGCGTGGCAGAGCTCGCGTTGGTGTACCGCGTGAATGGCGGTGAGGAGCGACGCGTCGTGCTGTCGCGCGGCGGCGCGACCCTCGAGGAGGTCCGGGCCGCGCACACGCTGTTCCTGGAGGAACTGTCGCTCACCCCGGGCGATCTGGTGGCGTATCACGCCGAGGCCAAGGACGCGTCGGGCACGGTGAGCCGCAGCGACGTGTACTTCGTCGACATCCGACCCTTCGGCATGACGTATCGCCAAGGGGAGGAACGCGGACAAGCGCCGCCGGGCGGGGGCGGGGGCGGGGCGGAAGGCGCGGAGACCGGGCAACTGGTGCAACGCCAGCGCGACATCGTCGCCGGCACGTTCAATTGGGTCCGCGACAGCGCGGGCGCCGAGGAGCGTCGGCGCCGTCAGGACATCACCACGTTGGCGATCGCGCAGGGGCGTCTGCACGACGATGTGGCGACGTTGGTCGAGCGACTCCGGTCGCGCGGGGTCGCGGCACAGGATTCCTCGTTCGCGGTCATCGCGGGGCAGCTCGACTCAGCGCGGACCGCGATGGAGGGCGCACGCGGGTTGCTCGGCGCCGGCAGCGGGACGCGCGCGCTCGGCCCCGAGCAGGTCGCGATGACGCACCTGCAGCGCGCCGAGGCGGTGTTCCGCGAGCGCGAGCTGCAACAGCAGCAACAGGGCGGCGGTGGGGGGGGCGGGGGCGGCCAGCAGCAGCGGGCCGAGGATCTCGCCGACCTCTTCGAGTTGGAGAACGATCGCCAGCGCAATCAGTACGAGGCGGTGCAGCAGCAGAGCAGCGCGCAGCAACAGCAGCAGCAGGAGGTCGATGAGATTCTCGCGCGGCTGCGGGAGTTGGCGGCGCGGCAGCAGCAAGAGAACGAGCGGATGCAGCGCATGCAGGAGCAGATGCGCGACCGGCTGGGCCGCGAAGCGCAGGGCGGCGGCGGTGGACAGCGGGAACTCGCGCGGCAGGCCGAAGAGGAGGCCCGGCGACTGGAGCGCTTGGCCCGGGAACAGAACACCCCGGAGCTGCAACAGGCGGCACAGGCCGCGCAGCAGGCGGCCGATGCGATGCGCCGCGCCGCGACCGGGACCCAGCCGCAGGCGAATCAGGCGCTCGAGCAGTTGAACCGCGCGGCGCGCTCGCTCGAGGACTCACGCAGTGCCGCCGTGCAGCAGCAGACGCGCGCGCTGCAGGATCGCGTGGAGCAGATGCAGGAGCAACAGCGCGACATCCAGCAGCGCGTGGAGCAGCTCCCGAACGCGAGTGGCGAGGCGCGGCAGCGCGAGCAGCAGCGCCTCCTCGATGACAAGGACCGGCAGGCCGTCGCCGCCGACTCGTTGCTCGCCGCGATCGAGTCGTTGGCCCGGGAGGCCCGGCAGCAGCAGCCGGCGGCCGCACGCGCCTTGAGCGGTGCCGCGCAGGAGCTACGCGACGGCAGTCTGCGGGATCGCATCCAGTTCTCCCGCAGCGGGGTCCGCGGTGGCTGGGCGCCGGAGTCGGTGCGCGATATGGAGCGGAGCATCGCCGACATTCTGGAGGCGACGCGCGAGCAGCTGGAGCAGGCTGCCAGCGCGGCCTCGGCGGAGTCGCCGCAACGCGCGCAGGAGCGGACGTTGGAGCGCGCGCGCGAACTCGTGCGCGCGATGGAGTCGCTGCGCGCGCGCACTGCGGAGCGCCAGCAGGCGCAACAAGGACAACAAGGACAACAAGGCCAGCAGGGGCAACAGAGCCAGCAGAGCCAACAGGGCCAGCAGAGCCAACAGAGCCAGCAGAGCCAACAGGGCCAGCAAGGCCAACAGAGCCAGCAGGGTCAACAGGGTCAACAGGGTCAACAGGGTCAACAGGGTCAACAGGGGCAACAGGGGCAACAGGGCCAACAGGGTCAACAGGGCCAACAGGGCCAACAGGGGCAACAAGGCCAACAGGGCCAACAAGGTCAACAGGGCCAACAAGGTCAACAAGGCCAACAAGGCCAACAAGGCCAACAAGGCCAGGGCGGTCAGCAATCAGGCCAGCAGCAGGCCGGTGGGCGCGGCGCGCAGCAGCGCGACGGCGCTCCTGGGCAGCTCGATCCGCAGCGAGCGGGCGGTGCCGACGCCACGCAGTTCAGCCGCGAATTCCGACTCCGGCGGCAGGAGGCAGAGCGCTTGCGGCAGGACCTCGTCAACCAAGGATTGCCCACCACCGAGATCGACGGCGTGCTCCGGGAGATGCGGCGGCTGGAGAACGGCGCGCCGCTCGGGAACGCCGTCGGTCTCGACCAGCTGCAGGCCGACGTCATAGACGGGCTCAAGACCGTCGAGTTCTCGCTGTTCCGCGCGTACGGGCTCGGCACCGAGAAGCGTCCCGCACTGCAGTCCCGCGCCCCGGTACCTGCCGAATACCGGGCCCTCGTCGAGGAGTACTACCGCGCCCTCGCGCGCGATCGCAAGTGAGCGGATGACTCCGCGGCGCTCAGCCGCCGAAGAGCCCCGCGAGCGCGGCGGCGTCGATCGGCCGCGCGTCGCGCTGCAGGCCCGCCAGATGCGCGGCCGTCCCGAGCACCTGCGCGGGACTCCACCCCGCCGCACGTAACTCGCGCAATCCGCTGTCCCCGGCCGACTTGCTCAGCTTGCGCCCGTCGGGGCGCAGCACCAGCGGATGGTGCGCATACTGCGGCGGGGCCGCCCGTCCGAGCGCGCGGCCCAGCAGGACCTGCCGGCCCACACTGCTCAGCAGGTCGGTCCCGCGGATCACCACGTCGATCCCCTGATCCAGATCGTCGACGCTGACCGCGAACTGATAGGTCCAATTGCCATGGCGATCGCGCAGGACGACATCGCCACACTGCTCGGCCGGGACCTGCCGCTGCACGCCGCAGATGACGTCATCCAGCGTGACGACGTCTGCACCGAACCGCAGACGGACCGCGACACTTGCTTCTATCGGCCAACCCGCCTCGCGGCACCGCCCCGTGTACCGCCGGTCCCCGTCGGTCGACGGCACCGTCCCGTCGCGCCGGGAGCAGCGACACGCATACACCACGCCGGCCGCCTCCCACGCCCCGAGCACGGCGGCATAACGCGCGGACCGCGCACTCTGCCTGAGCGCCGGTCCGTCGCGATACGCGGCGGTCGGAGCGACATCGGGCTCAAGTCCAAGCCAGTCCAGATCATCGAGGATCGCGTCCGCGAACGCGGGACGACACCGCCCGCGATCGTGGTCCTCCAGCCGAAGGACCACCCGTCCATCCAGCGCACGCGCCAGCCCCCACACGACGACGGCGTTGACCGCATGTCCGAGGTGCAAGTACCCGGTCGGCGCCGGCGCGAATCGCGTACGCCAGCCCGGGGCGACCCGCGACTGGAGTCGGCGAGCCCATGCCCGGCCGGGCGCCACGAACGCGTCAGCGCCGGACACGCCGTGCACCCACACGTCGCGTGGTCGGCATTGCAACATTTGGCTGCGCAAATACGTTCATGAAGTACAATGTGCTCGAACTCACGACCGATCGGAACGCGCTGGTGGCTCAGCGCCGTCCTTGCTCTCTTCTCAGTAGCGAACTGCGCCGACGCGCCCACGGAGCCCGCACCCGTCGATCGTACGTCGACCCTGTCGATCGACCTCGTCGCCGAGGGCTTCGACCGCCCGCTCTTCGTCGGCGCGCCGACGCGCGACCCCCGTCTGTTCGTCGGGGAACGCACCGGACGCATCTGGATCCTGCGGGATGGCACCCGACTTCCTCAACCCTTCCTCGACCTGTCCGCGGTGGTCCGAACCCAGGGCAACGAGGACGGACTGTTGGGCGTCGCGTTCCATCCGGATTACCAGGTGAACCGCCACGTCTATGTCAGCTTCGTCGAAGGCGACGGGGCCATCCGGCTCGCGCGCTTCACCGCGTCATCGACCGACCCCAACCTCGTCGACCCCGCATCGCGCCTCAACATCCGCCGCATTCCCCACACCGGGTTCCTGCACTACGGGGGCATGATCCAGTTCCTCCCCGACCGCACCCTGTTGATGAGCGTGGGCGACGCCGGGTCGGGCAACAGCAGCGGCGGCGACTCCCAGTTGCCTTCGACGCTGCGCGGCAAGCTCATCCGGCTGGACGTCAGCACCAGCGCGCCCTTCGTGGTCCCCGCGGACAATCCCTTTGTCGGGAACAGCGCCTATCGCCCCGAGGTGTTCGCCCTCGGGTTGCGGAACCCATGGCGCTTCTGGGTCGATGCCCCCTCCATGCAACTGTTCATCGCCGACGTCGGCGAGGGATCGTATGAGGAGCTGAACGTCGTCCCACTGGGATCGGCCGGCGGTGCGAACTTCGGGTGGTCCCTGCTCGAAGGACCCCTGTGCCTGCCCACGAGCAGCACCTGCGAGCTCACGCAGCGCATCGACCCCGACGTGGCGTACGCCCACGGCCCAGGGTGCAACTCCATCACGGGCGGGCTCGTGTACCGCGGCCGCGCGCACCCCGAGCATGTGGGACGCTACTTCTACTCGGACTTCTGCCAGGGGTGGCTGCGCTCGCTCCGCGCGGCGAACGGCGAGGTCTTCGAAGAGCTGGAGTGGACGCTCACGCGCCCCATGCCCCGCATCACGTCATTCGGGATCGACGGCCAGGGCGAGATGCACGCGGTGTCCTATCTTGGGCAGGTGTTCCGACTCGGCGCCGGCACGCGCTGAGCGGCTCAGTACGGTAGGTCGGCGGCGCTCGCGAACTGCTCCATGAGGGCCCGTTGCGCCGCCGACAGCGTCGTCGGCACGACGATCTGCACCTCGGCGATGAGGTCGCCGCTGCGCCCCTCACGCTCGATGCCCTGCCCCTTGATGCGGAACCGCTTGCCACTCGGTGTGCCGGCAGGCACGCGCAGCGAGACGGTCGAATCTCGCAGCGTCGGCACGGACACCTTGGTCCCCAGCGTCGCCTGCGCGACGTTTAGCGGCACGCCGACCACGAGATCCAAGCCATCGCGCTTGAATTGCGCGTCGGGGAGCACCGTGAATGTGATGACCAGGTCGCCGGCCGCTCCACCGTTGCGCCCGCGTCCCCCTTGCCCCTTGAGCCGCACCTTGCCCCCGCTCTCGGTGCCCGCCGGCACCGCGATCATCACCTTCTTGCGCGTCCGGACCTCGCCCGCTCCGCTGCACGCGGCGCAGGGCACCGAGGCGGTGGTCCCGCGCCCCAGGCACGCCGGACACGGCCGGTTCACCGAGAAGCTGCCCTGGCCGAACGAGATCGTGCCGCGTCCGCCGCACTCCTGACAGGGCTGCATGCGTGCACCCGGTCCGGCGCCGCTGCCGTTGCACGTGGCGCAACCCTCGGCCAGCTCCAACGTGATGGGGATCTTGCCGCCGACGGCCGCGACGCGGAACGGGACCTCCAGCGTCGTCTCGACGCTCGGCCCCGCCTCCGCAGCCCGGGTCCGTCCACCCGCTCGGCCACCGAACATCGTGCCGAACAGATCGCCCAGCCCACCCAAGCCACCGACGTCGAAATCCTCGAACTTGAACGAGCCGCTCCCGGGCGCACCGGCGCTGGAGCGCGACGATCCAGACCGCGGCCGCGCCGCGTCGAACGCACCGAGCCGGCGCATCTCGTCGTACTGCGTCCGCTTCGCGGCATCGCCGAGGACGGCGTAGGCCTCGGAGATCTCCTTGAACCGATCCGCCGCCGACGCCTCGCCCTGGTTCGCGTCAGGATGGTACTGCTTCGCGAGCCGCCGATACTGCTTCTTGATCTCGTCGGCCGTCGCGGTCGACGCGACCCCGAGGACGCTGTAGTAATCGCGCTGAGCCATGGGAGGCGTGTCGCCGGTCACGCATTCCACTGCGACACGACGACCCGCGCCGGACGCAGCAGTTGCCCATTGAACACGTATCCCACCTGGTACACCTGGGCCACCAGGTCGTCGTCCTCCGCTCGCGCCGCCGGCGCCGTCGTCAGCGCCTCGTGCAGCGCAGGGTCGAAGGGCCGTCCCGCCGGGTCCACCAGTTCCAGCCCGTGGCCCGCGAGGGACTTGAGCAGCTTCTGCTCGACCAGCCGGACGCCGTCGAGCACCGTGGCCGCATCGACACTCGCCGCATCGAGCTTCGCACAGCGGGCCAGATCGTCCATGCTCTCGAGCAATCCCTTGATGACCACGCCCTGGCCGTGATGCGACGCCTGCTCCCGCTCGCGGACGGCCCGCTTGCGGAAGTTGTCGAAGTCGGCCAACAGGCGCAGGTATTTGTCCTGTTGCTCGGCCAATCGTGCCTCGAGGGTCGCGACGGCGTCCGACGCCGCATCGGTGGCGTCCGTGACGGTCGCTGACCCATCTCGTGTGTCGGCATCGGGCATGCCGGCCCCGCTGTCGCCGGGCCCGCCGTCGTTCGCCCGCTCCGCAGGCGGCATCTCGTCAGTCATGTGATCCCGTTCTCCATTCCATCACTACGTCGTTCGTTCGTCAGAAGTTCTGGTCGCCGCGCGGCGCACGCGATCGAGCACTGCCTGCGTCGCCCGCAGACGGATCTCCTCTCGGTCACCGATGAACTGTCGCGCCTCGGCCCAGGAGTCCTCGGGCGACTCGACCGCCACACACACAAGGCCGACCGGCTTGTCCGCCGTCCCACCCCCGGGCCCCGCGACACCGCTGATCCCGACCCCGACCGCCGCGCCGGTCGCGCGCCTGGCCCCTCGCGCCATCGCGGCGGCCACCTCGACGCTCACGGCACCGTGCCGCGCGAGCAATTCCTGGTCGACGCCGAGCATGCCCGTCTTCACCGCGTTGTCGTAGGCGATCACGCCACCCGCCACCACATCGCTGGCGCCGGCGATGGCCGTGAGTCGTGCGCCCAGCAGGCCGCCGGTGCAGCTCTCGGCGACCGCGATCCGCCACCCGCGCGCACGCAGCACCTCGAGCACGATGGCGGCGAGATCGCGCTCCTCGGTGGCGTACACCACGTCGCCGAGGCGGCGCACGATCCGGTGCGTCCCATCGGCGAGACAGGCGTCGCTCCGTGCGGCATCCATGCCCTGCACCGTGAGCCGAAGATCGACGCCCTCCCAGCCGGGCAAGTAGGCCAGCCGCACCCCCTCAGGCAGCTCCAGCTCCCGCAAGAGGTCCGCGACGCGCGCCTCTGGCACGCTCGTGGTCCGCAGCAGGCGCGAGGCGATCACCGGAGCATCTGGGCCCATGCGGTCGCTCAAGCGCGGCATGAGGGTGTCGGCCAGCATGCCACGCATCTCCCGCGGCACCCCGGGCAGCATCGCCACCCAACGCCCCGCATCGTCCTCCATCCAGATGCCGGGTGCGGTCCCGTGGCGGTTCTCCAGCACCGTGGCGCCCTCCGGCACCACGGCCTGCTGCCGGTTCGCGGCGGGGAGCTCGCCGGGCAGACCACGCGCACGCCAGCGCGACTCGAGCTGATCGATGGTTGGCTGGTGCACCGTCATTCCGCGCCCGAACAGCGCGGCGATCGCCGGCTTCGTCAGGTCATCGCTGGTGGGGCCGAGCCCGCCGGTGGTGATCACACCATCCGCACGCCGCAATGCCGCCGCGACGGCATCCGCGATCGACGCGGCGTCGTCGCCGACCGTCGTGCGACGCGCCACCGCGATCCCGAGCGTCGCGAGCCGACGGCCCAGCGTCGCGCCGTTCGTGTCGATGGTGTGGCCGAGCAACAGCTCGTCGCCGATGGTGATGATCTCGACCTGCATCCCGGACAATTTAAGGCGCCCTCACGCGACGAGTGGGACGGGCACACGCGGCGGCTGGCGCACGCCACGTTCCGGCGGTAGTCTGGTGGACATGCGAATCCCTGCCGCGTTGTTCCTGTCGGCGGCGCTGGCTGCCTGCGCGCCGACGCCGAACCGATCGATCATCGCGCTCGCGCCGACGCCCGCGGCGGATCCGGACTTCCGCGAGGCCGTCGGGGTGCGCGGTCGGGTCGTGATCGGTGAGACCTACCTGCGTGCGACGGCCCTCGACTCCGCGACGATCCAGCTGACGCCGGTCGGGGCTGGCACGGCGATCACCGGCTACAGCGATGCCCGCGGGGGATTCTCGCTCGGGGCCGTCGCGGCGGGCGTGTACACGATCACGGTGTCCATCCCGCGTGAGTCGGGTGTCGTCGTGAAGACGGTGACCACCCGCCTGCGCCCGATCGAGCTCACGCTCCCAGCGGGCGGTGGTCGTCTGGACCTGGTCCTGTTGGTCCGCTATCTGCCCGGGAGCGCGCGGCTGATCACCGCCGTCGACCTCGTCGAGCCTATCACGGGCTGACGGCTCAGCGTGCGGCGCTGCGGCCCCACAGGACGTGGCCGTAGCGGCGCAGATACAACAGCAGCGAGTAGAGGGTGAGGACGACCGCGACGGACATCGTCACGACGCCGACGAGTCCGTTGAGCGTCTCCACGAACTCCCACGCGCCGCGGCCGTCCCAGCCACGCCGGTCCGCCCAGGTGCGCAAGCCGAACCAGCAGTAGGCCGCCCCGATCCACGTGAACTGGAAGCCGGCCTTCCACTTCGCCGGCCCGATCGCGGCGATCACCACGCCGCGCCGCTGGGCGATGCTGCGAAAGACGGTCATGAACAGCTCCCGGCCCAGCACGATCAGCAGCACCCACCACGGGAGCCCCACCGGTCCCAGCACGGTCTCGAAGGGGAACGCCGACGCGTCGTCGTGTGCCCAGGGGATCCAGCGCGCCAGCGCATCACCGGCCGGGTGCTGGAGCAGATACATCGGGATGAACGTGCCCACCAGCAACAACTTGTCGGCCAGTGGATCGAGCACCTTGCCGAGATCCGTGATGCAGCCCCGCGAGCGGGCGATGGCACCATCGAAATGATCCGTGATCGCCGCCGCGAGGAACAGCACGAAGCCCGCGAAGCGGACCGAGGGCGAGGTCGCGAAGGGCAGCGCCGCGACCAGCGGCGTGACCGCGATCCGGCCGATCGTCAGCGCATTCGGGAGGTTCAGATCTCGAGGCGACACGGGCACCGGGCTCAGGCGAGGGACTTGAGGACCAGCTTGCTCACGGACTTGAGCGTGTCGAACACCCCGTCCCCCGTCACCGCGACCCCCTCGAAGTAGGGCGCGCGCTCGATCCACTCCCCACTGGGCAACTGCTCGACGAGGAACTCGCCCGGGTGCAGCGGATCGGGGGTCACGCGCTGCCGCGCGGCCTCCTCGATCTGCCAGCCGGGATTCAACGCGTCCTGCAGCGCCGCGATCGGCGCCGCGTTGGGCAGATCGCGCTTGTTGTACTGGATCACGAACGGCATCTTCGTGAGGTCGTAGCCGTACTCCGACATGTTGTCGTAGAGGTTCTGCATCGACTCTTGATTCGCCTCCATGCGTTCGATCTGCGAATCGGCCACGAACACGATGCCGTCCACGCCCTTCAGGATCAGCTTGCGGCTGGCGTTGTAGTACACCTGGCCCGGCACGGTGTACAGGTGGAAGCGCGTCTTGAAGCCGCGGATCGTCCCGAGGTCGACCGGCAGGAAGTCGAAGAACAGGGTCCGCTCGGTCTCCGTGGCCAACGAGATGAGCTTGCCACGCGTGTCCGGCTTCACCTTGCCGTAGATGAACTCGAGGTTCGAGGTCTTGCCGCCGAGACCGGGACCGTAATACACGATCTTGCAGTTGATCTCGCGCGACGCATAGTTGATCATCGACATAGGGCGCCCCGCTTATCGGAAGAGGTCGTCGATCTCAGCATCGGCGCCCGCCAAGAGTCCCGTTTGCGAGGGCGACACCCGCTGCGCCCGCGCGAACACCTGCTCGAACAGCCGCGTCAGCTCCGCGACCGTCTCCTTCATCTTCAAGCGCACCAGCCCCAGGCTCGTGCGGTTGTCGAACAGCACCACGAGGATCACGCGCCGGGCGATGTCGGCGAGATACATCGACGCCGTCTCGCCCTGATGGAACAGGGAGCTGAAGTCGTTCTCGCCGATGAGCTTGGCCAGCTGGTCATTCGCCGAGAAATCGGCGGCCGTGAGCGTCGCGAACGCCGTGGGATCGAAATCCGGCTG
The DNA here is from genome assembly GCA_964503275.1 of uncultured Gemmatimonadaceae bacterium. Lineage (GTDB taxonomy): Bacteria > Gemmatimonadota > Gemmatimonadetes > Gemmatimonadales > Gemmatimonadaceae > DASRAP01. Next base: position 27,860 of record CAZCZO010000012.1, on the reverse strand, counting down.
CTCGCCCACGGTCGCGACCAACTGCCCGGTCCGATCCACCAACAGGGCGCAGCGCGCGTTCGCGTCGAACAGGAAGCGTTGCAACGTCGCGGTGATCGCGCCGAAGTCATCTTCGGTAAAGGACCAGCTCGCAGACGCGGTCGCCATCATGATCCCTCACCCATGCAGTGACTGAAGACGCTCCAGCAGCGCCTCCCCCCGACGCCGGAGCCGCGGATGTGTTTCCCATGCCACATACTCGCGCATCAGACGGACACTGTCCACCGACGCCGTCCCGGCCAGCCGACCCAACGCCGCCCAGCGCCGGCGCGGACGCGGACTGAACAGCGCCTGCGCATGCCGGTCCTGATACGCGGTCGTCAGGAGGATGCCCAGCACGAGCCCGCCCACCACGCCCGCCGCCACGTACGCACTCGCCCGTGCCACTCCCATCACTTCGCTCCTTGGCGGGCCTGCAAGGCCTGCGCGATGGTCACGCCGTCGGCGTACTCCAGATCGCCCCCGACCGGTAATCCCCGGGCGAGCCGGGTCACGAGCACTCCGGCCGCCGCCAACTGTCCCTCAATGTACAGTGCGGTCGCGTCGCCTTCGAGCCGCGGGTTGGTCGCGAGGATCACCTCACGGACGCCCCCCGCACCCACCCGCGCCACCAGCGCCGCCACCGTGAGTTGGTCAGGCCCCACGCCGTCGATCGGCGAGAGCCGGCCACCCAGCACATGATACACCCCGCGGAACTCCCCGGTGCGCTCGATCGCCCCGATGTCCTGCGGCTCCTCGACCACACAGATCAGCCCCGCATCGCGGCGCGCGTCCAGGCAGATGTCGCAGAGCGGGCCCTCGGCGAAATTCGCGCAACGGTCACAGCGCTCCACCCGCTCCACCAGGCGCTCCAGGGCCCGGGCCAGCCGCTGCGACTGCTCCTTGGGCTGGCGCAACAGATGATACGTGAGCCGCCACGCCGACTTCCGACCGATGGTCGGCAGCCGCGACAACTCCGTCACCAGCTCCTCGATCGCCGACACGTCAGAACGGAAGCTTGAACGGCAGGTTGAGCCCACCCGTGAGCTTCGCCATCTCCTGCTGCGCATGCGCGGCCGCCTTCTCCTGCGCGTCGCTGACCGCGACCGTCAGCAGGTCCTCGAGCATCTCGACGTCGTTGGGATCCACGACCGACTTGTCGAGGCGCACCGCGCGGATCTGCCCCCGCCCGTCCGCCTCCACCGTGACCAGCCCACCCCCGGCCGAGCCCGTGACCGTGGCGCTGGCCAGCTCCTCCTGCATCCGCTGCATGCGCTCCTGCATCTCCTGCGCCTGCTGCATCATCTTCATCATGTCACCAAGGCCCATCCGAACTCTCCGTGCGCTGTCGCGCGGTCGCGCGGAACCGCCGGTTCCGCGTGGGTCGTCCCCTCACTCCATCAACTCCAGATCCAGCGCACTGATCGCGGCGTCGAGCATCGGGTCGCGGCGCAGCGAAGCCGTCATCTCGGCCTTCACCAACGCGGCGTCGTAGCGCCGGGCCGGGGCCGCAGCCGCACCGGTCCCCCGCACCGTCAGCGTGCTGACGGACGGGAATCGCCGCCGCAACGCCTCGACCACCACAGCCTCCTGCTCACCGAGGCCCTGCAACGACAGCGCCTGGGTGACCTCGAGCGTGACCCCGCCCTTCGCCGAGACGGCCACCGGCGTGGCGTCATCGAGCAGCTGGGCGATCAGCCCCCGTCCGCTCGCCCGGACCTCCGCGACGATCGCATCCCAGTGTTCGGCCAAACGGTTGAGGTCCAGCGGAAGGTCCTGCGGGACCGGGACCGGTGCGTCGGCGGGACCGGCAGGACGCCGCGCCGCGGGAGCCGGCGCAGGCCGCGCAGGCACCGCGGGACTGGACGCCGCTGAGGGAGGCGCCGAAGGAACCGCCGCGAGGCCGGGCGCAGCCGCGGCCTCCCACGGCGGGGGCTCGGCCGGCGCGGCGTCGCGCAGCGCCGCGCCACGGGGCGGAGGCACCGCCGCGGGCCGGCGGGACATCCCGGGCGCTCCAGTTCCTCCACCCGCACCGCCGCCGCCCCCCGCGGACCCCTCACCGCCCAAGCCCGCGAGCACCTGCTCCAACTGGATGGTGCGGTCCAGCAGCGCGAAGCGCACGAGCAACATCTCGAAGAGCATCTGCGGGTGCGCGCTCTTGCGGAAGATCGGCTCGTGCTCGACGAGGATCGCCAGCATGCGCACCAGATCGGCCGCCGGCAGGCGCCCCCGGCGTGCGTCGAGCGCGGCTGCAAGGCCTTCGCTCACGTCGGGGATCGACCCACCCAGCTCCAGCGCGAGCTGGGCCCGCAACACCTCCGCGAGGTGCGCCATCAGCACCGCGAAGTCCGCGCCGGCGTCCGCGAGACCGCCGACGGCCGCGAACACATCGCCCGCCCGGCGCTCCGCGATCAGATCCAGCAGCTGTAGCAACGCGTCCTCGCCGACCAAGCCCAGCGAGATGCGCACCCCCTCGGCGGTCACCACCTGGTCGCCGAAGGCCAGCACCTGATCGGTGAGCGACAGCGCGTCGCGCATGGAGCCGTCGGCCGCCCGCGCGATCATCAGCAGCGCATCGGGTTCCGCCGCGATCCCCTCGCTGCCGAGCACCGCCGAGACGCGCGCCCGGATCTCACTCGCCCCGATCCGGCGCAACTCGAAGCGCTGGAGCCGCGACAGCACCGGCGCGGCGGACTGCGCGATCTTCTGCGGATCCGTCGTCGCGAACACGAAGACCACCCGCGGCGGCGGCTCCTCGAGGATCTTCAGCAGCGTGTTCCACGACTCGCGCGTCAGCATGTGCGCTTCGTCGACGATGTACACCTTGTAGCGGTCGGCGCCCGATGGCGCATACATCGCGCGCTCGCGCAGTTCGCGGGCATCCTCGACCGAGCGGTTCGATGCGGCGTCGATCTCCACGACATCGAGCGACGACGCGCCGGACCAGATGCGCTCGCAGGACAGACACTGCCCGCAGGGCTCGCCACTCGCGTTGCGCGCCTCGCAGTTCAGCGCCATCGCCAGCACGCGCGCCAAGGTCGTCTTGCCCGTCCCCCGGGGGCCGCTGAACAGATAGCCGTGCGCGATGCGGTCCAGCGCGATCGCGCCGCGGAGCGCCGTCGCCACGTGCGTCTGGACCGCCACGTCTGCGAACGTGCGCGGACGGTACTTGCGGGCGAGGGCGATCGACACGCGGCGGGTGGCGAAGGGCGGAAGACACGAAGACGAGAAGCGCGCGCGAACGTCGGCTTCTCGTCTCGAGACTGCGCAAAGGAGGACGGTTGCCCCAGGCCTGACGACGCAACGTCAGGACTACGTACCGTTGCTACCTCTCGGTCCTGGCGGGGTTGGCAGACTGCCGTTCGCCGGGGCCTGGGACACGCGTAACATACCGCCCGGACCGCGCCAGAGCGAGGGGGCCCGCCCTTAGCGCGTCAGCACGCGCCGCAGCACGGCGGCGGCCAGCGCCACATCGGACGCGGCCACATCGCCGTGCAGGACCGCACGCACCCGCTGCCGACTCCAGCCCGAGAGCAGCACGCCCTCGCGCTTCGCGGCCGCGACCACGTCGGCCGACACCACGCCGTCAGGCAGGTCGAGCATGACGATGTTCGTCTCGGGCGCCACCACGCCGAGTCCCGCGATGTCGGCCACCGCACGGGCCAGCTGCGCGGCGTGCGCGTGATCGCGGGCGAGACGCGCCTCGAAGCCGTCGAGGCCCACCAGCGCGGCGGCCGCGAGGACGCCGGACTGTCGCATCCCGCCGCCGAAGCGCTTGCGCGCCTCGCGGGCCCGTGCGATGAACGCGGCACTCCCCGCCAGGCAGGCCCCCACCGGCGCGCCAAGCCCCTTCGAGAACGACACCATCACCGAGTCGGCCGCTGCGACGAGCTCGGCGGGCGTGACGCCCAGCGCCACCGCCGCATTCCAGAGCCGCGCCCCGTCGACATGCACCGGCAGCCGCAGATCGCGGGCGATGGCGGCGATCGCCTCCAGCTCCGCGACGTCGTACACCGTCCCTCCGCTGCCATTGTGCGTGTTCTCGACGGCGACCAGCGTCGCGCGCGGATGGAACGGATTGTCGCGCAGCCCCGCCGCGAGTGCCGCCGCCCGGAACGGGCGCTGCCCCAGCCCCGTGATAGGTCGGATCTGCACGCCGGCCAACGCCGCCGCCCCGGCCAACTCCCAGTGCACGATGTGCGACTCGGCGTCGACGTACACCTCCGTGCCCGGGGTCGTCCAGCACCAGATCGCCGCCTGGTTCGCCATCGTCCCGCTCGGGAAGAACAGCGCGGCCTCGCAGCCGAGCACGGCCGCGGTCTGCGCCTCCAGTCGCTGTGTCGTCGGATCCCCATCCAGCACATCGTCCCCCACCTCGGCGGCGGCCATGGCCGCGCGCATGGCGGCCGTGGGCCGGGTGACGGTGTCAGAACGCAGATCGATCATGGCAGCGCGGCGGTGGAACGTTGATGGTGGGCGTGCGCGACGGCGCCGCCCACGAGGAATACGATACTCGCGTAGTACACCCACAGCACCGCGACCACGAGGATCGCGAGCGAGCCGGAGTAGAGCGACGAGGGCCCGATGAGGCGGAACACCGCCTCGAAGACGATCAGGCGCACGATCTCGAACAGCGCCGCGCACCACAGACCACCCCACCAGGCACTGGCCCAGCGCACCGGACGATTCGGCAGGAACTTGTAGAGCGCGGCGAACATGAAGGTCAGGAAAGCGACGATGAGCGCGCGGGCCAAGAACAGGGGCAGCACCCCGGCCACCTCCGCCGAGACCCCCGCCGCCCGCAGTACGGTGACCCCGGTCTCGCCGCCCGCCAGCACCACCAGGTTGAGGGCGAGGTAGACGAGGACCACGACCGTCCCGGCGATCACGTAGAGCAGGTCGTACAGCTTGCCCTCGATGATCCCGCGCCCCCGGTCGATCTCGAACACGACGACCAGCCCCGCGCGCAGGGCCCCGAAGAGTCGCGTGGAGAAGAACGCGAACAGCAACGCACCCGCGAGCCCCACGGAGCCACGGGTCGCGACGACATCGGCCAGCACGGCCCGCACCACCGGCAAGGCCAACGCAGCCGTCTCACGGGGCACGAAGTTCGCGGCGAACGCGATGACGGTGTCGGCCTGGGCCTCGACGGTGCCACCGAGCAGGTAGGCTCCGGCGCTCGCCAGCAGGAGCGCGAACGGGACGGCCGCCAGCAGCGCGGCATACGCCAGCGCGCCGGCCACGAACAACAGATCCTGCCGTCCGATCTGGCTGGCGATGGTCCGAACGTCGTCGCGCAGCGCCCGCCACGACGTCCGGAGCTCACCGAGCTCCACGACCGGGACTACGCCGAGGCGCCGTCGTCGGCCGCGTCGCGCCCCTCAGCGAGCCGACGCTGCAGTTCGTCCCGCGCCGCCTTCGCCGCGGCCCGGCCAGCCTCACGCCCGGCATCGACGCGAAGCCGCACATCGTCGATCGCCTCCTCGACGTCGCGCTTCGCGCTGGAGTAGCGCCGCGACGCCTCGTCCTTGACGACCGCCGCACGGCGCCCCACCTCGTCGCGCACATCGGCGGCCCGGCGCCGGACCTCGTCGCTGACGTCATCGACGGCCGCGCTGGCGCGCTCGCGGGCCTGTCGGGCCGCATCCGTCGCGGCCTTCTTGGCGCGCCGGGCCTGCCGCGCGATGTCCGCCCGCGTCTCGGCGCCGCTCTTGGGTGCGAGGAGCAACGCCGCCCCCGCCCCGATCGTGAGACCGACCAGGAATGCCACGATCTGGCCGTTCGCATTCCCCCGCTCCACGATCACCACCGACTCATCGCGTTCGTCGTACGCCATTGCGCCCTCCGCGCTCTCGTGAACGGGGCGACCGCCGCAGCGGCGACCGCCCCGCGCCGACCTACTCTTCGATCAGGATCAGGAATCGTGACGGCGCCCAGAACCCGTCGGGCGACGTCACTTGCAAGCCCGTCCGCAGCCGGTTCGCCCGGTCGGGCGCCACGGCCAAGTGCCGCGTGTCCTGCAATGACACGATCCGGTACGCTTTGTCCGCCTTCGGGAACACGATGATGGTATCGGCCATCATGTCCAGCGGCGTGAACATCGCCGGGTCGAGCGTCCGCGCGGGCACGAGGGTCGCCCGGGCCCCCAGGATGCCTCCGCGCTTGACCACGATGCCCCGCTCGAGCAACTCGCGCTCGCTGCCCGCGATCCAGTACACCGTGTTCGCGACCGTGGTCAACGCCGACACGGCATCACTGAGCTGGGCGCGCTCAGCCGTCAACTGCTCACGCTGCTCGGTCAGGGCCCGGTTCGACTCCGTGAGCCCCTGCACCTGCGCCGTCATGGTCGACAGCTCATTGCGCTGGCTCTCCACCACGACCTGCAGGGCAGCGATGGTCGAGTCGAATCCGGCCAGCTGCCGCCGCAACTGCGCGTTCCCCTGCGTCAGCGCGGTCACGCGCGACTGGCTCTGCACCATCCGCGCCTCGCTCTGCTCGAGGCGGGTGATCAACTCCTGCACCCGCTCGCGCAGCGCGGCGCGCCGCTCGGCCGGCGAGGCCTGCTCCAACTCGCCCGCCGCGCCCGCCACGGGTCGGCCCGAGGTGAGGGCGCGCACCGAGGCGAGATCCGCGGCCAGATCGCCGACGAACTGCGCCGTGGACATGACCTCCTGCAGGAGGGAGTCCTTCTGCGCCGACACAGCCTCCAGTTCGACGACCTTCTGCTCCAATTCGGGGCGGGACTTGTCGCAACCGACGAGCACGGCCAGCAGCGACACCAGCGCGAGAGACGAGAGGGAACGCACGCGGACCTCGTGATCAAGAAGGTGAACGACGCCCGGGGTCACTCCCCGGCGTCGGGATCGTCCGGAGCGGCGATCACGGCCTCCCCGGTCCCTGGATACGGCCGCGGATGGTCGACCGGCGCCACGAACCGCGTGACCACCGGCGCCGTGCCACCCACGGCCAACTGGTCGAACAGGAAGCCGAACTTGGCGTCGTAGGCCGCAGCCAGGGCCGCGCTCGTCGCCTCCGGCAAATCCCACAGGGCCCGCTTGAAGGGCCCGAGCGCCTTCTTACGCGACTTGTACAGGAATTGTTCCTCCGAGTCCGTCGCCTTGCGCTCGTCGGCCGCGTGCGTGCGCAACCACGCGTAGATCTCCTCACGCAGGGCCGCCGGCAGGTGATCGTACAGCATGTTCTGGAAATTGGTCGCGAGATGGATCTCGGCCGTCTCAGTCCGGGGGAAGTGATGGAACGCCCCGTCGGGCAGCGTGGAGGCGCCGTGCTGCACCGCCCCCGCCAGCCCGTACTCCGTCCGCGCGACCGCCGAGAGATCCGCCAGCGTCTGCAGGTCCAACTGGACCTCCGCGATCGAGCCATCGGGCAGTACCACGCCGCCATGCGAGGTCCCCGACTGCACCGAGATCTTGCTCAGGCCGGCCACGCCCGGCGCACGCTCCGCCAGCCGCGCGTTGAACCCGTCCATGAAGGCGCGGAGCTCGGGCACCGTCGAGTTCTCGGTCCCGACCTCGCCGATCTCGCCGCCGAGCGAACTCACGATCCCCGCCGGCTCCTCGGCACGCACGAACGCGGCCAGCTCGGTCCCGACCTCGTAGTTCAAGCGCTGCTGCTCCGAGAGCGTCGCATGCGACAGGTCCACCAAGGTCGAGGTGTCGAGGTCGATGTTGTAGAAGCCGGCCGCCAGCCCTTCCTTGGCCAGCAACTTCACGGCCTCCACCTCGGTCACCGGATCGGCCGCGTACTTCTTCGCGTTCACCTGGAAGTGGTCACCCTGCAGGAACACGGGCCCCCGGAATCCCTCACGCAACGCCGCCGCCAGCGCGACGGCCGTGTACTCCGCCGGTCGCTGATCGGTGTACGCGATCTCACTGCGGGCGATCTCGAAGATGAACGCTCCCGCGTTCCGCGCCATCGCCACCCGGAACACCGAGCGCATCGTGTCGTACGAGCGGCCGCGGATGTTCATGGCCGGCACCGTGAAACCGCCGCACGCCCCCCGGCCACGGGCCAGATACAGTTCATGGATCGACGCCGGGTATACGCCCACGGCGCGGCCCAGCTCCCAGATCAGCCAGCGGGAGAATTCGCGTTGCTCGGGCGTTGCGAACACGGCATCGCGCACGAGCTGGTCCATGCGCGGGGACGCCAAGGCCGAGGCGTCGACCACCGTGACGGTCGTGCCCTCGACACGGACCGCGGGGCCAAAAGGATGCGACAACACCATGAGTTCGACAGGAAGGGACCAGAGAGTGGCGCAGCGCCGCCCGGTGCGCGCGCAGAGAGAACCTCGGAAGCTCGCCATCCCGCCCTCGCGAGGCAAGCGGTGGGCGGGCCCGACGACCGACGCCGACGGACCGGCTACCCCGGGACGCCGACGTCCACCACCAGGCCATCATACGCCGGCGCGATGCCCGCTGGGAGCATCGCCGCCAGCGCCGCATGCCCCTGCTGGTGCGTGAGATGGGTGAAGTAGGTGCGCGGCGCGCCCACCTGCTGTGCCACCGCGACGGCCTCGTCGATCGACAGGTGCGTCGGATGGGGCGCGCGGAACAACGCATTGAGCACCAGCACCTCGACCCCACGAAGCTGGGCGATCGCGGGCTCCGGCACCGTCTTGGCATCGGTGACATAGCCCAAGGCACCGATCCGGTACCCGAACACGCGCACCCGGCCATGGGGGATCTCGAGCGGCCGCACGGGCATCCCCGCGATCACGGTGGTCTCGCCAGGCCGCAGCGGACGCGGCTCGGCCTCCGGCTTGGACGTCCCCGGGATCGGCCGCACCGACCGGTCGAACACATAGCCGAAGCGCTGCACGAGGGCGTCCAGCGTCTCCGGCGGCCCGTAGCACGGCAGCGGCAGGGTCGCGTCGGGTCCCAGCCCACGCACATCGTCCACCCCGTGGGTGTGATCGGCGTGCTCGTGGGTGAACAGCACCGCATCGACCCGGTCGATCCCGCTCCGCAACAATTGCAGCCGCAGCTCCGGCGGCGTGTCGATCAGCAACCGCGTGCCCGCCGCGCTCTCGACCACCGCCCCCACGCGCGTGCGCCGGTCGCGCGGATCGTCTGACCGGCACACCGCGCAGGCACAGCCGAGCTGTGGGACCCCGAAACTCGTTCCCGTTCCCAGGAACGTGAGCTTCACACCACCTCGACCTTCAACGAGTTCGTGGTCCCGACCACGTCGAACGGCACCCCCGCCGTGACCAGCACCCGATCGCCGGTGCGGGCGAGCTGCCGCGCCCGCACCGCATCCCGGGCGATCTGCAACATCTGCTCGTAGGTGTCGCAGTGCGCGACCAGGAGTGGGATCACGCCCCACACCAGCGCGAGCTGGCGGTACGTGCGTTGCTGGTCGGTCATCGCGAGGATCGGCACGCCCGGCCGGCGCGAGGCGACGATCCGCGCGGTGGCTCCACTCTTCGTGAAGACGCAGATCACCGGCGCGTCGAGCAGACGGGTCGCCGTCTCGGTCGCGGCCGCGATCACTTCCTCCGTCGTCGCCGGCCCATCGGCCGAGACCGTCGGACGGTCGCGCGCGACCGCGTGCGTCTCGACCTCCAGCGCGATCCGCCGCATGGCGCGCACCGCATGCGTGGGGAACTGCCCCACGGCGGTCTCCGCCGAGAGCATCAACGCATCGGTCCCGTCGAGCACGGCGTTCGCGACGTCCGAGGCCTCGGCGCGGGTGGGGCGCGCGTGCGTGATCATCGACTCGAGCATCTGCGTCGCCGTGATCACCGGCCGCCCCAGGCGGTTGCACATCGCGATGAGTCGCTTCTGCGCGAGCGGCACCGCCTCGTACGGGAGCTCCACCCCCAGATCGCCGCGCGCGACCATCACGGCGTCGGCCGCCCGGACCACTTCCTCCATGTGCGTGAGGGCCGAATCCTTCTCGACCTTGGCCACGATCAGCATGCCCGGCGGCAACAGGCGCCGCAGGGCCGTGATGTCACTGCCGCGTCGCACGAACGAGAGGGCCAGATAGTCCAGGTCCTGCGCCACCGCGAACTCCACGTCCGCGATGTCCTTCTCCGTCAGCGACGGCGCGGAGACATCGACGCCCGGCAGGTTCATCCCCTTGTTCGAGGAGATGCGCCCGCCGTGCACCACCCGCAGGATCACGCGGCGTCCCTCGACCGAGACCACCGTGAGTTCGATGTTGCCGTCGTCGACCAGCACGCGGCTGCCGATCCGGACGTCCCGCGACAGCTCCCCGTAGGTGATGGGGATGTCCCCAGGACGCTGGGTGCCCTCCGGCGCGAGGGTGATGTCCTCGCCGGGCACCACCGTGATCGGCGTCTCGAGGTCCCCGATGCGGATGCGAGGGCCCTGCAGATCGCCCAGGATGGCGATCGGCTGCCCCAGGCCCTCGGCGACCTCGCGCACCATGCGGATGGTCGCCGCGTGCTCCGCGTGGGTCCCGTGCGAGAAGTTGATCCGGACGACGTTGAGCCCCGTCTCGATCAGCCCGCCGAGGGTCTCCGCATCACGCGAGGCCGGCCCCAGCGTCGCGACGATCTTGGCCCGTGCCACGGCGACGCTCATGCGCGCACCGCCACGGCCTTGGCCGACAAGCCGGCGAGCAGACTCTCGAACGAGGCCGCGAAGGATGCGAGCCCCTCCCGCAGCAACTGATCGGTCACCGCTTCGAGCGAGATCCCCTCGCCCTCGAGCTCGGCCAGCACGCGGACCGCCGCGTCCACGTCGGCGTCGATCGTGCGCGCGGTCTCGCCGTGATCGCGGAACGCGTCGAGCGTCGCCGGCGGCAACGTGTTGACCGTGGACGGTCCGATCAGCTGCTCCACGTACATCACATCGCGATACGCGGGATTCTTCGTGCTGGTGCTCGCCCAGAGCGGCCGCTGCACCCGGGCCCCGCGCGCCACCAAGGCCTCCCAGCGCGGTCCGTGGAAGGCGGCCATCGCCAGGCGGTAGGCCAGCTTCGCGTTGGCGATCGCGGCGCGGCCCGCCAAGGCCGCGGCCCGCTCCGCGCGCAGGCTCCCCGCCTGCACCCGGGCGGCGAGCAGCGCATCGATGGCCGAGTCCACGCGGCTCACGAAGAACGACGCCACCGAGGCCACGTGCCCGAGCGCCCCGCCCGACGCGGCGCGCGCCTCGAGTCCGCTGAGATAGGCTTCGATCACCTCGGCATGCGCCTTGGTCGAGAACAGCAGCGTGACGTTGACGTTGATCCCCTCGGCGATCAGCGTGCGGATCGCCGGGATGCCCTCGGGCGTCGCCGGCACCTTGATCATGACGTTCGGCCGATCCACCAACGCCCACAGGCGACGCCCCTCGGCGACGGTGCCCGCCGTGTCATGGGCCACCCGCGGCGAGACCTCGAGCGAGACATATCCGTCCGCGCCCTGCGTCGTCTCGTACACCGGATGGAAGACATCGCAGGCCACGCGGACGTCGTCGGCCGCGATCAGCTCGAACAGGGCCCAGGGATCGTCGAGGCCCGAGTCGGCGATCTGCTGATCGTACAGCGACCCGTGGGCCAGTGCCTTCTCGAAGATGGTGGGGTTCGACGTCATCCCGGTCAGGGCGTCGCGCGTGATCCGCTCAGCCAGTGCGCCGGAGCGCACCAGATCGCGGTCGATATAGTCGAGCCACACGGCTTGTCCGGCCGCGTGCAGGGTGTGGAGTCGTGAGGTCATCCCTGAAAGTTAGCACATCGACGCCCGCGGGTCTGGCCCCCGCTGGCGGCTGCCGGGCGCGCGTCGTAGCCTTCGGCGTGCCGCAGAACGTGCCCGTCGGATCCCGATCGTCAGCCCTGGCCACCGCCTGGCGCGGGCTGCCGTTCGCCCTGCAGTTGGTGGCGGTCGTGGTCACCGTGACCCTGGCCTGGATCCTGCTCGATCAGTCGCTCGCGACCAAGCGAACGCGATCGGCCGCGACCTATGCCGCCGAGCGGATGCGACTCGACCGCGCCGAGGTGCTGGCGCTCGACCTGTTCGCGCTCATGGTCGACGCGCGAGCGACCCTCACGACCGAGCGCGACGCGGGGGGCCCCGCCGTCGAGGAGCGCCTCGAGCGACTCGACCGCCAGGTGCGGCCCAAGCGTGACTCCCTGCGCCTCTTGGCCGGTCCCGACGATCGCTTGACCGACGCCGCAGTGACCTGGGGCGTCGCGTACGACGACTGGCGGGCCGTGTGGCGGGCCGACAGCGTCGATCACCGGCTGGAGCAGTCGCGCTTCGACATCGCGCGCCTGCAGCAGGTCGCCCTGCGCCGAGCGGTCGACGCCGACCGCCGGCAGCTCGAGGAGTTGGCCACCGACGCCGACCGGCTCGCGGGCCGCGAGCGTTTGCTGCTGCGGGTCGCTGCCATCGGGGTGGGACTCTTCTTGATCATCCTCGTGTCCCGCCGCGTCGCCACCACCCTCGAACGGGTGGTCGGGGCCGCCGAAGCGCTGGCCGCCAGCCGATACGACGCGGTCCGTCTGCCCACCGGCGCCGAAGCCGGCAGTCGTGAGCTGCAACGACTCGCGGTGGCGTACGAGGCACTCGCCCGGGCGGTCGCCTCGCGCGAGGACGCCCTGCAGCGCGAAGTCCGGACGCTCAAAGAGGTCGAGGAGATGAAGACCGAGTTCGTCTCGACGGTCTCCCACGAGCTCCGCACGCCGCTCACGTCGATCCGCGGGGCGCTCGGACTCGTGCTGAGCGGCGCGACGGGCCCGATGCCCGAGCAAGGGGCCGCGCTGATGCGCATCGCGCTCACCAACACCGAGCGCTTGATCCGGCTCATCAACGACATGCTCTCGCTCGACAAGGCCGAGGCCCTCGAAGGCGATGCGGTCGCCGACCGCGTCGATGTCGACCCCGTGGTCGCGCGCGCGGTCGCCGCCCTCGACAACCTCGCCCGCGAGCGTCGCGTGACCATCGACCTCCGCGCGGGCTCCGCGGCCGAGATCCTCGGCTCCGAGGACCGGCTCACACAGGCGGTGACGAATCTGCTCGCCAACGCCCTGAAGTATTCCCCCGACGGTGGCACGATCACCGTGCGCACACGCCGCGACGCGGAGCAGGTGCTGATCGCCGTGACCGATCAGGGGCCCGGCATCCCCGAAGAGTTCCGCGACCGGATGTTCGGACGGTTCCAGCAAGCGCACGGGGCGGCGCAAGGGACCGGCCTCGGGCTGGCCATCACCAAGCGCATCGCAGATCGCCTCGGCGGCAGCATCACCTGTGAATCGCCCGAGGCCGGCGGCACCACCTTCGTCCTCCGCTTCCCCGTCGCGACCCGTGAACGGGCCTCGATGCCCGTCGCCGTGCCCTCCGCGCCGACCATCCTCCTCGTCGATCCCGACGCCTCGCTCCGCGACATCCTCGCCGCCTCCCTCGCCCCGGCCTTCGAGACCGAGGGGGTGGGCAGTGTCGCGGACGCGATCGACCGCGTGATGCGCGGCGGCATCACGGCGCTCGTCGTCGAGCCCGTGCTGCCCGACGGCGACGGCCTGGACCTCGTCGCACGCATCCGCGCCGTGGAGACCTTCCACGACCTCCCCGTCGCCATCTTCACGGCCGACGACGCGGCGGCCCAGCGGGCCGAGGCCGAGGGCGTCCCGAGCATGCACATCTTCCGCAAGGCACACGACCGTGAGCACCAGCTCACGCGGCGGCTGCGCGCGATGCTCGCGGCGCGCGCACTCCCGTAGCCGCCGCAGCTCTCGCGCGCCCTACGCGGCCGGCCGGGTGGCGAAGCCCACGCGGGTCATCTTGCCCCACGAGCGTTCGCCGCGCGCGAACTTCACGAAGGCGTGCAGGCGGAACAGCAATGTCATCTGGCGATAGCCGAAGTTCTCCACCACCGCACAGACCAGCAGCCACAGATAATCCGAGGCATGCCGGTAGCGGCGGAAGCTGAACGCCTCGAGGATCACCCCCCACACCGACAACAGCAGTCCGTAGCCCACGGCCACGATCAGGAACAGCAGCGCGAGCTCCCAGTCCACGATCCCGAGCGCCGCCGCCAGCGGCACCGCGATGAGGCCGAAGAGCTCCACCAACGGCGCCAGCATCTCGCCGAAGAAGAAGAACGGCATCGACAGCATCCCGACCTTGCGATACCGGCGGTCGAACAGCATGTCGCGATGCGACCACAGCGTCGCGATCAACCCGCGATGCCAGCGCTCCCGTTGGCGCGAGAGCACCTTCACGGTGCTCGGCACCTCGGTCCACGCCACCGGGTCGGGGATGAACGGCAGGTCGCCCGGGATGTTGTTCTCGCAGAGGTAGCGGTGCAGGCGCACCACGAGGTCCATGTCCTCGGTGACATTGCCCGTCTGGTAGCCATCGATCGCGAGCAGATACTCGCGCCGGAACATCCCGAAGGCCCCCGAGATCACGATGTTGCCGCCGAGCCGGTTCCAGCCGAGGCGGCCGAACAAGAAGGCCCGGAGATACTCGACCGTCTGGATCCCGGCGAGCAACCGCCGGCTCACCCGGGCATCGACGACGCGCCCGTTCTCGACGCGGCTCCCGTTCACGACGCGGATCGTCCCCCCCACCGCCGCCACGCGTTGCCCCAGAAGGAACGGTCGCCCCAAGCGCACCAGCGCATCGGGGTCGATCAGCGTGTCCGCATCGACGGCGACGACATACGGGAACCGGGCCACGTTCAGCGCCGCGTTCAACGAATCGGCCTTGCCGCCGTTCGCTTTGTCGATGACCAGCAATCGCGAGTAGCGCCGCGAGCGATAGTACGCCCGCACCGGCTGCGTCATCAGCGTCACGGGGAACGCCGCGGGGACCTCGTACAGCTCGAAATCGCGGATCAGCACCTCCATCGTCTGATCCTTCGACCCGTCGTTCACGAGGATCACCTCGTGCCGCGGGTACTCGAGCGTCAGGAAGCTGATCGTACTGCCGACGACCGTGAGCTCCTCGTTGTACGCCGGCACGAGCAGCGACGCCGGCGGCAGGGCCTCGGAGTCGAGCAGGGCGCGGAAGTTCTCGTCCTCGGCGATGTGATAGTGCGTCCACATCTCCGGGATCGAGTAGATCAGGAGGATCGCATACCCCGAGTTGAGCAGGAAGAAATACGCGAGCACGACATAGTCAGCGACCAGGATGGTCTGGCGCAGGGCCTCGAGGACGACGCTCATGCTTCCGTCAACTCCAACACGCTCCCCGGCGAGAGCCCGCTGACCATCGACGCCATCTGGGCCGCGTAGGGGTCCGAGCCGTCCCGCATGCTGCGCAGGGCCCGACGCCCCGGTTCGCCGAGCTGGCACAGGGAGAGGGCGCTGCGGAAGCGCACCCACCAGTTGCGATCGGTGAGGCAGGTCGCCAACACCGACACGATCGACGGATCGCCGAGCACGCCCAACGAGCGCGCCGCCTGCGCCCGCACCCGCCAATCCGTGTCGGTCAACATCGCCCCCAGGATCTTGGGGGTGCTGGGATGGAAATAGCCCCGCAGTGCACGGGCGACGGCGAGCCGCACGTTCGGCGACGTGTGCTCGGCGAGCTGCGTCGCGGCATCCAACAGCTCGGGCAACCCAAGTGCCTCGGCCACGTTCAGCCAATGTGGCAACGCGAGCACAGGTGCGTCCGTCGTGAGGCGTGGCAGGAGCACGTCCCGCGCCATCCGCCACTGATCGCGCAGCAGCAGCAGCTGGTACGACCGCACCACCAAGGGCTGGTCCGGCAGCTCATCCAACACCAGTTCGATCAGCGCGGGCGTCGCGACCTTGCGCAGTGCAGCCGAGGCCCCGACCCGCACGGCTGCGTGCTTGTCCATCAGGAGTTTGCGCACGACACCCTCATCCGCGCGGGTGCCGAGCTCCGCGATCAGCCGGGCGGCCTCGAGCCGTCGCCACCAGAACCAGGAGCGGGACTCCTCGATCGCGTCGCGATACCACGCGTCATAGCGAACGAGACCCGCCAGGGCCTTGGACTTCGCGTCGGGCAGCGCGGCCTGCGAAAAGCGGATCGCGACGTCGCGCGCCACCGACGGCGCGAACGAGGCCAGCATGTCGCGCACATCCTTCGCCTCGGACACGCCGACGAGCCACTGCCGCACCAGCGGCTGCAGCCGCTCCTGAGCGGAGGCGATCGCCCGGGCGCGGCGGTTGAACCGGATGCGTACCGTGAAGATGAAGAAGATCAGGATCACGATGAACCCGATCTGCACCAGCGCGATCGCGGCGAGGACGGCGTAGGTCATCGGGGCTCCGCCGCGCGGCTCAGCCAGACCGGGAGCTTCGCCAGCAGCACGCGCAGGCTGATCGGCTTGGTCAGGTAGTCCCAGGCGCCCGCATTCAGCGCGCGCAACTGCTCGGCCTCCGACCCGTGCGCGGTCACGAACACGCACACGAAGTCGCCGGGGCGATCCACCCGCAAGCGATCGTGGATGGTGTGCCCATCCAGCCCCGGGAGGTCCACATCCAGGAACACCACCGGACGGTGCGAACCGAGCTGCATCTCCAACAAGGCGTCCAACGCGGTCCGTCCGTCCGAGAAGTGGCGATAGGTGTACCCCGCGAGCTGCAACGCATACTGCAACATATCGGCGAGCGAGGCGTCGTCCTCGACGAGGATGACATCCGGCGGGATCGCCGTGTCGGCGGCGGTCCACTCATGCACCGGCTCATGGGCGCCCCGCCGGGCCACATCGACGGCCTCGCGACCGCAGAGCAACGCGTCGTCCCAGGCCAGCGTCGTGCGCACCTTGGGCACGATGCCCGCATGCCACACCGGCGCCCCGTCCGGGAGGCTGCTGCGCGCACCGCGCAGGAGCTCCGCACACCACGCCACATCGCGCGACGTGAGACAGACGAGCACCTCCCCGTCGAGGAAACCCGCGAACCGCAGCGAGCTCCCCGCCAACCCGAGCAAGCGACTGACCTCGTTGATCCAGGCGCCCGGCCCCGCCCCAGCACCGGGATGCACGAGGAAGAGCGCACCGTCGTCCGCACTCGCCCACGCGGTCGGCCCTTCGTTCGCCGTCCGCGGCGGCAGCGCGACCTGGACCACCGGATGCCAGCCATCGGCCACGCGCTTCCAGCGCCGCTGCTCCAAACGCTCGCGGATGCGCTGATGCACCTCCTTGGCCGCGAGCGGCTTGCCGAAGAAATCATCGGCACCGGCGGCGAACGCGGCGTTGCGCATGGTCGCGCCCTGCTCGGAGCTGAACAGCACGACGGGCAGGTCCCGGAACACGGGCGAGGCCCGCAGGGCGCGTGTCACGGCGATCCCGTCGGTGTTCCCCATCATCACGTCCATGAGCAACATCACGGGCCGCTCACGCAGCAGGACCGGCATCAGGAACTCCGCCGACGGCAACGCGATCACGCGGAGACCATCGTGCTCCCCGATCGCCCGGAGGACCGAAAGGATCACGGGGTCGTCGTCGACGATGATGATCGTCGCCCCGCGATGGTCGGCGATCGACGCGAGGCCATCGATCACATCGATCACCGACGTCGGGCTCTCGTCCTCCGACACCACCAGCGAACCGACCGCACCGACATCGCCGACGGGGACCGGAGCATCGCCCTTCGGGGGCGCCACGACCAGCACGGGCGCCGCGACCGAGCGCGGGATCTTCGAGGCGCTGGCCGCCGCGACCATCAGGGCCCGCGGCTGCAGGTCGGCGATCTGGGCCGCCGACAGCGACGCGGAGGTGACGCGCCGCGTGCGATACCCCCGCAGGATCGCCTCGGCCTCGATCGCGTCCACGTGGATCCCCTTGAGATCGACGAGCAGCACCGACCGCGTCGTGCCCGACTCACTGGCCTCACCGTCCATCACCTCCCGGCGGATCGCCGCCGTGAAGCGCGACACCATCGTTGCCCGCTCCCCGGCGTCGGCCCCGACATCCTCGGACCAGCGCGACAGTCGCTGCTCGAAGACGCGGGCCAAACGACTCACGGCCGCAAAGCCGTACGAACCCGCCGAGCCGTGGATCCGATGCACCTCGCGGCGCACCGACTCGAGGACCGCGGCCGCGGTGGGCGTCTCGGCCAACTGGCCGCCCAAGCGATCGAGCGACGCCAGTGTCGCGCCGATCGACGAGCGGTACCGCTCGCGCAGGACCGCGAGCATCGCGTCGGTGTTCCCGACGCTCGGAGCTTCACTCATCAGAGACGGACCGAGGGACGATCACAGTGCAGGGGTACCGGAGGCCTCAGTGACGGCATGACGCAGGCCGAGGCGCTTGCCGTCCGGCAGGCGGCGCCCCAGCTTGTGCGCATGCGCATCCTCTGTGCTGACGACGACCCGGACCTCCGGGTCATCCTGGAGATCGCCCTGCGGCTCGACCCGGACATCGAGCCGACGATCGTCGAAACCGGGGCGGCCGCCCTGCGCGCGCTCCCCAACGGTCCCTGGGACGCCATCCTGCTCGACGCGATGATGCCGGAACTCGATGGCTACGCGACCTGCGCGGCCCTCAAGGCGGACCCCGGCAGCCGCGACATCCCCGTCGTCTTCCTGACGGCTCGCACGGAACGGGGCGAAGCGGAGCGCGCCCTCGCGGTCGGGGCGAAGGCTTGCCTGTCCAAACCCTTCGACCCCATGACCCTGGCGCAGGACCTGCGGGCGGTCCTGCACGGCTGACGCAGCACCGCCCCGAGACACGTTACTGTGCGCTGAACGTGGTGCTGTACTGCACCGTACCCCACGCCATCCGCAGTTCGCCCTTCGGTCCCTGCGCCGCCTCGCCGGGGATGAGCCAGATCGTGAAGGTCTCCACGGGCTGGTGCAGGCTGCTCACCGTCAGGGGGATCCGCACCAGGTCCTGCGCCTGATCGTAGGTCGTCCCCCACTGCGCGGTCTGCTTGTTGATGATCAGTTCGGCCCCGCTCGCCGTCGCGAGCGAGTACATCGTGTACGAGCCCTTCGGGATCTTCGCACCGCCGATGGTCAGGTCGACGTCGGTGACCAGCGAGGTCGCCGCGTTCGCCCCCAGACGCCACACCGTCCCGGTGGGGATCAGCCCGCCGGCCACCGCACGTCCACGCGCACTGGGCTGACCATAGTCGATGTGGACCTTGCCCATGGCCACGTTGCGGTTGTTCGCGCCGCGGGCATACACCGTCATCTCGACCTGCCCGCGGGGGCTCAGCTCCACGCCCACGGGCGTCTGCTGCGCCTCCACCATCGTCGCACTGGCCACCAGGGCCGCCAACACCACTGCTCGCATGTTCGGACTCCCCATCAAGGATTCATGATCGTCGGGCCCGCGCATCACCGCGGCCCGTCATTGTCGGGCCCGCGCATCACCGCGGCCCGTCGCACTCCTACCCCACGCCACGCCCCACGGCCCGCCGCACTGCTACCCCACCCCACGCCGTGCGGCCTGCCGCGCCGGGCTACTGCCGCTGCACGCGTGCCGCGACCCGCTCGACCGACTCGAGCACGCGGAGGATGTTCTCCCCCGCCAGCTTCCGCAGGTCGGCGTCGCTCCAGCCCCGGCGCGCCAGCTCGGCCAGCAAAGCCGGATAGGTCGAGACGTCCTCCAGGCCCACCACGACCTCGGTGATCCCGTCGAAGTCGCCGCCGAGCCCCACGTGATCCACCCCCGCCACACGCGTGATGTGGTCGATGTGATCCGCCACCTCAGCGAGCGTGGCCTTCGGGCGCGGGTTCGCCTGCTCGTACTGGCGCTCGGCGGCCTGCCGCTCCGCCGCATCGCGGAACGAGACCGCCGCCAACGCCCGCGAGCGCGTACGGCCCCACTCCACCTGCCGCTGTGACACGAAGCCCGGCACGAAGGTGACCATCACCACGCCACCGTTCGCCCGCAGCCGCGTGAGGATCGAATCGGGGACATTGCGCGGATGATCCGTGACCCCGCGCGCCGAAGAATGCGAGAACATCACCGGCGCTTGCGAGCGGTCCAACACCTCACTCATCACACCGGGTGAGGTGTGCGAGAGGTCCACGACCATCCCGATCCGGTTCATCTCGGCGACCACCGACCGCCCGAACGTCGACAGCCCGCCGAGACGCGCCGAGTCCGTCCCGGCGTCCGCCCACGGGATGTTCACCGAGTGCGTGAGCGTCATGTACCGCACCCCCAGCGCGTAGTAGGCCCGCAGCGCCCCGAGCGAATTCTCGATCGCGTGCCCACCCTCGATGCCAAGCAACGACCCGATGCGCCCCTCACCATGCGCGCGCCACAGGTCGCTCGCGGTCAACGCCCACGTGAAGACGTCCGGATGCGTCGCGATGACCTGGTGTGCGATGTCGATCTGCTCCAGCTGCATCTTCGCGAAGCCGGAGTCCCCCACGGTCCCGGGGATGTACACCGACCAGAACTGGCCACCGACGCCGCCGGCACGCAGCCGCGGAATGTCGGTGTGGCCGCGCGCGCGCCCGGTGATGGGGTACCGACCGACATCGCCTCGGGCGATGGTGTCGGTGCGGATCGCCCACGGCAGGTCGTTGTGCCCGTCGATCAACGGCACGGCCTTCAGCACGGCATGCGCACGCGCCAGGTACGGGTCCGCGGGTTGCGCGGAGACGGACGTCGCCCCGAGGACGAGCAACAGCAGGAAGATGGGCATATCGGTTAAATCTATGCGCATTCCTGCGACCCCGTGCGCGTGACCGCTCTGCCGATCGACCCACTCCTGCCCAGCATCCGCGACGCGCTCACCGGCGCCTCGCGCGCAGTGCTGATCGCCCCGCCCGGGGCCGGCAAGACGACCCGTGTCCCCTTGGCGCTGCTCGATGCACCGTGGGTCGGACAGCGCCGCATCCTGATGCTCGAGCCCCGCCGCCTGGCGGCCCGCGCGGCGGCGCGACGGCTGGCCCAACAGCTCGGTGAACCGGTCGGGCAGACGGTCGGGCACCGCATGCGCGACGACACCCGCGTCGGACCACGCACACGGATCGAGGTCGTGACCGAGGGTGTCCTGACCCGGATGCTCCAGCATGACCCGCTGCTCGACGACGTGGCCGCCGTCCTGTTCGACGAATTCCATGAGCGCTCCCTCCAGAGCGACCTCGGCCTCGCCCTGTGCCTGCACGCGCAGCAGCTGCTGCGCGATGACCTGCGGCTGGTGATCATGTCCGCCACGCTCGATGGCGAAGCGGTCGGCGCCCGCATCGCGGCCCCCGTGCTCGTGAGCGAAGGGCGCGCCTTCCCCGTCGAGACCCTCTACCGCCCACGCCGCGAGCGCGAATGGGTCGAGGACGCGGTCGCACGCGTCGTCCGGGAGGCCTGTGCCGCACACGAGGGCGACCTGCTGGCCTTCTTGCCCGGCGCGGCAGAGATCCGCCGCTGCGCCGCGCGACTGGTCGGCCTCGAGGGCATCGAGGTGCACCCACTCTACGGCGACCTCCCCGCCGCGGCACAGGATGCGGCCATCCTGCCGAGCGCGAGCGGTCGCCGGAAGGTCGTCCTCGCGACGAACATCGCCGAGACCTCGCTGACGATCGAGGGCGTGCGCGTGGTCATCGATGGCGGACTCGCGCGCGCCCCGCGCTTCTCCCCACGCACCGGCATGACGCGCCTCGACACCGTGCGGATCTCGCGCGCCAGCGCCGATCAGCGGCGCGGGCGCGCCGGGCGTGTCGCGGCGGGGGTCTGCTACCGCCTCTGGGACCGCGGCGACGAAGCGCAGCTGGCCACGCGCGACGTCCCCGAGATGCTGAGCGCGGACCTCGCCCCGCTGGCCCTCGAGCTCGCCATCGCGGGCATCGACGACCCCGGCACGCTCCCCTGGATGGACGACCCGCCCGCCGGTGCGCTCGCGCAGGGCAAAGCGCTGCTGCAGGCCCTCGACGCGCTCGATGCGGGCGGCCGAGTGACCGCACACGGCACCGCGATGGCCGAGCTTGGCGCGCACCCGCGCTTGGCCCACCTCGCGCTCCGGGCCCGCGATGCCGGACACGTCGCGCTCGGCGCCACCGTCCTCGCCCTGCTCGACTCGCGCGACCTGCTGCGGAGCAATGCGACCGACGGCGGTTCGGACGCGGACCTGCGCCCCCGCGTCGCGCGCGTGGTGGGGCGTCAGGACGGAGGAGCCGACGCCGACGCCATCCGCCGGGCGCGCCACGATGCCGAGCGCTGGCGCCAGCGCCTCTCGGCGCGAGACGGCGGCCCGCCCCGCGCGCCGCAGCGCCACACGGCCGACGGGGACGGCGCACTGCCGCACGGCGCGACATCGCGCGACCACGATGCCATCGGGCCGCTGCTGGCCCATGCCTACCCCGATCGCATCGCGCGCGCGCGACCGGACGCCACCGGCCGCTACCTCCTCAGCAACGGCACCGGCGCCGTCTTCGCCCGGCCCGACCCGCTCAGCGACGAAGAATGGCTGGTGATCGTCGAGACCGATGGGCGCACCCCGGAGGCCGTCATCCGCAGCGCGGCCCCGATCACGCTCGCCGAACTGCGTGCGGTCCACGCCACGCAGCTGCGCGTCGACGACGTCGTGAGCTGGGACGAGCGCACGGAGCGACTGATCGCGGTGCGTCGCGAGTCCTTGGGGGCGCTGACGCTGCACGAACAGATGCTGCGGGACCTCGACCCGGACCGGGTGCGCGAAGCCGTGTGCCGCATGCTCCGCCGTCGTGGGCTCGCCACGCTGCCCTGGTCCGAGGCCGCCCTTGCCCTGCGCGACCGCCTGCGATTCCTGCGGCGCCACGACCCAACGTGGCCCGACGTATCCGACGAGGCACTGCTCGCGACCCTCGACGACTGGCTCGGCCCGCAGCTGGGAACGGTACGACAGCTGCGGGACCTCGCGGCCGTGTCGGTGCACGATGCGCTGCTCACCCTGATGTCCTGGTCACAGCGCGCAGCACTGGACCGACTCGCGCCCACCCACGTCGCGGTCCCCAGTGGCTCCCGCGTCCGCGTGGACTACGGTGACGCGGCGGCACCGCGCATCGCCGTGCGCCTGCAGGAGGTCTTCGGCCTCGCGCGGTCGCCGACGGTCCTCGACGGACGGGTGTCCCTGACGGTGGAGCTCCTCAGCCCCGCGCATCGCCCCGTGCAGGTGACCACCGATCTCGCTGCCTTCTGGCGCGGCAGCTATGCCGAGGTCCGCAAGGAGATGCGCGGGCGCTACCCGCGGCACGACTGGCCCGAGGACCCGGCGTCCGCCGACGCACATCGGGGGCACACCCGCAAGCGCCGGGACTGACGGCTAGGAGCGGATATGTCGTGAACCGCCGGGTCGGCGCAGGCGGGTCACACTGGACCAGAGCATGCCCCACACCGCGCGCACCAGCAGCGCGAGCAACAGCACGCCCACCACGGCACCGCCGAGCACGAGCCATGGGTGCTGCCACACCAGCACGGCGATCGCCGCCACGAAGCCCAGTTCGCCGGTGTTCGCGATCCCGTTGCTCACCGGCTCCGGGGAGGTATCGATCGCCAAGCGCACGCCAAGTTTGGTCAGCACCGTGCCCGTCGCCAGCCCACCCGCCAGGAACGTGACCAGCAGGATGAGCATCGGCTCACCCCCCCACAGCGTGAGCACGCTGAGCAGCGCGGCGGCAGGTGGCCGGATCGCAAGGTGGACCGCCTCCCACGCCGAGGCGATGCCAGGCACCAGCGTGGCCCCGATCTCGATGGTCGTCAGGACCAGCGCGAGGGCCAATACCCACGGCGACGCCAAGGGCTCGAGCAAGCCGGGCAGCGCCGGCAACGCGCCGAACCTGTGCGCGACGCCCAGGGCGGCGACCGTCGCATACGGCGAGACGCCTGCCGCGACCGCGAGCGCGAGGGCGGTGGCCGCCAGCGTGGGTTCCATGGCTGGCAATCTATGGGGACCGGGGCCGCCGTGCGGCCCCGCGGTC
Source organism: uncultured Gemmatimonadaceae bacterium (assembly GCA_964503275.1). GTDB lineage: Bacteria > Gemmatimonadota > Gemmatimonadetes > Gemmatimonadales > Gemmatimonadaceae > DASRAP01. The sequence goes on along the minus strand of CAZCZO010000012.1, from coordinate 4,048 downwards.
AGCGCCCCGGTCCGGGTGACCGGGTCGTGACGTACTCGAAGACCGGATTCTCGATCACGCCGAAGAGGTTCCCGAAGGGATCCCGCACCGTCGCCGTCCGGATGCCCCCGCCCACATCCTCGACGGGCTCGACGATCACCGCACCGAGCCCGACCAGGCGCTCCACCGTCCGCGCCGCGTCGGCGACGCCCCAGTATGCGATGCCCGCCTCGGGGCGCACGGCGGCCGCGCTGCTGTCCGGCGTAATGCCGAGCTCGAACCCGTTGACGTTGAACCCCACGTAGAAGGGCTCGTCGAAATACGGCTGCACGCCGAGTGCCTCGGCATACCACGCCTTGGCGGCCGCGAGGTCGGACGCCGTGTACTTGGCCGTGCGCAGGCCGAGGAATTCCGTGGACACCTTGGGGGCCGCCTCACCGGGGGGAGCAGGGGAGGTGTCCTGCAACGTGCAGGCACCGACGATCGCGAGCGGGACCAACAACGCGAGACGCATAGCGAACAAGCTAGTGCGGTCCGGGCGTGGCGTCAGGCGTCCGGCCCCCGCCGAACTCCACGCGCAGGGACTCGGCGTCCCACGCCCCCTCCTCGTGCAGCAGGTCGCGCTGGCGGTCGGCCTGCATCGCACGCTCCAACCACGCGATCGCATCGCGAGCCCGCGCCACGGCGTCGTCGGCGCGGAAGGTCTTCGCCAGCTCCCGCAGCAGGCGTTCGTCGTGCCGCCGGAACGCCTGCGCCGCCCGGGTCGCCTCGTGCGCCGGGAGCCCCGCCGTGCGCAACGCCGCAACGCCCATGCGGAGCGACGGATCCAGAGCATCGCGATACACCTCGCGGACGCCCTGCTCCATGAGCGCATAGGCCTGGCCGCGGTCGGCCGCACGCACCAGCAGCGGCAGCGCCGGGAAATGCCGCTGCAGGGTGGCGACCACGCGCCGGGACTGCTCGAGGTCGCCGAAACACACGCATGCGACACGGGCCCGCGCGGCACCCGCCGCACGCAGCAGTTCCTCGCGTGCGGCATCGCCGTAGTAGACATCCAGCCCCATGCGGCGCAGGACATCCACGCGATCCGCGTCGTGATCCAGCACCGTCTGCGGGACGTCCATCGCCCGCAACAGGCGTCCCAGCGTGCTCCCGAAATCGCCGTATCCGAGGACCAGCACCGGCGCACGACCGTGGATGTCGTCGGGCGGACGCGATGCCGCGACTTCGCGGGTGCCCGTTCGCGGACGGATCACGCGGTCATAGAGGACGAGTCCGAGCGGGGTCAGCGCCATGGAGATCGCGACGACCGCCACGAGCACGCCGCTCGTGATCGCGTCAAGCACGCCGACGCCCTTGGCGAAGCTGAGCAGGACGAAGCAGAACTCCCCCCCCTGCGCCAGCCCGATGGCGAAGAGCCAGCGCTGGTCCAGATGCAGGCGATCCCAACGCCCCAGCGCGAACAGCACGGCGAACTTCACCAGCACCAGCGTGAGCACGAGGCCCGTGACCGTCCCGATGCGTGCGCCGATCAAGGCGAAATCGACACTGGCGCCCACCGCCAGGAAGAACAGCCCGAGCAGCAGCCCCTTGAACGGCTCGAGGTCACTTTCCAACTCGTGGCGGAACTCACTCGACGCGAGCACGATGCCCGCCACGAAGGCCCCGAGCGCGGGTGAGAGGCCCACGTACTCCATCAGCAACGCCACGCCGATGACGAGGAGCAACGACGCGGCGGTGAAGGCCTCCCGGAGACGCGAACGCGCGATGAGGCGGAACGCCGGGCTGACCAGCACGCGACCGCCGACCACGAGGGCCCCCACCGCGACCATCGTCGCGATGCCTCGCGCCCACGCCGGCCATGACGCCACCAGACTGTGCCCATGGCCAGCCTCGACACTCGACACCGGCAGCGTCGCCAACAGCGGCAGGGCGGCCAGGAGCGGGATCACCGCGACATCCTGGAAGAGCAGCACCACCAGCGACCGTTGCCCGCCAGGCAGCGCGAGCCACCCGCGCTCCTGCAGCGACTGCAGCACGATGGCCGTCGACGACAGGGCGAGGATCGCGCCCGCCGCGACGGCCATCTGCCACGGCACGCCGAGCGCGAGGCCGATCGCGGCGAGCAGCGTCGCGGTCACGGCCAGTTGCGCCCCGCCCAGGCCCAGCAGGGCACCGCGTTGCCGCCACAGATCCCGGGGATCCAGTTCCAGACCGATCACGAACAGCATCATCACCACGCCGAACTCGGCGAAGTGCATCACATCCGCCCCTTCCTCACCGACCACGCCGAGGCCGAAGGGCCCGATGACGACGCCCGCGAGCAGATACCCGAGCACCGAGCCGAGCCCGAGCCGCTGCGCCAGCAGCACCGCGATGACGGCCGCGACCAGATAGGCGAAGGCCTCAACGAAGAATCCGCTCATGCGCCGCCCGCCTGCGCGAGGTCGGCGAGCCACGCGGCGTAGCGGCCGGCCGCCTCGGCGATGTCACCGGCGGTCATCGCGTGCGTCCCCGCGACGATGAACGGCGCGCACCAGGTCATACGGCAGAGGCGCATGGTCGCCTCGACCGGGCGCAGGAACTCCTCGAAGGTGTAGCGATTGTTCCCCTCGGGTCCGTAGGCCTGCTGTCGGCCGCCCGCGCTGATCGCGAGCGCCGCCCGCTTCCCGGCCAGCGCCGTCCCCTGACGCCCGTAGGCCCACCCATGCTCCAGCACCAGGTCGAACCACTGCTTCACCAGCGGTGGCACCGAGTACCAGTACATGGGGCATTGGATCACCAACACCTCGTGCGCCAGCAGGCGGCGCTGCTCCGCCTCGATGTCGATATCGAGCTCGGGATAGGCGTCGTAGAGATCGTGCACGGTGACCCCCGCCACGCCGCGCGCCGCCTCGGCGAGCGACACGTGGACCCGCGAGTGGCGTGGTGCTGGGTGCGCGAAACAGACGAGGACCCGTGCCGACATCAGGTCGGCCGCCCCGTCATCGGCCGTCGTCCGCGGCCCCCGCTCACTCGAACACGCGCTCCAGATGCGCGTAGCCTTCGTCGGCGAGCGCCGCGCGCGGGACGAAGCGCAGGGCCGCCGAGTTGATGCAGTAGCGCAGACCGGTCGGCCGGGGCCCATCGGGGAACAGGTGCCCGAGGTGCGAATCGCCGAGCTTGGAACGCACCTCGATGCGGCGCATGCCGTAGGAGCGATCCTCCACCTCGACGATGCTCTCGCGTGCGATGGGTTCGAAGAACGACGGCCAGCCCGTGCCCGAGTCGAACTTGTGCACGCTCGCGAACAGTGGCTCGCCGCTCACGACGTCGACGTAGATCCCTTCGTCGTGATGGTTCCAGAACTCGTTGTTGAAGGGTGGCTCGGTGGCCGAGCACTGCGTGATGGCGTACTGCTCGGGTGAGAGGCGCGCCTTGAGCTCGGCATCGCTGGGCTTGGCGTACGGTGTCGGGTCCGTCATTCAGTACTCCTGTGGGATGCGTGAACGCTGATGCGTGGTCGGCCGCGCGTCCAGTCCGGCGCGATTTCCGGGTGCGCGCAGTAGAATGCAGTATGACCGACGCCGCCCTCCCGACCGACCCCCTCGCCAGCGCGGCGCAGCTCGCATGGCTCGCTGAGGTCCGCACCGCCCTGCTCCGCCTGCACAAGCAGTTGCTGGAAGCCGAGAAGATCCGCTACGAGCGCACGCAGGGGCGCATCGAGGGCGGGCTGGCCTTCCTGCAGTTGCTGACGACCGACCCATGGTTCGCGTGGCTGCGTCCGATCGGTGCGCTGATCGTCGAGATCGACGATGCGGCCGACGCCAAGGATCCGGTGTTCGCGGCGGACGTGCTGTCGCTTCGCGACCGGGTGCGCACGTTGACGGCGATCGAGCCTGAGGGCACCCAGTTCCAGAAGGAGTACGACGACGCGGTGCAGGCCTCGCCCGAGGTGCTGATCGCGCACGTGGCGCTGGTGCGCGTGCTGCAGCGCGAGCCGTAGCGGCGGGGCGACTAGCGGGCGCGCAGGCCGAAACGACGCGAGCCCCGGTCGTCCGGTTGGACGAGCGGGGCTCACAGGGGTGCC
>CAZCZO010000011.1:0-98333 GCA_964503275.1 uncultured Gemmatimonadaceae bacterium | reverse complement strand
ACTACCGCCTGCTCCTGGGGATGCTGCGCGCCTGCGGGGTGCGCGTCGAGGACGCGACGGTGGGGCTGATCGGGGCGGGGAACATCGGGTCGCACATCATCGGGCGCCTGCGGGCGCTGGGCGTGCGCTTGCTGGTGGTCGAGGCGCGGGACGATCGCCGCGCTGCACTCGCGGCCGATGGCGTGCGCGTGTTCGCGCCGAGCGAGAAGCTCGCGATGCTCGGTGAGCCGATGGACGCGCTGGTGGTGAATGCGGCCGGTGGGACGCTCGACGCGACGGCCGTCGGCGTCTGCGTCGCGAATGCGCGGCTCGCGGTGCTGTGTGGCTCCGAGAACCTGGTGATGCCCGATGCCTCGCAGGTCGAGGTGCTGCGACGCGCGGGCAAGGTGTTCGCCCCCACCGAACTCGGCGGCATGATGGGCTATCTCACGGCCGTCGAGGAGTATCTGGCGCGGCTCGAGGGCGTGCCCTTCGATGTGCAGACGCTGGTCAGCGCTGCGGGGCGCCTGGAGGAGGCCGGCGAGGCCGTGACGACGCGCGTGCTGGCGGGAGGGCACCGCGAGACCTTCGCCCAAGCGGTGCTGGGCGTGTACGGGGGGTAGGGCAGCGCGGTGAGCGCGGGCCCTCACCCCGCCTTGAACTTCGCGATCGCGCTGCGTGTGAAGTCGCTCAGCACCAGCCGCCCGCTCATGGCCGCCCGTTCGGCGAGCAGGGCGTCCCAGTGCTCCGTGCCCTGCCAGAAGACCTGCTTGAGCAGCGCCATCGCCTCGGGGTTGCACCCCGCGAGCGTCTGCAGCTGGCTGGCGAAGGCCTCGTCGAGCTGCGCCTCGCTCTCGACCACGCGGGCATACACGCCGTGGGTGGCGCCCCAGGCGGCGTCGCGCCAGTCGGCATCGACGGCCATCTGACTGAAGGCGGCGAGCCCGATCTTGTGCGCGATCACCGGGCCGACGACGAAGGGCCCGATGCCCACGGCCAGCTCGCTGAGCTTGAGCGCGCCCTTGGCGGAGGCGATCGCGTAGTCCGACGCGGCGATGACGCCGACGGCCCCGCCGGCCGCGCGGCCATGCACGCGGGTCACCACGAACTTGGGGGCGCGGATCATCGCGAGGATCACGCGCGAGAAGCCGGAGAAGAACGCCTGGCCGCGGGCTTCGTCGTCGATCGCGACCAGCTCGTCGAACGACGCCCCGGCGCAGAAGGGGCCGCTGCCGGCGCTGCGCAGGCCGATCACGCGGACGGCGGGGTCCTGGCCCATCGCCGAGATGGCGTCGGCGAGCGCGCGCAGCAGGGCGCCTGGCAGCGAGTTGCCCTTGGGGTGATGGAATTCGATGACGCCGATCCCGTCGGCGCTGACCTGGGTGGACACGGTGCCGTCGGGCACCGTCGCTGGAGGGTTCGCGTTCGCCATGGAGATAATTCTAGTCGTCCGTTCGGCTGTCCTGCACGCCCCGTCCGCAGTAGATTTCACAGATGACCCTGACCCAGACTCCCGCCACTGACGACGCGGCGCAGATCGCCGCCTTCGAGGCCCGCATCGCGGAGGGCCACAGCATCGAGCCCAAGGACTGGATGCCCGAGCGCTACCGCAAGCAGCTCACGCGGATGATGTCGCAGCACGCGCACTCCGAGATCGTGGGGATGCTGCCGGAGGGCAACTGGATCACCCGGGCGCCCTCGTTGCGCCGCAAGATGTCGCTGATCGCCAAGGTGCAGGACGAGGCCGGGCACGGGCTGTACATCTACTGTGGCACCGAGACCCTGGGCGTGGACCGCCACGAGCTGGTGGGCCAGTTGCTGGACGGGACGGCCAAGTACTCGTCCATCTTCAACTACCCCACGCTGTCGTGGGCCGACATGGGCGTGATCGGCTGGCTGGTGGACGGCGCGGCCATCGTGAACCAGACGGTGCTGGCCAAGGCCTCGTACGGGCCCTACGCACGGGCCATGATCCGCATCTGCAAGGAAGAGAACTTTCACAAGCGGCAGGGCTACGAGATCTGCACCGTGCTGGCCAACGGCACGCCGGCGCAGAAGGCCATGCTGCAGGACGCGGTGAATCGCTTCTGGTGGCCCTCGCTCATGATGTTCGGCCCCAGCGATACCGACTCGCCGAACTCGGCCGAGCTGCTCAAGTGGCGCGTGAAGCGCAAGACGAACGACGAGCTGCGCCAGCGCTTCGTGAACCTCACGGTGCCGCAGGCCATCGCGCTGGGGATCACGCTGCCGGACCCCGACCTCAAGCACAACCCCGAGACGGGCGACTGGGAGTTCGGCGAGATCGACTGGAGCGAGTTCTTCGAGGTCATCAAGGGCAACGGCCCGTGCAACCGCGAGCGGCTCGAGGCGCGGCGCAAGGCCCACGCCGAGGGCGAGTGGGTGCGGGCGGCGGCCAGTGCCTACGCGGCCAAGCACAGCGCGCGCGGCGCGCAGGTGGCGTGACATGAGCGACTCGCAATGGCCGTTGTGGGAAGTGTTCACGCAGGGTGAGAAGGGCGTGCCGCACGAGCACGCCGGTTCGGTGCACGCGGCCGACGCGGAGCAGGCCCTGCAGAACGCGCGCGACGTGTACGCGCGGCGCGGCGAGGCGGTGTCGCTGTGGGTGGTGCCGAGCACGGCGATCGTCGCCTCGGCGCCGAGTGATGCGGGGCCGTTCTTCGACCCGGGGAACGACAAGCCGTACCGGCACCCGCAGTTCTACGTGGCGCCGCGCGGCGTGAGGATGTTTTGAGCGGACACGAGGAAGCGTCGGGCGAACCGGTCGTGGCGCCGAAGGGCGCGCCGCCCAAGATCGGTGCGCCGCGCGAGGCGCCGGTCTCGAATCCGCTGGCCGACTACCTGCTGCGGTTGGGCGATGACCGGTTGATCCTGGGGCATCGGCTGAGCGAGTGGACCGGCCACGGACCCATCCTCGAAGAGGACATCGCCACGGCGAACATCGCGCTGGACCTGATCGGGCAGGCCGCGCCGCTGCTGGCGCTGGCGGGCACGGCGGAGGGGCAGGGGCGCAGCGAGGACGACCTGGCCTACTGGCGCGATCCGGTGCAGTTCCGCAATTGCCTGCTGGTGGAGCTGCCCAAGGGCGACTTCGGCTTCACGATGGTGCGGCAGTTCCTGTTCGATGCCTACTCCGTGCTGCTGCTCGACGCCTTGGCCGGCTGCGGGCACGCGGAGCTGGCCGCGCTGGCGGCCAAGGGGCTCAAGGAGGACAAGTACCATCTGCGGCACAGCTCGGCGTGGGTCATCCGGTTGGGCGACGGCACGGAGGAGAGCCACGCGCGGGTGCAGCGCTCGCTGGACGAACTGTGGCGCTTCACGGGCGAACTGTTCGTGCCTGACGCGGTGGACGCCGCCGTGGCGGCGCAGGGCATCGCGGTGGACTATGCCGCGCTCAAGAGCCGATGGGACGCGATGGTCAATGAGGTGCTTGCCGAGGCGACGCTGACGCGGCCGGCGGACGGGCCCATGCGTGTGGGCGGCCGGCGCGGGCGGCACACCGAGGCGTTGGGCCACTTGCTGACCGAGATGCAGAGCGTGGCGCGGGCGCATCCCGGGGCCAGCTGGTGAGCCGGGCGCGCGGCCGCGTCCGCCGCGCGTGCCGCTGAGGAGGCTGCGATGCTGACGCGTGACGCCGTGTTCGAGGTGCTGAGCACCGTGATGGACCCCGAGGTGCCGGTGATCTCGGTGGTGGAACTGGGCGTGGTGCGTGACGCGGTGCTGGATGGTGACCGCGTGACGGTGGTGATGACGCCCACGTACAGCGGTTGCCCCGCGATGCGCGAGATGGAGGCCGATGTGATCCGCGCGCTGACCGACGCAGGAGCGACGCAGGTCGACGTCGAGGTGCGTTACGCGCCGGCCTGGACCACGGAGTGGATCGGGCCTGAGGCGCGCGAGAAGCTGCGCGCGTATGGCATCGCGCCGCCGGGGAAGGCGGAGGCGGGCGGGCTGATCACGCTGACGCGGCGCCGGGCACCGGTGGCCTGCCCGTTCTGCGGGTCGCGGGATACCGAGCTGAAGAGTGAGTTCGGGTCGACGGCGTGCAAGGCGATCCACGTGTGCAAGGCGTGTCGGCAGCCGTTCGATGAGTTCAAGGCGATCTGAGGGGGGCGCGGGGCGAGCTCAGCCGGGCTGGTCTCGCACCCATGCCCCTCTACGCGTTCTGGCAACATCGTCTGCTTAGGCCGACCGTGCTTAGGCCGCGTCGAGCAAGTCGCAACGGTGTCCCAAGTCGTTGTCGTGCGGCTGCTTGCGAGGCTTTGGGCCGAACTGCAGGTTGGAGATAGGCCGCGGCCAGATGCGGAATCGTCGCAGCTTCGCGGGATATGCTGACGAGGTAATTCGACGTTATAGCGACTCCGACCCACTCCGCAGTGACCGACGTTTCCCACATCCCAATATTGGTTGGTCGGCTGTACGAGATTGTCTCGGAGCTGGAAGCTCGCTTTCCCGGCAGGAAGTTCACGCCCGACGGCCATCTCGTCGGTTCACTTGGCGAGGTGCTCGCAGCCAGTCGCTACGGCCTCGAGCTCCTGCCGAACTCGACGCAGCGACACGATGCTACTGACTCTGCCGGGCGCCTCATCCAGATCAAGGCGACGCAGGGCAAATCCGTGGCGATGCGCTCTGAGCCCGATTTCCTGATCGTGCTTGCACTTCGCCCGGATGGCTCGTTCGACGAGATATATAACGGGCCTGGCAGCGCGCCTTGGGAGAATCGCGGCAAGACAGGGTCGAACGGCCAGGCTTCCATTGGCGTCTCACGCCTCCGAACACTGAACGCCGCCGTTCCCGATTCTGACAGGATCGCGACGCGCACTATAACGACGCTTGCTGCCGACGAGCGCAGCTAGTGTAGCGGTTGTGGGGCCCCAGCCTCATCTTAGTACGAGGTCTACTGGGGCCCCACAACCGCATCTTTATGGAAGCGCTCGCAGCAGAAGCTCACGTTACGCCTCAACCAGACACTAGTGTGAAGACTACCCGTGGCTGAGGATTGGTCGCAGGAGGAAGTCGCGGCCACGGTCGCGGACTATTTCGCAATGCTCGGACATGAGCTCCGGGGCGAGCGGTATAGCAAGCGCGATCACAATCGACGTCTCCAAGTCCTGCTAAATGGACGGTCGGCCGGCGCCATCGAGTTCAAGCATCAGAACATCTCAGCGATTCTGATCGAACAGGGCTTTCCGTACATCGACGGCTACAAACCTCGCGCGAACTATCAAGATCGGCTTCGGAGTGAGGTCGTCGCACAGCTCGTCGCCGATACGCCGATGATTGACGCGGCGGCGACCGTCGTGAACGCTACGGTCGAAGCCGTAAAGGTAGCGCGCGATCTCTCCGATATTCTCGTTCCAGCACCGGTGCGCGAGCCGCACCCTGATCGGACCTACGAGCGCGTCCATCCTCCACCTATGCCTCGTTTGGGTACCAACTATCTCGAACGTGAGTCGCGGAACGCATCGCTTGGGGCCGCCGGTGAGCTCTTCGTGATGGAGTTGGAGCATCGGCGCCTGTGGGAGGCGGGGGCGCGTCATCTCGCGGAGCGTGTCGAGCATGTGGCCCAGACTCAGGGCGATGGCCTGGGCTACGATATCTCGTCGTTCGATCCCGACGGCAGCGAGCGGCTGATCGAAGTTAAGACCACGAGCTTTGGCGCGATGACGCCATTCTTTGCCTCGAAGCGAGAGGTGGCGGTCTCTGTGGAGCGTGCAGAGCAGTTTCGACTCTACCGCCTCTTCAAGTTCCGTTCGGAGCCGAAGGTGTTTGTGCTCCCAGGCTCGCTTTGGCAAACTTGCGCGCTCGATCCAGTCCAGTATCGGGCTACCCTCGCGTGAGGCCTAATACGGTCTTGCTGTTGACAACGGATGCAAGGTCTGCGGGCGTGCTCCCTTCCGTCGCTGCCCGCAAACTGTTGGACGCCGTTGTGGCAAGACACCAGCGTTACGCCGACCCGCGCGCTTAGACGACAGGGAGATGGCAGGAAGCGAGTGGCGCTCGCCGCTCGCTCCCTCAGTAACTCGTAGCGACCTGCTCGTGGTCCCCGTGCAGGCGCGAGGCCGGCAAGACCAACGTGGTCGCACGAGGGGCGTCGGCGATATAGCTTCATCCGCTATGAGCCAGATTCCGGAACGGCTGATTGCCGCCTTGGCCGACCGCTACCGTATTGAGGGTGAACTTGGTACCGGCGGTATGGCCACGGTCTACCGCGCGCTGGATCTGCGTCATGATCGTGACGTCGCCATCAAGGTGCTGAACCCTGAGTTGAGCGCATCGCTCGGCGCCGAACGATTCCTAAGCGAGATTCGCGTCACCGCGAAGCTGCAGCATCCGCACATCGTGCCGGTGTTCGATTCCGGCGACGCGGGCGGCCATCTGTTCTTCGTCATGCCGCGCATCGAAGGCGAGACGCTGCGGGCGCGCATAGAGCGCGGTGGTCCGCTCCCCGTGGCGGAGGCTCTGCGCTATGTGCGGGAGGTGGCCGGTGCACTCGCGTATGCACACGAGCGCGGTATCCTCCACCGAGACTTGAAACCGGAGAACATCCTGCTGAGCGGCGAGCATGCGTTGCTGGCGGACTTCGGCATCGCCGCGAGCACCGGTGCCCCGATCGCGCAACGTCTCACCCAAACGGGCGTGGCGGTCGGAACGCCAGTCTACATGTCGCCGGAGCAGGCCACCGGAGAGCGCACGCTGGGCCCGTCCTCCGACATCTATGCGCTGGGAGCAATCTGCTTTGAACTGCTCACGGGCACGCCGCCCTTCACGGGTGCGACCTATGAGGCCATCCTCGTTCAACGATTCACCCAAGATGCGCCGCGGGTCTCCTCGCGCCGTGCCGACACGCCTGCGCGCTGCGATGCGGCCATCGCGAAGGCGCTCGCCCGGGATCCCGCGGAGCGCTTCGCCACGGCGTCTGCGTTTGCCGAGGCGTTGGGCGATGTGAGCGCTGTACCGGCGGCCAGAGGGCCATCGCTGGCGGTGCTCCCGTTCGCGAACCTCAGCGCCGATGCGGACAACGGCTATTTCGCCGACGGGCTGACCGAGGAGGTCATCCTCATGCTGTCCAAGGTCTCGGCGCTGCGCGTGCGGTCACGGACCAGCGTCGCACAGTATCGTGAGCGCACGGGGCCACCGGCGGACATCGCGCGCGCACTCGGGGTCACGCACCTGCTCGAGGGCAGTGTGCGCAAGGCGGGGGCTCGTATACGCATCGCGGTGTCGCTGCTCGAGGCGGAGAGGGATCACACGCTCTGGTCTGAGAGGTTCGACGGTACGCTCGACGACGTCTTCGACATGCAAGATCGTGTCGCGCAGGCCATCGTGGACGCGTTGCGACTACGCCTCACTGCTGACGAGCAGGCGGCGCTACTTGAGCATCCGATCCTCAGCGGCGCTGCCTACGACGAGTACCTCAGGGCGCGCGAGGGGCTCGAGGCATTCAACGTGTCGGGATTCCAGCGCGCGATGTCACACCTCGCTGAGGCGTCGCGCCTGGAGCCGCAGAATGTCTTCGTGTTGCGCGGACTCGGACGCGCCTGCTGGGCGGCGGTGAACCACGGTGTGTCGGGTGACGTGACGTACTTGGACAAGGCGCTCGGATACGCAGCTGCCATCGAACGTATCGCGCCGACGAGCCCGTATGTCAACGAGATTCGTGGGCTCGTAGCCGCCGCGCGTGGCGACACCGATGGGGCGCTCCGCGGACTCGCGGCCGCCTACGACGCGATGCCGACCGATGAGGACGTCGGGGTCTGGTACGCCATCATCCTGCTGTTCTCGGGACGAGTCGAGCCCGCGCAGGTCTTGGCCGATGCGGTGACGCGGGCGCACGGCAACGGCTACGCGGAGCTCTGCCTTCGTGCAGTGCACGTATTCCGAGCGGAGCCGGAGCGCCTGCGCTCTGAGTTCGGAGCGAGACTTGGGAACGTGCCGGAGTTGCCGTACCTGCTGTTCCAGATCATGGCGGGCTATGCCCTCGGAGACGCCGAGCACGTTCGCAGAGTGTTCGAACGTGTTCGGGTGCTTCCTGCTGATCCGCTGGTGGAGATGGCGCGATTCCAGGTCGCGGCGATCAGTGGTGATGCGGCGGCCGCGCAGTCGGCGCTGACGCCGGCAGTGGCCGCGGTGCTGTGGAACGACTGGCAGTACACGGAACTCGTCGCGGCAGGATTCGCAGCGCTCGGTGACGAGCAGAACGTCGTGAAGTGGCTCAGTCGGTCTGTGGAGCTCGGGAACGCGTACGTCGCGACGACGGCGCATGCGCACGCGTACTGGCGCGCGTGGCGGGAGCATGGGTCTGTCGCGCCAGCCTTCAAGGCTGCGCAGGCCCACGCGGAACGCTACGCAGCAATCCCGCTCGCCGCGCGGCTGAGCGAGATGATGGCGGCGCGTTAAACCGGCGCGTGCCTGGTCGGGCGTCGGTTACGCCGACACTGTCTCCGACACGATCGTCCGGAGAGCGACGAACATCTCCTCGCCGGCCTCGATATCTCGCGTGGAAGCGAGCCACGCGCGATCGTCTGAGGAGTGGGGATCGGCGCGCGCAGCATGCCCTGGGCGCAGGCGAATGGGGTCGGCGGCGAAGCCAACGAGTACGTCCCTCAGCGCCGCGCTCCCCCCGCCTTCAACTCGGTGAGCCAGTTGTCCACTTTGACCACCGTCAGGGGATCGGAACTCGCCCCGCCGCTGCCGGCGCCCGTGCCGACAAAGCGGAGGAACAGGAACCGGCGATCATCGGGCGCCACGTCATACCGCACGTTCGTGCTCGAGCGCACGTAGCCTGCTGTCGAGAACAGCGCGCGCTGCTCGCCGAGCACGAACGTCGCGCCAAGGGTCACGTTGGCGGCCACCAGCTCGCGACTCCCGTTGCGGTAGAACAGCTCCCGGCCGCTGTGTGACCACTTGGGTTCCTCTCCGCCGTCGCGCGAGACCTGCCACTTGCCGCCGTCTGCATTGGGGTACGGCCTCACGAACACCTCGAACCTGCCCGACTCGTTCGACGTGTAGGCGAGGTAGCGTCCATCCGGGGAAAGCGCCGGAGTCCTCTCATTGAAGCGCTCGGACGCGACGAGTGGGATCGTCGCCGCGCGATCCGCGGAGCGCGTCACCAGGTGAAGATCGTTCGACTCACCGCTGAGACGAACGACGAAGCGCGTCGTGTCAGGTGTTCGGATCGCCTCGTCGATGATCCGCTCAGCATCGATGATCACGACCGGGGCGCCACTGCCGTCGGCGCGCTGCATCACCAGGTCTCGGTTGCCTTCCGCCTTGTCAGAGAGGTAGGCCACGGAGCGGCCGTCGGCGGTCCAGAACGGGCGAAAATTCTGTCCGGCGAAACTCAAGCGGGTGAATGGCCCCGCGGGCAACTGCTTGATCCAGATGTCCTCACCCCCTGAAGCAAGCGACGTCACGGCGAGCCGGTCGCCGGTTGGCGAGAGTGCCATGCCGCCACCGGTCACCTCAATGAACGACCAACTGGAGTCGATGAGTGAGGCGACGCCCTCGCGTGTCACCCAGACGGCTTCCACTCCCCGAGACCCGGTGCCGACGCCGGCCACGTACACCAGCGTGCCGTTCGGTGTCAGCACCATATCGGCAGCTGCGCCATTCGCACGGACACCGTCCAAGACCGGAGTCGGCGCGGAGCGAAACGCCAGGGTCTTGAGATCGAACGGCGCACTGAACACGCCGCCGTCCCGGCGAGCGAACACGACGTCGCCGCTCGCGACGTACCACCCCTGCAGCGCGTCGTCAGCGAGGATCCGGACCTCGCCAGAACGAAGGTCGATCACGCGGAGATCGGACTCGACACAACCCCCGGTACACGAGGTCATCAGCGCCCCGCGGCCTCCCGGCAACGGCGTCAGGACCAAGACGCCGCGGATCAGGGAATCCAGCGCAGAGAAGCTTCTCGGTGCGCCGCCGTCCACGCTGATGGCGCGGAGACTGTAATCCGGAGCGGTGAAGAGGATCGTCCCATCGTCGAGCCATGCGATCGCCGGGAATGCGGTGTTCGCCGAATCGGCGACGGTGATCGCCGAGCCGCCGAGTCGTGGTACGCGCTTGACCTTACCCTCGGCAACGAACACGATGGACTCACCATCAGGCGAGAACGTCGGTGCGGCCGCACCCGTCGTGCCCGCCAGCGGGGTGGCGTCGAGCCGGTCGCGCTCCTTGAGCCAGAGTTGTTGCGTGCCACCGATGGTATCCACATAGACCATCGCGCCGCCGTCCGGCGAGATCGCCAACAGCCACGCAAGCCCAGCGCTCACCGGACGCTGCAAGACCTGGACGTGCTGGCGTGTGACCAACGGTTCCGGTGTCGGCCGGAACCAGGCGACGCCCGCTGCTACCAGCGCCACCGCGGCCACCATCGACATCGCGATGAAGGCGCGCTTGTAGGAGCGCCCACCCACGCCGCCACCAACGCCGGTCGCATGCATCGTCGTGAACGCCGTGTTGCCAAGTGCCTCGGCGAACGCCTTGGCACTCTCGAAGCGATCGGCCGGCAGCTTCTCGAGTGACTTCGCCACCGCCGCCGCCACGTTCGGCGGCACGGACTTCCGGTACTTGGTCACCGGCTCGACCGACTCGGCGATGATCTTCATGATGATCTGCTGCGCGGAGTTCCCCACGTGCGGCGGATTCCCGGCGAGCATCTCGTACAGCACGCTGCCGAGCGAGTAGATGTCGCTCCGACCCGAGATCTCCTTGTCGGCGGTCGCCTGCTCGGGGCTCATGTAGTGCGGCGTGCCGAGACTCAGGCCGGTCTCGGTCATCCGGCCCCCTGCGGCGGCTGAGAGCGCCAGCGCGATGCCGAAGTCGGCCACCATCGGCCGGCCGTCGTGGAGCAGGATGTTCTCGGGCTTGATGTCGCGATGCACCACGCCGTGCCGGTGCGCGTAGTCGAGCGCGTCGGCCACGTCGCGGGCGATGCGGATGGCTTCGTCGATGCCGAACTGGGTCTCGCGATCGAGCTTGCGCCGTAGCGTCTCTCCCTGGATGAAGGGCATCACGTAGAAGAGGAAGCCGTCGGCGCTGCCGGAGTCGAAGAGCGGCAGGATATGCGGGTGCTGGAGGGCCGCGGTGGTCTTGATCTCGACCACGAAGCGATCAGCACCGAGGACGGCGGCGAGTTCGGGCTTGAGGACCTTGATGGCGACCTGGCGGTCGTGCTTGAGGTCCTGGGCGAGGTAGACGGTGGCCATGCCGCCCGCACCGAGCTCACGCTCGATGGTGTATCGGTCTGCGAGGGCACCGGCGAGACGCTCGAGGGTGCTCATCGCAGGTCCGGGGTAGCGGGATCGGTCGTGACGGGAGGTGGCGCAAGATACCGCGTTTCTCGGGTCTTCGGCAAACTGGGGTGCAGCCTACCGAGGCACGCACGGTCTTCGAGGCCACGAAGCCCCCTCACGCGCAGCCCCCCAAGCGCTCTGTGACCATCCGGCGCGATGCGTCAACCGTCGAGTACGTCAAGGCGATCGCGGAAGCGACGGAGCTGCCGGACCAGAGCCTCATCAATCGGTATCTGAGCGGCTGTGCGGCCTCGGGGCGCCGGCTCTCGATCTCGCTCTCATGGCGGCCGCGACATGAGGAATCCGTCTGGCCGTCTCAGCCGCTGACCGCGACGGTGTGATGGAGTGAACGGGGCCGTGGCCGCGCGCACCCCTACCGCCCCGACAACACCCGCGCCCGCGCCTTCGTCTCCGCCTCGATCCGCCCGCACATCACATCACACAGGTTGAAGATCTCGCGGTCGGCCAGTGCGTAATACGCGAACACGCCCTCCTTGCGCCGCGTCACGAAGCCCAACGTGTGCAGCAGCGCCAGGTGCTTCGACACATTCGCCTGCGTGAGGCCCGTGGCCTCGACGAGTTCCGTCACCGACTGCTCACCACCGCGCAGGGCGTTCAGCAACGACAGCCGCGCCGCGTCGCCCAGCGCCTTGAAGCGTTCGGCCACGAGGTCGATCAGCTCGGGAGACATCGTCTTGGCCACGGGAGCCTCGCGCTCAGCGGCGGGGAGAGGGAGTGGAGCAGCCGAACACGCCGACGCGCGCCAGGATCTTCTCCAACGGGCAGAAGTTGGTGACGCTCGACTGCACCAGGTTGAAGCCCACGAACGCCGTGAACGCGAAGAACCACGGGTTCACCCAGGTGCCGAGCGCCACCGAGAGCATCACGAACACACCAGCGAAACGACGGATCAGGCCATCAGGACACATGGTCATGTACTCCAAGAGTTAAAAGTAGTCTTCAATGGGAACGGTCGCGACATGCAGGTGCTCGCCCGCGGGCAGCTGGTCACGGTAGGCCCTGAGGGCCGCCCGCACCGGCTCCAGCCGCTCCTCCGGCAGCACCGACAACAGGATGGTCGCCGTGCCGGGGAAGGCCCGGGTGCCGGCCAGCTTGCCGCTGGGCCCGCTGCCCGTCACGTCGTCCAGGATGGTGTAGCCCGGGGCCCCGTTGGCCTCGAGCAGGGCCGTCACCGCCGCGGGGGACGGCCCACTGTGGATGAGGAAGAGCAGTTTCATGCGGTGGCTCCGGTCTGCCGCCGGCGCAGCTCCCAATAGAGCAGCGGCACGACGACCATGGTGAGGAGGGTGGCGACGATCGCGCCGGACATCAGGGCCACGGCCAGGCCCTGGAAGATCGGGTCGAGCACCATCACCAGCCCGCCGATGACCACGGCGGCCGCGGTGAGGGCGATGGGACGGAAGCGCACGGCACCGGCCTCGATCACGGCCTCCTCCAGCGAGCGCCCACGCTCCTCGGCCAGCTGGATGAAGTCCACCAGGAGGATGGAGTTGCGCACGATGATGCCGGCCAGTGCGATCATGCCGATCATCGACGTGGCCGTGAAGAACGCCCCGGTCAGCGCGTGGCCCGGCAGGATGCCCACCAGCGTCAGCGGGATGGGCGCCATGATCACGAGCGGGATGGTGAAGCTCTTGAACCAGCCCACCACCAGCACGTAGATCAGCAGCAGCACGATGGCGAAGGCCAGGCCCAGATCCCGGAACACCTCGATCGTCACCTGCCACTCGCCGTCCCACTTGATGGCGAGTTCGTCCAATCGGTCCGGCGCCGAGGCGTTGTAGATGGCGATGGGTTCACCGTCCACGCGCACGGTATCCAGCGCCGCGTTCATCGCGAGGATGGCGTACACCGGCGCCTCGATGCTGCCGGCCACGTCGGCGGTGACGTAGATCGTGGGGCGCAGGTCCTTGCGCACGCGCAGGCCCTCGCGTGTGCCTTCTTCCACCTTCACGAAGCGGCCCAGCGGCTGCGGCCCCGTCGCCGTCGCGATGGGCGTGGCCAACAGCGCCTCCACCGACGAGCGATCCGCCAGGGCCAGCCGCGGCACGATGGTCACGGGCTCCTTCGCCAAGGGACGCACGGCCGTGCCCACCGCTGCGCCGGAGAGCGCGAGGTACACGGTCTGCACCACCTGCTCCACGCCGGCACCGGCCTGCGCCGCGGTCACGCGGTCCACCACGAAGCGCCACTTGCCCTGCGCGGCCTCGACGGTCCAGTCCACGTCCACCACGCCCTCCGTCTGCTCGAACACTTGCTTGACCGCGACGGCCGCGGCCAAGCGCTGCGCATCGTCCTTGCCATAGACCTCGGCGACCAACGTGCTCATGACCGGCGGGCCCGGCGGGATCTCGGCCACCTTGATCGACGCGCCGAAGTGGCGGCCGATCGAGTCCAGCCCGGGGCGCACGGCCACCGCGATGGCGTGGCTCTGCCGCTTGCGGTCGTGCTTGGCCGCGAGGTTCACCTGCACGTCGACCACGTTGGCGCCGCGGCGCAGGAAGTAGTGCCGCACCAGGCCGTTGAAGTTGAAGGGCGCGGCCACGCCGGCGTACACCTCGGTGGAGACCACCTCGGGCACCGTGTGCAGGTAGGCGCTCAGCGCGTCGCCCAGCGCCTGGCTGGTCTCGAGCGTCGTGCCTTCTGGCAGGTCGGCGATGACCTGGAACTCCGACTTGTTGTCGAAGGGCAGCATCTTGACCTGCACCAGCCGCACGGCCACCAGCGCCATGGACGCGAAGAGCAACAGCAGCGTGAGGGCGTAAAACGTGTTCCGCTTGCCACGTTGCGCGATGAGCGGCCGCATGAGCTTGCCGTAGAACACCCCGAAGCGGCCGCCTTCCTCTGGCTCGTGGGCGCGGTCCAGGACGGCGCCCGGTGCGCCGCCGCCCGCCGCCGCGTGCTTGACCACATGACCGCGCAGCAGCTTGAGGCCGATCCAGGGCGTGATCACGAAGGCCACGGCCAGCGACGCCAGCATGGCCACGGACGCGCCCACGGGGATGGGCCGCATGTAGGGGCCCATCATCCCACTGACGAAGGCCATGGGCAGGATCGCTGCGATCACCGTCAGCGTGGCCAGAATGGTGGGGTTGCCCACCTCGTCCACGCCCTCGACGGCTGCGACCTCGGGCGTGGTGTCGCCGCGGCTCATGTGGCGGTACATGTTCTCGACGACGACGATGGCGTCGTCCACGAGGATGCCGATCGAGAAGATGAGCGCGAACAGCGTGATGCGGTTGAGCGTGTAGCCCAGCGCGTAGTAGACGAACAACGTGAGTGCGAGCGTGACGGGCACGGCCACCAGCACGACCAGCGCCTCGCGCCAGCCCAGGAACAGGCCCACCAGGATGGTCACCGAGAGGGTGGCGATCAGCAGGTGCAGGATCAGCTCGTCGGCCTTCTCCGCGGCCGTCTCGCCGTAGTCGCGCGTTACCGTGAGAGCAACTTCCTCCGGCAGCAGCCGCGCCTTGGCCTGCTCCACCCGCTCGGCCACGGCGTGCGTCACGACCGTGGCATTGGCGCCGGGGCGCTTGGCCACGCTGATCGTCACCGCCGCAGCACTCTGGCCCACGCCAGTGGTGTGCGACACGTACGATGTCGGGTCGCCATAGCCCTCCTCGACAGTCGCCACGTCGCGCACGAAGACCGGGCGGCCGTTCATGCTGTGCACCACCACGTTGCTCACATCGGACGCCGAGGCGAGGACGGCGCCGACTTCGACGAGCAGGACGCTGTCGGCGGCGGCGAACTCGCCGGCCTGCAGGCGCTGGTTGGCGCCGCGCAGGGCTTGGGCCACCATGCCCGGGGCGATGCCGCGGGCCGCGAGGCGGGCCGGGTCCAGCGTGACCTCGATGCGCGCCGGGCTGCCGCCGGTCACGAAGGTCGAGGCGACGTTCTCCACCGTGCGGATCTCATCCTCGAGGTGCACGGCCAGCTTGCGCAGCTCATTGGACGTGTACTGCGCCGACGAGAGCGTGAGCGTCATGGTCGGCACGTCGTCGATGCTGTGCGCCTTGACCAGCGGTGGCATGGCGCCCGTGGGGGCCTGGTCCATGCCGGCCATCAGCTTGGCCTGCACCTTGGTGATGGAGCGCTCCTGATCCTCGCCCACCGCGAAGCGGACGGTGACCAGCGCGTAGCCCTCACCGGTCATGCTGTACACGTTGTCGACGCCGCCGATCTCCCACATGCGGCGCTCCAACGGGCGCGTGACGAGGTTCTCGACCTCGGCGGCGCCGGCCCCGGGGAGGGCCATCATCACGTCGATCATCGGGACGGAGATCTGCGGCTCCTCTTCCCGAGGCGTGGCCAGCATCCCGATCAACCCCACGGCCAGCGACGCGATGGTCACCAGCGGCGTGAGCTTCGATTGCAGGAAGGCCTTGGCGATCTTGCCAGCGATGCCCATGATCAGTTCCCGGCCGAGGTGGTGGCAGGCGACACCGAGGGCGCGCCCGTGGGGATCAGCACGGTCTCACCGGCGCGCAGTCCGCTCAGCACCTCACGCTGCGCGCCGACGGGGCGACCCACCGTGATCCAGCGCGTCACGTCGCCGTTGCTGCCACGCAGCGTCACGCCGGTGAGGTCGCCCTCGCGACGGATGGCCGCCTCGGGCACCAACAGCACGCGCTGCGCGGTACCGGGCACGGCCAGCGTGGCGACGCCGCCAGGCACCAGCGCACCGTCGCGATTGCTGACCATCGCGTTGATCACCGTCAGCGAACGGCCAGGCGCGGGCGCCACACCCTCCACAGTCGCTGGCACGGTCACGCCTTCGATGGTGGCGTCGAGCGTGGTGCCGCTGCGCAGGCCCTTCGCGACATCGGCCGT
This sequence comes from uncultured Gemmatimonadaceae bacterium, assembly GCA_964503275.1. Lineage (GTDB taxonomy): Bacteria > Gemmatimonadota > Gemmatimonadetes > Gemmatimonadales > Gemmatimonadaceae > DASRAP01. The sequence continues at coordinate 82,182 of CAZCZO010000011.1, read as the reverse complement.
GGTGGTGGCGCTGACGCGCAGTCGGCTGTGGTCCTCGACCGTGAGCAACGGCGCACCGGGTGCGGCCAGTGCGCCCACATCGACGAAGCGCTGCGTGACCACGCCGCTGAAGGGCGCGGTGATCGTCGCATACGACTCGATGGCGCTGAGCTCATCGAGCCCCGCGCGCGCGGCGCGCAGGCCGGCGGTGGCGCGGGCCAGTCCCGCCTCGGCCGCATCGAGTTGTGCCTTGGGCGCCGCACTGTCGGCGTAGAGCGCGCGCATACGGCCGGCCATCAGTTCGGCCTCGCGCTGCATCGCTTCGGCGGCGGCGATCGATGCCTCCACCTGCACGCGCTTGGCGCTGAGGTCGCGGGCATCGAGGCGCAGCAGCGGCTGGCCGGCGCTGACGCGGTCGCCGGCCTGCACCAGCACGGCGGTCACGGCGCCCATCACCTTGGTGCTGAGCGTGGCCGTCTGCACGGGCTGCGCGACGGCGCTCACGGCGATGGGGATGGGCAGGGTGGTGTCGGCGAGCACGAGCGGCGTGCCCTGGCCCTGGGGCGCGGGCGCGGCGTCGGCGGGTGCGGTCTCGGGGGCGCAGGCGGCCGCCGTGACCAGCGTGAGGAGCAGGGAACCAGTGACGAAGGGCTTCATGGTCGGCATCTCGCGGAGATCAGCGGTCGGAGTCGAGGAGTCGGAGGGCCCCGGGATCGCGCCCGGTGGCCTGGAGGTGCTGGGCCAGCGCGACCAGCGCGTCGTAGCGCGCCGCACTGGCGTGGAGCTTGGTCTGGGTCTCCATCGCCGTGGCATCGAAGAGCTCGACGATGGTGGCCAACCCGCCGGCGTAGCGGCGGGCGACGATGCGCGCGGCGTCGGTGGCCTGCTGCACGCCTCGGTCGGCGATGGTCAGGCGGGCCAGCGCGACGTCGAGTGCGGTGCTGCTGCGGGCGGTCTCGAGCGCGGCTTGTACTGCGGCCCCATCGGCCATGGCGTCGGCGGCGCGGCGGCGGCTGGTGGCCACCTGCGACTCAGCCAGCTCACTGCCGCCCCCGAACACGGACCACGTTGCCATGACGCCGGCGGTCCAGTTGTGCTCACCGCCGAAGGCGCGGCGCGGGTCGTTCCAGTCGTAGCGGGCGAAGGCATTGATGCGCGGCAGGAAGAGCCCCTGTGCGCGGCGCGCATCGGCCTCCGCGGCGGCGCGCTGGCGCTCGGCGGCCACGAGATCGGCGCGAGTGCTGCTCGCCGCACCATCGCGCAGCAGCGCCACCACCTCGCGCACACGGTCGGAGGACGGCAGGCCCAGCGTCGGCGTCGCGTCGAGATCCGGCAGACCGAGCAGCGTGGCGAGGCCGCGGCGCGTATCGTCGGCATCGCCCTGCGCCTTCAGGAGACCGGTCTCGACCTCGCCGGCCTTCACCTGCGCGAGCAGCGCGTCAGCCGGCGTGACGAGGCCTTGCTCGGCCATGCTCTGCGCCTGCCGCACGTGGCGCTGGGCGGCGGCGACCCCGGCGTCGTAGGTGGCGACGACCTCGGCCGCGAGCGTGCTCCCGAAGTAGGCGCGCACCACATCGGTGCGGGTGGTCAGGCGCGTCCAGTCGGCGGTGGCACTCGCGGCGTCGCTGGCGCGCGACGCGGCGCTGCGCCCGGCCCAGGCGTCCGCGTTGAACAGCGGGACCTCGGCCACCAGCGCGCCCACCACGTTGCGGGCGGTCTCGGGGAAGTTGAGGCGGGCAGGATCGAAGTCCTGCTGCGTGATGCGGCGCTGACGCAGCGTGGTGCCGAAGGCCCCAATGGGGTCGGTGGTGTGGATGAGTCCCGCCTCGGTGCGGAGCGAGGGGAGGATGCCCTTGAGCGGCAGCTTGGCGGTCGCGCGTGCGGCGTCGGCCATGGCGCTGTGCGCGCGGTTGGCGTAGGCGCCGGCGTCGGCGCGGGCCAGGGCCTCGCCGAGGGCGAGGCGTTGCGCACTGAGCGTGGGCACCGCGAGGGCGGTGCTGGCGGCGGTCAGGGCGATGGCGAGGGTGTGGTGCGTGGAACGGAGTCGCATGGGTCGCGGTCGGTTCGTGTAGATGTTGATATATAACTATATAGTTATAACTAGGGAAATGCAAGGCCCCCGGTGCGGGTGGGCGCCGGGGGCGTGGGGTGGGCGAGCGGGGGCGCGTGCGGGGCGAGCGGGGGGCTCGGACTGGAGCGCGGTTTGGCGAGTGGGAGCGCTTGGTGGCTCAGTCGGGTGGGGCGACCTCGATGCGCATGCGGAGCCCAACGGCTCCGATTGCGCCCCCCCCCCCCTACTTCGCCCCCATCCCCATGCGCGGATAGTCCGACATCGTGAAGCGCACCGACGCCCGCGTGTCGATGTTCGTCGTGACCATGCGGCTCGTATTGCCCTTCGCGTCCTTCGCGGTCATTTCGAGCAGCATGCCGGTGGGGTACTCCTCGGGCAGCTTGCCGCGCATCTGCTTGAGGCCACCATTCACGCCGAACAGGCTCGCACCGCCGAGCGCCGCATCGCGTGTCACCCACATCTCGACCGTGGACTCGCCGTCGGTGCTGCGGTAGCCGGTGGCGCTGTAGCCCGCGATGGTCCGCGTGCCGATACGCGTCCAGGTCTTCCAGCTCTCGGCCTCCTCCCAGTTGACCTCATCCTTCGCGGCGGCCTTCTCTGCGGCGGCCGCGGCCTCCTTCCAGCCATAGGCCATGGAGAACTTGGTGCCCTCGGCCTCCATCAACATGACCATGGCCTCGTGCTCCAGGTCGAAGATCACGGTGGCGTTGCCGCCGGCGTCCTTGAGGTCCTGCGAGATCACCTGCGTCGCCGTGTAGGCCTCGGCGGGGTTGAAGTGCATCTTCATCGTTGCGACGCCCTCTTCCTTGCCCGACGCGTTGATGCTCGAGAGGGTCATCGTGCTCACGATCGAGAACGAGTAGCGTTCGGCCGTCTTGGCATCGCCGGGGAGCTTCATCATGCCGCTGGCCCCGGACTCGATGCCGCCGAACAGCGCGTCGTACGAACCGTTGACGGCCTTCTCGGCCATCTGCTCGATCTTTGCATCGAGCTTGGCTTCGGCCTTTTGCGCGACCGCGTCCGCCGCCTTGCGTTGGATGGCGCGCATGATCTGGGCGTCGGCGCGGGTGGCAAAGGTCGCGGTCGCGAGCACGACGGCGGGCAGGAGCAAGGCAGGACGACGCATCGGAGTCTCGGGGGTGAGCGTGGAACCCAAAAGTTAGCAGGGTCGGGACGGCGGCGGCTGTGTGGCAGGTCACGATACGGTCGCAGCGATTGACAGCAGCGGGCACCGCTGACCATCTTCCCTTCATGCGCTCGTTCGCTCTCTCGACCACCGCCTGGTATTGGTATCGCGCGACCCGCCCCACGGGCCGCGGGAGAGCTGTGGCGTTCTAGCGAGCGCGCGCCTTCTCTGTACACGGACCCGTGGAACTTCCACGGGTCCGTTTTTTGTTTCCCCCATCCCCAAGACCATGTTGGACACCATCGACGCCACGCAGCCTCCCGCCGAGTTCCTCACTCAAGACTGGTCGGCCTACACCGATGAACAGCACGCGGTGTGGGGCCTGCTGTACCGGCGCCGCATGGCGGACTTGGAGCAGACCGCGAGCCGGGTCTTCCTCGATGGCGCCGCGGCGATCGGGCTCGATGAGGCGCGGGTGCCGGACTTGGCGCAGGTCAATGCCCGCCTCGACGCACGCACCGGGTGGAACGCCGTGCCCGTGCGCGGCTTCCTGCCCGCGCCGCAGTTCTTCCGGTGCCTGGCGCAGCGCCGCTTCCCGACGACGATCACCGTGCGCACGCGGGAGCAGCTGGAGTACCTGCCGGAGCCGGACATCTTCCACGATGTGTTCGGGCATGTGCCGCTGCACAGTGATCCCATCTTCGCGGACTTCTTGCAGCAGTTCGGGGCCATCGCCGCCGCGGCCACGACGCCGGCGCAGCAGGAGGCGATGGCCAGGCTGTTCTGGTTCACCGTCGAGTTCGGGCTGATCGAGGAGCGGGGCGCGCTGCGCATCTACGGCAGCGGGTTGATCTCGTCGGTCGGTGATGCGGCCAATGCGTTGGGTTCCCGCTGCGATCGGCGCCCCTTCGACCTCGATGCCGTCCTGGCGCAGCCCTTCGCGATCGACCGTCTGCAGGATGTGCTCTTCGTCCTGACCTCCTTCGATCAGCTCTACGAGGCGGTGGCGACGGTGCGGCGGCGCTGGCGGATCTGAGCGGGAGCGCGCAGGCCGCGCGCAACCAACCGGCGCACTCGGTCGTCTTCTCTTGGTACTCGCAGGTCCTGGATCCCTGTCTCGGAGTCGCGCCACTGGCGCTGGAAGATTGGCTGATGCCGTTCGGGCTCGCGTCGGTGGTGTTGATGGAGTTGGTGGTGCTGAGGGCGGCCACGTGGACGGGCCGGCGGGACTCGTGACGGTACCTGCGCGACTCTCGACGGCCCTCTCGGGGCCGGTGGTCCGCGGCGTGGTGGCGACCGCGGCGCTCTTCGTGATCATCGCCGGCCTGCGGGCGGCCGCGCCGATCCTCATGCCGCTGGCGCTGGCGATCTTCCTCGCCGCGCTGGGCCTGCCCGTGGTGAACGGCCTGCGGCGGCTCCGCGTCCCCACGCCATTGGCGATCTTCGTCGTGGTGTTGCTCAATGCGGCGGCGGTGGCGGCGGTCGGCGGGATCCTGCTGGTCTCGGCGGCCGAGCTGCGCACGGAGTTGCCCGTGTACATCTCGCGGGCCATCGAATTGGAGCAGGCGCTGCGGGCCAAGCTGCTGCTCTACGGCGTGGATATCGGGACCTCGCTGCGCGCCGACCTCGTGGAACCGCAGCGGGTGCTGGACTACGCGGCCCGGCTCGCGCGCAAGGCGACCTCGATCGCCACGACGGTGTTCCTGGTCTTCCTGTACCTCATCTTCATTCTCGCGGAGTCGCCGACCTTTGCGCGCAAGGTGAAGCGGGTCCTGGGCCCGGACGCGCGCGGGGTGGAAGGCGCCGAAGCCACGCTGAAGGAGATCCAGCGGTACCTGGTCCTCAAGACGGTGATCTCGATGACCACCGGGACGCTGATCGGCATCGGTGCGCAGGTCCTCGGCGTGGACTTCGCGCTGCTCTGGGGCTTCCTCGCCTTCGTGCTGAACTTCATCCCGAGTGTCGGGTCGGTCATCGCCGCGTTGCCGGCGATCGGGGTCGCGCTGCTGCAGCTCGGTCCTGGCTCGGCGCTGGCGCTCACGGCCGTGTACTTGGTGGTGAACGTGTCGATCGGCAACGTGGCCGACCCGATCATCGTCGGGCGGCAACTGCGCTTGTCGCCGATCGTCATCCTCGTCTCGTTGGTGTTCTGGGGCTGGACCTTCGGTATCGTTGGTGCGTTCCTGGCGCTGCCACTGACGATCGCGCTGCGCATCGGCCTTGAGCACACCACCTCGCTCAGCCGCTATGCGGCCCTGATGGGACCCCTCGACGCGAAGTCCGCCGCCACAGATCGGTCGGCGCCGTGACGCCCGCCGCGCCTGTGCACGAGGGTCCGCTGCCGGGCGTCGCCCGCGCCGGGCTCCTGGCCGGCCCGCTGACGTGGGCGTTGCTGCGCCTGCTCCCGCCGCCCGACAGCATGCCACCGGCGGCGTGGCTCGCGCTCGGGGTGCTGCTGTGGATGGGCCTCTGGTGGGTGACCGATGCCGTCCCGCTCCCGGTCACGGCGATCCTGCCGCTGATCCTGTTCCCCGCCTTGGGTGTGCTCTCGCCGCAGGCGACGGCGGTGCCCTACGCGAATCCCGTGATCTTCCTCTTCCTCGGGGGGTTCCTGATCGCGAAGGGCATCGAACGCAGCGGGCTGCATCGGCGGATCGCCTTCGCGATCCTCTCGACCGTCGGGGCGTCGCCCACCGCGTTGATCGGCGGCTTCATGGCGGCCACGGGCTTCATCAGCATGTGGGTGAGCAACACGGCGACCGTCATGATGATGTACCCGATGGCGCTGGCCGTGATCGGCCTCGCCGAGCGCGAGGGCGACACCGTGCACCCGCAGTTCGCGACGGCGCTGTTGCTCTCGCTGGTCTATGCCTCGGGTATCGGCGGGGTGGCCACGCTCATCGGGTCGCCACCGAACGCGATCGTCGCGGGGCTGCTCACGGAGACCACGGGCCGGAGCGTGGGCTTCGCGCAGTGGATGTTGCTCGGCGTGCCCGTTGCCGTGGTGGGGGTGCCGTTGGCGTGGCTGATCACGACGCGGCTGCTCTTTCGGGTGGGGCATGCCCCCATCGCCGGCGGTGACGCGCTGATCCGCTCGGAGCGCCGCGTGCTGGGCCGCGCCTCGCGCGGCGAATGGACGGTGGGGCTCCTCGTGCTGCTGATCGCGTCGGCATGGGTCCTGCGGCCCTTCGTCGCGGCCGATGTCCCCGGCGTGACCGATGCGTCGATCTCACTCACGGGCGCACTGCTGCTGTTCGTCGTTCCCGCAGGCGACCGGCGCGCGGGTCCCATGCTCCGCGTGCCCGACCTCGAAGCGATCCCGTGGTCCGTGTTGCTGCTCTTCGGCGGGGGACTGGCCCTGGGCGAAGGGATCACCGCCTCGGGGCTCGCAGCGTGGATCGGCGACGCGCTCGGCGCCGCAGGCCACTGGCCCCCCGTGCTGATCGGCGCCCTGCTCACCGGTGGGATGCTGTTCTTCACCGAGTTCGCGAGCAACACCGCGTCGGCGTCGATCTTCCTGCCCATCGTGATTGGGCTGGCCGTGACGATGGGCGTGACGCCGGAGGTGTTCGCGGTGCCGGTCGCGATCGCGGCGAGCTGCGCGTTCATGCTGCCCGTGGCGACGCCGCCCTCGGCGATCGTGTACGCGAGCGGGCGCGTGACGATCCGTCAGATGGCGGCGGCGGGCCTGTGGATCAACCTGCTGATGTTCGTCGTGCTGACCGTGGCGGCGGTGACGATCGTCGAGCCGATCTTCGGCCGACCGTAGCGCCCTCGCGGTTACGGCCGGATGTCGAGCGCGCGCTTCACCGCCGCGTAGGCATCGATGATCCCCCCCGTGCGGGAGAGCTCGCTGAAGGGGACCATCTCGCCCTGGGTGCCGGGCTTCGCGACCTGTTGGCCAGGCATCGTACGCACCGTCGCGAGGATCAGTTCGCGCACCTGCGCGGCGGTCATCTCGGGGAAGTACGCCATGAGCAGCGCGGCGACGCCCGAGACCACGGGCGCGGCCATCGACGTCCCGCTCTGCGCCTTGGTCCCTCCACCGGGGACGGCCGAGAGCACATCGTCGCCGGGCGCGAACAGATCGACGCGTGTCTTCCCGTAGTTGCTGAAGCTCGCCGCCAACGCGCTCGGCCCGCGCCAACTCGAGGCGCCCACTTCGAGCCAGAGGGAGGCCCGGGTACCGTCGGCGTAGAACGGCGTGGGGAACGACGGCTTCTGATCGATGTCGGCCCCATCGTTGCCGGCCGCGTGCACGATCAGCACGCCCTTCGATTCGGCGTAGCGCACGGCCTCATCGACCGCGGCCTTCTGCGGCGAGTAGGCCTTGCCGAACGACATGTTGATGATGTGGGCACCGTGGTCCACCGCGTAGCGCACGGCCGCCGCGATGTCCTTGTCGCGCTCATCGCCGTCAGGGACGGCGCGCAGGGTCATGAGCTGCACATTGGGGGCGATCCCGCGCATGGCGCCGGTGTCGCGCTGCGCGCCGATGATGCCGGCCACGTGCGTCCCGTGCGAGGCGTCCGGCCCCATGACGTCGGCGTTCCCGTAGCGGCGCTCGGCCGTGTTGGTCCAATTGTCGCCGACGATGCCACGTGGATCGAACATGGTGTCGAGCCCGAAGCGGAACTGTCCGTCGTAGGCCGTGAAGGCCTCGGCGACCGTCGCGGAGTCGAGGCCGTTGTCGGCCAATTGCAACCACACCTGCTTGGCCTGGGTGAGCTGTGGCGTGGTCGGCTGGAAGGCTTCGACCTTCGCGCGCGTGAGCGGCGTGCCGAGGGCCGAGGTCAACGTGGACTGCATCTGTTGCATCACGCCGTTGATCTGCCGGATCTGGGCCAGCGTCTGCTGCACCTCGGCGCGCTTCTCGCGGTAGGCGGTCGCGAGGATCGCGCACTCCGACGCCGGGGGCGTCGGCAGGCCGGCGCCCGCGCGGTGGCCGTTGCAGGCCGCATAGAGGCGCGTGACCTCGTAGGTGTCGTGATGCACCGAGCTGTCGCGCCCGCCGATCAGATTCCAGCCGTAGAGATCGTCGACATAGCCGTTGCCGTCGGAGTCCTGTCCGTTGGCGCGCTCCCGTGGGTTGCGCCAGAGATTGGACCGCAGCAATGCGTGGGTGGTGTCGGTGCCGCCGTCGATCACGGCCACGACGACCGTGCGCTGTGGGCGGCGGCCCGCCAAGAGCTCACGCAGGGCCCGCTCACTGCCGACGCCCAGCACGCCGTCGGTGGCGTAGTCCAACCGATGCCAGTCGCCGGGCGCTTCGGTCAGTTCGCGCGGGTCCACCGTCGTGACGATGGGGGCGCGGACCACGGGTGCGGGGGTGGTGCTGCTCACGCCGGACGCACAAGCGGCGACCGCGAGCAGCGAGAGCAGGGGCGTGATGGAGCGACGCGAGGCGGACATGGACACGGTGCGGTGAGGGCAGAGGGTCAGCGTGCCGCAGTCGCGGAGCACACGGGCGAACCGGTCGCCGCCCCTCGGATGACGGCAGCGACCTCGGTCGAGATCGAGACACCGCGGTCGGTGTCGTACCACTGTTGTTTGGTCTGTTGATAGCGGTCCAAGGTGCCGGCGGCGCGCGCGGCGATCGCGAGGTCCTGCAACACCGTGGGCCGCTCGACCCAGCAGCCGACCACGTGATCGGCGGCATCGAGCACGATCAGCGTGGGGGTGGCCGCGCGTCCGTCGGGCGTGCGGTAGCGCTCCATCACGCGCCGACCAGCGTCTGGGAGTACCACGCGTACTTGCACCGAGGGGGCATGCCCGAGGAGTCGGGCGATGTACGGCAGCGAATTCACCGAGTCCGAGCAGCCGTCGATGGCCACGATCAACACGCGCAGCGGGGCCGCGATGCCGGTGACGGCTCGCACGGCCTCCGCGGGCACGACCGCGCCCTCGGTCAGCGCGACCCACTGCGCGCGGCGCTCCTTGGCGTGCGCGACGAAGGTGTCGTAGGGCTGCCCCGCGGCAAAGAGGGCCGCGAAGGACGAATCGCGCGGGGCCGTCTGCACGCGCAGGGGCGGAGGCGCGTCCACGCATGACGGTGCAGGCGGGGCGGCGAGGAGCAGCGCGAAGACTGAAGCGAGCATGGAGGGCGCAGCGACGGTGAGGGTCTCTCTGGAATCTACAGTGGTACCGGCAGGCCCACACCGAGGATCCAGCCCTCCACGACGGCGGCCGCCCGCTCGACGGGGCTGAGGGCGGGGGCGAATGCCGCCTCCAGCGTGCCATCGGCGTCGGCCTCGCGCAGCCAGGTCGCCAGGGCGAAGGCATCGTGCTGGTCGGGGGTGCGGCCGTCCTGCGCGATGCGGCGTCGCACGAGGGTGGGGAAGGCCTCGGCGAGCACATGGGCGTTCGCCGGCGGGTCCCATCCGTCGAAGGGCCAGCAGTGCAGCGCGGGGTAGCGTCGCCGCAGCCGCCGCAGCCATGGGAGGCCGGCGTGCGTGGACTTCGCCACGGCGCCCTGGACATCGAAATGGAAGACGGACTTCGCGCCCGTCGCGCGCCGCTCGGTGCAGCGCCGCCAGCGCGCGTTCCCCTCGCGCGGGTTCCCATCACGCAACGACTCGACCGACACCTGATGCGTGGGCCAGTGCGCGACGAAGTCGTCGAGGAAGCGGTCCCAGTCCCGCGGCAGCTGCTGCTCGGCGAAGTAGGCCAGCGGGAACGAGAAGGCGTGGTCGATGCCGATCAGCGTCGGGGCGGCGTCCTGCAGCCATCCCTCGAGCCACCCGGCCAGCTCGGCGCGCGACCACCGGGGCGAGCGTCCCGGCGCGAGGACCTCACGCGCCGCCTCGGTCGTCGAGGCGACATAGACCCGTAGCCCGGGGAGTCGCGTGGTCGGCTCGGCCGCGCCGGAGTAATCGATGCCGATATAGTGCGCGAAACGGGGCCGGTGCATGGGGGACGTCGCGCAGGTCACCGCGAGGCTTTGGAGTCCGCGCTCCGCCGATCGTTGATGCCGTAGGCGATGCCGGTCCGCGGGTCCACCACGATGCTGTGGGCATCGCCCTGCCGCCCCTGCGCACGCACGCTGTGGCCCATGGCGCGGAGTGCGAGCAGGGTGCTCGAGTCGACCGCCGCCGCTTCGAAGGTCGCGGCATCGGGCAGCCACTGGTGATGCAGTCGCGGCGCATCGACCGCCTCGCGGCCCGACATCCCGAACAGCGTCACGTTCAGCACGACATCGAAGACCGTGTTGATGATCGTGCGCCCGCCCGGCGAGCCGGTGATCAGGACCACGGCGCCATCGCGGGTGACGATGGTCGGCGACATGGAGCTGAGCATGCGTTTGCCCGGTGCGATGAGATTCGGCGCGGTGCCGATGTCGCCGGTGAGATTCGTGAGCCCGGGCAACTTGTTGAAGTCGCCCATCTCGTTGTTCAGCAGGAAGCCGGCGCCGCGGACCACGGCCTTGGAGCCGTAACTCGCCTCGAGCGTGTAGGTGTTCGACACGGCCATCCCGGCGCCATCGATCACGGAGAAGTGCGTGGTCTCGTCGCTCTCGCGGTCGGTCGGCACGGTCACGATGTCGCGGCCCAGTGCCACCGAGCTCGCCGCGCGGCTGCTGTCGATGCTCGCGCGCAGCGTCGCGGCGTAGCCGGGGTCGAGCAACTTCGCGGTGGGAATGGCCGCGAAGTCGGGGTCGCCGAGGTATCGCGCGCGGTCGAGGAAGGCGAGGCGGCGTACTTCGATCAAGTGATGCAACGTGCGCGGTGACCAGCGTCCCGAGCGCTCCAGCCCCATGGGCTCGACCAGGTTCAACATCTGGATGACTGCGATGCCCCCCGAGCTCGGCGGCGGCATCCCGATGATCTCGTACCCGCGGAACGAGCCGCGAACCGGCGCGCGCTCCACGGCGCGATACGCGGCGAGGTCCGCATGCGTGATGATCCCGCCGTTGCGCTGTATGTCGGCGACCATCGAATCGGCGATCCAGCCCCGGTAGAAGGCCTCAGGCCCCTCGTCGGCGATGGTCCGCAGGGCGCGGCCGAGGTCGGGTTGCACGAGTCGGTCCCCGGCGACCCAGGTGCCACCACCGGGCTTTGCGTAGGCGGCGACCGAACTGGGAAAGCGTCCCATGCTGCCGCGGAGCTGCCCATTGAGCGAGGCGGCGAGCGATGCGGTGAGGGTGATCCCGTCGCTGGCGAGCGCGGCCGCGGGGCGCACGATGTCACGCCACGGAAGCACGCCGAAGCGGCGATGCGCCAGTTCGAGGCCACGCACCGTCCCCGGGACGCCGGGCGCGAGGTACCCCTGCGCGGTGAGCGCGCGGTCGATGGTCCCGTCGGCGCCCACATACATGGTGGGCGTCGAGCGCTGCGGGGCCACCTCGCGGTAGTCGATGGTGGTGGCTTCGCCCGAGGGCGTGCGGATGACCATGAAGCCGCCGCCGCCGATGTTCCCCGCTGCCGGATGGGTGACGGCGAGCGCAAAGGCCGTGGCGATGGCGGCGTCCACCGCGTTGCCACCGCGGCGCAGGATGGCCGCTCCCACATCGCTGGCGATCGCATCGGTCGAGACCACCAGCCCGGTGGTCGAGGCGACGCCCTGATCGCGCGACGAGGTCCCGCTCCGAGGCGCGACGCAGGCGGTCAGCAGGAGGACCGCAGAACAGAGACCGACTTGGCCGAGGATGGTCCGACGCATACGCCGTGGATTGAGGAGGCTGGGAGTGCCCGTGGGCTGCGAGGAACGATATGTCGGGTGCAGGGCTGCCACCACAGGACCGCGCGGGACCGCGGATACGGCGTGTGTACCGGGCACCGCGGTCTGTTGCTCGCCAGCTCATCGCGCTACGATTCCAGCGGTCACCCTCAATCCACCGGAGCGACGATGTCCGCAGCCACTTCCTCCCATCGCTGGCGCTTCTTCCGCGCTGGTGGCGCCGACCAGGTTTCCATTGAGTCGGGCGCCGACCTGGTGCACCTCGGCGAGCTGGACCCGAAGCTCTGGGTGGCGCTGGCCTGCCCCGTGCAGGGGCTGGAAGCCGACGAGGCCACGTTGCGCTTGCTCGATGCCGACGGCGACGGACGCATCCGCGCCCCGGAGTTGGTGGCGGCCGCCCGCTGGGCGACGCAGCTGGTGACGGACCCCGGTGTCCTGTTGCGCGGTGGTGACCTCAGCGTCGCCTCGATCAATACGGCGACCGAGGACGGCGCGCGCATCGCCGCCGCGGCCCGCGCGGTGCTGCGCGATCTGGGCAAGCCCGATGCGAGTACGTTGTCGGTCCACGATGCCATGCAGACGGCGGCCGTCTTCGCCGCCACGCCCTTCAACGGGGACGGCATCGTGCCGGTCGCCCGGATCGAGGACGAGGCGCTGCGTGCCGTCGCTGAGCTGGTGGTCGCGCAGGTCGGCGGCGTCACCGACGCGTCGGGCGCGGTCGGGGTCGATGCCACGACGGTCGCCTCGTTCTTCGACGCCGCCGCGTCGCATGTGGCCTGGTGGGCCCAGGGCGAGTCCGAGGCGGCGACGTTGTTGCCGTTGGGCGATGCGACGCCGACGGCGGTCGCGGCCCTGCGCGCGGTCCGGGCGAAGATCGACGACTACTTCGCGCGGACGCGTCTCGCGGCGTTCGATGCCCGTGCCGTGGCGGCGTTGAACCGCGCCGAGAGCGAGTACCTGGCGATCGCGGCGACGGACATGACGATCACCGCGGAGGAAGTCAGCGGCTTCCCGCTCGCGCGCATCGAGGCGGGGCGCCCGTTGCCGCTGCGCGAGGGGGTGAATCCGGCGTGGGCGTCGGCGATCGCGACCTTCCACGCCGCGTGTGTCACGCCCGTGCTGGGAGCGGATGTGTCGGTGCTGAGCGAGGATGCTTGGCAGCGCCTGCAGGCGCACTTGGCCCCGTACGAGGCGTGGCAGGCCGACAAGGCGGGGGCGAGCGTCGAGGCGGTGGGCGTCGCGCGACTGCGCGAGGTCCTGGGGAGCGGTGCGCGTGCGGCACTCGAGGCGCTCATCGCGCAGGATGCCGCCCGCGAGCCCGAGATGACCGCGATGGCGCAGGTGGAGCGCCTGGCGCGCTACCAGCGCGACCTGGTCGCGTTGCTGAACAACTTCCTCGCGTTCCGGGATTTCTACGCGCGGACCACGCCGGCGATCTTCCAAGCTGGCACGCTGGTGCTGGACGGCCGCAGCTGCGAGCTCTGCGTGCGCGTGATCGACACGGCCAAGCACGCGGCGCTGGCGGGACTCGCGAAGACCTACCTCGCGTACTGCGAGTGCACGCGACCGGGGGGCGAGCGTATGACGATCGCCGCCGCGTTCACGGATGGCGACGGGGACAACCTGATGGTCGGTCGCAACGGGGTGTTCTGGGACCGGGCGGGGCGCGATTGGGATGCTACGATCACCAAGGTGATCGAGAATCCGATCTCGGTGCGTCAGGCATTCTGGGCGCCCTACAAGAAGCTGGTGCGCTTGATCGAAGAGCAGGTGGCCAAGCGCGCGGCGGCGGGTGAAGCCGATGCCGACGCCAAGCTCGCCGCCGCGGCGACCACCGCGGCCACGGCCGATGACGCCGCCAAGACCGCGAGTGCGAAGAAGATCGACGTGGGGACCGTGGCGGCCTTGGGTGTGGCCTTCGGCGCGTTGGCGACCGCGGTCGCGGCGCTGGCCGGCTATCTGACGGGGATCTTCGCCTTGCCCTTCTGGCAGGTGTGCCTCGCCTTCGCGGGTCTGCTCCTGATGATCTCCGCGCCGTCGATGTTGATCGCGTGGCTGAAGCTCCGGCAACGCAACCTCGGGCCCATCCTCGATGCGAACGGATGGGCGGTGAACGCCCCGGTGCGCATGAATGTGCCATTCGGTGCGCGGTTGACGTCGGTCGCGACGCTGCCGCCCAATGCGCAGTCCTCGATGGCGGTGAAGTACCCGGAGCCGCCCTCGCTGCTGCCGCGGCTCATCTTCACGGGCATCGGCATCGCGTTCCTCGTGAGTCTGCTGGCGCACTTCGGTGCGCTGCGGGCCTTCGGGATCGAGCCCACCGCGCCGCCCCCGGTCCAGGCGCCGGTCTCAGAACAGTCCGACGCGGCCGGCGACTGAGGCGATGAGCTTGGCGGGGTCGTAGCCGACGCCCGCCTTGAACACCAGGGACACGCGGCGGATGTCGCTGATGGTCGTGCTCGGATCGCCGTCCACGATCATCAGGTCCGCCTGCTTCCCGACGGCGATCGACCCGACGCGGTCGTCGCGCTCCAGATAGATCGCGCCATTGAGCGTCGCCACGCGCACGGCCTCGGGCACGGTGAAGCCGGCCTCCACGAGCAACTCGATCGCGCGTTGGTTCGAGAACCCCGCGATCACGCCGCCACCGCCGGTGGGGTCGGTGCCCGCGACGAGCAGACCGCCCGCCCGCGAGAACGCGAGTTCGAGCGCGGCGGCGCGAGGATACAGCGTGCTGTGGTGCGAGCGCGTGTTCCGCTGGGTCGCGGCGTGCCGTGCCTCGTAGAGCTCGCGCAGTTGCGGCGTGAGCACGTCGAGCCCCGGCGGCAGCGGGCGTCCCGGTGCGAAGGTCTCGAACACGGGCAGCGTCGAGGTGAGTGCGACGCGTCGGTCGATCAGCGTGCGGACCAGTGCCGTGAAGCGTGGATCGCTCGGCGTCACCTCAGCGAGCGCGAGCTGACCCGGTGTCTGGCCAGGGCACTGGTCCGGCCGCTTGTCCGCGACGAAGTCCGTCGCGGCGAAGAACGCGTGTTCGATGTTGTCGATGCCCAGCGCGGCCGCTTCGGCGAGTGTCACGGAGCAGAGGTGGCCGGTGATCTTGAGGCCGCGCTTGTGGACCTCATCGATCGCGGCGGCGAGCGCCTCGCGGCTGATGTGCATGTAGGCCTTGAACGAGGTCGCGCCCGCATCGGCCCAGAAGTTGACCATGCGCCGAGCATCGTCGGGGCCGGCGATGTTGTGCATCTGCCCGATGCTCAGCCCCCGCATCTGCAGGTAGGGGGCGGTCGCATCGACCCAGGGGCCCGCCTTCTCGCCGTTGGCGATCGCGTCGCGCATGGCGAGCTCGCCGTAGCCGTTCACGTTGCCCCCGGTGCGCATCGAGGTGACCCCGCCGGCGAGGTACAGTCGCGCGAAGCTCTCCGAGAGATTCGCGTAGGTGCCGCCCCCCGACGGGTAATAGAGATGCTCGTGCAGCATGACCAGGCCGGGCAGGACCGTCTTGCCTGTGAGGTCGATGACCGTCGCGCCCGCAGGGACGGGCGTGCTCGCGCTCGGCCCGATGCCCGCGATGTTGCCGTCGCGCAGGAGGATGGTCTGCGCGGTCTGCGGCGCGGCGCCCGTGCCGTCGAGGACCCGCGCGTTGGTGAGTGCGACCACCGGCGCATCGACGCTCACGAAGTTGCGGACCGCGTTCGACAGGGTCGGCCGCTGGGCGGGGAGCGCGGCGGTGGTGAGGAACGCGAGGAGCGCGGAGGCGCGGAGGCGTGGCGTCGGCATGGCGGGCGGTGTGAAGATGGGTGCCGTAAGCTACCATCGGCCGGCGGGGCCGGGGATGCGGACCCGCGCGCGGCGTGCTAGCATCTGTCGCGATGCCGACCCGTCCGATCGTCCTGCTGCACGGCTGGAGTGACTCCTCCCGTGCCTTCCAGCGGCTGACGCAGCTGCTGGCGTCGAGCCGTGGGCATCGGGTCGTGCCGGTGCGGGTGGGGGACTATGTCTCGATGATCGACGAGGTGCGGCTCGATGATCTCGTCGCGGCGATGGACCGGGCGTGGGACGCTGCCGGACTGCCGCGCGCCCCGCGGCGCGTAGATGCCGTCGTGCACAGCACCGGCGCCCTGGTGATGCGGGCGTGGCTCGCCCGCTTCGCCACCGGCGAGGCGCCGATCGAGCGCCTCGTCATGCTGGCGCCCGCGAACTTCGGCTCGCCGCTCGCGCACAAGGGCCATTCCTTCCTCGGGCGCGCGGTGAAAGGGTTCCGCTCGCCGCGCACCTTCCAGACGGGCCAGCGCATCCTGGATGCGCTGGAGCTCGCCAGTGCCGACACCCGCCGGCTCGCCGAGGCCGATGTGCTGCGCGCCGCCTCGCCCTTTGGCGCCGCTGCGATCATGGCGACGGTGCTGGTGGGCAACGCGGGCTACGGCGGGATCCGGTCCATCGCCAACGCCGACGGGTCGGACGGCACGGTGCGCGTGTCCACGGCCAACCTTGCGGCCTCGCACACGACGGTGGACTTCGCGCGCGACCCGCTGCGCCCAACGCGCCGCACCCAGCGCGCGGGCGGGCGCGTGGCGTTCCTGCTCTGCGACGGCGAGAATCACTCGTCCATCGCCCTCAAGGACGGTGGACCGCGCTCGGATGCCGTGACGCGCGCGATCATCGAGGCCCTGCAGGTGACCCCGAGCGACTTCGACGGGTGGGTGGAGTCGTGCGCCCAGCGCAGCGACGCCGTCACTCAGGCGGCCGAAGCCACGAACGACCGCGCGCGGGTCGGCCATCACACGCTGGTGACACAGGTGACCGATCACCTCGGGGCGTCGGTCGAGGACTACTTTCTCGAGTTCTACCGCGACGACGCCGTGGACCGGCGCGACCGTTTCGCGGAGCGCTTCCATCGCGAGGTGATCCGCAAGGTGCACGTGAACAGTCGCGAGGCATCGCGGCGCGCGCTGTTGATCGACTGCCACGCCCTTGATGCGCTCTTGGTCGATGTCCCGTCCCTGCGCCTCAGCATCACCGCGGCACCCGACGTCGCTGCCCACGGCTACGTGGGCTATCGGACCTTCACGGATGCGGAGATCGGGGGCCTCTCGATCTCTGCATCACAGCTACGCGCCCTGCTCCCTCGTCACGAGACCTCGTTCCTCGATCTCGTGATCCGCCGCGAGCAAGCGGACCGCGTGTTCACGATCCGCTGACGCCGCGCCGCGCTCAGGCCGCGGCGACCATCACCATGCGGTCGTCGTAGAACGTCACCGCGCCGCTCTCGACGTCGTACATCCCGCCGATCAACGCGATCTGCCCGGCGTCGAGCATGGTCCGCAGGACTTCGCTGCGCGCCTGGATCTGCTCCTTCACCAAGAGCACGTTCAGCTCGGCCACCCGCTCGACGAAGTCCGCGTTCTTCGAGCTGCGGTCGCCGGTGGTCGTGGTCTCGCGGCGCACCGCCTCTTCGATCTTCTCGACCAGGCCCGTGAGGTGGCCCATGCGCGCGCCGTCGCAGGCGCCCTTCACGGCGCCGCAGCGCGTGTGCCCGAGCACCACCACGGCCTTCGCCCCGGCCAGCTTGCACGCGAACTCCATCGAGCCGAGGATGTCGTCGTTGAGCACGTTGCCGGCGATGCGGCAGCTGAAGATGTCGCCGAGGCCCTGGTCGAAGATCAGCTCGGCGCTGGTGCGCGAGTCGATGCAACTCAGCACGATGGCCATGGGGTGCTGGCCTTCGCTGGTCAGGTTGGCTTGCTCCAGCAGGTCGCGATTCGCCTTGAGGTTATTCTGGAAACGCTGGTTGCCGCGCTTCAGGACTTCGATGACGTCGAGCGGGCTGAGGGCATCACGCACTTCGCGAGTGAGCGTACGCATCGGGCACTCCTGATTCGGGTCGTCGCGGACGGCCCACGCCCTCCGGATGGAGGAGCGTGGACGGGGATACGACCTAACCTACTCGCGGGCCCGGAGCCGGGTAACCCTGCGCGCCGCGGGGCCCGTGGCGCGCAGGACGGCCGCGCGACGCCGTCAGCGCGTCCCGAAGGGTTGCAAGAAGAGACTCGCCTTGATGAACACGCCGTCGTCGGTGCGGCGCAGGGACTGGAACGCCAGCGGATCCTGTTCGGTGAGACTGCTGCCGTACCCTGCGAAGAACACGGTCCCGGGGCGCGGCCGGTAGGCGAAGAGCCAGTCCGTGCGCCAGATGTTCGACGCACGACGGCTGCTGGGTGCGAAGCTGCCGTCGCTGCGACGCTCGAGCAGGACCTGCCCCGTGCGGTGATCCCGCAGCGCCTCACGGCGCGTCGCTTCGTACTGCGACACGAGCCGCACGAACACGAAGCGGGTGAGTTGATACTCGGCGCGGAGCCGCGGCACCTGCGTGGAGAACGCCGTCGAGCCATCCGCGTCGCGCACGAAGGCGTTGCTGGCGTAGGTCGCATTGACGCGCAGACGCTCCGTGGGGCGCAGCGTGAGTTCCGCCACGGCCGCCGTGCGATCCACAGGGGCCGTCTCGGCGAAGTCGACGTCGCGCGCGCGCACCACGGCGACCGAGCTGAAGAAGCGGCGGAACTGCGGCGTCGTGACGGTGACGGTCGCGCTCGTGGCCGTCAGCGCCTCGCGCGGCACGAACGCGGTCGCGGCGCCGGACGCGTCGGGGCGCGCGAGGGTCGCGTACGCTGCCGGATCGAAGCGATACGTCTGCACGGCCGGCGTGAGCGCGAGGCCCCAACCCCCGCGGAAGGTCAGCGAGTTGTTCATCGACAGCCGCGATTCCAGCCACTCCTCGCCGCGGAAGAAATCGGCGTAGCGCCACAGCGCGGCGGTCTGCAGGAACACCGTGTAGCGCTCGAACACGCCGCCGGGACGACCGAACAGGGTCATCCGGTTGTTGATGGACGGTTGCACGAACCCGGTGCGGGCGACGAAGCCGTTGGCCGCGTCGAATCCTGGCTCGATCCCGGTGAGCTTGTAGTTGAAGCCCCAGTGGCGGCCGGTGCGATCGGCAGTGGCCTCCCACAGACTGCCGCTCCGGCGTTGCGCCGGCCCCTCGCTCCGGCTGCCCGCCGCCTGGAGCTGGATGAAGTACATGCGGCCGAACACGTGCCGCACGTCGGCGCCCACGACACGGTTCGTGCGTCCGCCGCCCACCCGCTCGCTGTACAGCAGACCCGATTGCGACTGCTCGGCGAAGTCGCGTGTGAGCCGGAGGATCGAGGCCAGCGGCCTGGCATCGCCGGTCGCGGCCGTGGGCGCCTCGAGCGCCGACATCGCCGCGATGTTCGCCCGGCCGATGCGCCCGGTGAGCTTCACCGCGGCGTCGGGCTGGACGATGCGACGGGTGTAGACCAGTGTGTTCGGGACGTTGAACTGATCGGACCCCTCGACGAAGAACGGGCGTCGCTCCGGGTAGAACAGTGCGAAGCGGGGGTCGTTGGCCACCTGCAATGCGTCGGCTTCGACCTGCGAGAAGTCGGGCCGCACGGCACCGTTGAGCACGAAGTTGCTGCCCAGCCCCACGCGGAGGTTGCCCCCGAGCCGGGGCGTGTGGGTGTAGCCCCATCCATCGCTGGCGCGCGGCGTGCCGGCGATGCTGCTCGTGAGCTCAGGATTGAGTTGGATGTCGACCCCGTGCTGCATATCGCGCAGGCCCTCGAGGCGTCCGGCCTGCGCGATGAACGACGCATTGCCCAGCTTGACGGGCGTCCAGGTCTGCTGGTAGCCGCTGTGCTGCACATGCCGGATGACCTGGAATCCCCACTGCTGCGGACCGCCGCTGGGGTAGCGCAGACTGTTGAACGGGATCCGCAGCTCGACCACGTAGCCCTCGTCGCTGACGAGACCACGTGAATCCCATTGGAAGTCGGGGGTGAGGTCGTTCTGGCCCGGTGCGACGTTCGAGCCCGGGATGAATCCGCCGCCCTCGGCCTTGGTCCCGTCGGCTTGGATGCCGAGGGCGTTCACGATGAAGACGAAGGCGCGCCGCCGTTCGTCGAAGGTGTCGAGGTGGATCTCGATGTGGTCGTCGCTGCTGACCCGGTCGCGGTCGGCCAGCGTCGCGCGGACGGGGCCGTGCGTCTCGAAGGCGCGCACCCCGACATGGAGATGGGTGGGCGAGTACCAGAGCAGGACCTCCGTGGAGTCTGGCGCTGGACGCCCGTCGACCGGGCGGTAGAGCGAGAACCCCGTCAGCAGGGCGGCGCGCCGCCACACGGGTTCGTCGAGGCGCCCATCGACCTCGATGGTCGCGTCGATGGGGGCCGGCAATGCGACGCTGGTCGCGCCGTCGCGCCCGTGGTAGATCGGTCCCGGTGTGGGGTCCGCGGCGCTGGCAGTCTGGAGCAGCAGGGCGACGAGCGTTGGGAGGAGCATAACCTTGAAAGATAACCATTCTTCGCTCCGAACATTGGTCGGATCCTGCGGGGCGAGTACACTTCAGCCATCCCGGCGGCGGCGCGACGGTCGCGCCCGGCCGCCCAACCCCTGCTCCCCACCGATCCGTCATGAAGTGGAAGCCGTTCGCACTCGTCAGTTCGGCGCTCGCGGCCGCGGCGGCGCTTCCGGCCCAGGCACCGTTCACGCGGGCTGACTCGCTGCGCGGCGCGCCGGACTCGCCCGCGCGCTCGTGGTGGGATGTCACGTACTACGACCTGTCGGTCCGCGTCCAGCCCGCCGACAGCACGCTCCGCGGCCACAACGCCATCACCTACCGCGTGCTGCGCGCCGCCCGAGAGCTGCAGGTGGATCTGCAGGCCCCGCTGCGGGTCGACAGCGTGGTCCAGGACGGGCGTCGCGTCCCGGTGCGCCAGGACGGCCATGCGTGGTTCGCCACGCTGCCCACCGCCGCGCCCGTGGGTGCCACGCGCACCCTCACCGTGTTCTTCAGCGGCCGGCCGACCATCGCACGCCGACCGCCCTGGGACGGTGGCATCACGTGGACGACCGACTCGCTCGGTCAGCCCTGGGTCGTGACGACCGCGCAGGGCATCGGTGCCAGCGTCTGGTGGCCCAACAAGGAAACGCAGGCCGACGAACCCGACAGCATGCGCGTCGCCGTGCGGGCGCCGTCGGGGCTGCGCCACATCGGCGCGGGGCGCCTGCGCGCGAGCACCGCGCACCCCGACGGGACCACGACGCACGAGTGGTTCTCGAGCCGGCCGATCAACAACTATGCGATCGCACTGGCCATCGGTGACTACGCCCACTGGCGGGAGACCTTCGACGGCGAGTCGGGCCCGCTCACCATGGACTTCTACCCCCTGCGGTACCACGAAGCGCAGGCGCGGCGGCAGTTCGCACAGGCGACGTCGACGCTGCGCTGCTTCGAGCACTGGTTCGGGCCGTATCCGTGGTACGAGGACGGGTACAAGCTCATCGAGGTGCCCAACACGGGGATGGAGCACCAGACGGCGGTGACCTATGGCAACTTCTACGCCAATGGGTATCGCGGCCGGGACCTCTCAGGGACAGGCTGGGGCCTGGAGTGGGACTTCATCATCGTGCACGAGACCGCGCACGAGTGGTGGGGCAATTCGATCACGACCGTGGACCTCGCCGACATGTGGGTGCATGAGTCCTTCGCGAACTACAGCGAGGGCCTGTACACCGAGTGCCTGTTCGGCAAGGCCGCGGGCGCGGAGTACGTGCGGGGGAGCCGCCGCGGGATCCTGAACGACGTGCCGATCATCCCCTCGGCGTACGGGGTGAATGCCAAGGGCTCGGGCGACATGTATCCCAAGGGCGGCAATCTGCTGCACATGATCCGCCAGTGGGTCGACGACGACGAGCAGTGGCGCACCATCCTGCGCGGGTTGCAGTCCACGTTCCGGCACCGCATCGTGACGGGCGCGGCGGTCGAGCGCTTCCTCAGCGAGCGCGCGGGACGCGATCTGTCGCGGATCTTCGACCAGTACCTGCGCGACGTGCGGATCCCCGTCTTGGAGTACCGCGTCGCCGGCCGCGAGGTGCAGCTGCGCTGGGTCAACGTGGCGGAGGGCTTCGCGATGCCGGTGCGGGTGCTGTCGGCGCCCGGGCGCACCCTCTGGGTCGAACCGACGGCGGAGTGGATGACGATCCTCGTGGACGACCCGAGCGTCTTCGCGGTCGATCCGGACTTCTACGTGGAGACCCGTGCGCTCCCCGCCGCGCCTGTGCCGCTGGCTCGCGAGTGATGGGCGCGGCGCCCCGCTACCGCGTGCCGGCGGCGCGCGCCCACAGTGAACTGCTCATCGAGCGCAGTCGCTTCCTGTGTACGATCGATCGCGCCTCGTCCTCGGCGATGGCGCGGGAGGTCATCGCGGACGTCCGCGCGCAGCATGCCGACGCCACGCACCATTGCTGGGCCTTCAACGCCGGTGCCCCCGGCGACTCGGCCCACGTGGGATCGAGTGACGATGGGGAGCCGCATGGGACCGCCGGGCGGCCCATGCTCACGGTCCTGACGCACAGCGGCGTCGGCGAACTCGTGGCGGTGGTCACCCGCTACTACGGCGGCGTGAAGCTGGGGACGGGGGGGCTGGCGCGCGCGTATGCGGCGGCGGTGCAGTCCACGCTGGCCGTGCTCGACACGGAGGAGCGGGTCGAGCGCGTCACGGCGACGCTGCGATACGCCTACGCGCAGCACGGCGCGATCCTGCAACTGCTGCCCACCGTCGAGGCGGTCGCGGTGCACGAGGAGTTCGCCGAAGCGGTCGCGCTGCAGGTGCGGCTGCCACGGGAGCAGGTCGCGGCCCTGCGCCGGGGCCTGGCCGACGCGACCGCGGGCGGGGCCGAGCTCCTGGTGCCCGACGACGGATCGCCATGACGCAGCGCTTCTACGCCGACCTCCCCGCATTCACCCGCTTCGAGCAGTTCACCGATCCGGCGCAGTACCACGCGCTGCCGGCCGACTGGTGGGTGTACGTGGCCGATATCGCTGGGTCGACGAAGGCCATCGCGGAGGGACGGTATCGCGAGGTGAACCTCATCGGCGCCGCGACGATCACCTCGGTGATCACCGCGCTGCCGGCGTTGTCGTTCCCGTTCCTCTTCGGCGGGGATGGGGCGACCTTCGTGCTGCCGCCCGAGTCGCTCGCGGTGACGGATGCGACGCTCGGAGGGTTGGTGCAACTCGCGGCACGGCGCTTCGATCTGACGCTCCGCGTGGCGCGCATCCCGGTCGCGGAGTTGACGGCCCGTGGCGCCGAGCTGCGCGTGGCCAAGTTCGCGCTGCGGCACGGGAACTCGCTGGCTTTCTTCCGTGGCGACGGCGTCGAGGTCGCCGACCGCCTCGCGAAATCCACCGAGGCGCGCTGGCGCATCCCGCCCGTGACCGCTCCCATCGACGAACTGACCGGGTTGTCGTGCCGATGGGCGCCGATCCCCTCGCAGCGCGGGTGCATCGTGAGTCTGCTCGTGAAGGCGCGCCAGCCGCAGCGGGACCGCGCGTACGCCACCTTGCTGGAGGAGCTGCGCGCCGTGCTCGGGGGGTCGCTCGACGAGGTGAGTCCCGTGTCGATGGAGCGGGCGACCTATCGGTCGCTGCCCGACGCGTTGCTCGACGAGCGCCGGTACCACGGTCGCTGGTTCACCCGGCGCTTTCGCGACCGCCTGATCAACGTGCTCAACTCGGTGTTGATCTTCCGGCCGCGGCGGAACATCGCGGCGCGGTTCTACGATCGCGACCGCTACATCAACTCCATCCGCGACCACAGCGACTATCGCAAGTTCGATGACACGCTCCGCATGGTGCTCGACTGCACGCTGGAGCAGGCCGACGCGCTCGAGGCCCTGTTGGACCGCGCGCACCGCGAGGGGACCCTGTGCTTCGGGATGTTCCGCTCGGACGCGGCCCTGATGACCTGCTTCGTGCAGACCACGCAGGACGGGCAGCACCTGCATTTCATCGACGGTGGCGACGGCGGGTTCGCCATGGCGTCCCGGCAGTTCAAGGCCCAGCTCGCGTCTGCGCCCGACGGCCCCTGACGCGGCGTCCCGCTCGCTACCTTTCCCCTCATGTCTGCCGCCCGCCGCGCCGTGTCCGCCGCACGTCCTCCGCGTGCGACCCGCGTTGAAGTGCACAAGTTCGGTGGCGCGTCCCTCGCCGACGCGGCCGCGATCAGCCATGCGGCCGCCGTGCTCGTGGCGCAGCCCAGGCCGGCCGTCGCGGTGGTGTCGGCCATGGGTGGGGTCACCGACGCGCTGCTCGGCATCGCACGCGCAGCGGCGGCCGGCGATCTCGCGACGGCCACGGCGGCCAGTGCCGCGTTGCGCACGCGACATCTCGACACCGCCAACGGCGTGACACGGCCCGGGCCTGCCCGCAGCGCCCTGCGCGCGGCCATCACGGAGCGCTTCGTTGAGCTGCAGCGCTTGATCGACGGGCTGGCTGCCCTGCGCGAACTCACCCCGCGCACGCAGGACTACATCGTCGCGCGCGGGGAGCGCTTGAGCGCGCAGCTCTTGGTGGCCGCGCTGCACGCGCGAGGCGAGGCGGTGGAGTATGTCGATGCGACCGAGGTGATCCAGACCGATGGGGTCCACGACGGCGCGAGCCCGGACCTGGCGGCGACCGATCTCGCGGCGCGGCGCGTCCTGCGACCCCTGCTGCGCCGTGGTGTGCTCCCGGTGGTCCCCGGCTTCATCGGGCGCGGGGCCGACGGCGCGGTGGTCACGTTGGGCCGCGGTGGGTCCGACCTCACCGCCACGCTGTTGGCGCGCGGTCTCGGTGCCAGCACGGTCTCCCTGTGGAAGGATGTGCCCGGTTTCCTGACGGCGGATCCGCGCGTGGTCGCGGACGCGCGCGTCATCCCGCACCTGCATCCGCGTGTGGCGGTCGAGCTGGCGTATTACGGGGCGAAGGTGCTGCACCCGCGGGCGCTGATCCCCGTGGCGCACCGCCGCATCACGGTGCGTGTGCGCCCCATCGCGGACCCGTCGGCCCCCGGCACGGAGATCGTCGCGCGGCCGGCGTCGCGGCGGCACCCGGTGCAGGCGATCTCCGCCTTCGGTGCGCAGGCGCTGCTCACGGTCGAAGGCAGCGGGATGCTTGGCGTGCCGGGCATCGCGGCGCGGACCTTCGCGGCGCTGCACCAGGCTGGGGTGTCGGTGTCGCTCATCTCGCAGTCCTCGTCGGAGCACTCCATCTGCTTCACGGTCCCTGACGCGGCGGCCGAGCGGGCGCGCCACGCGGTGCTGGAGGCGTTCACGGTCGAGCGGCAGCGCCGGGAGATCGACGGCGTGAGTGTGCGGCGTGCGGTGGCGACCTTGGCCGTCGTGGGGCACGGGATGCGGGGCACGCCCGGCATCGCGAGTCGCACCTTCGCGGCGTTGGCCGACGGCGGACTCAACGTGATCGCCGTGGCGCAGGGCGCCTCGGAACTGAACATCTCGGTGGTGCTCGACGCGGCCGATGTGGCGGCGGCGACCCGTCGCATCCATGCGGCCTTCCAGTTGCACCGGATCGGCGGTGGACATGTGGCCCCCGCGGAGCGCGTCGATGTCGTGCTGCTGGGCTTCGGACAGATCGGGCGGTCGCTCGCCGGCATGCTCACGCGGGCGCGCGTGGCGGGCACCGGGGTGCGCGTGGTCGGCGTGATCGACCGCAGTGGCCATGTGTTCGACGCACGCGGCATCGCGGCGCGCACGCTCACGGCGCTCGCCGAACGCAAGGCGGCGGGCACGCCGCTGGGTGGGGAGCACGTGGCCCCAGCGGACGCGCGCGAGGCCCTGCGGCACATCGCGCGGCACGCGCTCTCGCGGCCGATCCTCGTCGATGTGACCGCGGACGACACGGCCGCCCTGCTCATCGAGGCGCTGGAGGGTGGGATGGATGTGGTGCTCGCGAACAAGCGGCCGCTCACGGGGCCGATCGCGAGCTTCCGCGCGCTGCAGGACCGCGCGCAGGCGGCCGGTCGCCGGGTGCGGCATGAGACGACCGTGGGGGCCGGACTGCCGGTGATCGATACCTTCCGCAAGTTGGTCGATTCGGGCGACCGGGTCCTGCGCATCGAGGGCTGCACCTCGGGCACGCTGGGCTACCTGCTCACCGAGGTGAGCAAGGGGCGCGCGTTCTCCGTGGCCCTGCGGCGTGCCATGCAGCTGGGCTACACGGAGCCCGACCCGCGCGATGATCTCGGCGGTGTGGACGTCGCCCGCAAAGCCTTGATCCTGGCGCGCCTGCTGGGCTTCCGTGGCGAGCTGGAGGACATCGCGGTCGAATCGCTGGTACCGCCTGCGTTGCGCAGTGTCGATCGCGAGGCGTTCCTCGCACAGCTCGAGTCCCTCGACGACCTGTGGACGGCGCGGGTGGAGGACGCCACCGCGCGCGGCGGCGTGCTGCGGTACGTTGCGTCGGTCACGGCGCGGCAGGTGCGCGTGGGACTCGAGGTGGTGCCGCGCAGTTCGCCGCTCGCGTCGCTCGATGGCACCGACAATCAGGTGGTGTTCACGACGCAGCGGTATCGCACGAATCCCTTGGTCATCACGGGCCCCGGCGCGGGCCCCGCCGTGACGGCGGCCGGCGTGTTGAACGACGTGTTGGCCCTCGCGACCTCGGTGTGATGTCGATGCACGACGTCATCGCGCGTGCGCCGGGCTCGATCGGCAACGTCGGGCCGGGCTTCGATGTGCTCGGCGCTGCGGTGACGGGCGCTGGTGACGCGGTCGAAGCCCGTTGGGTCGATGGTCCCGCGGGGCAGGTGCGGCTCGACGAGCCGGGGGCGCCAGAGCTGGCGCAGGATCCCGACGGGCATGCCTCGGTCGTCGCCGCGCGCGCAGCGCTCGCGCGTGCTGCTGCCATGGGCATCCCTGCGCCGGCGACCCTCGCGTTGGTGGTGCGCAAAGGACTTCCACTGAGTGCCGGACAAGGCGGAAGTGCGGCGTCGTCGGTCGCGGGTGCGGTGGCCGCGCGTGCGGCGCTCGGGCTGCCGCGCGAGGCCCGCGCGGAGATGCTCGCTGCGGTCGAGGGGGAGGCCCATGTGGCCGGTCGCCATTTCGACAACATCGCGCCGGCCGTGCTGGGCGGCATCGTGCTCGTGCGTGAGACCGACCCGCTCGATGTGATCGCCCTGCCGGTGCCGCCCTCGCTGCGTGTGGTGCTGGTGTTGCCGGCGCAGCGACTCCGCACCGCCGATGCGCGCGCCGTGCTGGCCGCGTCGATCCCCCGCGCGACCGTCGTCGCCCAACTCGCACAGCTCGCGGCACTCGTCGCGGGACTCAGCCTCGGCGATCTCACGCTGGTCGGCCGCGGTCTACACGACCACCTCGCCGAGCCGGCCCGGGCGCCACTGTTGCCGGGCTTCGTGGATGCCAAGCGGGCCGCGCTCGCCTATGGGGCACTCGGCGCGTCGATCGCCGGATCGGGACCGACCGCGTTCGCCCTCTGCGATGGCGAGGCGACCGCCGCGGCGGTCTGCGCGGCGATGGTCAATGCCTACGAACGGATCGGCGTGCCGGCCACGGGCCGCGTGGCGTCGATCGATACCAACGGAGCGACCGTGGAGCCGATCCCGTGACGACCATCCCCGTGTTCAGTCCGCTGCCCGTTTCCGTGCAGCAGTGCACCGCGTGCGGCGGGACGCTCGACGAACGTGATGCCCGCACGGCCTGCCCCAGCTGCGGTGGCCTGCTGGAGATCCTGCATCCGCGTCCGCTCGCCTCGCCGGAGGCGCTGCGCGCCGCGTATGGCGAGGCCTGTTGTCAGCGTCCGCGCGCGATGGCCTCGGGGGTGTGGCGCTTCGCCGACCTCGTCATGCCGAGCGCCGGCGAGGCGGTGGTGTCGCACCCCGAGGGGAACACGCCGCTGTTGATGCGGGCGGCACTCGACGAGTACACGGGCTGTCGCGCGCTCCGCGTGAAGCACGAAGGACACAATCCGACGGGCTCGTTCAAGGATCGCGGTATGACCGTGGCGGTGACGCAGGCCAAGCGGACCGGCGCGCGGGCCGTGGCCTGCGCGTCCACGGGCAACACGTCGGCGTCTCTCGCGGCCTACGCGGCGCAGGCTGGCCTCACGGCGCTCGTGCTCGTCCCCGCCGGGCAGGTCGCGGCGGGCAAGATGGCGCAGTCGATCGGCTATGGTGCGCGGACCCTGGTGGTGCAGGGCGACTTCGACGATTGCCTCCGCCTCG
This sequence comes from uncultured Gemmatimonadaceae bacterium, assembly GCA_964503275.1. Lineage (GTDB taxonomy): Bacteria > Gemmatimonadota > Gemmatimonadetes > Gemmatimonadales > Gemmatimonadaceae > DASRAP01. The sequence goes on along the minus strand of CAZCZO010000011.1, from coordinate 54,236 downwards.
TGCGCGAGGCCAGTGACGAGCTGGGCGTGTACCTCTGCAATTCGCTGAACCCCTGGCGCGTCGAGGGTCAGAAGACCACCGTGCTCGAACTCATCGCCCAGCTGGGCTGGGATGCCCCGGAGTGGATCGTGTTGCCCGCCGGCAATCTCGGGAATACCTCAGCGTACGGCAAAGCCCTGCGCGAGGCCCATGCGCTGGGGTTGATCGCGCGGGTGCCCCGCGTGGTCGCGGTCCAAGCGGCCGGGGCGGCGCCCTTCGCGCGGGGCTTCGCCGAGGGCTTCGTCACGCGGCATCGTCTGCGCGCCGAGACGGTGGCCACGGCGATCCGCATCGGCGATCCGGCGAGTTGGGATCGTGCCGTGCGGACGCTGCGCGAGACCGATGGGATCGCCCTCGCCGTCACGGATGAGGAGATCCTCGAGGCCAAGGCGGTGATCGACGCGGCGGGAGTGGGCTGCGAACCCGCCAGCGCGGCCAGTGTGGCGGGGGTGCGCGCCCTGGTCGAGTCCGGCGTGATCGCCGAGGGGGAGCGCGTCGTGGCCGTGCTGACCGGGCACATGTTGAAGGACCCCGGCCTCGTCGTGCGCTACCACGTGGAGACGCACCCGGCACCCGCACGGGCGAACCCGCCGATCGAGATCGACGCGACGATCGACGCGCTCGCCCGCGTGCTGGGTTAGGCCGACACGTGCAGTAGCGCGGCGGCGGCCGTGACCGTGGGCGGCGTCACGGCGATGTCCGCGGCGTGCTGCGCGACCCATTCGCGCGCCAGCCGGGTGCTGTCGTCGATGCCCTGCTGGTCCTGACAGATGGTGACGGCGATGCCACCAGCGGCGGTGCGGGCGATGGTGTAGCTCACCACGCCGGGGATCGAGCGCATCAGCGCCTCGACCTCCGCGGTGCGGGTCGCGAGCCGGTCGAACAGGGCGCTGGCGCCGGCGCCCGAGTATTCACGGATCACCATGTGCATGTCGAGACTCCTTGGGGTAGGGGGTGGTCTCGCGGAAGATGCCGGCGGTACCGGTCGCGGTCAAACGCGCGCCCCCTCGCTCGGTACACGGGTTGGCGTTACATATCACGCACCCTTGGCCGCCGGAGCTGGCCTATGACGCCCCCAGATGGTCGCGCAGCACCCGACGGCGAGGCCGTGGCCCCCGCGGCGCTCCTGGCCGCCCTCAAGGCCAGCGAGGAGCGGCTGTCGTTCGCGCTTGACGCCACGGCCGACGGCGTCTGGGACTGGGACTTCGTGTCGGGCGCGGTCGTCTTCAATGCGCGCTGGGCGGCGATGCTCGGCTACGACCCCGCGGAGCTCGAGCCGCACATCCGCACCTGGGAGCGGTTGGCGCACCCCGACGATGTCCCCATCGCGTATGCGCAACTCGAGGCGCATGCCGCGGGTCGGCTCCCGCAGGTGCAGTTCGAGATGCGGATGCGTCACCACGACGGGAGTTGGCGCTGGATCCTGAATCGCGCGAAGATCGTCGCGCGCGGTGCCGATGGGTCGATCCTGCGCGTGGTGGGCACGCACACGGACATCCACGACGCGAAGCTGCAGGCGGCGCGGCTGGCCGAACAGACCACCTTGCTCGAGACGATCCTTGCGACCATCCCGATCGCGATCGACATCGTGGGCGTGGATGGGCGGATCAGCTATGTGAACCGGGCCTGGGAGCGCATCCTGGGCTGGACGATGGCCGAGCTCGGGGACGCCGATGATTTCGCGAAGTTCTATCCGGACCCCGCGGTGCGGGAGGCGGTGCTCCGCAGTGTCGGCGACGGGTCGCCGGTGTGGCGCGACTGGACGGTGCGGACGCGCGACGGGCGCGATGTCGAGATGTCGTGGAGCAACGCGAAGCTCGCAGACGGGCGCATCGTGGGGATGGGCGTCGATGTGACGTCCCGACGGGCGGCCGAGCGGGAGCGGAAGCGCCTGGAGCAGCAGTTGCAGGAAGCGCAGAAGCTCGAGAGCCTCGGAGTGCTCGCGGGCGGCATTGCGCATGACTTCAACAATCTGCTCGTCGGGGTGCTCGGCAACGCGAGTCATATCGAGGACACGCTGGCGGCCGACTCCCCGCTGCGGCCCTTGATCGCCGAGCTGCGGGTCGCGGGCCTGCGGGCCGCGGAACTGACCCAGCAACTCCTCGACTACGCCGGCAAGGGGCGTTTCGTGACCGGCCCGACGGACGTCTCGGCGATCGTCGAAGAGATGCAGGTGCTGCTGCGGGCGGTGATCAGCAAAGGGGCGACCGTGGAAGCGCTGTTGCCGGACGACCTGCCGGCGATCGAGGCCGACGCCTCACAGCTCCGGCAGGTCGTGATGAATCTGATCACGAATGCATCGGATGCCCTGGGCGATGCGGCGGGGGTCATCCGGCTCCGGACCGGGCGCTGCGTCCCCTCCGACGACTTCCGGCGCCGGGCCGTGGGTGGCCGTGAGCTGGGCCCGGGGGAGCATGTGTTCATCGAGGTCGCCGACACGGGTGCGGGTATGTCAGAGGAGACGCGGCGTCGGATCTTCGATCCCTTCTTCACGACCAAGTTCACGGGTCGCGGGCTGGGACTCGCGGCCACGCTCGGGATCGTGCGCGCACATCGGGGCGCCCTGCTCGTCGAGAGTCGGCTTGGCCACGGCACGACGTTCCGACTGGTCTTTCCCGCGAGCGTGCAATCCGTGGGGAGCAGCGCCGGGAGCGCGCCCGTCGGCAGCATCGAGCACTCGGGCACGGTGTTGGTCGCGGACGACGAGGCGATCGTGCGCACGGTGACCGCGCGCATGCTCCGCCGTATGGGATTCTCGGTCGTCGAAGCCGCCGATGGTGAGGCCGCCGTCGAGGCGGTGCGTGTGGCGTCGCCGCCGTTCCGGTTGGTGGTGTTGGACCTCACCATGCCGGTGCTCTCAGGTCGCGCGGCGCTCCAGCAGCTGCGGCGGATCGATCCTACACTCCCCGTCGTGATCTGCAGCGGGTACACCGAGGACGCCATTGCCTCGGACGACGTGCAGGGCGGGGTGATCGAGTTCGTGCAGAAACCGTTCACCACGGCCGCACTCACGGCCGCCGTCGGGCGGCTGCTCGGGGCTGCGTCGGGCCGCGGAGCATCGCCGCCGCCGCGCGATCACGACGGCACCTGACCGAACGCGCCCGGGCTGTGCGAAGGGAACCAGCGATCGCGGAGCCGGAGCGCGGGTCGCTCGATGGCCTTCGAGAGGAGGACGCCGATGGCGAGTGACCCGCCCACGTAGAGCGCCGCGTAGCCCACGAATGGCAGCGGACCGGTCCCGCGCTCCAGCAGCGGCAGGAACCACAGCAGGACGGGCATGTGCCAGAGGTAGATGGAATACGAGTGCGCCCCCAGTCGCGCGAGTCTCGCGGCGAGACCGCGCGGGGCCACGGGCGTCACGAGCGCGGCCAGCAGCAGCATGGCGGAGCCGAGGGCCAGCACGCTGAACCCCCAGGTGTACAGCAGCGGCGTGGACTCGAGCCGGAACAGGAACGCGGGGGCGAGCAGCGCGGCCCCACAGCTGGCCAGGAACGCCCGTCGTCGGCGCGCGATCGCGAGCAGACGGTCGCGATGGAAGTGGAAGGCGTAGGACAGCAGGACCCCGACGTACAGCGAATCCACGCGCAGATGGGTGGCGAAGTGATGCGTGAGGTGGCTGTAACGGCGCGGCTCGGCCGCGACCTGCGCGACGCGCATCGCGAGGGCCGCCACGATGACCAGTATGGCCACGGTGACCACGGGCCGCAGGGACCGCGCGGGCCCGGATCGCAGGCACAGCGACAGCGTCAGGGGGAGCAGCAGATAGAAGTGCTCCTCGACCGCGAGTGACCAGGTGTGATTCCAGAGGCCGGGGAGGTAGCTCTGCAGGAAGAAGAGTTCCGACACCAGACGCGCTGTCGGCAGCGGTCGACCGGTCGCGAGGTGGACCGCGATGGTCACGACGATCAGCGTGAACAACGGCGGGTAGATCTTCCAGCCGCGCCGGATATAGAAGCGCGCGATGCCCAGACGCTGCCGCGACGCGAACTCCGAGAAGAGCAGTCCTGAGACGAGGAAGCCGCTGAGTACGAAGAACAGGTCGACCCCCACCCACCCGCCCTGCGTCCACAGGGTGAACGGCAGCATCTGCGCGATCGACCACGTATCCGGGGGCGCCTTGAGGTGGCGACCGAGCACGAGCAGGACCGCGACCAGCCGAAGCACATCGAGTCCCGCCAGGCGTGTGGTGTGACGAGCATCACCGGCCGCCATCGGCGCAACGACGCTCGAGGCGGTGGGGTCGGAGACGGGGGGCGCGTGTGGCACGTCGCGAAATGTGCGCGGCGGGCCGGCGACGGGCCAACGGCGGGGTCGCGGTGCAACGACCCCCCGTGCGCCGGACCGGACTTGGCGCTATTCTCCCTCCCAACCAGCAGGTGCTCCACGACCCGCGCCCCCGCTATGGACCCGTCGTCACGTCCCCCCGTGCCCCCCCGAGCTCTCGCGCTGTCGATCGGCGCGCTGGTCGTGCCGGTGGTCGCGGTGGCGCTGTTCCCGGACTGGACGAGTACCGATGCGGGGATGCTCATCTGGTTGACCGCCCTCATCCCCGCGTTCCTGCTGTCGTATTACCGCGGCCTGCGCGGGGTGGCGGTCGCGCTGTCGGGGGGGATGGCGGTGATCACGGCGACGCAGCTGAGCATCGTGCTCTTCGACATCGCGGAGCCGAACTGGACCTTGCTCGCCGCGATCGTGGTCACCTACCTCGCGATCGCGATCGGCATCTCGGCGCTCTCCGAGCTCTTACGCCGGGAGCGGCAGGCGGCGGAGGATCTGGCCATGGTCGACAAGCTGACCGGGCTGCCCAATCGTCGCCACGTCGAGGGGGTCCTCGAGCGCGAGTTCGCCGCGGCACGACGAGGGCGCGGCCTCACGGTCGTCATGTTCGATCTCGATCACTTCAAGTCCGTCAACGATCGCTTCGGTCACGTCAAGGGCGATCTGGTGCTTCGCGAGTTCGCCGAGGTGCTCCGGCAGAGTACGCGCAAGGAGAACCTGTCCGGACGGTTCGGGGGTGAGGAGTTCATCTCGATCCTGCGCGACAGCGACCCGGTGGGCGCTCGCATCTACACCCAGCGCGTCCTGGATGCGCTGGCGAACCGGGCGCTCCCGACCGGTCAGCAGACGGCCAGCGCGGGCATCGCGCACTACGAGAAGGCGATGCGGTCGTGGGAGGTCCTCGTGGATCACGCGGACCGGGCCTTGTACGTGGCCAAGAACGGGGGACGCAATGCGATGGCTGACGCGCCACCGTATACCGATGCCGGGTGAGTCACACCAGGGTCGCGCCTCGGGCGCGGCGTACAGGAGAGGGGTGATGCGGATCAGCAGACACGGTGGGATCGGCGCGGTGCTGACAGTGCTCGCGGCGGGGTCGGGTCAGGCCCAAGGCCGCGCGCCGGACCACTGGCAGGTGGTGCGCGACCCTGCATCGTCGGCCGCGACGTCGGCGGCGAGCGACTCGGTGTTCTTCGTGTCGATGGCCCCCGGCTGGCATGTGACGATGGGGCCCGGCGCGGTGCTCTTCGATCCTCGGCGCATCGCTGACGGCCGCTTCGAGGTGGAGTTCGAGTTCCACCTGTTCCCCGGGTCGTCCAACGCCGCCGCCGGGTTCTTCGTCGGAGGTCGCGACCTCTCGGGCGCCGGCCAGCGCTACACCGCGTTCGTGATCCGCGCGGACGGATCCGCTGCGGTGATGGTCCGCGACGGCGCGCGTGACACCGCGCGCCTGCCGTGGACCCCGGTATCCGCGATCGCCACGCCCAGTGGCAACGCGACCGGTCGCAACGTCCTGCGACTGGCCATGGATTCTGCGGGAGTGCACTTCACGGTGAACGCACGCCCCGTCCACTCGTTCGCGCATGGCGAGCTCGCACTCGACGGTCACTTCGGTCTCCGAGTTGGCCGCGACGTCAACGTGCACGTGACGCGGCTGGACCTGTTGCAGCGACTCGCGCCGGTGCCCGCAGGGAAGTAGGCGCGACCTACGGCCGTCGGCGCGCGCGGAGCGACGACGCGAGGGCGACCCCCCCAGCGAGTACCCCCAGAATGCCCAGCGTGCCGTGCCCCCGCAGCGACCAGCGGTGCTCGAGCAACTGTTGCGCGTGCGCGGCGTGGTAGGCACCGGAGGCCCGCGTGGCGGAGTCCGGTTGGGTGGCGGCCCATCGCCCGTAGGCGACATCGCGCCGAGCCGAGCGTTCAGTGAGGACCGAGAGCCCAGCGCACCCAAGGACGGTGGTGAGCGTCAGGGCGCGGATGAGTGGATGGTTCATCGAGCACCTGTGCCGCTCTCGGCGGCGTCGAAGAGACCGGCGGCGATCACCCGTTGTACGCGCCCATCGTCCCGGAACCCCGGGCCGAGGCAGAGGAGGTCCGGGTCACCGCGCCAGTCCGCGCGGCGCGCTCGCGTCAGCGCGGGCGATGGGAGCAGACGGAACCCCGCGTCGGTCAGCTGCTCCACACAGTGACGGTCGGCGGACGCATGGTGCATCGCGATGAGCAACACGACGTCGGCCGGCAGCACGGACAGCATGCCCGCCACGACGCTGCCTTCGGCACCTTCGGCGTCGATCTTCACCACCGTGGGCGCGCGAAGCTGTCCCGATGTGACGAGTGACGCGCCGGAGCAGACCGTCACGGTCTCGCAACCATCACCGAGACTGTGCATCTTCGACGTGGGGCCCCCGCCGAACGGCGCCGTCCCGGTGAAATCCGACAACGCGCAGTGTCGGACGTCGACGTTGCGTGCCCGATTCCAGCGGACGTGCCGCAACAGGATGCGCCCGTTGCGCCGATCGGGCTCAAAGGCCACGACGGCGCCGGTGGGGCCGACGCGCGCGGACGCGAGCAAGGTGACATAGCCGTGGTGCGCGCCGATATCCCACACGCAGTCGCCCGGCGACATCAGGCTACCGAAGAGCTCCATCTGCTCGCGGGCACGACGCCCGCTGGCATAGCCACTGCCGGCACTGACGGCACTCCACCAGCGTCCACGGTTGGGGCCCGTGATGATGGGGACGGGACAGCGCTCGGTGAGCGGGTCCAACACGCGACGAGCCGCAGGAGGGATACGCATCGGGCGGAAGATGCGGGTGCGCCCCCCGTAACACAACGGCGGCCGCCGGTCGAGCTCTACGCGCCGTCCAAGGTCGCGCGAATGGCCCGGCTGAGCTCGACCATGGTCGATGGCTTCTCGATCCAGACGATGGGCTCGAGGTCGCCCGCGTACCCCTCGCGCGCCGCGAAGCCCGAGACGACCGCGACGGGGAGCTCAGGACGGATCGCGCGCAGCGCCCGGACCAGGTCCAGGCCATCCAGCTCGGGCATGGAGCAGTCGGTGACCAGCGCGGCGAAGTCGTGGGGCGTCGCGCGGAACGCCTGCAGGGCGGCCGTCGCACTGGTGAACTCCGTGCAGTGGTATCCCATCCAGCGCAGCGAGCGACCGAGTACCGCGACCAATGCGGGCTCGTCATCCACCAAGAGCAGCCGTTCGCCGTGCCCGCGCTGGATCACGGCCTCAGCGGCCACGGTCACCGGCTCGTCGGCGACCGCGGGGATCACCAGGGTGAACGTGGTGCCGACGCCGACGGTACTCTCCACGCTGATCGCGCCACCGTGATCCCGGACGATCCCGTGGGCGACCGCCAAGCCGAGACCAGTGCCGGCGTCGCCCTTCGTCGTGAAGAAGGGTTCGAACAGGTGCTCAAGGACCTGTTCGGACATGCCGACACCGTTGTCGCGAACGGTGAGCTGGACGTAGTCGCCGGGCGGCACGCCCAGGTCGTCGGCCTCACGCCGCACGCGGCGGATCGCGAGCTGCAGCACGCCGCCGCGGTCGCGCATCGCATAGACGGCATTGGTCCCCAGATTCACGAGGACCTGATGCAGCTGCGACCCATCGGCCAGCACGGTCTGTCGGTCTCCCCCGTCGTCCACCTGGAGCGTCACGCCCGACGGCAACGACACACTCAGGAGTTCCGCGACCTCGCGGACGAGCGGGCGTACATCAAGGACCGCGCGATGCGACCCCGACTGTCGGCTGAACAGCAAGATGCGGCGGACCAAGTCTTTCGCACGGGCGCTCGCGGTGACGATCTCGCGGATCTCGTCGGCGACCGTAGCGTCCGGACCGAGTTGCTGCGCCGCGAGCTCGGCATTCCCCGCGATCGCGGTCAGGATGTTGTTGAAATCATGGGCGATGCCCCCCGCGAGCCGGCCCAGCGCATCGAGGCGCTGCGCGTGCCGCAGCTGGGCCTCCGTCTGGGCGCGGCGCTGCTCAGTGCTGCGTTCCTCGATCCGCGCCCGCAGCATCTCGGCCAGCGAGGCGATGAGTTGCCGCTCTTCGACCAGGAACGGGTCGTGGTCGGCCGGCACCGACCCGTCGCGGTAGCTCACCTCGATCCGACCCACGGCGTCATTGCTCCGGAAGGGCATGGACAAGCGCCACGTGGCGTCGCGCCACCCCGGGGTGGCGACCACCGTGTCCCCGTAGACGATCCGTGCCTCTGCCGCGTGCGCATGCAAGAACGCCGCCGGGATGCGTCGCACGAGCTCGCTGAGGACCTCGGCATCGACGGTCCGCGCGTACTGGAGGAGCTGGGAGGCCTCGTGCAACGCGCGGAGTTCCTTCACGCGCTCGCGCAGCTGCTCGGCGAGCAGCGCGCGCTCACGGGACTCACGTTCGCGCTCGGTGACATCCACCAGGACTCCCACGATGCGCGCCGACGCGTCGTCGGCCGTCCCGCGATCCAGGAATGCTGAGACCTCGAACTCCCGCAGCTGGCCGTCGGGGTGGTGGTAGCGGTATCGCGTCGAGGAGTGGGGCTCGCCGAGGGCGAAGCGCTGCAGCTCGGCTTCGACTTGTGGCCAGTCGTCCACGTGGACCCGCTGCTTCCATGCCTCGCCTGAGATCAACCCGTCCGGACCCGGCGAGAGACCCGTGAGTCGCACGGTGCCGACGTTCGGCAGGAAGTCGTAGGTCTGAAGATCGAAGTCGTAGGTGCCGACGCGTCCGGCGTCCAGCGCCATCTGCAAGCGCCGGTCGGCGGTGCGGGCCGTCGCGAGTGCTGCCTGGGCGCGGTGCAGCGCACCGGTCAGCGACGTCGTCGCGAGGCGCATCACCAGCACGGCGAGCCCGACATACAGCATCGCGAGGGCCCAGAGGGTCGTGCTCGCGTACGGTGCGGTTGGCGCTGGTAGGCGACCGGCGTACTCGAGCGCGACAAGTCCGAAGGTGGCCAGCGCGATCACGATCGCGACGATGACGCTGGAGCGAAAGTCGAGCAGCACTCCCGCCAACACCGCGATGATGAACAGCGACTGCACCCCAGGGCTACGGATGCCTCCGGTGCCGAGCGCGTTCAACAGGATCACGGTCATGAGCCCCGCAAGCAGCAGGGCGGCGGCACGCGCGCTGTGCCCCGCGCGGTTCACGAGGAGCACCGTGCCACCAAGCGCGACGACGACCACGCCGTTGACGAGGGCTCGGGTCGCGAGCGGTGGCTGCATCACCGCGACGGTGGCCATTGCGGCGCCGACGATCGCCATGGTCGCGGACGCGACCGTCGCGACCGCACGCGCCTGTGCCGAGGTGTCAGTGTCGCGGGAAGCGCTTGGTCCGTCGGTCACGCTCGAGGGTGCCGTCCCCTGGTCGGGTGGATACCTGCACACGCGGGGCTGAAGGTATGTGGCGCCGCGACGTGCGGCAAGGTTGGAGGGCGCGCCGCGTGCTCGCGAGGCTTGGCCCGTACCGTTACCTTCGCGGGATGCGTGCCGTGTTCCTCGTGCTCGTCGGTGGTGTGATCGCCGCCCCCCTCGATTCGCAGTCGAGACCGGAGTCGGCGTCGCTCTCGCTCGAGGCAGTGGCGGAGTCACTGGCCGTGCTCCGCCGGTTGGACGATTCGCTTCGCCGCCGGTCGAACCGCGACGATCCCGATCTGTGGTATCGGCGCGGGATGCTCGCGTGGGCGCTCTCGGTCCGCGGAGGCGAGCCGCCGCCGGTCGCCGGCCTCACGTGGCAGCGGTACGGGCATATGGCCGACACCTCACTGCGGACCGCCGCGCGGCTCGCACCGGAGCGCACCGAGCTTGCCGTCGCGGCCGGCCGCTACGTCGCGAGTGTGCCGGGCGTCTTCAACCGCAGCATCGCGACGCGGGAGTTCGAGGCGGCGCTGGCCGTCGCCGAGTCACGCGGCGATCCGACGCGCGTCGCGCTGGCACTGCACGCGATCGGTCGGGCGCAGTGGCAGCTGTATCAGCTGTTCCACCATGCCGAGCGACGTGGGGTACGCGACGCCGGGACGGCGGCGTACGCGGCGCTTCGCACCCGGCCCGACGCCTCGTCGCGTGCTGGCGCGATGCGACCCCAACAGGACCTCGAGCCGAGTACCCCAGGCGAGTTCCACTTGCTGTCCGCCGAACGCGCGCTGTCCCGCGCCCACGCCGTGGCACCGGCCGACGTCGCCGTCGCGCGTGATCTCGCCGCGCTGCTCGCATTGGGCGAGCGGTGGGATGAACTTGAGGAGATCGGTCGCAGCGTCGGCGCGCGCGTGCCGGGCGAGGCGTGGGGCCCACTCCTGAAGGGACTCGCGGCGCAGCGCCGCGGGCGACCCGACGCGCCACGCCGGCTGGACGACGGATTCGCGCTCCTGCCGAACGACCGTCGCGCGGCACTCGTCGACCTCTCTCGCCTCATGACCGCGGCGGACTCCACGTCCTTCGCCACCCTCTCGCCGGCCGCACAGGCGGAGCGAGCCCGCTGGTACTGGCTCTTGGCCGATCCACTCTGGTCCGTGCTCGGCGACGAACCACGGACCGAGTTCCTCGCGCGGCTGGTCCAGGCCCACTTGCGGTACAGCGTGCCTGACATGCACGTGCGCGGCGAGGCGACGGAGCGTGGTGGACTGCTGCTCCGGTGGGGCCCGCCGGTGTTCGACCGCAACGACGTGTGGAACGGACGGCATCAGAACGGCGTGTCGTATGCCGGCGGTGGTGGCGCCGTGTTCTCGGGCCTCTACGACCTTCGCCTCACCCAAGAGCACCGGGGCAGCGTGACGGCCCGTTTGCAGCGCGAGCCGGCCAGCTGGGCGAATGTCCGTAGCCATCTTGTCGAGGAGCACGCCCCCGCCGTCGCGCGGTTCCGCGCGGCGGGCGACTCCCTCGACGTCCTGATCGGGACGCGCATCCCACTCGAACGATTGGATACCGTCGCGCACCTTCGCGGGGCGACCACCGTGCATCACTGGATGATCCGCGATGCGCGTGACACGGTGGTGCGGGATTCCTCGCGCGTGCTCGGTGGGAGTGGCTACGTCGCACGCCGTCATCGACTCGACCCAGGGGTCTATGCGGCGCGCATCGAAGCGCTTCGCGATGGGTCGTCCCTGGCGACTCGAGCGCCGGCCATCGTGGTGACGACAGAGGACACGGTGGCCGGGTTCCGCCGCCGTGGCTTCGGCGTCAGCGACCTCTTGCTGACCGAGGTGCCGATGGTCGTCGGCCCCGGCCGTCGGTGGGACGATATCGACGCGCCGATGATCGTCGCTGAGCACCCTCGGACGCGACCGCTGCACTTGGCCTGGGAGGTCTATGAGGCCGCGACCACCGACCGCGGTTCCGGGCTCCTGATCACCGTGCGGGTGGAGGCGGTGGACAGCGAGGGGCACGGCGGCGGGATCGTGGCACGCATCCTCGGTCGAGGGAGCAGCGCTGGGCAGGGCGCGGTGGAGGTGCGCTACGCGGTGCCGGTCGCGCGAGCGCCCGTGCATCTCGAGCAGTTCAGTCTCGACCTCGACCAGTCTGCGCCGGGCGCGTATCGCGTCCTGGTCGAGGTCACCGACGCGGCCGGGCGCGTGCATCGGAGCGCGGCGTCACCGTTCCGACTGCGCTAGCCGTCGTCGCACGCCTGGGCCCACCGCGTCGGTACCGACGCGGTGGGCGCTCAGCGTCGACCGGTCCACACCCAACTGAGCATCGCGGTGTGATTGAACTCGTGCGTGGTCCGCGGTGTGATGCGATTCCACTGGTGCAGGTAGCTCAGCTCGACGCGCTGGGCCCCGCTCACCGGGAGGCCGACGCCGACTTGCACGCGGTTCTGCAGGCGCAACTGCGCGGCATCGGAGTGTCCCACCGGCAGGAAGAACTCGTTGCTGACGAATCCGATCGGCGCGTCCGGCCGCGCGGCGCGCGCCGCGAGCGGACGCTGCGCCCGCACCATGTAGCGGAGCCGCTGCTGGTAGCTGGCCGCGCCGAGGACGTCGTTCGGTCCGACGGCAGCGAGCCAGCGCTGTTCCCACCGCAGGCGATGCGAATGCGCGATGCTGCCGACGTCGCCGCGCACGGACACTTGTTGCCACGTACGATGCTCGCGCAGCGGGGCGGCATTCGGCGATGCACCGTACGGTGCCGTCGCGATGTAGGCGTAGCCCCCACCGACGCGGAGGCCAGGCCGCAGGGCGACTTGTACCCCGGGCCGGACCAGGACCTGCTGGGGCTTGTCGCCCCACCCATCGCGACGCCAATGACCGTCGAACCACAGCGCGGTGCGCGGTGCGATCTCGTGGTCGACGAACGCGTTGATCCACAGGGCCGGTTGATGGACCGACGACCAGTCCGCCTGGGCCCAGAGTGTCGGGGCAGCGATCAGGAGCAGCAGTACGATGGCAGGCACAGGCAGGCGATGGTCGAGTGCGTAGGGTGACGAGGTCCTGCCCCGCCGGGTAGTCCGAGGCACGGCCCGCACGGACGGCGACGGCGACCGCTGGCGCCTGTGCGCCCCCACCCGTAGGATAACCCCATGACGCTTCGACATCGATGTGGTGTGCTCCTGGGCATGGCCGTCATAGCCTGCGGCGAGCAAGGTGGGGTCTTCGACCCCGGTGGCGGCGACGAGCTCGTCGCGGGCTTGAGCGCCTCGGCTGAGGTGGTCGAGATCCTGCACGAGTTCACGCAAGAGAAGCAGCTCACGCTGCAGGTGAGCCTGCGCAACCGTAGCACCGCTCCGATCACGGTGTTCTACGAAGCGGGCTGTCCGGTGCGGGTCCGTCTGTACCGCCCGCAGCAGGTTGTGCCGGCCTACGATGAATCACGGCTTGCCTGTCCGGTCACGACGCTGGTGCCGGTGGTGGTCGCCGCCAACAGCACTCAGACCCTGACGTCCGGCACGCGATTTCCATGGGTGATCCATGGCGATTCGCTGGAGCGCGGGACGTATCGCGCCACGGCCGTGGCGCGGCTCCTCGGCGACGCGCCCATCGAGCTGGCAGCGGGGACGTATCGCCTCCCGAACTGCGGCGACCCCGTGCAGCCGGTCGCATGCGTCTACTGACCACGTCTGCCGGGCGGATCCTGTGCGCCGCCGTGCTGTGTGTCGTCGCGACCGCAGCGATCGCGGGTGCACAGTCGGGCACGGTGACGGGGCAGGTCGTGCATGCCACGACGCGCGAGCCATTGGATGGCGTCACCATCGAAGTCCTCGGGGCCGCGTTGGAGACCCGCACGCGGGCCAACGGTCGCTACACCATATTGAGCGTCCCGCCCGGAGTGTATACGATCTCGGCGCGGAAGCTGGGTCTTCGTGGTCGGGAAGTGTCGCGCGTGATCGTCCGCTCGGACCAGTCGGCCACGGTGGACTTCGAGCTCGACTCCGCCGAGGCCCTGGCGACGGTCCGCGTCGAAGCCGGACGCCCTCCGGTCGACCTGCGCGGGGTCGCGAGTGAGCTGGTCCTCACCGGCGAGGAACTGCGGGCGCTCCCTGTGGTGAACCTCGCGGAGATGCTGATGCTCTCGCCCGGTTTCGCCGTGCTGGGCAGTGCGGGCAGTCTGCAGTCGCTCGCCTCGCAGCGCCGCGGCGATCCCACCCAGATCAGTGTGCGAGGGGCACGGCCCGGTGCCACGGTCCAGCTCCTGGATGGCATCCCGATCAATCATCCGATCTTCGGCACGGCGGCGATCGACCTGAACCCGTTGGTGTTGTCGTCCGTCGGGCTCTCGCCGGGGTACATGGAAGCCCAGTACGGTGGGAGCGTGGCGGGCGTCGTGAGCATGACGCTGCGCGAAGGCGAAGAGCGCCTCTCCGGCCAGGTGGACTACCAGACCACGAACGCGTCAGGGCTGATGGGCTCCGGGGCGGATGCCGCCACCGCCTCGCATCATGTGCGCGCGGTGCTCGCGGGGCCCATCCTCGACGATCGGGTGCGCGTGATGTTCGGCGCGCAGTCGCGCCGCGCGGCCGATCGCGCGGTGCAGTTCCCGACCGATGGGTCCGCCACCGGCTTCATCGGCTGGAACGGCTTCGGCGCGGTCGATGAGGATCAACTGGTCGGGAAGGTGACGGTGAGCCCTCGCCCGGCGCTGCGGTTCTCGGCCACCGGGATCACGCAGTCGCGGCGCACGCTGGCCTACGATCGGCGATTCCTCGCGCTGTATCGCGCCACCGCTCTCCGGGACCTGAACCCCGGCGCGCCCGTGACGGCCGTGGACGGGCTCGTGCAGGGCAGCGTGTCGCAGCAGTCGCACTTCCTCTCGCTGCGCGCCGAGCAGCGCCTGGCGCGCGCGAGCCTCGCCGTGACCCACGCCATCCTCGGCGGCGAGCGCGAGACCTGCAACGTATTCAGCGGGGTCTGCCTCGAGGACCGATTCTGGCGGTCGACCCGTCGGTCCAACGGCCTGTTCGATCCGTTCGTCTCGGCCGAGTCACCGGTCACGGGCACGGCGACGGACTTCGGTGGCGAGACCTTCACGAGCCGCGTGACCCGCGCCGATGTGGTGGTCGATGCTGCGGACCATGTGCGCTTCCAGGTCGGGTTGCAGCACTCGTCCCACGCGCTGGCCTTGCGGGAGATCAGTGCGTTGACGGGGACGGTCGGCCTGGTGCCGACCGCGACCAATCAGTACCGCACCCGTCCGACCGAGACCGCGGTGTATGCGCAGTCGACCTTCGACTACGACTTCCTGCTGGCGACGGTGGGGATCCGCGCCGAGCGCGGCAGTGCAAAGGGGACCGGCTTCGCGCTGCCCCTGCGCGCGACCAACGGGACCACGGCCGAGGAGGTCTGCATGGGCACCGCCCCCGGCATCAACGAAACGCCCTTCACCTTTGGCAACAGCAGCGGACTGGGCGCCTGCCAGATCTCGACGCGCAACAGCCGCGGCGTCCCCTTCCTGCTCGATTCCGCCGCCCGATTGGCCGCGCTGGACGACTACGCGGGTGCCGAGACGCAGACGGCCTTCGCGCCGCGCATCGGGGTGAGTTTCCCGCTGGGCGAGCGCTCGGCGCTGTTCTTCAACGCCGGTGGCTACACCAAGCATCCGCTGTACCACGACGCCTACAGCAACACCGGTCTCGGGACCACGGGTTCGCGCGATGCGACTCGCGACGGCCGCTGCGGCCCCGACGTGACCCGACCGACCAGCGATGAGTGCCGGCCGAACCTCGCCTTCCACCAGGACCAGGTGGGCTACGTGGGCAATCCGCGGATCGTGAACGAGTCCGCGAAGACCTTCGAGGTGGGGTACTCGTCGCTGCTCGGTGCCAACCATGGGATGAGCCTGTCGGTGTTCTCGACCGAGATCGGCTCGCTGACGAACTTCGTCACCAGTGAGCGCGTCACCGATATCGGTCTGACCTATGCGCCGTCCGAGGTCCTGCAGTACAGCACCGTGGAGAATCGGGACCTGGTCGCGACGCGCGGTGTCAGCGTCGCGCTGCGTCGGCAGTTGGTCGGCCGGGTCGGCTATGTCCTGAACTACACGTGGTCGCACACCACGGAGGTGGGTCTGCCGCCCGACTTGGCGGCGGAGGTCGCCCTCTTCGCCCCGCGCGAGGAGCGGGAGTCGCCACGCAACCGACCCCACGCGGTGAACGCCGCGCTGTTCGTCCAGTTCCGGGACGATGTCCCCGCGTC
This sequence comes from uncultured Gemmatimonadaceae bacterium, assembly GCA_964503275.1. Classification (GTDB taxonomy): domain Bacteria; phylum Gemmatimonadota; class Gemmatimonadetes; order Gemmatimonadales; family Gemmatimonadaceae; genus DASRAP01. Next base: position 38,295 of record CAZCZO010000011.1, on the reverse strand, counting down.
ACTCGGGCGTATCGGGTCGATGTTGCTGCGAGACACGCGGGTCGCGCTCACGGGTTTCTGGAGCAAGGGACCGAGTGACGGCCAGCGCCTGGAGTCGACGGCGGCAGTGGGAGGATCGCCCATCGGGGTCGAGTCAGGGGTGGATCGCCCGGCGAATCCCGTGAACCTGGCGATCACCAAGGACCTCGGTGGGGCGGGCGTCCGCTATTCGCTGTTCCTGCGCGCGATGAACCTGTTCAACTCACAGGCCTGCTGCGGCGGCTTCGCGACCATCGAGGAGCGTCGCGCGATCGCGACCGGCCTGCCCGGGTCGCAGCCCGACGAGCGCATGCAGTACCGGGGGGTGTTCATCGGGATCATCGCGCGGCACTGAGGAGGCCACCGTGAGGCGCCGCGTCTCCGGATGGCTGGTCGCGCTGGTCCCCCTGTGGGTCGGGTGCGGCGACGCGAATGGCGTGGTCGACCCGGGCGAGGGTGCGGGGATCATCGATGGACTGACGATCACGGCCTCCATGGCGACGAGCGACGACGTGACGACCGCGTCCAAGGTGCTCTTCGTGCAGGTGCGTCTCGTCAGCCGCTCCCGCGACCCGATCACCGTGTTCTACGAGGCGGGGTGTCCCGTGCGCCTGCGCCTGTATCGGCTGGATCAGGCGCTCCCCGCGTACGACGAGTCGCGCGTGGTCTGCCACACGACGACGCTGGTGCCGCTGGTCGTGCCCGCCGGCGGGGCCCGATCCTTGACGTCGGGTCCGCGGATGGCGTGGACCATCCATGGCGACTCGCTCGAGATGGGCCACTACCGCGCGACCGCCATCGTGAGACTGCGTGGCGACGCCCCCGTGGAGCTGGAGGCGGGCCGGGTCGCGCTGCCCAACTGCGGCGACCCGGTCGTCACCTGCGTCTATCCGCCGAGCGCTGACGCGGACCCCGCGAGCGACTCCAGCCGCGCATAACTGGCCTCCATCCCCATCGTCATACCCGTGCCGAGGATCATGTCGCGTAGCTCCCGGCTGGGGTAAGTGATGAGCAGCGAGACGAGGGTGCCGGCGGGCAGCGCCGACAGTGTGAGCTCGTTCCGCACATCGGGTCCGTCGCTCCCGAGCATGCGCTCGCTGGTCACGCTGCGATACGGGGCGGACCGCTCGAGCAGCGTGCCCTCGAAGCCGAAGCGCTGTGCGCCGTCGGCGCTGGCCCACTCGTAGCGGTAGCGATCACCGACCTCCGCGGCGACCTCGCACACGGGCATGGTCCACCCGTCCGGCCCCAGCAGCCAGCGCTGCATCAGCGCGGGCTCGTGATGAGCGCGCCACACCTGCTCCACCGTCCCGCGGATCACCCGGCTCACGCGGACCTGGGTGTCGCTCAGGCGTTGCGCGTGGGTCGGCAGGGTCGCGGCGAAGCTCGTGAGGTCCGCGAGCACGGCGTCGATCTGGCTCATCGCCGACTGGGTCCCCTCGAGTATGCCCATCTGGACCAGCTGCTCCATCTGCTCGACCGAGGCGAAGGTCGTGACACTCACGAAGCGGGAGCCGGTCGCCGTCCGTTCGAATCGGAACTCCATGTGCATGGTGGGCATCGTGTCGATGGGCGCACCGGCGGCGTCCGCGAAGCCGTCCACCATCTCAAGGCGCTGCAAGGGTTCCACCGCGAGGAAGCGGAACCAGCCGCCGTGCCGCGTGCCATCGGGGCCGGTCATGTAGTAGTGCGACTCACCACCCACGGCCATGTCGTGCCGTGTGAAGGTGGCGGGCCATTCCACGGGCCCCCAGAAGCGTTCGAGCTGGCGCGGGTCCGCGTAGGCTTCCCAGAGCCGTTCGAGCGGCACGGCATAGTCCGCGACGATGGTGAGGGTGCGCGCGGCGGCGTCGGACTGCACGGAGGTGATCGGCATGGCGGGTCGGTGTCGGTTCAGGGGCGGGGGCGGGAACGGCGTGGCCGTGGCTCGGCGAGCACGGCGTCGAGTTGGCTGAAGCGCGCGACCCAGAGCCGCTCCAGATGCATCAGCAGTTCGCGTGCGCGCGCGATCGGCTCGGGCTTGCCGCGGACGAGGCGCTCGCGTCCCTGCGCCTGTTTGTCCACGAGCCCTGCGTCCTCGAGCACCGCGACATGCTTCTGCACGGCAGCGAAGGACATGGCGTAGCGCGAGGCCAACGCCGAGACGGACGCCGGCTCGCCGGCGAGCACGCGCGTGACGATGTCGCGCCGGGTCCGGTCGGCGAGTGCGCGGAAGATCCGGTCCAATTCGTCGTCCGAGAGCGCAGGAAATGCAACCATATGGTTGTACGTTAGGCGCTGGGCACGCGTCGCGCAAGGGGCACGCGCTGGCACGGTCGCCCGGCGGACGATATGCTAGCGGGGCCCGCTTCCGCCGCAACTCGTCGCGCCCCGCCGCATGGTGCCCACAGCCGAGACACCGCCGACCCCACACCCTCTGCTCGAGCGGCTGGGCCTGCATCGCCGAGAGCTCCGCGCGTGGGCCCTCTACGACTGGGGCATCTCGGCGGCGCAGACCGTCATCTTCGCGTCGGTGTTCCAGATCTTCTTCGTGACCTACGCGGCCCACGGGCTCGGCAAGACCGAGGGGCAGCAGTGGTGGGGCTACGCCAACGTGCTGGGCGCGGTGTTCGTGGCCCTGCTGGCCCCTGTGCTCGGCGCGATCGCCGATGTGCGCGCCTCGAAGAAGCAGTTCCTCGGCGCGTTCACCATCCTGGGCGTCGGGGCGACGGCGGCGATGAGCACGATCGGTCAGGGTGATATCCTGCTCGCGACCGTCCTCTTGGTCGTCACGCTGGTCGCGGCGACAGGCAGCATGACCTTCTACGAGTCGCTGTTGCCGCATATCGCGCGCGGTCACGAGGTGGATCGCGTCTCGACCGCCGGCTACGCCCTTGGGTATGTCGGCGGCGGCATCCTGCTCGCGCTGAACCTGCTCCTCATCCAGTTCCCCGCGGCCTTCGGACTGCCGGCGGGTGAGGGGCTCACCGCGGCCCAAGCGTCGCTGCCCGCGCGCCTGGGCTTCGTGAGCGTCGGGCTCTGGTGGCTGCTGTTCTCGATCCCCCTGTTCCGTCGGGTCGCCGAGCCGGCACAGCTACTCGAGACCGACGAGCATCGCGGTGCCGCGCCGTGGCGCGTCGCCCTGACGCGACTCGGTGAGACGCTGCGTGCGTTGCGCACCTACCAGCAGGCCTTCCTGATGATGCTCGCCTTCATGATCTACAACGAGGGCATCCAGACCGTGATCCGGATGGGGGCGATGTTCGGTGAGGATCTGGGCTTCTCGCAGGGGGCGCTCATGGGCGCGATCCTGCTGGTCCAGTTCATCGGGGTGCCCTGCGCGTTCGCCTTCGGCCTCATCGCTGGCCGGGTCGGGGCCAAGCGCGCGGTGTTCGCCGGCCTCGCGGTGTACGTCGGCATCTGCGTGTTCGCGTACCGGATGCAGACGGTGCAGCAGTTCTACCTCCTCGCCGTGCTCGTCGGGTTGGTCCAAGGGGGCACGCAGGCGCTGAGCCGGTCGCTGTTCGCCTCGATGATCCCGCGACACAAGAGTGGCGAGTTCTTCGGGTTCTTCTCCGTGTTCGCCAAGTTCGGCGGGATCGCCGGACCCCTGGTGTTCACGCTGATGCTCGGTGAAACGGAGTCCACCCGCACGGCCATGTTGAGCGTGATCGTGTTCTTCGTGGCCGGCATCCTCGTGCTGACGCGAGTGGATGTCGCGGCCGGTGTGCGCGCTGCGGAGGCGGCCGACGCCGATCTCCGGCCCGGCTGAACACGACTTCGCTGAACGCGACGACGCCGAACGCGACCCGGCTGAACACGACCGCGCTGCACGCGACCGCGCGCCGGCCTCAGACCCCCAGCAGCGCCGCGATCTCGGCCGCGATCCCGTCCACGCTCGGCAAGACCTCGCCGAGCAGGACGGGATGGTAGGGCATGGGGATGTCGCGCGGCGCCAGGCGTCGCACCGGCGCGTCGAGGTACCAGAAGCAGGCATCCGCCACCACGGCCGCGACCTCGGCGCCGAAGCCCGCCGTGAGGTTGTCCTCGTGCACGATCAGGCAGCGCCCGGTGCGCTGCACCGACGCCAGCACCGCCTCGCGGTCCCAGGGCGCCACGGTGCGCAGGTCGAGGAGTTCGACGCGATCCCCGAAGCCCGCCACGGCGTCGGTGCAGCGGTGGACCATCGCACCCCAGGTCACCAGCGTGAGTTCGTCGCCCTCCGTGATCACCCGGGCGCGTCCGAAGGGCAGCACATAGTCGTCGCCGGGGTAGCGGGCCGAGCCGTCGCCCGTCATGAGCAGCGACCGATGCTCGAAGAACACGGTGGGATTCGGCGAGCGCATCGCCGCGCGCAGGAGGCCGACGGCGTCGGCGGCGTTCGAGGGGATCGCCACCTGCCAGCCGTAGGCGTGGGCGAAGCGCACTTCGTCGCTGAGCGAGTGCCAGGGGTCGCCGACATCCTTGCCGAAGCCACCCGGCATGCGCACGACCATAGGCGCCGCGAAGCGATTGTTGGTCCGCCAGCGCATGGTGCCCGTGTTGTTCAACTGCTCGGTCGCCGGGTCGGCGTACTTGCGGAACTGGATCTCGGCCACGGGCATCAGGCCGCTGATCGCCATGCCCGAGGCCCGGCCGATGATGCCCTCCTCGCTGAGCGAGGTGTCGAACACCCGCGCGGCGCCGAACTCGCGCTGCAGCCCCTCCGTCACGAGGTGGACGCCCCCCTTCTTGCCGACATCCTCACCGAACACGACGAGCTTGGGGTTCACCGACAACTCGTGTCGCAGGGTGCGCCGCACCGCATCGGCGAAGCGCAGCAGGTCGCCGCCCTCTGCCGCCACCTCGTCACCGCCGAGCGCACGGCGCTCGGCGCGCGACAGGCCACCGAACGCCTCGGCATCGCCGTCCCCGTCGAGCGCATGAACGTGCTCCGCCACGCGCGCCGGATCCGGCAGCGGACGCGCGCGGGCCGCGGCCAGCGCGGCGTCCACGTCGCGCGCCACCTCCGCTTCAAGTGCGGTCCACTCCGCCTCCGAGAACTGCGCGGGCACGAGGTACTCGCGCAGGCGCGGCAGCGGGTCCCGCGCCCAGTCGGCGGCGATCTCGTCATCGCTACGGTAGCCCTTCTGATTGTCCGGCCCGCTGTGGCTCGACAGTCGCGGCACGGTGAGGTGCACCAGCGCGGGGCCCGTCCCGGCTCGTACGTGTGTGACCGCCTGCTGGAGCAGCGTGGCCGTCTCGTGCGGGTCGCAGCCGTCGCCATCGAACAACGCCAGGTCGCGGAACGACGCAAGGTTGCGCGCGATGTTCCCGCCCGGGGTCTGCATGTCCCCACGCACGCTGATGCCGAGGTCGTTGTCCTCGATGTAGAACAGCATCGGCAACTTCAGCGTGGTGGCCATGGTCAGTGCCGACCAGAACCCATTGGTCGCGACCGAGCCATCCCCACCGAGGGCCACGCCCAGCGCGCCGGCGTAGTCCGCGTCGCCCAGCACTTCGCGGTGGTACTGCGCGGCCTGTGCCCAGCCGGCGACGGGGGTGTACTGCGACCCGACGTCACCGCTCATGGGGAGCACCGTGGGCCCGTCGTGACCCGGCATGTTGCACACCACGCCGATGTCCCGCCCGTCGCTGAAGCCGCCAGCGCGGCCCAAGGGGCTGCCCAGGGCGTCCTCGAGGGTCAGCCCCAGCGCGAGCAACATCGGCCGCGAGCGATAGTACGCCCCGACGCCGTCATGCCGCCCGGTGATCAGGGCCCCCAGGATGCACTGCGCCACATCGTGTCCCCGCGCGGAGAACTGGTACATCACCACGTGCTCCTTGGGCAGCGTGGCGCGGTTCCGGTTGGTGGACTCCTCCACGTCGTCGAGCAAGCGGGAGGCGAGCGCCGAATAGGCGATGCGGCGCCAGTCGAGCCCGGGGACCGGTGAGCGATCCTGCTCAGCGCGCGGACGGGGGCGGGAAGAGGTCTTGGAGGCCATTCCTCGAAATGTGCGGCCATGCCACCCGCAACGGGAGGGCTGGAGGTCCCCGCCGGCGGCGCCTGCGCGCCGCCGCCACGCCTCCACCAGCGCGAGGGCACAGGTCCCGTGTCCTCGGTATCTTTCTTGGATGACCGGACAAATGATCCTGACCGATGTCGCCGATGGCGTGCTCACCATCACGCTCAACCGGCCCGACGTCCTCAATTCCTTCACGCGCCCGATGGCGCGCGAGATGCAAGCCGCGCTGCGCCGCGCCGGCGAGAACGAGGCCATCCGTGTGGTGGTCATCACGGGCGCCGGACGCGGCTTCTGCGCGGGCCAAGATCTCAGCGAGGCCCTGCCCGCCGACGGCGAGCCGATGCCCGACATCTCCGAGATCGTGCGGGACTCGTACAACCCGATCATCCGCGCGATCCGCACGCTCGAGAAGCCCGTGATCTGCGCCGTGAATGGCGTGGCCGCCGGGGCCGGGGCCAACCTCGCCTTCGCCTGCGACCTCACGATCGCGGCCCAGGAAGCCACCTTCGTCGAGTCCTTCAGCAAGCTCGGCCTGATCCCTGACACCAGCGGCACCTTCTTCGTGCCGCGACTCGTGGGCTCGCAGCGGGCCACCGGGATGTTCTTCCTGGCCGAGAAGATGTCCGCCGAGCAGGCCAAGGACTGGGGGCTGATCTGGGATGTGGTGCCACTCAGTCACTTGCAGGAGACCGTGCGGCAGCTCGCGCACCGGTTGGCGACGCAAGCCACACGCGGGTTCGGCCTGACCAAGCGGGCGATGAATGCCTCGTGGGCCAACTCGCTGGACCAACAGCTCGAGGTCGAGGCCGACTGTATGCATCAGGCCGGCCGCACCGCGGACTACGCCGAGGGCGTGAAGGCCTTCCTCGAGAAGCGCGCCCCCGTGTACAAGGGGCGCTAGCCATGCACGGTGCCGGCGCGGCAGACGGGGACGCGGCGCGTGCAGCCTTCGCGGGTACGCGCACGGTCGGCGTCATCGGTGCCGGCGCGATGGGCGCTGGGATCGCGCAGGTGGCCGCACGCGCGGGGCATCCGGTGTTGCTCGCCGACGCGGCCGCTGCCGCCGTGGAGCGCGCCCGCGCCCAGCACACGCAGGCGTTGCAGCGCGAGGTCGAGAAAGACCGCCTCGGTGCCGACGAGGCGGCTGCCGTGCTGGCTCGGATCCGCTACCACACCGGCGTGGAGGACCTCTCGGCGTTCGCGGACTGCGCGCTGGTCATCGAAGCGATCGTCGAGCGGCTCGACGCCAAACAGGCGCTGTTCGCCCGGCTCCAGCCGATGCTCGCGCCGAGCGCCGTGCTCGCCTCGAACACGAGCTCGCTGAGCATCGCGGCCATCGGGGCCGCGAGTCCGCGTCCCGAGCGGGTGGTGGGGCTGCACTTCTTCAACCCGGCCACGCTGATGCCTCTGGTCGAGGTGATCCCTGGTATCGACCCGCTGCCCGACGATGACCCGGGCCATCCGCAGCGTCTCGCGGAGTGGATGCGCGCGTGGGGCAAGCGGCCGGTCATCGCCAGCGACACCCCGGGGTTCATCGTGAATCGCGTGGCGCGCCCGTTCTACGGCGAGGCCATCCGCGTGCTCGAGGAACGCATCGCCGATTGTGCGACCATCGATTGGGCCCTGCGCAGCATCGGCGGGTTCAAGATGGGCCCGTTCGAGCTGATGGACCTGATCGGTCACGACGTGAACTTCGCGGTCACCAGCGCGGTGTACGCGGCCATGTTCCACGATCCACGCTACCGGCCATCGCTCACGCAGCAGCGCCTGGTGCAGGCCGGGCGCTTGGGCCGGAAGACCGGCCGCGGCTTCTACGATCATGCCCCCGACGCGCCCACACCGGTGCCGACCGAGGACCGCGCCCTCGGTGAGGCCATCGTCCAGCGCGTGGTCGCGATGCTCATCAACGAGGCCTGCGAAGCGGTGTACCTCGGGGTCGCGACGCCGGACGACGTCGAGCTCGCAATGACCAACGGCGTGAACTACCCGCAGGGCCTGCTCGCGTGGGGTGATGCGCTCGGTCCGGCGGAGGTCCTCGCGACGCTCGACCGCCTCGCCGATGAGTACCGCGAGGACCGCTATCGTGCTTCGCGCTACCTGCGGCGCGCGGCCACGCTGGGCCATCCCTTGCTCCCATGAGTGAGACGCCGCGCGATGCCGAGGCCGCTGCGCCGGATGCCGCGCAGGCACTCGCCGAGCGCGTGGTGCAGCAGATGCTCGCGCACGATCGGTACTCCGCGTGGCTGGGTCTGCAGGTGCTCGAGATCGCCCCGGGCCGCAGCGTGGTCCTGATGACCGTGCGCGACGAGATGGTCAACGGCTTCGGCATCGCGCATGGCGGCATCACGTTCTCGCTCGCGGACTCGGCGCTGGCCTTCGCCACCAACACGGGGGGCACGGTCTCGGTGGCTCTGGACTGCAGCATCTCGTTCCCCGTCGCGGTGCGTGTCGGCGACACGCTCACCGCGCGGGCGCAGGTCCAGAGCCGGTCGTCGAAGGTCTCGTTCGTCGACATCACCGTGTCGAACCAGCATGACGTCGCGGTGGGGCACTTCCGCGGGACCGTCTATCACACGCCCAAGCCACACTTCCCTGAGCCCACCGCCTCGTGACTGATGCCTTCTTGATCGACGGCGTACGCACGCCGATCGGTTCGTTCGGCGGCGCGCTGAGCGCCGTCCGCCCCGACGATCTCGCGGCCCATGTGATCGCCGCGCTGGTCGCGCGGCACCCGTCGCTCGATACCGCCGCGATCACCGACGTCCTCCTCGGGTGTGCGAACCAGGCGGGCGAGGACAATCGCAACATCGCACGCTCGGCGTCGTTGCTGGCGGGGCTGCCCGTGAGCGTACCGGGCGAGACCATCAACCGGCTGTGTGCATCGGGACTGAGCGCGGTCGCCGGCGCCGCCCGCGGCATCAAGAGCGGGGAGGGCGAGCTGTACGTCGCCGGTGGGGTCGAATCGATGACGCGCGCGCCGTACGCGCTGAGCAAGAGCGCCACGCCGTTCGGCCGCGACATGCAGCTCTACGACACCGCGCTCGGCTGGCGCTTCGTGAACCCTGTGTTCAAGGCGAAGTTCGGCGTGGACCAGATGGGGGAGACCGCCGAGAACGTCGCCGAGCGATTCGGCATCTCGCGCGAGGCGCAGGATCACTTCGCGCTGCGGTCGCAGATCAAGGCCGCGGCCGCGCAGCACGACGGGCGTTTCGCCGAGGAGATCGTGCCGGTGTCGGTGCCACAGCGCAAGGGCGATCCGCGCGTGGTGGACCGCGACGAGTTCCCGCGCCCCGACACGACCCTCGACGCGTTGGCCAAGCTCAAGCCGGCCTTCCGGCACGACGGGCAGGGCTCGGTGACCGCGGGGAACTCCTCGGGCCTCAACGATGGGGCCGCCGCGCTGCTGGTCGCGTCGGAGCGTGCCGTCGTCACCCATGGGCTCGCCCCGATCGCGCGCATCGTGGCCGCTGCCGCCGCGGGCGTGGAGCCGCGCGTCATGGGCATCGGCCCGGTGCCGGCGACACAGCGCGTCCTCGCGCTCGCGGGCCTGACATTGGATCAGCTCGATCTCATCGAACTCAACGAAGCCTTCGCCGCGCAGGTCGTGGCCTCGCTGCGGGAACTCGGTGTGGCCGAGGACGACCCGCGGGTGAATCCGAACGGGGGAGCCATCGCGCTGGGGCATCCCTTGGGGATGAGTGGCGCGCGCCTGGCGCTGACCGCGGCGCGCGAACTGCATCGGCGCGGTGGCCGCTACGCGCTGTGCACCATGTGCATCGGCGTGGGGCAGGGCTTCGCGCTGGTCCTCGAGCGGGTCTAGGCCGTGGCCTGCTTCGCGTTCGACGACTTCGTGCCGGTGGTGCACGAGTCGGCATTCATCCATCCGCACGCCGCGGTCACGGGCAACGTGATCATCGGGCGCGATGTGTACGTGGGCCCCGGCGCGGCGATCCGCGGCGACTGGGGCGGCATCGTCATCGAGGATGGCTGCAACGTGCAGGAGAACTGTACGATCCACATGTTCCCTGGCGTGACGGTGGTGCTGGAGACCTCGGCGCACATCGGCCACGGGGCGATCATCCATGGGGCGCACATCGGCGCCGACGTGTTGGTGGGGATGAACGCCGTGATCATGGACAACGCCGTCGTGGGCGCGGGCAGCATCGTCGGCGCGCTGAGCTTCGTGCCGGCCGAGATGCAGATCCCGCCGCGCAGTGTGGTGGTGGGCAATCCCGCGAAGATCGTGAAGGACGTGAGCGACGCGATGCTGGCCTGGAAGCAGGACGGCACGGCGCTGTATCAACAACTGCCCGCCGCGATGCGGGCCTCGTGGCGGCCGGTGGAGCCGCTGCGGGAGATCCCCGCCGACCGCCCCGTGCAGTCGGCCGTGCTCAAGACGTGGAAGGAGACGAGAGGACGATGACGCTACTGCAGAACTACGCCGAAGGTCGCTGGGTCACGGGCACCGGCAAGGGCACGACGTTGTATCACGCCGTGACCGGTGCGCCGGTCGCTGAGGCCAGCAGCGGCGGACTCGACTTCGACGGCATGCTGCGATACGCGAGGACGGTCGGGGGTCCGACGCTGCGCGCGATGACCTTCCACCAGCGCGCCGCGATGCTCAAGGCCATGGCCAAGCATCTGATGGAGTGCAAGGATGCGTTCTATGCCGTGAGCGCGGCGACCGGTGCGACGAAGAGCGATTCGTGGGTGGACATCGAAGGCGGCATCGGCACCTTCTTCGCGTATGCGAGCCGCGGGCGTCGCGAGTTCCCGAACGAGACGGTGTACGTGGAAGGCCCCACCGAGCCGCTGTCCAAGGGCGGGACCTTCGTGGGGCGGCACATCTGCACGCCGCTCGAGGGCGCCGCCATCCACATCAACGCGTTCAACTTCCCCTGCTGGGGCATGCTCGAGAAGATGGCGCCGGCCATCCTCGCGGGGGTGCCGTGCATCGTGAAGCCCGCGACCGCGACGAGCTACCTGACCGAGGCGATGGTCCGCGAGATGGTGGCGTCGGGGATCTTCCCTGCGGGCGCGATCCAACTGATCTGCGGCAGCGCGGGGGATCTGCTGGAGCATGTCACCGAACAGGACGCGATCGCGTTCACCGGCTCGGCGGCCACGGGGCAGATGCTCAAGCGCTCGCCACAGGTGACGGCGAACTCGGTGCGCTTCACGATGGAGGCCGACTCGCTGAACTGCTGCATCCTGGGGCCCGATGCGGCCCCGGGCACCCCGGAGTTCGACCTCTTCGTGAAGGAGGTCGTGCGCGAGATGACGACCAAGGCCGGGCAGAAGTGCACGGCGATCCGCCGGACGATCGTGCCGGCGCCGCTGGTCGAGGCGGTGGTCGCGGCCCTCAGTGCGCGGCTGGCGAGTACCACGATGGGCGACCCCGCCGCCGACGGCGTGCGCATGGGGCCGCTGGCCAGCAAGGGTCAGGTGCGCGATGTGGGCACGGCGGCGGCGACCATCGCCCGCGGGGCCCGGCTGGTCTACGACGGGAGCGGGCAGGAGTTGGTCGGCGCGAGCTACGATGACGGCTGCTTCTTCGCGCCGCAGCTGCTGCTCTGCGAGGAGCCCTTGGTGCAGCATGAGCCGCACGACACGGAGGCCTTCGGCCCGGTGAACACGGTGATGCCGTACCGCGAACTTGGAGAGGCGGTGGCGATCGCCAAGTTGGGTCGTGGCTCTCTGGTCGGGTCGGTGGTGACGGCGAGCCCCGCTGTCGCGCGCGAGCTGGTGCTGGGCGTCGCGCCCTACCATGGGCGCTTGCTGGTCCTGGACCGACACTGCGCCAAGGAGAGCACGGGGCACGGCTCGCCGCTGCCCAACCTGATCCATGGGGGGCCGGGCCGCGCCGGCGGTGGTGAGGAGATGGGCGGCGTGCGCGGCGTGTTGCACTACATGCAACGGACGGCGGTGCAGGGCTCGCCGACGATGTTGACGGCGATCACCCGCGAGTGGACGAAGGGCGCGGAGGAGCGGGTGGACCCGATCCATCCCTTCCGGAAGCATTTTGACGAGCTGGAGGTCGGTGACACCTTGGTGACGCCGTCGCGTACCATCACGCTCGAGGATGTGGAGCGCTTCGCCGCGTTGAGCGGCGACACGTTCTACGCGCACATGAGCGACGAGGACGCCCGGGCCCATGGCATCTTCACGGGCCGCGTGGCGCACGGCTATTTCCTCGTGTCGGCGGCGGCGGGGCTGTTCGTGGAGCCGACTTTCGGTCCGGTGATGGCAAATTACGGACTGGAGGGCCTGCGGTTCACGAAGCCGGTGTATCCGGGCGACACGATCCACGTGCGGTTGACCGTCAAGCGCAAGACGGCGAAGGATGTCGGCCCTGACGGGGTCCCACAGGGCGTGGTCGAGTGGGATGTGGAGGTCCGCGACGCGGAGGGGGTCGCCTGTGCCGTGTACTCGATCCTGACCCTGGTCCGGCGGTAGTGCTGATGGTGTCGGGCTTGACGGGCGCACATATAATGCTACATTCAGAGTGTTGAATGTAAATTGTACGGAGAGATTATGACGAAGAAAGTGCGTGGGCAGGTTCGAGAGCCGGTCCAGGTGTACCTGGATCAGCCCGATCGCGCCCTGCTCGATTCGATCGCGCACGCCGAGGGGATTCCGCGGACGGAGGTGCTACGCTACGCGCTGCGACAGTACGGGCAGCGCACGGTGGCCGAGCAGGCGCCGGGCGCGTCGCTGGATGCCCTGATCGGTGCGCTGGATGAGGTCGCCGAGCTGCCGACGGACTATTCGGCCCGGCATGACGAGTATCTGTATCCGCCCGAGCCGTCGGGGGCCTGATGCGCCTTGAGGTGCGCGTCCGGAGCAAGAACCGCTTGGCCATCGACACCAGTGCGCTGCTGGCGTTGGTGGCCCCGCGCGATCAGCACCACGCGCAGGCCGTGCGCATCGCTCGGCAGCATGTCGAGCAGGGCGGGCGCTTCGTGGGGTCGGTCCTGGTGCTGGTGGAGTTGCATGGGCATTTGCTGCGCTGGCGTGGTGCTCCCGACGCGCACGAGTTGGTGGATCGCGTGCGGCGCGACCGGGCGTACGAGTGGCACGGCGTCGACGTGGCGTTGATGGAGGCGGCGCACCGCAGCTGGTTGGCACGCATGGGTGGGTTGCGTCTGTCCATGACCGACGCAGTCACGTTCGAGCTGATGCGCCGTGAGCAGCTGGAGACGGCCTTCGCCTTCGACCAGCACTTCGAGTTGGCAGGGTTCCAGCTGGCCCAGTGATACCCGACTTGTTCGCTCGGGTAAAAGGGTGTATATTGAGTAATGTGTATGTGATAGCAATTATCAAGCATTATTCAAGTGCAAATAATACAACATCTTAAGTCGGTCGCATTTGGTCTTCGTCGGCTCCTGTTCTGGGCGCATCTGGTGCTCGGAATCTCGGCGGGAAGCATCATCCTGCTCATGTCGGTGACCGGTGTGATGCTGGGCTTCGAACGGCAGATGATCGCGTGGTGGGACGGCGCGCCGCGTGTTGCGCCGCAGGCTGAGTCGGCGCGCCTCCCGCTCGACTCGGTGCTCGCGAGGCAGGGCGTCGAGGTCGAGGCGGTCGCGTCACTCGTGGTGAAGCGGGATCCCAGCCAGCCCATCACCATCCGCTTCCGCGACCGGGACCGAGCCCCGCTGATCGTCGATCCCTACACCGCAGCGACGCTCACGGCCTCGGGCGACGGTAGTGGCGCGGCCTTCTTCAGCGCGCTGCGCCGCTGGCATCGCTACGTGGGCGCGGCGGCGGCCGAGGCGCGGGCGCGGGGCAAAGCCGTGGCGGGCGCGGCCAATCTGGCCTTCCTGTTCATCATCGTCAGTGGGCTGTACCTGTGGTTCCCGCGCCGTGCGACCTGGCAGGCGCTGCGGGCCGTGCTCGTGCCGGGCGCGCGATTGCGGGGGAAAGCCCGCGACTTCAACTGGCATCACGTCGCGGGGTTCTGGACGGCGGTGCCGATGTTCCTCATCGTGCTCTCGGCCGCGTTCATCTCGTATCGCTGGCCGGGCCTGTATCTCGACCGGTTCCTGGGTGACCCGCAGGAGCGGGCCGCTGCCGTCGCGGCCCTCGCTGGGGAGGCGTCGGCGAGCAGCGCCGGGTCGTCGCGCGCACGAGCGGATGGGCCGCTCCCGCCGCCCGTGCTCATCCACTCGACGCCTGGGCAGTGGGCGACCGCCGCCAGCGCGGCGCGGCCGGCGTGGCAGCAGCTCACGGTCACGATGCCCGCGCCTTCCGACAGCATCGTGTCGATCGCGGTGGCGGAGGGCAACACATATCGGCCGGATCTGCGCTGGACGCTGACGGTCGGAGCGACCGACGCCGTCGTGCAAGGCAGCCGCGGATACGACGACCTCAGCCCAGCGCGTCAGCTGCGGGCGTGGGTGCGTTTCGGGCACACGGGAGAGGTCTTCGGGCTCTGGGGGCAGGTGATCGCCACCATCGTCACCGCTGCGGGCGCGGTCCTGGTGTGGACCGGCGTCGCGCTGTCGTTGCGCCGTCTGGCCGCGTGGCGCGGGCGTCGTCGTCGGGCGCAGGGCATCCCCGTTCCGGTACCGGCGGACTGACCGACGCGCGCACAGCGCGTGGTGCCGCGCCGCGATAGCTTCGCGGTATGCGAGACGACGACTGGGACGACCTGGACGCTGGCCTCGGTGACGTCGAGGACGCTGATGGCGCGGACGATGACCTCGAGGACGACGACCTCGCGGACGATGACGTTGAGGACGAGGACCTCGACGACGACTTCCCGCTTGGCGATGGGACCGCCGAGACCGGGGCGGTGGTGTCGTGCCCGTACTGCGGCGAGCCGGTCGAGATCGTGCTCGACCCGGGGAGTGGGAGCGATCAGGAGTACGTCGAGGACTGCGAGGTCTGTTGCCGACCTTGGCGCGTGCGGGTGCGCTACGATCGCTTCGGTCAGGCCGACGTCGAGGCGATCGGCGAAGACGATTGAGCCGGATGCCACACGCGCCCGCGACGCAGAGCGTCGCGGGCGCGTGTGCTGTCACGGTCGGTCCGGTTATCGCCCGCCGCCGCGGGGACCCATGGGCGGACGCACCGAAGGCGGTGCCGGCGGGACGGGCGGCCGATTCCGCCGCAGCTGCGCGCGCTGCTCGTCGGTCAGCAGGGCGAGGATGGCCTCGTGCAGGGCACGGACATTCTCGCGCAGGCGGTCGGCGATCGGCCTCGCGGCGGCGAGGATGGCATGGATCTCTTCGCGGGTGGCCCCAGCCTCGCGCGCCGCACGCGCCTCCGCGAACACGGCGCGCATCGCCTCGAGATCGGCCTGGTTGGCCTCGCGGAAGGCGAGGCGCAGCGCGAGGATCTGCGTGCGCTGCTCCGGTGTGAGCGCGAGGTCGGGACGATGGTCCGGCGCACCGCGGCGCCCATCGAAGCTGCGGTCCGCCGGGCTGTCGCCCAGCGTGCCGGCGAGCGCCGCCCCGGTCTCGCCGAAGACCACCAGCGCGTAATCGTCCGGGACCAGTGTCTCGGTGGGCTCGGTCGCCGAGTCCTTGGAACAGGCCGCCAATGTGAGGGCGAGCGCCGCAGCGCTCGTGAGACCAGCACGTCGGATCAACATGGATCGTACTCCGTGACAGAAGGTCGGTGTGCGGCGGTCGCGCCGCAGTGCACGGGATGAGACGAGGCGCTTCGCAGAACGTTAATCGGGGCGACCGGCCCGGGTCACCACCCACACCGCGAAGTGGTCCGAGGCCCAGCGCCCGTCGGGATACCGCCTGCGATCGATGCCAGCGGCCACCGGCTGCCAACCGGGTCCGGTGAGGATGGCGTCGATCTTCTCGCCGACGGAATCTCCCCGGAACCCATTGAAGGTTCCCACGATGGTCTCGCCGGGGTGCAGCTGGCGGAAGGGGTCGCGGAGCGCCGGGCCGCCCGGTGTTGCGGGGTCCAGCAAGGCCCGGAATGCGGGATTCGTCTCGCCGGCGTTGAAGTCGCCCATGAGGACGAGCCGGTCGCCGGGCGCCGCATCGCGCCCCATGCGCTGCCGCAGCAGGGCCGCACTGCGCTCGCGGGCGGGCTGGGATTCGTGGTCCCAGTGGGTGTTGTACACGCGCAGGGTGTCACGGGTGAGGCGATCCGCGAGCCGGGCCCAAGTCGCGACGCGGGTGACGCGATTGCCCCAGGACACCGACGCGACGACCTCGGGCGTGTCCGAAAGCCAGAAGGTGCCGTGGTCCAGGATCACGAAGCGCGTCGTATCGATGTACAGCGCCGAGAACTCCCCCTTGGCGACCCCATCGTCACGACCGACGCCGACGCGCCGGTGCCGCGGGAGCGCGGAGTCGAGCTGGACGAGCTGGAAGTCCAACGCCTCTTGCACGCCGGCGAGGTCCGGTGCGAGGCGGCGCAGCGTCTCCTGCACGTGGGCGCGCCGATCCGCCCACAGATGCCCGCTGTCGCGCGCCGTCCCGTAGCGGATGTTGAAGCTGACGAGCCGCAGGTCGGCGAGTCCGGCGTCGAGCGCGCCGAGGGCATCGTGCACCGTGTTGGCGGCCGCGGCGAAGAACTCCGGCATCAGGCGCTCTGCGTCGTCGGTCGGCCGGTGGTAGTCCGGATGATCCTCGACGCCGAAGTACAGGAAGGGGATACCCGCGCGATGGAAGGCCCCATGGTCGGATTGCGACGTCCAGTCGTCGCGCCGCGGGCCCGTGGGATCGTCGTGGCCGAACAGCAGACGGAGGGGGGCGCGCGCGGCGACCGGCTCAAGGAGCGGCCGCAGTCGCGGCGTGTGCCAGGTGCCGGCCACGTAGAGCTCGCCGCGCTCGCTGCGTCCCACCATGTCCATATTGACGTTCAGCAGGATCGCCGCCCGCGGGACCGGCGGGGCGTCCACGAAGGCGCGGGCGCCGGCCAGACCGCCTTCTTCGCCGTCGAAGGCGACGAAGAGCACCGAGTGCTGCAGCGGCGCCGCCGCCACGCGCTTGGCGATCGCCAGCAGGGCCGAGGTCCCCGAGGCGTTGTCGTCGGCACCGTTGAAGATCTCGCCGTTCCGCACGCCCACGTGGTCATAGTGCGCGGTCACGACGATGTACTGCTCGGGGCGCACACGGCCGCGCACCACGCCCACCACATTCACGCCCGGCGTGTGACTGCTGTCGCGGAGGTTCAGCCGCTGGAACGGATGGCCCCACTCGGCGCCGACGCGCTGGAGTCCGGCCGCCTCGAACTCACGCAGCAGGTAGGCGCGCGCTTTCGCGCTCCCCGGCGTGTTGATGAGTCGTCCCTCCATGGAGTCGGCGGCGAGGATGCGCGCGTGACGCATCACTTCGTCGGGGGTGATGCGGCCCTGCGCTGGGAGCGACACAGCGGTCGAGAGCAGGGCGAGGGCGGCGACCGCGAGAGCGGCGGCGCGGAACGATGCGGGGCGTGCGGGCATCCTCTATGTTACCCTCATGCGGTCCACTTCCTCCAGTCGCGTGCGCACGGGCCTCTGGTTGGTCCTCGTGGCGGTCGCCCTCGCGGGCACGGTCGCGCTGCGCGGGTCGGTCGCCGAGGGCCAGCGCTTCGGACGCCGCGTGCTCATCGAGCCGAACATCCCGTACGATGGGCGGTTCACCTTCGCGCGCATCCGCTACCAGGTCGGTCGGCGCAGCGGATGGGAGTTCGACTATCCCGACATGGAGCGGAACCTGATGACGATGGTCCGCGAGGTGACCACGCTCAACGGGCACGACCGCTACAGCAACATCCACGACCTCGACGATCCCGAGCTGTTGAAGTACCCGGTGGCCTACCTCTCGGAGCCCGGCTACTGGGTGCCCTCGGAGCGCGAGGTGGCGGGGCTGCGTACCTACCTCGCCAAGGGCGGGTTCCTCATCGTCGACGACTTCCTGCGCGGCGAGTGGATCAACTTCGAGCAGCAGATGCTTCGGGTGCTCCCGGGCGCGCGGATCGAGCGGCTCGATGTGCAGCACCCGGTGTTCCACGCGTTCTTCTCGATCGGGTCGCTGGAGATGCGGTACCCCACGGACCCGTCGCTCCCCGCGCAGTTCCTCGGCATCCACGAGGACAACGATCCGGCGAAGCGTCTGCTGGTCGTGATCAACTACAACACGGACATCGGTGATTACATGGAGCACTCCGGCCAGGGCTGGTGGCCGGTGAACATCACCAATGACGCCTACAAGTTCGCGATCAACTACCTGGTGTACGCGCTGTCACACTGAGTCGGGGCGCTCGGCCCCGACGCCGCCGGTCCAGCGGAAGAACATCGCGGTGAGGATGCCGAAGATGATGCCGATGCCGAGCAGCTCCATCACCCCGCCGGCGACCTTGAGGTCGGTCATGGCGTCCATCGCGGTGGCGCGCGGGGCGAGTTCGTAGATGCTGTACATCGGGTAGTCGCGGATGAGCATCACGATCGCGATGCCGGTGTGCACGACGGTCCCGAGGAACAGATAGAGCATCCGCAGCGGCACGGCGAACAGCGGGCGCGAGGGCACGGCCACCGTGAGCGGCCACCAGAACCACAGGGCGCCCAGCAGCCACGCGATATCGATGGTGAAGGCGCCCAGCTGCGACACCATGAGTCCGTCGTTCACCTGCGGCACATGGGTGGTGATGGTCACGATGTTGAAGACGGCGGCCGCGAGCAGCGGGTGCAGGATGACGCTCAGCGCCTGCGCGCGCGGGCCCGCGGTCGGCAGGCGCGCGGCGAGACCCGTGCGAGCGCCCAGGAGCAACAGTGGGGCCGCGATGAATGCGATCATCAGGAACTGCAGCGCGTGCGCGGTGGCCAGATACCCCGCAGCGAGGGGGCCCATGGGGTAGTCCAGCGCCAGCCAGACCGTGAGCACGCCGATCCACCCCAACCGGCGCTCCTGGCGCGGCGTGTCGGGGTGCCGTGACGCCCGGTGATACGCGAACGCCAGCAGGCCCACGAGGAGCCAGACGCCGGGGTACGCTTGCCATGCCCAGGTCCAGGGCGCTGAGCCGGCGGAGCACCACCACTGCATCTCAGCGGCCTCCCGGCACGAAGCGCTCGACTTCGCTGTGGTCGATCACGGCCACGTTGCGCGTGATCGCACCGGCGCGCGCGAAGCGGAAGGTGACGGCCACCGAATCACCGCGCACCACGGTCTCGTCGAAGCGCGAGATCATCGCGTGCAGCCCGCCTGGCCGCAGCACCACGGTCGAGCGGGCGGGGACGGCGATCTCCTCGAGATGCCGCATCTGCACCCGACCAGAGCCATCGACGACGGTCTCGTGCAGCATCACACTCTCGGCGCGGTCGGGGATGATGGCGAGCAACGCATCATCGACGGAGCGATCGTTGCGGAACGTGGCATAGATCGCCGACGGGGCCACGCCCGCGCCGGTGACGACCCAGGCGCCCTGGATATCGATCTTGGGATCGCCGGCGTCGGCCGCGCAGGCTCCGCTGGCGGCGACGAGCATGCGGGCGATGATGCGACGGAGGGTCACGGGCGATGCCTCGCGAGGAGCAGCGGGATGTCGTTGGCCCAGTCGACCTGACGCGTGCCGAACGGATAGATGCGCCGGGCCCGGTCGTCGGGTTCGAAGACGATGACCTGCGCGGCGTGTCCGGGCGAATAGTTGCCGTCCGCGTCCGGTTCCGGGATGAAGGCGGGCGGCAGATTGATCGAGGCTTGGATCTCGTTCACGCGCTCCAGCGGTCCGACCAGCCCGATGAAGCGGTCATCGAACTGCGCCAGCCAACGCGCGAGATGCGGGAGCGAGTCCCGCGCGGGATCGACCGACACGAACACCAGCTGTGCCCGCTGCCGATCCTCGAAGCTCAGGGTCCGCAGGACCGTGGCGATGTTCGCGACGTGCACCGGACAGATGTCCGGGCAGTTGGTGTATCCGAAGAACAGGAAGGTGAGCGTGCCGGCCGTGCGCGTCGCGAAGTCGAATTGCGTGCCATCGGTGGCCGGCAGCGTGAACGCAGGGCGGGGCAACGGATCGGGCAACTCGACGCCGCGGAGCGCGCCCTGCACAGGGCGATCGCTCCGCGCGCCGCAGGCGACGAGGAGGGCGCTGAGCGCCACGAGCAATGGACGGGACACATATGCAATCTAATCCAGCGTCCTGCTCCTCCCCGCCGTCGGCGCGCGTGCGGCGCCGTGGTGGCGTTGCGGCGGGGAGCGTCCGTCGCGTCCGCGCCTCGCGGGCCTAGCATGCCGCGCGTGCCAAGCGTGCCGCGCGCGCCGAGCGCGCCTCGCGGGCCTAGCGTGCCGCGGCGAAGGCCGCGAGTTGCCGCTCGCGCTCCTCGCCGCTGATCCAGCGGCCGTTCACCGCCACACCACTGATGCGCAGCGTGTTGCGGATGTCCGTCAACGGATCGGCGTCGAGGAGGATGAGGTCGGCGCGCGCCCCCGCGGTCACCACGCCACTGCGCCCCGGTTCGCCGAGGAAGGTCGCGATGTTCACCGTGCCGGTGCGCAGCGCATCGTACGGCGAGAGCCCCGCGGCGACCAAGGACTGCAGCTCGCGGTGCGTGGAGGCGCCTGGGACGTTCCACACCTGTGGCGCATCGGAGCCCAGGAGCAGGAGCACGCCCGCGCGATGCAGCTCGCGCAGGATCTCGTGGCGCAGGGCCGTGAAGGCGGCGCGCTGGGCCGGTGACGCGGGGCCGTTCGCGAGGAAGGCGTTCTTGTTCGCGGTCCAGTTCGCGACCTGATTCGCGAACCAGTACTGCATCTCGGGCCGCTGCGCGAGCTGCTCGCCGGTCTCGTCGCTCACGTAGCTGTCCATCAGCGACTGCGTCGGGACCTGCGCGATGCCAGCGGCCTTGACCTGCGCGACCAGCGCGGGCAGGCGCGAACGGTCGATGGTGGGGACCAGGTTGAGGCCGAACCAGCCGGTCTGCTGCGCGGTGATGGGGCGCGGGCCGGGCCAGAGGGCCTCGATGAAGCCGTCGAGGTGGTCGATGGTGCTGAAGCGATGGCGGATCGCGCCCTCGAGTCCGACGTCGAGCGGCACATGGCCGCCGAAGGGGATGCCGACGGCGTGGGCGGCCGCCGCGAGAGAATCGAAGGCTTCGGCTGGGATGCCGGGGTGGATCTTGAGGAGGTCGTACCCGGCGGCGTGCTGCTCGCGGACGCGCGCAGCGGCCTGGGCGGGCGAGGTCACCGTGTTGTTGTTGAACGACGGGCCCGAGGTGATGAAGCGTGGGCCGAGGACCAGGCCTTGAGCGAGCGAGTCGCGCAGGGCGAGGTGCTGTGGTGCGCCGAGCATCCCACGGGTGGTGGTGACCCCGAACAGCGCGTAGAGGGCGAGGATGCGCGGGTTCTGCGCGGCGGAGCCCACGTGGCCGTGCATCTCGGCGATGCCCGGCATGAGGAACTTGCCGCTCCCGTTCACCGCGATGTCACCGGGCCGGGCGGCGACGGGGGTCGCGCCGACGCTGGTGATGCGGCCCTGTTCGAGGACCACGTGCTGTCCCGGGACCCGGGCCTCGCGGTCCATGGGGATGACAGTGACGTCGCGAATGACGACCCGCTGCGCCGACAGGGTCGCGGCGGCGGCGAGGGAGAGCGCGAGGACGGCGGCGCGAGCGAGCAGGACGGGGCGCATGGCGGGAGGCGTGGGGGCAACCAGCACTCGGGGCGCTGGTGTCGTACGTTACCGGGACCTCAGTACGACAACTTTACATCGAGGAGCGTTGCCGTGTTACATCGTCTGGCCCAGTCGCTGGCCGTCGCCGTGGTGTTGGGATCACCGTCCGTGCTCCCGGCGCAGGCCTCGGAGTCGTCGGCCATCATCGCCGTCGTGGATCAGTTGTTCGAGGGCATGCGCACCAAGGACACCGCGATGATGCGGGGCTTGTTCGTACCGCAGGCGCGGATGGTGGGGGTCGGCCGAGATGGCGCGGTGCGGGCGGATCCGATCGACGGCTGGCTCGCCGGCATCGGCCGGGCGCCGGCAGCGACCGTTCTCCGCGAGCGCACCTGGAATCACGAGGTCAAGGTGGACGGCGTGATCGCGCAGGCGTGGATGGACTATGACTTCTTCGTCGGGGATCGCTTCTCGCACTGTGGCGTGGACGCCTTCCACTTCCTGAAGGTCGGTGGGGCGTGGAAGATCGCGACGGTGATGGACACGCGCCGCACCGAGGGCTGCACGGAACCGCCGCCGTCGCGCCGATGACCCCGTGGCGATGGGCCGGGCGCGCTGGGCTGCGGCTGCCGCTGCTCCTTGGCGCGTGGGCCTTCGTGCCCGCGAGCGTGGCGGCGCAGCAGCCCGGCTGGATGGCGGGGTGCTGGGAGCGCCGCACGGCGACGGGCGTGGGACGCGAGGAGTGGCGCGCGACGGAGCGCGGGCTCGATGGCGGGGCGGCCGTCTTTCGCGGCGACACGTTGGTCGCGTGGGAGTTCCTCCGGGTCGATGCCGCCGGCTACCACGCCGCGCCGAACCGACAGGCGGCGCATCGGTTCGCGGCGGTGGCGGTGACCGCCGACTCGGCGGTGTGGGCGGACCCGGCGCACGATTTTCCACAGCGCATCGCATACCGACCGGTCGGTCGCGATTCGCTCCTGGCGACCGTTGAGGCCACCCGGAACGGCCAACGCCAAGGCCAGCAGCTGCGCTTCGCCCGCGTGGCCTGCGATGCCCGCCGCGACCTCACCACGGCCGTCGCCCTGCGTGACACCCTGCGGGCGATGCTCGACTCCATCCACGCCCTGGGGCGCGCGCCGGGGATCTCGGCGGCCGTGGCCCTGCCAGACGGCCGCACCATCGCCGTCGCCACTGGCGTGGCCGACTCCACGGGGATGGTCCCGCTGCACAGCGCGCATCGGTTCCTCGCCGGCTCGGTCGGCAAGACCTTCTTCGCGGCGCTGGCCTTGGACCTGGTCGCCAGCGGTCGACTGGACCTCGACACCAAGATCTCCCAGTGGCTCGGGAGCGAACCTTGGTTCAGCCGCCTGCCCAACGGGGCCGACATCACCGTGCGCCAGCTGATGAACCACACCAGCGGGCTGGTGCGCTATGAGTTCCAGCCCGAGTTCGTGCGCGATGTCGCGGCCGATCCGCTGCGCGTGTGGAAGGTGCACGAACAGCTGGCCTACGTGTTCGACCGACCGCCACCGTTCGCGGCAGGCGCGGGCTGGGAGTACTCGGACACCAACTATCTCGTGCTCGCGATGATCCTGGAGCGCGTGTTGGCCGGTCCCAGCGCCTATGAGGCGATCCGTTCGCGCTTCCTGATGCCGCTGCGACTCGCGGCGACCACGCCGAGCGATTCGCCGCGCCTGCCGGGCTTGGCCAATGGGTACGGCGGGACGCCTGATCCGCTGGGCATGTCCGGGCCGATGCTGCGCAATGGGACGCTGCGCATGAACCCGGCCTTCGAGTGGGCGGGCGGTGGCTACGTGAGCACGCCGGAGGACCTCGCACGCTGGGCGCAGGCGTGGTACGATGGCCGCGCGGTCGCGCCCGCGCCGCTGCGGCAGGCGCTCGAGGCGATCCCCGCCCGCGCGCTGGGGGCTGGGGCACGCTACGGCCTCGGGGTCATCGTGCGCGACACGCCGCGCGGCGTGAGCTATGGACACAGCGGGTTCTTCCCGGGCTACCTCACCGAGATGCGCTATTATCCGGACGCGCGCATCGGGGTCGCAGTGCAGACCAACACCAGCGACCAGCGCGCGCTCGGACGTGGATTGGCCGGCATCGCCCACGCCCTGGCCGAGCGGGCGATGCTGAGCCGCTGATCACCCACGTCGTCGCGGGGGCACCAGCGCGCGGACCAGCAGCGCGGTGCTTCCCGCGAGCAGGGCGCCGTAGAGCACCGTGAGGGCGAGGAGCGCGAGCCCTGAGGTGCCGATGATCGCACCGAGGAGCTCCGCGACCTCGGTGATGCGTCCCGCGCGGTTCTGCATCAGGAGCAGTGCGGCCCAGGCGGTCGCTCCCCCTAGGGCGGCCGCGGCCACGCCGCCGACGCGCGGGACCAGGGCCGACCACAGGGCCACCACGATCGGCACGGCCCACCATCCGACGAACACGGTGGCAAGTGCGCAGAGGACCGAGAGCGCGCCCCACGCGCGGAGGAAAGCGTTCATGATCAGCGAGGCGTGAGGGTGAGCGTGGCCCGGTGATGCTCGGCCCGCAAGGCCGATGGTGCGTCGGGCACGCGCAGCGAGTCGAGCTGCCCCGTACGCCACCGCTCGATGCGATCGCGATAGCGCGGGCTGACGGGATTCGCCGACTGACCGCCTGGGTAGATGGCGTGACCGACCACGTGTGGACCGAGCTCGGCGACCAGCCGCCAGCTCGCGCCGTGCACGCCGTTGCCGGAGCTCGGATTCAGCGACTCGCGCCCGCCCTGCACCGACAGACCGAGGGCCGACAGCGCTGGGATCCGCAGCGGGTGCCAGATGTTCGCCACGCGGATGTCGGACCATCGCCACTGCGACTCGGGGCCACGATCCGCTTCGAGCGCGCGCAAGCCACCGCGCAGGGCGGCGACCACGATGCTGTCCCGCGTCTCGCGCTGCGCGGTGGCCGGGCGGTCCCACCACACACTCTGTTCGTCCTCGAGCAATGCCATGAGGACGTGCTCGGGCGGCATGGCAAGGAAGCGAGTCGGCACGGCCGTCGGCTCGGCGGCGACATCGTCGACCGCGAGCTCGTCCCAGGTGAGGCGTCCGAGCTCGCGCATGATGGATTCGAAGAGCGCGGCGCGCGTATTCGCGGGGTCGAAGCGGCGGTCCCACGCGGCCAAGAGCGTCACCGCGCGCCTGAGGACGCTGTCCTGGGGGACGGCGGCCGCCACGCGCTCACCGATGCGCAGGAGTCGCGGCACCAAGGTGTCCGCCCGCGCGTTGCCGGGGTCGGTCTGATAGCGGCGCATCGCGTCGGCCGTGACCTGCGCGTCGCGGCGGAGCAACGCGTTGATATGCAGCGCCCTCCACGGCGCGGGCCAGTCGTTGCCGAGGTAGGTCGGGAGGTCGCCGGGGTGTGCCGGCTGCTGGTTGGCCGAGGCGAGGAACCCCTGCGCAGGATCGATCGCCTGCGGTGCGCCCGTCGGTGTCAGGAAGCCCGTCCAGTCGCTGGCGCGGGTGCGCCCATCGAAGAAGCGGTCGCCGCGCTGGCCGGCGGGGCGCAGCGGATACCGACCGGTCGACCGGATGCCGATGTGTCCGGCGCGGTCCGCCACGATGAAGTTCTGTGCTGGCGACCAGTGCGCGTCCATCGCGGCGAAGTAGGACGCCACACTGGTCGCGCGCGATGCGGCGAGGAATCCGGCGAGGTCGGCCGAGGGCTCCAGCACCAGCCAGCGGCGCGAGACCCAGTCGTCACCGGCGGCGATCAGCGGTCCGCGGTGCGTATAGCGCAACGTGTCGCGCGCCAGTTCGCGTCCCGTGGCGTCGCGGTACACGGACTCGCTGATCGCCAGCGGCTCCCACACACCATCGAGCTGGTACTGCGTGGGGGCCACGGTGTCGTTCACCGCTTCGATGTAATAGTCGGCGACATCGGCGCCGACATTGGTCGCCCCCCACGCGATGTCGCGGTTCATGCCGAGGATCACGCCGGGCGCGCCGGGGAAGGTCACGCCGTAGCTGTCGAGGGTGTCGGGCACGACCAGGTGCACCTCGTACCAGATGGACGGCAGCGACAGCTCCAAGTGCGGATCGTTGGCGAGCAGGGCGTGCCCCGTCGCGGAGCGGCTCGGCGCGACCGCCCAGTTGTTGCTGCCCAGCACGCCGTCGTGTTCGACGCGGAGGGCGGCGAGCTGCGGGGCCATCGCCCGCGCGGTCGCCGCGAGGCGTCGTGCGGCACTGTCCGGCTGCGGTGGCGGGATCCGGACACCGCCCCGCGTCGCCGCGACCTGGGTGGTCGGCTGGATGGGTTCCTGCACCCACGCGTCCTGGGGGAACAGCGCATCGACGGCGTCGCGCCCCACTCGCGCCTCGAGCTGGGCCCGCGCGAGTTCGAAGTCGGACCAGGCCAGCGTGAGCCCCATCCGCACGAGCAGCAGCATGGTGTGCTCGGCGTCCCAGCGCTGTGGCCGCCGGCCGAGGAGCCGGTACTCCAAGGGCAGGTCGGCGGCGCGCATCTGCGCGATGTACGCGTTGACCCCGTCGGCATAGGCCTCGAGCACGGCCTTGGCGTCGGCGTCGCGCTGCGCGGCCTCGAACTTGCGCCGCGCGCCCCAGGGCAGCCCGTTGCGGCGGGTCGCGCGGTCCGCGTCGAGCGCGCGGGCACCGACCAACTCGGTCAGGGTGCCCGCCGCGGCCCGCGTCTGCAGTTCGAGCTGGAACAGGCGGTCGCGTGCCACCACGTAGCCCTGTGCACGTAAGGCGTCGAGCAGGTTGTTGGCGAAGATGTGCGGTACGCCTCGATCGTCATAGCGCACCTCGACCGGAGCCGACAACGACGGGATGTTCACCTCATGTTCCGCGGGATGCTCGGCCGAGCGCGCCAAGGCCCAGGCGCCGTGCTGCGGGTCCAGGAGCAGACCCAGCGGGGGCAGGGGACCCACGGGCCGCAGGCCGACCGTGAGGGCGGCGCCGAGGAGCAGGGCGCCGACGATGCCGGTCGTCAGGCGATACGCGGGGCGCGAGGTGGCGGTGTCGCGGCGATCGAATGGCATACAGGAAATAGGACAGTGTCCCTGCGAAGTGACACGCCCGTGTCCTCGGCGCGAGACAGCGCCGGTACGACGGTTCCGTGAAGTGTTTGCGGCACAAGAAGTTAGGCGTGGGGTTCGCGCTGGCGCAAACCCTGCTCTGGGGTGGGTCGTGCCGGAGTGAGTGAATCACCCTTTCAGGACCCGGAGTTCTCCATGCGCACCCTCAGTATCCCATCCCGGCGGACGGCCGCCGTCCTCCTCCTGCCCCTGTTCGCGGCCGCCTGCGGCATCACGCGGGTCCAGCGGATCGACACGGAATCGGTCACGGACCTGTCGGGTCGCTGGAACGATGCCGATTCCCGACTGGTCGCCAACGCGCTGATCGAGCAGTCGCTCGCCGGCAGCTGGACGTCGGTGAACACGGGCGGCAGTTCACCGGCGGTGATCGTGGGTGAGTTCCGGAACCGCACGCTCGAGCATATCCCGGTGACGACCTTCACGCGGGACCTGGAGCGCGCGCTGGTGTCGTCGAGCGCGGTGCGGGTGGTCGCGAGCCAGCAGGAGCGCAGCGAGGTCCGTGACGAGCGCATGGATCAGCAGCAATTCGCGGCGCCGGAGACCCGTGCGCGTCTGGGTCGCGAGCTCGGGGCGCGCTACATGCTGCAGGGTGATGTGCAAGCCATCGAGGACGCGGCCGGGCGCGAGAAGGTCGTGTTCTACCAAGTGGATGCCACGCTGATCGACCTGGAGACGAACGCGAAGGTCTGGGCCGGGCAGCACAAGATCAAGAAGTACATCCAGCGTCGCCGGATCACCGGCTAAGGAGAACAGGCAATGTTGCGTCCGACGATCTTCGTGGCGACGGTCTCCGCCATGGCCTGCGCGCCGTATCCGCAGCGCATCCATCAGCAGACCGTGTTGGAGAACAACGGGAGCGTGGAGGCGGTCCGCGTCCCGACGAACACCGTGCCCGCCGGGGTGGCGGAGCGGGCCGAGTCGCCGGCCTATGCCGATGCGGCGAGTGAGGGGCGTGCGCTGCTCGCGCAGGGCGATGCGCTCGTCGGGTTCGGGAAGTTCGACGAGGCGCTGGACCGGTACAACCGCGCCGGCCTCTTGCTCCCGACCGAACCACTCATCGACTTCAAGGTCGCGCGCCTGCTGGATCTGCAGATGCAGCCGCGTGAGGCCTCGATGCGCTATCAGCGCTTCTTGCAGCAGCTGGATCTGGAGCGCATCAAGGTGCAGGGAGAAGCGTCGGCGGCGTTGGCCGAGGCCATCGCGTTGGCGCAGCAGCGCTTGATCGTGCTCGACAAGCGCTGAGGCACGACCGATGCGCGCGCGGGTGGGGGGGCTGCTCGTGGCGGGGCTGTGGTTGACGGGCTGTGCGCCGGGCGCACTGCGCTTCGACGGCGGTGGCCCCGACGGCAGTGCCGCGCGGGTACATGCCATCCGCGCCGCGTTCCTGCGGGGCGACGGGAAGGCGGCGCTGTCGCGCATCGCGGAGAAGGACGCGGGCAGTGGCGACCACCTGCTGCGGCTGCTGGAGCGCGGGCATGTCGCGCTCGATGCCGGCGACCCCGCACGCGCGGCCCGCGCGTTCGACGATGCCTATTGGATGACCGCGGGCCGCCGCGCGACCCTGTCGCTGTCGAACGGGGCCGCCGCGCTCGTGACCAGTGATCGCGCGCTGCCCTACGTGCCGGGCACGACCGAGCAGGCCATGATGCACTACTACGGCGCCCGCGCCTGGGTGGCCATGGGCAACGTGCGCGAGGCCACGGTGGAGGCGCGCCGCTTGTCGGCGTTGCTGGCGCAGGTGGAGGGCACGGACGCGGCGATGCCGGCCCCGCTCACCGCGACCTTCCATGACATCGCGGCGGCGATCTTCGCGGCCGCCGGTGATGCGAGTGATGCCGATGTGTCCGCCCGGCTCGCGCAGCGCGCGCGCGGCGACAGCAGCCCCGCGACGGCGATCCCCTGCGATGGCTGCGGCACGGTGGTGATCCTCGCGGAGCGGGGGTTGGTGAGCCAGCGTGCCGCTCGCGGTCTGGGCGTGGCGATCGCCGACGGCGACCTGCGCGGTGTGGCCAGCGTGCGCGACGATGCGACGGGCATCGCCTCGGTGCTGGCCGCGATGGACCGTTCGACGCGTCCGCGTGCCTGCGCGTGGAACGTGCGTGCGACCTGCGGTTGGGAGCGTCGCGAGCTGGATGGTCCGGTCACGATCATCAATGTGTCGTGGCCGGAGCTGCGCGCGCCGCAGCGGCCGACCTGGTCCATGAGCCTGAGCGTCGGCGAGCACACCGCGCCGTTGCCCCGCGGAGTGAGCGTCAGCGAGGGCGTGGCGGCGGACTTCGCGCACGGCGCCAAGGCCCGGCTCGCGCGTCTGGTGGCGCGCACGGCCGCGCGGCAGGCGCTCGCGCAGGCCGGCGTCGATGCCATCGAGTCGTCGAAGCGGCGCGGCAAGCACAAGAACACGGCGCGGGTGTTGGGCGCGACGGCGATCGTCGCTGCGGGCGCGAGTACGCTGGCCGAGCGGGCGGACACGCGCTCCTGGGCCCTGCTGCCCGAGGAGTTGATCGTGCATCGTCTGCACGTCCCCGCTGGCGAGTATGTCGTGCGGCGTGGCGCGGTCGAGGGAGCCTTGCTGGGGACGATCACGGTGGCGCGCGGTGCCACGGTGCTGGTGACGGCGCGCGAGTGGGAGCTCGCGGCGCGGACCCCGGTGCTTGCCAGCACGGAGCGCGCGCCATAGCGTAGGGCCATGCTGGCCGCCCTGTCGCTCGCCTTCCAACTCTCGCTCTTCGCGCCGCCGCCGGTGGACGCGCGGTTCCCGACGCCGCTGGACCTGATGCGCGAGGAGGTCGGCGCGGCGGTGAAGCGCTTCGAGCAACTCTGGCGCCATGCATGGGAGCGCTCCCTCGGCGAGCGTCCGCCGATGCTGAATCGGCAAGTGCGGCTCCAACACTGTCATGCGCAGGATGCGATCCGGGGACAGCCGAACAACCCGTATCTGATCGACGACGCGATGCTCGTGCGCAGCGCGCGGCGCGGGCATTTCCGCTGTCCGTCGTGGATCGCTGGCCCCATGGGGCAGCGGGTCGATGAGTCGCTGGACTTCGATGCGATGCTCACGCCGGCGCATCGCGAGGTCGCGCGGTCGAATCGCAGCGCGCTGCTCGGTGCGATCGCGGCCGTGCGGGAGCGCTATCCCGAGGACGCGGCCATGTTCGCGCTCCACTTGCGGCTGACCATGGATCACGGTGACCGC
The DNA here is from genome assembly GCA_964503275.1 of uncultured Gemmatimonadaceae bacterium. Lineage (GTDB taxonomy): Bacteria > Gemmatimonadota > Gemmatimonadetes > Gemmatimonadales > Gemmatimonadaceae > DASRAP01. The sequence continues at coordinate 8,444 of CAZCZO010000011.1, read as the reverse complement.
CGACAGGCCAGCGCGATGATCGCGAATTGCCGGGCGACGCCGACGGTCTGTGCCCTCGCCGAGGGCTATGTCGCCGACGCCATCGGCGATTTCGTCAGCTCGGAGGCCGCCTTCAGCGATCCGCGCATCCCGGCGGAATGGTTCTGCGGGGATCGCGACCTGGTCATGGCGTTCGGCGAGGACGAGGTGGCGCGGTGGGATCGGATGGACTGTCCGGGGCGTCGCCGCTGGCTCGACACCCTGTGGTGGCTCGCGGATCCGTTCTGGAGCGAGTCCGGCAACCCGAGGCGCAGCGCGCACCTCGCGCGCCGCGTGATGCTCGAGTTGCGCGGGCTGGATCGGCGCGACGAGCGCTTCGTATGGGACGAGATGAGTGGCGGCGACGCGATGCGCAAGGCGGTGCTGTGGTACGGCTGGCCGACGGTGTTCGCCGCGGGTGGACGCGGGGCGCGCGGTGTCGTGTCGCCGACGACCTTGGATCAAGGGCACACCGGGTACCTGATGAACATGGGGTACGACGGCGCGAACCCCGAGCCCTATACGACCCTCGAGTACTCGCGGGGGCGCGTCGCGCTGCTCCCGCCGCCTGCGGTCCGCCGCGATCCGTTCCGGACGGAGGCCGGTGCGTGGACCATCGCGCCGCCGCGCCGTCGTGACGGCAGCCCCGACACCACCTGGTGGCCCCAGGAGTTCTGGCGGCCACCACAGCCGATGGACGATCTCGATCCCGGGCAGACCGTCCTGCTCCGACGGGACTCGGCCATCTTGCTCGCCAATGCGACGCAGGTCGATCCGCGCTCGACCGGTGAGCCGCTGCTGTCGCTGATCGCCTCCCGCGGACCGGGCGACGTGCAGCGCATCGACACGGGCACGCTGCGGGACGACGCGCCGGTCATCCTGCGCGGTCTGATGGAAAGTACGCCGACGATGCTCTCGCTGGAGCTGCCGCGCCGCCCTCCGCTGCTGGCGCCCGCCCTGCGTGCGCGGTGGAGCGTCACGCCACCGCCGACGCTCGCCTCGGCGCGCGAGGGTGAACTCGCCGTGTCGATGCCCGCCATCTTCATGCTGCCTGAGGATGATCGCGACATCCCGCCGCTGCCGGATTCCATTCTCCCGCGCATGTACGGGTCCTTGCGATTCGACCGACCCGGTCGCGTGGGCATCTACTGGGAGACGCACGGCGCGGTGCTCGGCGACACGCTCGATGTCGCGCTGTGGCTGGAGCGCGTCACGGGGCAAGGGGTGATCCGTTCGCTGGGCATCGTGCTGCGCGTCGCCGAGGACCTCAATACGCCGATCGCGATCTCGTGGCGCGAGCCACGACTCGGATCGCTGTCGGCGGCCTTGCCGTTGCGGGTCTCGACCATTGCGCGCAGCGTGGCGCTGGACCTCAGCGCGCTCACGCCCGGGGCGTATCGGCTCGAGGTCGCGGTGGCGCGTCCCGGCGAACCCCCGGTCCGCGGCGCGACGCGCTTGGAGATAGGGCGGTGATACGCCGTCGTGCGTGGTGGGGGCTCGGCAGCGTGATCGGCCTCGGGCTGCTGCTCTCGGCGGTCGCGTCGCGCTCCGATCCGCCGACGCTGGACGCGGCGTTGATGGCGTGGTTGCGTGATGTGGCGGGGGATCGCGCCAGCGGCCGTGGGCTGGTCAGCGACGGACACCACTTCGCCGTCCAGCGCCTCGAGGCGGCGGCAATGTCGCTGGGGCTGCGTCCCGTCGAGGGTCGCTCGGCGCGCGCCACCCTGCCCCTGGTCCGTCTCGGTGTCGGCGATGGCACCGCGCTCCAGCCCGCGGCCGCCAGCGGGCCCGGCGCCTCGCGACGCATCCAACGCGCGGGGATCGACATCATCCCGCTGTACCCCGCCGCGTGGGGATATCCGGCGACGCTCGACGTGCGCGCCGGGTCAACGCCCGTCGTGTTCGCGGGCCGGCTCGGCGATTCCGCCGCCGTCCAGCCGCTCCCCGGCCCCAGGCGCATCGTGCTCGTCGAGCCGCCCTTGCGACCCGACGGCTTGACCGAGTACGACATCCACGCGTATGCCCATCTGCTGGAGCCGCTGACGTGGGCCTTTGCGATCGGGATCGTCGCGGCCGACCTCATGCCCGCGGCCGCGATCGCCCGGGCCATCGCGCCGCGCTACGAGCTCACTGGGGCGACCTCGGTCACCGGGCTCCCACCGGTATTCCTCATCACCGACAAAGGGGCGAAGGTCGCACTCAGCGGCATGGGCGCGCGCGCCGACGTGCGCGTGCACATCCGCGAGGATCGCGTGTCGCGCCCGCCGCGCAACCTGATGTTCCTGCTCGAGGGGCACGACCCGCGGCGCAAGGACGAGGTCGTCATCCTCTCCGCTCCGAGTGATCACATCGGCACGCGCGCCGTGCCGGGTGGCGAGACGGCGGTGTATCCCGGTGCTGACGATGGCGGCAGTGGCGCGGTCGCGCTGCTGGGTGTCGCGCGCCTCCTCAGCGATCCCGCCTCGCGGCCCGCGCGGTCCGTGCTCTTCGTGTGGCACGCCGGCACCGAGCATGCGCTGCTCGGCAGTGAGTGGTTCCTGCGACATCCGGCCGTGCCGCGCGACCGCATCGTGGCGGCGCTCAATGTCGAGCGCCTTGCACGGGGTGGCGACACGTTGTTCGCGGTCGGGGCACGCCGATTGGTATCACCGTTGGGGAACTGGGTGCGCAGCTACGCAGAGTCCACGCAACAGATCGTCGATTGGTCCTGGGATGCGCCGCGTCACATCGCGCAGCGCGACTGCCGGTCAGATCACGTGAACTATGCGCGGGCCGGCATCCCGGCGCTCACCATCAACAGCGGCGTGCACGAGGATTGGCGGCAGCCGACGGATGTGGTCGAGCGCATCGACGCGGCGCGGTACGCCGCGCGGGTCCGATGGATGGCGGGGCTCGTGCGTGCGGTCGCTGATCAGCCGACGCGGCCGCAGCCGGCCGAGCGCGTCACGCCGAGTGTGGACCGGCGCTGCGAGCAGTGACGTGATGGGTCGAGCCGCGCACGATGCGCTCCGCGTCCGCCACGCGTGGCGCCGCGCGACGGCGTGGTGCGGGACGACGGCATGGGCTACTCGCGCCGACGCGCCGGTCGAGGGGGTGGGTCGATCGTGATCCGTTGGGTGCGTCCGCGCAGGGAGCCACTGTCGGGTGGCGCGTTGCGATCCGTGATCCGTACCGTCACGGAGTAGGTCCCCGGCGGCGTGGCGCCCAGCGACACCGCGAGGTGATCCACGACGACGTCGCGGTGCGGGACGACCCGTTCGATCGTGAAGGTGCTCCGGTCGGGCCGACGCTGCGTCTGTGCGCCGGCGATCGTACTGCGGATGGCGCCGGGTAGCGGACCACTGCGACTGACCTGCCGGGACAGCTCCACGGTGATCGTGTACCGCGCCTGGCCGTCCCGCTCGACCAACTCATAGGTCTCCCAGAGGAGTCCGAGGGCCGAGCCGTGGGACAGGGCGCCAGCGCGAGGGGCCACGCGGACGTCGGACCACCGCGATGCCGGGCGCTCGTCGCGCACGCTGTCTGCGATGACGAGGTCGCTCATCCCAGGCCCGACGAAGGTGAAGCCGGTGCGTGCTTCACCCGTCACAAGGATGCCGCCCGTTCCTCGTGCTGCCCGTGCGCCGCCCTCTGCGTAGGCCTCCGTCCGATAGATGTAGCCGCCAGGCGGAACGCGCAGGTGGCGCATCGTCGCATGGCCCGTCGCGACGACTGCCGAGTCGCGCACAAGCGTCACGAAGTCCTGGTCACTCAGCCAGAAGTCCTCGCGAACGATGCTGGGAGCACCGAGATCGTCGCGCAGTCGCTGCACGGGCGGGGCCACCATGATCACCAGATCGGTCAGGCCGCCGCCGGCGCGGAACCGAGCGACCTGCGCGGGGATCGTGTCGATGACGATCCCACCGACCACGTTCGTCCAGCTGGCGCCGCGGTGGACGGGAACCGTCGTGTCGTTCCACACGTACCACGCGCCGCGGCGGAGCCCACAGGTATTCGGGACCCGGAGTCCGCTCGCGACGTATCGTCGCCCAGCATCGTGCAACACGCCATTGAGTCCGAGGTCCGGCAGGGTCCAGCGTAGTTCCGCGAACACGATGCGCGCGTGGAACTCGAGCCGCGCGTCGGTCTCGTGTCTGGACCAGAGCGGTTGCGCGCTGCGCCAATAGTCGGCCTCGATGATCTGTCGTCGGGCCGGGTCGGCGGCGGCCCATCGCGCGCGCTGCTCCGGTGGGAGGACGCGGTCGATCCGGAACAGCCTCTCGCGGTCATCCCGGTCGAGATACCGCAACCCCCGCGCGATCGCATCGGTCGCGGCCGCAGGGTCGGCCCGCCGTTGGGCCGCGAGGCCGAGCGCCAGCCAGCCCCAGGCGTGGGCGGAGTCGACCTCGATGACCGAGCGGGCGGCCATCGCGAGATCGGTCCAGCGACGCTGGTCTGCGAGCAGCGCCGCCAGTGTCCGGAACGCCGCCTGATCGCCCGCGCGGACCGCGAGTGCCTCGCGCAGGTTCGCCTCCGAGTGGAGGTATGCGACCTCTCCCAGATAACCCAGGGACCGGGTGAAGTGCGGCATCAGGTCGAAGCCCTCGAGGGGGGGAAGGTAGACCAGCTCCCCCGCGAGGAGGTAGCCGTATGCTCTGCACACGTCGGACTCGTACTTGACGAGGCGCTCCCTCGCGTGGGCCACCAGTACCGTGGCAAGCGCGTCGTGATCACCAGTCGCCCGTGCGCGCTCGATCGACTCGTCGATCAGCCCCGTGGTCGTCCCGGGCCTGAACGCCAGGTTCGATGCGATCGCGAACCTCGCCGCGGCCACGAAGTACCCCTCGTGCGCAGGATCCAAGCGCATGGCACGCTGGAACGAGGTGTCGACCGCGTGGACGAGGATCGGCCACCGGAGCCCGGGGACGGGAGGCTGCCGGCGCGCCCGCTCGTACAGCGCCCACGCCAACATGCCGCGTTGGAACCAGAGCTCGGCGTTGCGCTGGTCGTGGCGCAGCCGCGCGGTCATCTCGTTGAATGCCTTCAGCGAATCGGCGGCCATCTCGACCGTCCAGCGATCGGCACCGTCGGGGGCGCCGGTCTGCGCGAGGAAAGGGCTGGGGAGACCGCTGAGCGCCAGGATGGCGCAAGCACGTACGCGGACGGATGACATCGATGAACGAATCCTGTACGGGACTCCGCCGAAGCTACGCATGGATGAGACGCGTCGCCAATCAGACGGCGGGCACCGCGGCATCCTCCCGCCAGGCCGCCTCGCAGGCCCGCACGATCTCGCCCGCAGGCAACACCGCCGTGATCCCCGCTACGCTGCGCCCCGCCTGCCAGTAGTCGCGTCCGGCATCTGACGCACCCAGCGAGCGCTTGAGCGACACCGCCGAGCGCAGGGCATACCAGGCGCGGATCCACTTCTTGCTGCGACGACCCGTGAACAGCCAGCGCGCGACCGGCCCGACGCGCGTGCCGAGCCGCTCGATATACGGCGTGCGGATCACCGCGACCGGCACGCCGCTGAGGCGCTCGGTGAGCACGATGTCATCCGCGCGGGCCCGCACGATCGCGTCCTTGTAGGCCGCACTCGCCGAGCATTCCACGGTGGCGATGAAGCGCGTGCCCATCTGGACACCGGCGTATCCCTCGCGCAGCCGTGCCGCGAAGGCCGTGGCGTCGCCCACGCCGCCGGCGGCGACCACCGGTCGTGCGAGGTCCTGGAGTTCGTCCAACAGCGCCCGCGGGTCGCGGCTCCCCGCGTGTCCACCCGCCTCACGGTTCACCGCGATGAATCCATCGACACCGCCGTCGCGCGCCTTGAGCGCCCACTTGCGTTCGGTGACGTCGTGGTAGACCACGCCCCCCGCCGCATGGACGAGGTCGCAGACCCAGCGTGGGTTGCCCAGCGACGTGACGAAGAAGCGGACACCCTCCTCGAGCGCGACCTCGACGAAGCGCACGGTGCGCTGGTGATACGACCGCGCACTGGCCTCGATCAGCGCGTTGAGGCCGATGGGGCGCGCCGTCAACCGACGGATGTACCGCAGCCCGTCACGGAAGTCATAGCCGTGGACGAACGTCAGCGACACGGGCTGCACCACCCCGATGCCACCGGCCTCGGACACGGCCGCGACCAACTCCGGATTGGAGCAGGGGAACATGGGACCACCGATCAGCGGGACGCGAATACCGGCGTGCCGGGTCAGCGCGGTCGCCCGCTCGTCACTCACTCGGCGCGTCCATAGGGCGCGGGTGCCAGCCGCCACCGCACGGTCGCGTGGGCGACCACGTCGTCGTCCATGTCCGTGATCTCGGAGACGAACTCCTGCTCGATCGCCGCCTCGCCGATCGGTGGGATCACGGCGTAGCCTGTCGCGATCAGCGGTCCGCGGGCCTTCTTGACATAGTCGATGGTGAGCCGCACGACGATCCCGCGCACGCCCGCCGGCAGCGCGGTCATCATCGCCAGCCCGCTCGCCAACTCGGCGAGGTTCGCGAGGGCGATCGCATGGACCGAGCCCAAGTGATTCCGAACGCGGCGGGAGTCCTTGAGGGCCACCCGCGCGTGACCCGGCTCCAGCGCCAACACGCGTGGCTTGATGGAGCCGCTGTACGGCACGCGGCGCGCGAGCAGGCGCGAGAACAGATCCATGCCCGCCGGTAACCGGCGGCAGCGGCGCCAGAGGGTGAGCAGGCGGGTCCCGGACGTCGTCATCCCAGAAATGTGGAGGCGGTGCGTGCAGCGTGCCACCTTTCAGCATCATGACCGATGTCACTGCTCCCGCCAACCCCGTGTCGCCGCCCGTGGCCGCGCGCCGACCGACCGAGTACATGCAGCATGGCGATCGTCGGGTCGACGAGTACGCCTGGCTGCGCCACCGCGATGATCCCGAGGTCCTGGCGTATCTGGAGGCCGAGAACGCGTACACCGAGGCGATGACGGCGCACACGGCGCCGCTCCGTGACACGCTCTACCGCGAGATCCTCGGTCGTATCAAGGAGACCGACCAGCAGGTCCCCGTACGCGAGGGCGCGTGGCAGTACTACTCCCGCACCGAGGCCGGTCTGGCCTACCCCATCCACTGCCGCCGTGGGCTGACGGAGGACGCCGCCGAGGTCATCATCCTCGACGAGAACGTGGAGGCCGCGGGGCTGGCGTTCTTCGAGCTCGGCGGCTTCGAGGTCTCCCCGAACGGGCGCTATCTCGCGGTGCTGGTGGATACCGACGGGCACGAGGATTTCGTGCTGCGGATCCGCGACCTCGAGGCCGGGCAGTGGCTGCCGGACCGCGTGGAGGCGCTGAGCTGGGGCCTGGCGTGGGCCAGCGACGACGCCACGCTCTTCTATGTGCGCGGCGATGCGGCGAAGCGGCCGCACGAGGTGTGGCGGCATCGACTCGGCACGCCCACCACCGACGACGTGCTCGTGCGCCGCGAGGACGATGTGAGCTTCAACCTCGGCGTGGGACGCAGCCGCAGCGGCGACTTCGTCCTCTTGCATGCGCACTCGTTCACGCAGGACGAGTGGGCGCTGATCCCTGCCGATCGACCGCAGTCCGCACCGCAGGTGATCGTGCCGCGCCAGCCCGGCCTCGAGTACCAGGTCGAACACGGTGGGGACTGGTTGTACGTCGTGACCAACCGGGACGGCGCGACGAACTTCCAGGTGATGCGTGCGCCGGTGACCACGCCCACGGCATGGGAGCCACTGGTCCGACATCGGGACGATGTGTTCATCGAGGCGCTCCTGGTGTTCCGCGACTGGCTCGTCCGCGAAGAGCGCCGCGAGGGGCTGCGCCATCTCGTGATCACCGCGCTCGCCGACGGCAGCACGCATGAGATCGCGTTCCCGGACGCGGCCTATGGCGTCTCGCTGGGGGCCAATCCCGAGTTCGTCACCGACACGCTCCGGTACACCTATTCCTCGTTCGTCACCCCCAGCAGCGTCTTCGACTACGACCTGCGCACCCGGGACGCGGTGTTGCGCAAGCAGCAAGAGGTGCTCGGCGGCTTCGACCGGACGCGGTATGTGGTCGAGCGCCGCCTGATCACCGCGCGCGACGGTACAGCGGTCCCGGTCACGCTGATGTCGCGCGCCGACCTCCCGGCGTCGCCGGCGGCGCCCATGCTGCTCTACGCCTACGGAGCCTACGGCGCGACGATGGAGCCGACCTTCAGCTCAGCGCGGCTCTCGCTGGTCGACCGCGGCGTCCGCTTCGCCATCGCGCATGTGCGGGGCGGGCAGGAGATGGGCCGGCCGTGGTATGACGCCGGGAAGATGCTCGCCAAGTGGAACACCTTCCACGACTACCTCGATGTGGCCGAGGGATTGATCGCCGCCGGACTCACGGCAGCGGACCGCTTGGTGGCCCACGGCGGCAGCGCCGGCGGCCTCCTGATGGGCGTGGTCGCGAACGAGCGGCCCGAGCTGTTCCGGGC
>CAZCZO010000010.1:0-110570 GCA_964503275.1 uncultured Gemmatimonadaceae bacterium | reverse complement strand
TCACCACGGACCACATCTCGCCCGCGGGCTCGATCGCCGAGAAGTCGCCGGCCGGCGTGTGGCTCAAGTCGCTGGGCGTGGAGAAGAAGGACTTCAACTCCTACGGCGCGCGTCGCGGCAACCACGAGGTGATGATGCGCGGCACCTTCGCGAACATCCGCCTCAAGAACGACCTCACGCCCGGGATGGAGGGCTGGTGGACGCGCACCGCACCCGACGCCGAGCCCACGTCGTTCTTCGCGGCCGCCGCGCACTACGCGGCGAGCGAGACGCCCCTGGTGATCATCGCCGGCAAGGAGTACGGCACCGGGTCGTCGCGCGACTGGGCGGCCAAGGGCACGGCGCTGCTGGGGGTGCGGACGGTGATCGCCGAGTCCTTCGAGCGCATCCACCGCAGCAACCTCGTGGGCATGGGCATCCTGCCGCTGGAGTTCGTCGACGGGGCCACGCGGCAGACGCTGGGACTCAGCGGCTACGAGTCCATCGAGATCGAGGGCCTCAGCGACACGATGGCGCCGCGTGCGCTGCTCACCGTGAAGGCCACGGCGCCCGACGGTACGGTGCGTCACTTCGCGGCGCGCTCGCGCATCGACACGCCGGCGGAGCTCGAGTACTACAAGCACGGCGGGATCCTGCCGTACGTGCTCCGCGGGTTGGCGTCGTAGCGCCATGCACATCACCGTCGTCGCGAATCCGGCGGCGGGCGGCGGCCGGGGTCAGCGCGTCATCGCGCGGCTCCGGCCGCTGTTGTTGGCGCACGGCGTGTCGGACATCCGCGAGACGCGGGCGCCGGGCGACGAAGCCACGCTCACGGCCGCCGCGCTGGCCGAGGGCGCCAGCAGCATCATCGCCGTGGGCGGCGACGGCACCTGGTCGCGCTGCGCCGCCGTGCTCGGCGCGGCCCGCAGCCACGCCACGCTCGCCCTGCTCGCCGCGGGGCGTGGCAACGACTTCGCCAAGACGCTGCGGTTGCCGGTGCACGACCACCTTGCCACGCTGGACCTCGTGCAGCGACAGCACTGGCGCGCCTGCGACCTCGGCGTCGTGGATGGCACGCGGTTCCTGAACGTCGCGGGCTTCGGCTTCGACGCCCACGTGCTGGCCCGCGCGCAGCATGCCGGCGGCGGGATGCTCGCCTACGCCCGCGTCGCGCTGCGCGAGCTGCGACACTATCGGCCCCTGCTGGTGGCCATCGATGACGCGCCTCCGCGCGACACCTTGATCCTCGCCATCGCCAACGGGGCCTTCTTCGGCGGGACCTTCCACGTCGCCCCCGGCGCGGCGCTCGACGACGGGCTGCTGGACTTCGTGCAGGTCGCCGACCTCTCGCCGCTGCGCCGCGTACCGGTGCTCGCGGCGGCGGTGCGCGGGCGCCACCTGCGCTTCGAGTCGGCGTCGCACCGCGCGGCCGCCGCGGCGACGCTGACCTTTGCGCATCCACCGGTGTACGAAGCTGATGGCGAGCTGTACCACGCGGCTTCGCGCAGCGTCGAGGTGGGCGTGGAGCCCGGGGCCCTGCGGCTCATCGCGCCCTGAGGGCGGCGCCCGGGCGCTCCGCGCCCGGGCGCTTCATAGGCGCCGTGACGTCGCGGGGCACCGGGCGACGCCCGGGACCGTTAGCTTGCAGCAGTTCGTGTCGCACACCCCTCACCCCCAGACCGATGCGTTTCCGTCTCGCCGCCCTCGCCGTCGCCCTCGCGGCCGTCCCCGCCTGCGCACAGCAGCCCGCCGCCGGCCCCAACATCGGCGACATGGCCCCCGCCTTCAGCGCCAAGGCCGCAGCCAAGAGCGGCCCGTTGGCCGCCCCCATCACGCTGGCATCGCTGAAGGGCAAGACCGTGGTGCTCGCGTTCTTCCCCCGCGCCCGCACCAGCGGCTGCACCGCGCAAATGGAGGCCTACCGCGATCAGTACGCCGACCTCTTCGCCGGCGGCAAGGACGTCGTGCTGCTCGGCGTCTCGACCGACGCCGACACCACGCTCGCCAACTGGGCCAAGGAGAAGGACTTCCCCTTCCAGTTCCTCAGTGACGACACCGGCGCGGTCGGGCAGGCCTACGGGACGCTCTCGGGCCCCACGGGTTCGGCGCGGCGCTACCTGTACGTGATCGACCCGCAGGGCCGGATCACGCACGCGGTGAAGCCGGTGAATCCCTTCTCACCCGCGCAGTACGCTGAGCTCGGTGCCGCGGTGAAGAAGGCCAGCAGCGGCAACTAGGTCGCGCTGTCCAGGCGATGCCGGCGCGCCGCACCCTCCTGCACCTCTTCGACGCCGCGGTCGCCGAGGCCGATCCCTTGGCCCCGACCCGCGAGGTGCTCGGCGCGCGCCTCGCGGAGCGCCGCGACGACGCGCGGGGCTGGGTGATCGCGGTGGGCAAAGCGGCCGGTCGCATGGCCAAGGCCGCGCGCCTCGCCGCCGCCGACACGGACCTTGAACTCGCCGGCGGGCTCATCATTTCGCATGAGCCCGTCGCGGTCGCGCCCGACACGCCCTTCGAGGCGCTCATCAGCGATCACCCGGTCCCCGGCCCGCGCGCCCGCCACGCGGCGCTGCGGCTCGGGGCCCTCACCCAAGCGGTGATCCCCGGCGACCACGTGCTGCTCGTGGTCTCGGGCGGCACCTCGTCGTTGCTGGCCGCGCCGGTGGACGGTGTCAGCGAGGCGGCCCTGGACCATCTGTGGCGCCTGCTCCTCGGCGCCGGCTCGGCCACCGACGTGCGGGTGATGAACACCATCCGCCGTCGCTTCCTGCGCTGGGCTGGCGGCCGGCTCGCCCAGGCCCTCGAGGGGGCCCAACTCCATCAAGTGCTGCTCTCGGATGTGGTCGGCGACGACCCCGCGCTGATCGGGTCGGGCCCCGCCATCCCCGACGCCACGCACGCGGCCGACATCCTCGCGCTGCTCCGCGAGCATCGCCTCATCACCCGTGTGGACAGCAGCATCGTCGCGCACCTGAACGATGTCGTCGCCGGGCTGCGCCCCGAGACGCCCAAGCCCAGTGCCCCGCTCTTCAACACGGTCGATGCGCCGACGGTGCTCGGCCGGACGCGGCTCCACGACGGCGTGCTCCGTGCCGCCAAGGAGTCGGGGCTCACGGTACATCTGCATCGCAATCCGTTGACCGGGCCCGCCGCGACGGCGGGGCGCGCACTCGCGCACACCTTGGCCGAGTCGGCCGCGCCGGGCGTGCACTGCTGGACGGGCGAGACCACGGTGGACCTCGGGAAGCACCACGGCCGCGGAGGGCGCTCGCAGGAGCTGGCCCTCTCGGCCGCCCTTTCGCTGTCGCGGCTCGGCGAGGCGGGCGAGCGCGTCACCGTGCTCGCAGCCGGGACCGATGGGCGCGACGGCCCCACCGATGCGGCGGGGGCGATCGTCGACGCGGGCACCGCCGCGCGCATCGCGGCGACCGGTGTCGATCCCGACGCGGCGCTGGTGCGGCACGACGCGTACCCCGCGCTCGACGCCGCCGGCGCGCTGATCCGCACGGGGGCCACGGGCACGAACGTCGCCGATATCGTCCTCGCGCTGGTGCGGTAGATTGCACAGATGAACTCGCGCCCTTTCACCCTCGGCCTCATCCAAATGGCCGTGCCGACCGACCGTCACGACGCGCTCGCGGCCGCGGTGGTCCGTATCCGCGAGGCCGCACGACGCGGCGCGCAGATCATCTGCCTGCAAGAGCTCTTCAACGCGCCGTACTTCTGCAAATCCCTCGACGCGTCGCGCTTCGACCTCGCCGAGCCCGTGCCCGGCCCCACGACCGATGCGATGCAGGCGCTGGCCAAGGAGCTGGACGTCGTGATCGTCGTCCCGCTCTACGAGCGCGAGGCGCCGGGCGTGTACCGCAACTCGGCGGCGATCATCGACGCCGGGGGCGAGCTGCTCGGGGTGTATCGCAAGATGCACATCCCGCACGACCCGATGTTCGAGGAGAAGTACTACTTCGCGCCCGGCGACGTTGGGCCCGACCTGCGCCACGATCGCCACCCCGGCCTCAACGGGTTCCGCGTGTGGCGCACCAAGTACGCCGACATCGGCGTGTTGATCTGCTGGGACCAGTGGTACCCCGAGGGCGCACGCATCACGTCGATGCTCGGCGCGCAGCTGCTGCTCTACCCCACGGCGATCGGCTGGCACCCGGCCGAGAAGGCCGAGTGGGGCGCGGCACAGGTGGACGCGTGGCGCACGGCGCAGCGGGCGCACGCCATTGCGAATGGCGTGTATGTGGCGGCCCCCAACCGTGTGGGCTTCGAGCCCGAGCCCCGCACCAACGGGCTCGAGTTCTTCGGCCACTCCTTCGTCGCGGACCCCTTCGGTCGTCTGGTGGCCGACGCCGGCACCGACGAGGAGATCCTCGTAACGCAGGTCAAGCCCGCGCTCATCGAAGAGGTGCGGCGCAACTGGCCCTTCCTCCGTGACCGGCGCATCGACGCGTACGGGGGCATCACCTCGCGCTGGCTCGGCGCGTGAGCGGCCGGCGCTGGCCCGCGGAGTGGGAGCCGCACCGCGCGACGTGGATCGGCTGGCCGCACCACGAGCCCGACTGGCCCGGCAAGTTCGCGCCCATCCCTTGGGTGTACGCCGAGATCGTGCGCGCGCTGGCCGGCCACGAGATGGTCGAGATCCTCGTCCACGACGAGCGCGTGGCGCAGGAGGCCGAGGCCTGTCTGACCGCGCATGGCGTGCATCCCGACCAGTACCGGCTGCATCGGCAGCGCACGGACCGCGTGTGGCTGCGTGACTCGGGGGCGACCGCCGTGCGCGAGGCCGACGGCGGGTTGGTCTGGCAGCACTGGGGCTTCAATGCCTGGGCCAAGTACGACAACTTTGCCGACGACGCGCATGTCGGGAACGTGATGGCCGCGGTGAGCGGGCTGCCGCGCCGCGAGCCGCAGCGGCCAGATGGGCGTGGACGCCTGATCCTCGAGGGCGGCGGCATCGAGACCGATGGCTGCGGCACCATGCTCGTCACCGAGGAGTGGCTGCTGAGTGATACGCAGGTGCGGAATCCCGGCATGACGCGCGCCGACTACGAGCGGGCCTTCGCCGACGAGCTGGGCATCACCAAGACCATCTGGCTGGGCGAGGGCTGCGTGGGCGACGACACCCACGGCCATGTGGACGACATCGCCCGCTTCGCGGCGCCCGGCCTGGTGCTCCTGGCGCACGAGCCGGACCCCCACGACGAGAACCACGCGCGCTCGGCCGACAATCTCAAGCGGCTGAACGGCGCGACCGATGCCCGCGGGGAGCCGATCACCGTCGTCACGCTCCCCTATCCGCGGGCCGTGATGATGGACGGTGTGCGCCTGCCGGCGAGCTATGCGAACTTCTACATCGCCAACGGCGTGGTGCTGGTGCCGACGTTCAACGACCCCAACGATCGCATCGCGCTGGACCTGCTTTCGGAGTGCTTCTCGGACCGCACGGTGGTGGGCATCCACGCGGTGGACCTGGTGTGGGGGCTGGGAACGCTGCACTGCTTGAGTCAGCAGGAGCCGGCGGCGTAGGGGCCGTGGGTGCCTCAGGTGTCGCTTTTTGTACGCTGGACGGCTCGGGGTCTCAGCTCGCACTGGAGCATGGCGGTCACGCGGCGCCCGTTCACTGTTCACGAACAGGAAGCGGCAACAACGCCCAGTCATGCGTATCTTGTTCGTGAACACGAAACGTGCTGCCTGTCTCGCGACCGATGATCACGCTCAAGCCGCAGGACGTCGCTGTCCTCCTTCAGAAGTTCCTCACGCCCGCCACGGGGTACCGACAGCTCGCAGACGCGGTCGGGCTCAGCGTCGGTGAGGCACACAAGTCGGCACGGCGGCTCGTCACCGCGAGACTGCTTTCGGCGGATCCGCACGCCGTCCCCAACCGGGCCGCCAGCACGGAGTTCCTCGTGGTCACGGTCCCATACGTCTTTCCCGGGACGCTGGGAGCGGAATCACGTGGCATCCCGACCGCGCATTCCGCTCCGCTGCTGCAGGGCTATGTGGCCGAGAGCGACCCGATCGTGTGGCCATACGCCGACGGCGAGATGCGAGGAGCGGCGCTGGAGCCGATGATTCCCGCGGCGCCAAGGCTCGCGATCGACAACCCCCCGTTGTACCACCGGCTCGCCCTCGTTGACGCCGTACGCGTTGGGCGTGCGCGAGAGCGCAGCATCGCGGCCAGCCGATTGTCGACGCTCTTGGAGAGCGCGGTCAGCGAGCCATGAGACAAGAATCACCCTGGAACTTGCTTGCCGGGATGATCGCAGAGCTCGACGTCATCGCTGATGGCCTGGTCTTCGTCGGTGGACAGATCACGCCGCTGCTCATCACCGACCCGGCCGCCGTGCGACTCCGACCCACGATCGACGTCGCCGCCATCGTCGATGTGGACTCACGAAGCCGATTCCACGCACTCGAGCAGCAACTCACCCGCCGAGGCTTTCGACCGGACCAGCGACCTGACGCTCCGATCTGCCGCTGGTTGAGCCCGGCAGGACGCATCCTCGACCTGATGCCGGTATCCCCAGTGGTCCTCGGCTTCAGCAACCGCTGGTACCCACTCGCGATCACACGGACGACCGAATTCCCGCTCGCGGACGACACGAGGCTGCTCCACCCCACCGCGCCGGTGTTCCTCGCGACGAAGCTGGCCGCACATCTCGATCGATCGGCCGCTGACCTGCTGGGTAGCCATGACATGGAGGACGTCATCGCGCTGATCGCTGGCCGGCGGGAACTCGCGCAGGAACTGGGCGGTGAGTCAATCGAGCTTCGGCGGTGGATCACAGCCACCCTCCAGGACCTCAGAGGCGATACCGACTTCGTCTACGCGATCCGCGGCGCCTTGCCGGACGCCGACCGGATCCCTGGACTCATTACGCGCACGCTCGACCGGATCGATGGGATCATCGCCGCGGGGGGCGCACCGCATCCGCCGCACACGTAACTTCCCTCCATGACCGACGCTCAGCCTGACGCCGCGCTCGACGCGCTCCGCGCCGCCCTCGGGGCCCAATACGATGTGCTCCGCCGGCTCGGCCAGGGCGGAATGGGCTCCGTGTACCTCGCCCGCGACCGCACGCTCGACCGCGAGGTCGCGGTGAAGGTCATCAACAGCGAAGTGGCCTCGAACGCCACCCTGCGGGAGCGCTTCCTGCTCGAGGCGCGCACCGTCGCCAAGCTGCGGCACCCGGGCATCGTGTCGGTGTTCGCGGCGGGCGAGTCCGACGGATTGCTGTACTTCGTGATGGAGTATGTGCCCGGCGAATCGCTGCGGGAGCGGCTGGTGCGCGAGCAGCGACTCCCGCGCGAGGACGGTGTGCGCATCATCCGCGAGATCGCGCTGGCCCTGCATCATGCGCATGCGCAGGGCTTGATCCACCGCGACGTGAAGCCCGAGAACATCCTGCTCGACAGCCACACGGGCCGCGCTATGCTCACCGACTTCGGGGTCGCGCGCGCGCTCGAGGCCGGCGGCAACATGACCGGCACCGGCATGATCCTCGGCTCGCCGCGCTATATGTCGCCCGAACAGGCCTCGGGCGATCACGAGCTCGACGGCCGCTCCGACCTCTATGCGCTCGCGCTGGTGGCCTACGAATGCTTCAGCGGCGCGCCCGCCGTGCAGGCGCAGACGGCCGCGGCCATGATGATGAAGCATCTCACCGAGACGCCGACGCCGCTCGAGACGGTGGCGACCGACCTCTCGCCGACGATCATCCGCACGATCGAGCGCGGGCTGGCCAAGGATCCCGCGCAGCGCTGGCAGACGGGCGAGGCTTTCGCCGAGGCGCTCAGCGGCGGGGCGACAGCGCCCACGCCGCCCTCCGGCCTCTCCGTGAAGGTCGCGGGATCGCCGCGCGCCAAGATGGGCGGAGCCCTGGTCATCATCGCCACCGCGTTGCTGGCGGTGTTCCTCTCTACGGGCCGCGATCGCGGTGGCGATGCGTCCGCCGACGCCGAGGCCGGCAGCTCGTATGTCGTCGCGCCCTTCGAGATCCAGAGCGGCGACCCGTCGGTCACTTGGCTGCGCGTGGGCGCCGTGAACATGCTCACGCTCACGCTCGGGCAGTGGTCCGACCTGCGCGTCGTGGACTACGAGCGCACGCTGGCGCTGCTCGACGCCGAGGACCTCAGCGACAAGCAGCTGCTGTCGATCGAGGATGCGCGGGCCCTCGCGCGGCGCGCCCGTGCGGGACGTGTGCTCACGGGGCAGATCCAGACCGTCGGCGACTCACTGCGCGTGATCGCGAAGCTCTACGACGCCCGGCGCGGCGAGGTGCTGGAGCAGGCCGAGGAGGCCGGCGCGCTGAAGGACGATCCACGTCCCGTGTTCGACCGGCTCGCGCGCCGGCTGCTGAACGTCGCCGGCGGCCCGGCGTCGATGGTCGAGTTGATGCAGGCCACGACGTCGAATCTCACGGCGTACCGGGCGTATCTCGAAGGCGTGCGTCTGCTGCAGAGCTGGCGCTTGACTGAAGCCGACTCCGCGTTCCGCGTCGCGATCACCGAGGATTCCTCCTTCGCGCTCGCGTATCACAAGCGGGCGCTGGCGATCGGCTGGGCCGAGGCGACAGGGCCGGACTATATCGGCTCGGCGACGAAGGCCTTCGAGCTCGCGGATCGGCTCCCCCCACGCGAGCGTGCACTGGTCGAGGGGCACTACTATCTCGCGACCGGACTTGGCGGCGGCCTGGGTGTGCCGACGCCCGAGGGCATGGCGAACTTCGAGAAGGCGGTGGCGACGTATGCGGCGCTCATCGCCCGGGACTCGCTGGTCGCCGAGGCCTGGTATGGCTGGGCCGACGCCAACTTCCACGGGCGCTCGAACACCGACCTCGCCGTGCTGCGGGAGCGCAACAACAATGCGCTCACCGGATTCCATCGGACGCTCGCGGTCGACTCGAGTTTCCATTTGGCCTACTCGCACCTGGTCCAGCTCTACAACCAGGCCACGCAGCCCAACCAAGGGTTGCTGATCAATGCCGACACGACGGTGTTGATCACGTCGCAGCAAGATGTCGCGGCGCTCGGCGGCGCCGACGTGCTGATGCGCATGACCGAGTCGGCGGCAGCCCGCGGCCTGGAGATCTCGCGCGCGTGGGTGCGGGCTGACCCCGGCGCCGCGCAGCCCTTGGTGCAATTGGCGCAGAGCTACGCGCAGGCCAACCAGCCCGACAGCGCAGCCGCCGTGCTGCGGCGCGCGCGGCCGAGCTCGCCGGAACAGCGTGCGACGGTGCGATTCGAACTCGCCAAGCATCTGCTGGCGACCGCCGACACCGGTGTGGCGACGTTCCTGAAGGAGACCCTCGACAGCCTCACGCCCGCCGTGATGGCGCGCGTGCCGATGTTCGCGCGCTTCCAAGGGGTCGGCTCCATGCTCGCCGCCGCCGCAACGACCGGCAACTTCGCCACCCTCGACCGCGTGTCGAAGTCCTTCGCGACCGAGAACGAGCGCGCCCTGCCCGAGATGCAGCGCTTGGTCGCGTGGAACGCCGAGGTGCTCAAGCTGGCGATGGGCGCGCCGGTCACGCCTGGTGCGCTTGCTGGTATGCGCGGCGCGATCACCGCGATCGACGGCATGAATCCCGCGATGGCGGGCCAGGCGCGCTACGGCTCGCTGAGCAATATCTACCTCGCGGCGTATCTCACGCGCGACACGGTGTTCCGCTCGGCGCTGGAGCGCTGGGTGGGCCAGCCCGCGCTGTCGTACACCGAGTTCGACGCGCTCGCGGCACTCGATCGCGGCGACTCGACGGTGGCGCGGCAGATCGTCAGTACCTTCCCGGTCCCCGACTCCATCGCGAAGTCGGGATCGCGGTTCGCCTATGGCGGCATGCGCACCGTGGCACGCGCCGAGGTGCTGGCGCGACTGGGCCTCACGCGTCAGGCCGCGCAGATGTACGAGGTGGCCGACCCGCGTCGGTTCACGGTGCAGTCCCTCGCCGAGCCGGGCTATGTGCTCTGGGTGCGCTCGCTGGTGGATCAAGCGCGGCTGTGGGCGCAGGTGGGCGAGACGCAGAAGGCCATCGCGGCGTATGAGTCCTTCCTCGTGCGGTGGCGCACCGCCGACGGCTCGGCGGCCGCGCTCAAGACCTCAGCGCAGCGCGAACTCGCGGCGCTGCGTGACGCACCGCGCGCACGCTAGGATCGGTCCGCGCCGTCGTCGACCGACGTGGGGCCGTCACGGAACAACACGCCCGTGACGGCCAGCACCCAGAGGTAGGGCAGGACGAACCATTCGAGCCGCGCGCCGCGGCCGACGTGCATCGCCCCGAGCACGGCCGCCCAGAACGCGAAGGTGGTCGCCAGCGCGGCGCCCCACGGCCACCAGCGTGCTCGGCCCCGGACTGCGATCCACGCCACGAGGGCCACGGCGCCCGCGATCAACAGGGCGACCGACAGCACGGTGCGTGTCGCGTCGGTCATGGGCTGTGGTGCCTGCTGCGTGATCGCGCTGAACGCGAGCACCGCCCACGGCCCCCAGAGCGCCAGACGTCGCACGAGTCGCACACGGGAGAGCAGGAAGGAGTCGGGCATGCGCGGGGACGTGGGCAAGCGTGGGCGGCGCGGTGTCGGTGTGTGTGAAGTTTACCAGGTGACGAAGGAGTGGCGATGGTGACCACGCGCAATGCTGGCCCGCGGCCGCGCTGGTCGTGGTCGCGGCCGGGTCATGCGGACCGCGAGTTCACTGCTTCGAGATGTTGAAGTTCGCGATGGCGGATGTCGGTCCGGTGGTGGGTAGCCACCACGAGATGAGAGTGACTCCCGGTCGGAGCGTGAGTTCGACTTCTCTACTCGCCGTGGGGGGGGACCACCGTTGGAACACGCCACGCTGAACGTACAGGCCGAGCGCAGCGGTCGACGTGTGTTTCAGTCGGTAGGTGCCGGCCGTCGCGACCGAAACCGCATACACGCGCGCGGGTCGGATCTCGAATCGTGAGCCTGTCCACGCAAGGACCGTACACGGTCCAGCGGATGAAATCGACCACTGCACCGACGAGACCGGGGTGACGCCGTTCGGCAAGTACTCGGTGCACGCCTGCCAGAAGTCGATCTCGACGCCCGCCGTATTCACTGTGGCTGCGAACGTACACGACGGTGCAAGCTCGGTGCAGCCGGCGGACGCTCCGTTGGCCCAGCGCATGGTTGAGAATGCCGACGCATCAGGGATCAGCGACAGTGTCACCGACGCGAGGGGTTGCACCAAGACATCACACGCCCCACTCGTGCGGTTGCTGGACGCTGTGCCTCGGAACTGGCAGTCCAGTTGCGCATCCGTGGTGCGTACTCGCCCGTCACCATTGCCGCTTCGGTGCGTGAGGGTCACGCGTGTGCCCTCGTCAAAGCGTGCCCCGATCGTCGTGTCCTGCTCGGGGAACACGTAACAGTACTCGAATCCGTCGAGGTACGTCGGACAGCTCGGGCCTCCGTTCGACCATCCGCGCCAGTGAGTGAGCCCCCCGAGTGTGAGATACGCGGCCTTAAGTTCGACCCGCCGCCCGGCGGGGAACGCTGCGGAACAATTCCCAGACGGGTCTGCGTTGCCGTTGATCGTACAGTCGATTCCCTCGGGAAGTGAGTACACCCGCCCTCTGGAATCCCCCGTCCCCACGATGCTGATGGTGAACGGCGCGTCGAACTTGGCCCCCACGGTCAGGTCCTGCTGGAGCAGGACGGTGCAGGTCCCTGCGCCCTCCGACCAACCGTTCGCACTGCAGCCGACCGCATCCCACCCGCGGAACACCACCGGCGCACTCGTCTGTTGGGACAGTCCGATGGACGTCCCCGCGATCGCCGTGTGCTCACAGTCACCGCTCTGCACACCGTTGGTGAGGATGCAGTCGATCTCCCCCTGCGCGGAGGTCACCCGGCCGCTGCCGGTGCCCGTCAGCGCGAGCCGCAGCGTGTACATCTGGCCCCCAGTCGCGACGATGCGGAAGCCGGTCCACTCCTCGTCTTGCTCCTGGCCCATCAGTCGGCGAATGATGTAGCTCGGGAGCCCCCCGCCCGAGTTCACGCCACCCGTGAAGTACGCACCGCCGCGCAGCGGGTGAGAGCCCGGTGCACTCCCGCCAACAGGATTGGTCACCGGCCCAAGAGGATACGGGCCCCAGTAGTCCTGCACCCACTCCGACACGTTGCCCAGCATGTCGTACAGCCCCCACGCATTCGGCGCCTTGCTGGCCACGATCGCCGGGCCAGCCGAGGGTCCCAGGGAATGCCATGCGACCGCATCGAGATTCGCGGGTCCGTCACCCGTGGCCCCAGCCCGCGCGGCATACTCCCACTCCGCCTCTGTGGGCAGGCGATACCCCTTGCCCGGATCGATCCGATTCAGCTCCTGAAGGAAGAAGAACTGGATAGCGTCCATGTCGACGAGTCCGCGGGCACGTCGACGACTCTCGGCCGACAGCGTCGACGGATCGATCTTGCTTACCACCTGCTGCCACTGCGCCCACGTCACTTCCGTCTTGAGCATGCGGAACGGCTGGGTCAGCGTCACGCTGTGGGCGGGACGGTTGTCCGCTTCTCCGAGATTGGAGCCACGTACATACGTCCCCGCCGGGATCTCCACCCACTGCTCCGGCCCGAAGCCGATGCCGAGCGGGATCGTGAAACTCGCGCTCACCTGACGCGCCTCGGTCATGGACACCTGACAGGATCCCGTGCCCGAGCATCCGCCACCGCTCCACCCTTCGAACTCGTGTGCGCCGCTCGCGGCGGCGGTGAGCGTCACCATCGTGCCATACGGGAACAGCGCCGTGCAGTCACCGGTCTGTGCACCGGTGCTCCGCGCACACGCGATACCTGCTGGGGTCGACGTCACACTGCCGCCACCGATCCCCGTCACCGCCACGGCGAGTTCCTGCGGGGGCGGCTCGAAGGTCGCCGTCACCGCCACCGCACCGTCGATCGTCACCTCGCAAGTCAGCGTGCCCGAGCACGCGCCACCCCAGCCGAGGAACGCGGACCCGGCCGCCGGACTCGCCGACAGCGAGACCGTCTCGAAGTACGTGAGATCGATCGCACAACTGCCCGACTGCATGTTGCCGCTGCGGGTACACGCGATCCCGGCCGGCGTGGACACGACGCTGCCGCCGCCGGGCCCCTGTGTCGTCACCGAGAGCGTGGCGCGGAGCACGGTGAACGCACCGCCGACGGTCTCGTGATCGGTGACCACGAAGCTGCAGCTGGAGCTGCCACTGCAGCGTGGGCTCTCGAATCCACCAAAGACATGCGCGACCTCGCCCGCGGCGATCAGCTCGACCGTCGTTCCGCGAGGCACGACCAGCTCACAGACGCCCGTCTGCGCGCCACCGCGTATCTCGCAGGCAAGCCCACTGGGCTGCGACTCCACGCGACCGGTCCCATCGCCGCGCAACTGGATCCGCACCGTGGCGAGGTTCCGCGCGAACGTCGCCGTGATCGTCTTCGCACTGCGCAGCTCGATCGAACACGGGCCCGATCCCGGACACGCCGGGTCATTCCACCCCACGAAGGCCTGGCCCGACACCGGCACCGCCGTCAGCACCACGGCACTGCCATCCGCGAAGTCGGCCGCGCAGGTGCCGGTCGTACTTCCCTCGCTCCTCGTGCAGGCGATCCCAGCGGGCACCGACGTCACGCTGCCCTCGCCGTCACCCTGCGTCGCCACCGTCAAGGTCCGCGGCGGCTCGAAGGTCGCGGTCACCGAGCGTGCCTGCGCCATCGTCACCACGCAGGGGCCGACGCCGCTGCAGTCGCCGCTCCACCCCGAGAAGCGATGATTCGCGGCGGCCTCCGCCGTCAGCGTGACCGTCGAGGCCAGCGCGAAGGGCGCATTGCACTGACCGCTCGTGGCCCCGCTGCTCCGGACGCACGAGATCCCGGCGGGCGACGAGGTGACCGCACCACTCCCGCCGCCACTCAGCGCCACCGTCAACAGCGGCAGCCGCACGAAGCTCGCAGTCACGGTCTGCGCTTGGTCGATGCTGAGTTGGCAGGGCCCGGTACCGCTGCACGACGCCCCCGTCCATCCCACGAAGGCGCTGCCGCTCCCCGCGACGGCGCTGAGCGTGACCAGGGTACCCACGGCGAGCGTCACCTGACAAGTGCCCGTGCTCGCCCCGTCAGCGCGCACACACGCGAGCCCCGGCGGCGTGGAACTGATGGTGCCGCTGCCATCGCCGGACGCGACGACCGTGAGCGTGACCGGGACCCCGAAGGTCGCCGTGACGCTGCGGGCTTGGCTCATCGTGACGACGCACTGGCCGGTGCCCGAGCAGCCTTCGCCGCTCCACCCCGCGAAGGTCTGACCCGCAGTTGGCGTCGCCGTCAGCGTCACCGTCTCGCCTGCCGGGAAGATGCTGGAGCAACTGCCCGTCGTCGCACCGCCACTGCGAGCGCATTGGATGCCGGCAGGGGTCGAGCTCACGCTCCCGCTGCCTGACCCCAGCACCGCGACCGTCAGCGGCTGCGGAGCTGCGAACGTCGCCGTGACCTGGCGCGCTTGGCTCATCGACACCTGGCATGCTGCGGTCCCTGTGCAGCCCTCACCTGACCAGCCGGTGAAGCTGTGACCTCCCGCGCTGGCCACGGCCGTGAGCGTCACCATCGTGGACGCCACGAACGAGGCCGCACATGATCCGCTCGCCATGCCACCGGAACTCGTACAGGCGATGCCGGTAGGCGCCGACGTCACCGTCCCACTCCCCGTGCCGGCGACCGCCACCTGCAGGGTCGACAGTCGCACGAAGGTCGCCGTCACCGCCTGTGCCTGGCTCAGCGTCAGTTGGCAGGTCGACGTGCCGCTACACCCCTCACCCGACCAACCCGCGAACGCGCTGCCCGCCGCCGCCACCGCCGTCAGTGTCACCGGAGTATTCACCGGGAGCGTCGCCGCGCATGTCCCCGTCGTCGCCCCATCCGCGCGCGCACACACGATACCAGCGGGCGCCGAGCTCACCGTGCCCGCCCCATCACCCGCGGCGACGACCGTGAGGGTCACCGGCGCGACGAAGGTCGCCGTGACGCCGCGCGCCTGCGACATCGTGACCACGCAGGCCCCGGTCCCCGTGCAGCCATCCCCGCTCCATCCCGTGAAGGTGTGCCCCGCCGGTGCGCTCGCCGACAGCGTGACCGTGCTCCCCGCCGCGTACGCGGCCGTGCAGATCCCCGTACTCGCGCCACCGCTCCGCGCACACTGGATCCCTGCGGGCACCGAGGTCACGCTCCCCTCACCCGATCCCGCGACCACGACCGTGAGTGGCTGCGGCGCGGCGAAGGTCGCCGTCACCTGGCGGGCCTGACTCATCACCAGCTGGCACGCTGCCGTCCCACTGCAGCCCTCGCCCGACCAGCCCACGAACGTATGACCACCCGCACTCGGCTCGGCGGTGAGCGTGACCATGAGTTCGGCCGCGAACTCCGCGCTGCACGTGCCGGTGGCGGACCCAGCCGCGGCCACGCACGCGATGCCGGACGGTGTCGAGGTGATGTTGCCCGTACCCATGCCAGCGGCGGTGACGGTCAGGCGCTGCGGCGGGCGGCGCACACGCACCGTGGCGAAGGCGACCACGCCACCGACGGTCGCGGCGACGACGGTGTTGCCGGCGCTGAGTGCGCGGACCACGCCGTCGGATGCACCCACGCTCGCGACCGACACATCCTGCGAACTCCATGCCACGGCGCGGTCGCTCAAGACGCGCCCCGATGCATCGAGGGCCTGTGCCGTCAGTTGCTGCTGCTCACCCACCAACAGATCGATCGCCGCCGCGCTGAGCTGGACCTGGTCCACCGCGATCGCCCCGGCCGGAT
Organism: uncultured Gemmatimonadaceae bacterium; assembly: GCA_964503275.1. Taxonomy (GTDB): domain Bacteria; phylum Gemmatimonadota; class Gemmatimonadetes; order Gemmatimonadales; family Gemmatimonadaceae; genus DASRAP01. The sequence continues at coordinate 94,787 of CAZCZO010000010.1, read as the reverse complement.
CCGTCGACGTGCAGCCGAGCCACGAGACGGCGATGGTGGCCACGGCTGCCAGCACAGCCGGTGTGCGTCGAACGATGGTCACAGCAGGGGGCTCCAAAGGGGTACGCAGCGCCAGAATATGGGACGTCGGCGAAGAAAGTGCATCGGCGGTTCCGCCTAGGCAATGTCACGATGGCCGTGGAGGTAGATTCCGACACTGGTGTATCCACAGCCACTGGCCATGCCCGACCGCTTCGCCGCGCTCGACTTCGCGCACTTCTCCCTGCAGCCGCTCGACGGCCCCGACACGGCCGCCAACACGCAGGCCGCGCTGGCCTACTGCCTCGCGCATCCGCAGTGGCGGCTCTCGCTGCAAACGCACAAAGCCCTGGGGATCCGATGGCGCCGCCCGTGATGGACCTCTTCGCGGCCTTCGAACTCGCCAGCGCCCGCACGCTGCCGGCCCTCGATGCGTGGACGCACGCACGATCTCGCGATGGCCCGGCCGCGCTTTGGCTTCACGCGGCTGTGGCGGTTGTTGCACTTAGTCTATGAATGGTTGCCGGTAAACATCACGCGCGTGCGTCGATTGTACCGCGTCGAGGGCGTGCAGCTCCGCATGCGGCTCGGCCGCCGGACAAGTCGGGCGCTGTATCGTGGCCCGGCGCCAGTGCCGTCCGGCCTAGCTGTAGTTAGCAAGGAGGTTGTTCACAGGACGTAAGGAGTACAAGCTGTGGGTGTCGAGTCCTCAACTCCCACCCCTCAGAGGTCCTGTGAACCCCCATCATCCCCAGGCCCGGCTGACCGTCGCCGGGCGCCAGCTCGCCGTGGCGCGGGTCCGTACCGGCGTCCCCGTGGCGCAGGTGGCCACCGCGCTCGGCGTCTCGCGGCAGACCGTGTATAAGTGGCTCCGGCGCGCCGCGGGCGCCAGTCCCGAGTGGACCGACCGCTCCTCGCGGCCGCGCCGGTCCCCGACGCGGCTGCCCCGGCATCGGCGGCGGCAGATCGAGCGGGCGCGCCGCCGCCGCTGGAGTACGCCGCGCATCGCGCAGCACCTGCCGCTGCCGCTCTCGACTGTGGTGACCCACGTGCGCCGCGTGGGCCTCGCCCGGCTCCCGGCCCTGGCCCCGCCGCCGCTGGTCCGTCGCTACGAGCGCGCCTATCCGGGCGAGCTCGTGCACCTCGATGTGAAGAAGCTCGGGCGCATCGGGCGGGTCGGCCACCGCATCCACGGCGACCGCCGCACCCGGGTGCGCGGCATCGGCTGGGAGTATGTCCACGTCGCCATCGACGATCACTCGCGCCTCGCGTATGCGGAGGTCCTCCCCGACGAGACGGGGGACACCGCGGCAGGCTTTCTGCAGCGCGCGGTCGCGTGGTATGCCACGCTCGGCATCCCCGTCGAGCGGGTGCTCACCGACAATGGCGGCTGCTACCGCAGCCTGCCCTTCGCGACGACCGCGCTGGCGCTCGGCATCGGCCAGCGCTTCACCGCCCCGTATCGCCCCCAAACCAACGGGCAAGCGGAGCGCTTCATCCGCACCCTGCTGGTGGAATGGGCCTACGCGCGGCCCTCCCGCCACTCCCACGAACGCCGCCGGGCCTTGGCGGCTGCCCTCACCTACTACACCTTCGAACGACGCCACGCCGCGCTCCACTTCGCCCCACCCGCCAGCCGACTCCCCGCGCGCCTGTGAACAACGTCCTCGTCAACTGCACCTAGGCGACGAGCGATCTCCCGCACCCCGACCTCTTGTGCGCACAGTAACCCGATCTCCTCTCGCTCGGCGAACGACAGATACCGCCCACCAATTGGTTTCGCCATCATCAAGGGAATCCCTCCGCGATGCCGGAACCAGCGAGTGCCGACCGCCGGCGACACCCCGACCGCTTCGGCGGCCTTCTCGCTCGTGATTCCCGTCGCAATCTGTGCCCAGAATTGACGCTCGACTTCGCGCCGGAGCGAGGGAGCACCCGGAGATCGCATGGCGCCCCTCCCGGTCAATTGCTTCATCCATCCGGCGGGTCGCCCCATACACACCTCGTTGTTGGAGGTGTTGCGACGACCGATTGAATCCGCCCAGCACCTCGCCATCCGGTACACCGACCGACTGCTCGAAGCGGGGATTGAGTCCAGCGTCGGGAGTCGCGGCGATGCGTACGACAATGCGCTCGCCGGGACCATCAACGGGCTGTACAAAGCCGAGGTCATCCATCATCTCGGGCCGTGGCGAGGGCGGGAGGACGTCGAGTACGCGACGCTGGAGTGAATCGCGTGGTACAATAGTGTGCGGCTGATGGAACCGATCGGCGATATCCCGCCGGCGGAGTACGAAGCGCTGTATCATCACACCCAGGCCACGTCCGTGGCTCTGGGACTCAGCTAACTGAGGCTCCGATGAACCCGGGCCGATTCAACCACCGACTCCCAAATGTGGTGCCTTGATCGCAGTCTCATCGGCATGCTGACACTTTCACGAATGCGACACCACGCGATGTGTGGTTGACGTCCCGAGGAGGCCATGCCAACGTGCCCGAGCAGTCCGCCATTCGTCGTCGAGGGAGCAATGGAGCACGCATGCACCGATCCACTCAGAGAATGCCGACGTTCTTAGTCCATAGGGCTTCGCGACTTTGGTGCGCGGCGGTAGCTGCCGTCGCGTTGTCAGGCTGTACCGACAGAGATGCGACGAGTCCGCTTCGCGACGGCGCATCTGTCAGTTTGTCGGCTTTCCGTGTCAGCGGGGAAGAGGACGCGTCATGGCGAGCAGGTGAGAAATTGTTTCGAGCGGTCGCGCGCGAGTTTCCTGAGTTCGCTGGCGCGTATCTCGATGACGAAGAAAGCCTTGTTGTCACGCTCACCGCTGCTGGTCGTGAGCTCGAAGCTGGCGCCTTTCTTGAATCTGAGCGCATTCGCGCACGCGGGGATTTTCCGGGACGACCACCAAGGACCATAGTGGCAGGACGACCGGTTCGCTTCAGCTTCGCCCAGCTCGACGAGTGGCGACGGGTATTGTGGCCTGAGCTCCCGGGAAGCGCGAGGTCCGTGGATATTGATGAGTTTGCAAACCAAGTCGAGATCGGGCTCGTTCGAATTTCTGAGTCATTCGCGCTGCGCGAACGTGCTCGGCAATTAGGTGTACCCGACAGCGCACTGCGAATCACTGAACGACCAGACATCGTGCGCGAGGCAGATTGCGGAGGCTTTCAGATTGAGCAGCGATGTCGGCCTTTGACAGCGGGATTCGGCGCGGCGGCGCGCCTCCGTCCCATGTGCACCCTGGGGCCATCCGCAATGCGATTCTGGCCGTTCCCGGTGAGATCGTTCGTAATGATGCCGGCTCACTGCTCGACCGTGGAGTTCGCTGTAGACCTCGACACACTCTACCAAGGTGCGTCTGCGGGCAGAATCGGTTCGGAGATCTTTGATCGCCCGGGGTTGTTTTGCTCACCGTACACTTGCCGGTACGCTGATCTCTCGATCTACGCGTTCAACACGTTTGGGGACAGCCTACCTGGGGACACTGTATTCGTTTTGGGTCGTGTCGCTCGAGCAATCCAGCAGAGCGGAGCTGTGTACGCGGACTCCACGAATCCGTTGTTTTTTCGTACGGGAGTGGACGTCGCGACGCTGTACCAAGCCGTCGCGAAGTCTGGCCGCGTGACGGGAACAACGCATGGCTATGTGGTAGGGACGTGTCAAGATATATTTGTCGCGGCCGTCGACGTGTGGTACATGTGTCAGGACGCAGGATCGTACGGCAGTGCCGGCGGAGACAGTGGATCACCGGTTCACACGCCGGCTGGTTCTGGGCCGAACGACATTTTCCTGATGGGAATGCACTGGGCTGCGTCGGGGAGCACCCGCTACTTCATGAGCCTCGACCAGATGCTCGCCGAGGTGGGGTGGCTCCTTGCGTTCTGAGCTCTGCCATTTCGCCGACATGCCGCGCGACACCAGACTCGAGGTGTGGGCCGACCTGCGTCGCTGTTCGAGATCTGAGCCGCCGACCCGGAAAGTGTTTTCATAAGGGAGAATTGACATGTCCGTACGCCTCACTTCAGTAGTCTGCGCCACAGCCGCCGCGCTCGCGTTCGTCGCATGCGACGCCACCAGCCCGGTCTGCACCGACGTTTCGCGGCCCGCACTTCAGGTGTTCGTCCGCGACTCGCTCTCTGGATCTGCAGTTGCTGGCGCCACCGTCGTTGCGTCCGAAGGCACCTACCGCGATTCAGCCCTGACGCGTGCGCAGGACGGCGCTGCGTTCTTGGCCAGCGGACGGCCGGGCATGTACACCGTCGAGGTCTCGGGCGATCAGCACCACGCATGGCAGTCGGCCATGCCGGTCGAAGTTGCTGCCGGATCGTGCGGACCAACGCCAGTCACGGTCAACGCGCTGCTGCAACGACAATAGGCGAGAGGGGCGGTAAGTTTCGGACAGCTATGTCCGCTCCCCCCCCCGCCCTCGTCCTCCTCTCCGGCGGCCTCGACTCCGCCACCGTGCTCGCCGAGGTCGCCGCCACCGGCGCGCCGGTCACCGCGCTGTCCTTCCGCTACGGGCAGCGCCACGCCCATGAACTCGGCGCCGCGCAGGCCCTCGCCGCACACTACGACGTTGCACGCCACGAGATCATCGATCTCGACCTCCGAAGCGTCGGGGGCTCGGCGCTCACCGACTCGACCATCGCGGTACCCAAGGACCGCGACACCGCCGCGAGCGACGTGCCCGTTACCTATGTGCCGGCCCGCAACACCATCTTCCTGAGCTATGCGCTGGCCTGGGCGGAGGTCCTGGGCATCACCGACCTCTACGTGGGCGTGAACGCGGTGGACTATTCGGGCTACCCCGACTGCCGCCCCGAATACATCGCGGCCTTCGAGCGCATGGCGAACCTCGCGACACGCGCGGGCGTCGAGGGTACGGCGCGGCTTCGCATCCACACGCCACTGATCGCACTGTCCAAGGCGGCGATCATCCAGCGCGGCACGGCGCTCGGCGTGCCCTACGCGCTCACCACCAGTTGCTACGACCCCGCGCCCGATGGGGCGGCCTGCGGGCACTGCGACAGCTGCGCCCTGCGCCGCGCGGGCTTTGCCGCCGCGAAGGTCCCCGACCCCACCCGCTACGGGGTCGGCGCGTGATGTACACGGTCAAGGAGATCTTCTACACGCTGCAGGGCGAGGGCATGCACGCCGGACGCCCGGCCGTGTTCCTGCGCTTCAGCGGCTGCAATCTGTGGACGGGCCGCGAGCAGGACCGCGCGCGGGCCATCTGTCAGTTCTGCGACACGGACTTCGTGGGCGTCGGGCCCGACGGTGGCAGGTTCGAGACGGCCGACGCGCTCGCCGACGCCGTCGCGGCGCGCTGGCCACAGGGAGAGCGCGGCGCGCCCTATGTGGTCTGCACCGGCGGCGAACCGCTGCTGCAGCTCGATGCGCCCGCCGTCGAGGCCCTGCACGCCCGCGGCTTCACCGTCGCCGTCGAGACCAACGGCACCCAGCCCGCGCCGCCGGGCATCGACTGGATCTGCGTCAGCCCCAAGGCCGACGCCCCGCTGGTGCTCACGAGCGGCCACGAACTCAAGCTCGTGTATCCGCAGCCGCTGGCCATGCCCGACCGCTTCGCCGCGCTCGACTTCGCGCACTTCTCCCTGCAGCCGCTCGACGGCCCCGACACGGCCGCCAACACGCAGGCCGCGCTGGCCTACTGCCTCGCGCATCCGCAGTGGCGGCTCTCGCTGCAAACGCACAAAGCCCTGGGGATCCGATGACGCCGCCCGTGATGGACCTCTTCGCGACCTTCGAACTGGCCAGCGCCCGCACGCTGCCGGCCCTCGACGCGTCGCATCCCTGTTCGCGCCTGCATGGCCACACCTTCACCGTGATCCTCACGATGCGCGGGCCGGTGGACCCGCAGTACGGCTGGGTCATGGACTTCGCCGACGTCGAGCGCGCCTGGGCGCCGCTCAAGGCCGCGCTCGATCACGTGCATCTCAATGCCGTGCCCGGGCTGGAGAACGCGACCACTGAACACATCGCGCTGTACATCTGGGAACGACTCGCGCCCGCCCTGCCGCTGCTCCACGAGGTGGAGGTGCGGGAGAGCGGGCGCAGTGGAGTGCGGTACCGCGGCTGAGCACGGCGCAACGGGCAGGGCGCGCGCCGCGCCACGCGACTACGGCACGATCTTCTTCCCGCCGATCGGGATCCCCTGCCCCATCAGGTAGAGCGAGCCCGCGACGGTGTTGTCGGTCTTCAGCTCCAACTCGCCTGCGACGCTGCCATCGCCATTGGGCGCCGGCAACTCGAACTTGATGAGCCGCTTGGCGGGGTCCATCGTCACCGAGGTCAGGTTCGTCGCCCCCATCTGCTGCGTGCTGATGGTGCCCAGCCACTTGCCGTCCTCCTGCCACAGCTCCAGGCCGAGGGGCAGCTGATTGCCCTGCACATCGATGGACAGCTCGTACTTGCCCGCAGGGGCGAAGGTCGTGTCGGCGACGGTCGCCGTGGGCAGCGTCAGCGTGACGGGAGCAGCGGCGGCCGGCACGAAGGCCAGCGAGAGCGAGAGCGCAAGGGTCGTCAGCATGGTGGGACGGAGTCGGGGGGTGATGGACCAGCCACAAGGGCTACCCCGAAAGCTACCGCGCGTGCCGCCGCCGTCCAGCACGTCGCGAAGGCCGCCCCGCGCCCGGGTCCCTGCGGTCCGCATCGGCGCCCTCCGCGCTATACTTCCCGCGTGCCCATCCCCGTGCTGCCCTCGGTCATCCCGCAGGTCGGTGGACCCCGCACCCGCGCCCTGGGCGCCTGGGTGATGCGGCGCTGGGGCTGGGACTTCGAGGGCGAGTTCCCCGCCCTGCCCAAACTCGTGATCGTCGTGGTCCCCCACACGTCCAACTGGGACTTCTTCGTGGGCGTCGCCGCCAAGTTCGCGATCGGGCTCCGGGCCGTGTGGATCGGCAAGGACTCCCTGTTCCGCTGGCCCGTGGGTCTGGTGCTGCGGCGCATCGGCGGCATCCCGGTGGACCGCAGCGCACCGAATGCCGTGGTGCAGACCATCGTGGACGAGTTCGCCCGCCACGAGGCGATGGTCTTCGTGCTCGCCCCCGAGGGCACCCGCAAGCGCGTCGAACGCTGGCGCAGCGGCTACTGGCACATCGCCCACGAGGCCCGCGTGCCGATCCTCCCCGTGGGCTTCGACTTCGCGCGGCGCCGCATCGTGCTCGGCGACACGCTGCACACGGGCGATGCGCTCGAGCGCGACGAGCAGGTGCTGCGCGATTTTGCCCGGCGCATCACGCCACAGCGGCCGGCGCTCTACGTACCGTGAAACGCCAACGGGCCGACCGGTGCACCCTCGCACCGATCGGCCCGCGCACTTCACGACGACGCCGAAACGCTTAGCGCGCCGACTCCGACGCACGACGCGTCGCCAACGGACAGTTCGGCCAGGTCTCCTGCGGCACCAAGTCGCGCGGCATGAAGGTCGGATCCTCCGACGCCATATACGCGAGCATCGCGATCAACACCGCGTTGTTGCGCAGGTCCTCAGGCACCAGCTTGTCGTAGGTGTCACGCTGCGTGTGCCAGGTGGTGTTGCTGTAGTCCCAGCTCAGCGCCCCCGTCCCGATGCCCGGCGCCTTGTAGCACACGAAGGTCGTGTGGTCCGTCGAGCCCACGCCGCCGAACGGCGACGTGCCACCCAAGCGCACCCACTGCGTCGCTTCGGAGGGCAGCTCGCTCAGGTAGCCGCTGAGGATCGACCCGACCTTCGCAAAGGGGCCCGGCGAGATCGACACGATCCGCCCCGTGCCGTTGTCCTGATTGAACAACGCATGGATCCCCTTCACGATCTCCGGGTGGTCCTCGGCGAAGGCCTTGGAGCCGTTCAGCCCCTGCTCTTCGCTGTTCCAGTGCCCGATGAGGATCGTGCGCTTGGGGTTGGGATACGCGGCCTTGAGGATGCGCATCGCCTCGAACATGGTCAGCGTGCCCGTGCCGTTGTCCGTCGCGCCCGAGCCACCCGTGAACGAGTCGAAGTGCGCCGAGAGGATCACATACTCGTTCGGCTTGGTCGTGCCCTTGATCTCGGCGATCACGTTGCCGATCGGACGCTCGTCGAACTTCTGGGCGTCCACGTAGAGGCGCATCTTGGGGCTCTGCTTGTTCTCGGCCAAGCGGTACAGCAGCCCGTAGTCCTCGCAGCTCACGTCGATCGTCGGCACCTGCTGCGCCGGCGAGCCGAACACCTTGTTGATGCCCGGATACGCCGAGAACTGGAAGGTCAGCGCGCCGGCCACGCCGGCGTCCTTGAGACGCTGCTGGATGCCGCGCGCGCCCCCCGCGGCCAACAGACGCTGGTTGAACGAGGCGCTCAGCGCCGACTGCTCCGCGCGCAGCCGCTCGCGCGACGCCACCGTGCCGAACTCGTTCCACTGCCCCGCCTGGCGGCAGGAGAGCTGCGGCGCGCTCAGCATCACGAACTTGCCCCGGGCCGACGGCACCCAGGCCGCGAAGGCCTCCGGCGTCGTGACGTTCTCGGGGATCATCACCACATCGCCCTCGCGCCACTGGCCCTCGGTGCCCGGGGTCCAGCCCATCGGGTTCACCTCGAGGTTGCGCCGGCGCGGGAAGGTCAGCGCCGCGAAGGCCGCGCCGTTCTGCCAGCCCGTCCAGGTGCCGTAGTTCTCGATGCGCGCGGGAATGCCCCACTCGCTGTACTTCGACAACAGATACGCCTGCGCCCGGTCGGCGTCCGTCGAGCCCGTGAGGCGCGGACCCACCGAGTCGAGGAACTGCTGCGCCAGCTTCATCACCTGCGAGCGCTGCATGCCCTCTTCCCAGATGCGCTGGATGCCGGCGTTGGTCGGCGGCGTCGCACGCACGTACGGCGCGTTGGCGCGATCGACGGGCAGCGCCTGCGCATTGGTCGGCGGCGGCGGCGGACCGGCCGCGGCACCGCCGCGACCACCACCACCACGGCCACCCTGGGCCGCTCCCTCAGGAGCAGTGACGACGACCGCGAGCGCGGCCACGAGCAGAGAAGTACGGAACATTGCGAAGTACGGTTGGAGGAACCCGAAACCTACACCCGCGGGGCGAGCCCATCGACCAGCGACGAGCGGTACGCCTTGAGCGCGGGCACCAGCCCCACGAGGAAGCCGGCGCCGATCACCACCGCCACATAGGTCCACTCGGTGGCCCCCAGCGCGCGGATCGGCACGAACAGCCCAAAGCGCTGCTCCACCGGGCCCTGGGCCAGGAACAGCGACAGATATACGAGCCCCACCCCCAGAGCGCTGCCCAGCACGCTCAACAGGCCCGACTCCAGCACCAGCAGCGAGATGATCGTGCGCGGGCCCGCGCCCACCGCGCGCAGGATCGCCATCTCGCGCCGCCGCGACTCCAGCGACGAATACAGCGCCACCAACATGCCGGTCAGCCCGATCAGCACCGTGAAGCCCGCCACCACCTTGAGCCCCACCTCCGCATTGCCGATCCCCTGCCACAGCTCGGCCAGCGCCACCCCCGGGATCACCGCCGTCAGCGGCTCGCCCAGGTCGGTGTTGATCTCGCGCTGCACGTTCAGCGACTCCATGCGGTTCTTGGTCCCGACAAAGAACGCACTGATCAGCTCCGGCGCGTGATCATCGTGCTCGTCGCCATCCACATGGCCCTCGTGGTCCTCATGCGGCGTCGGCGCGGCGCGCTGTGGCCGCGGCACCGCATCGAAGGCCCCCGGCGGCGGCTCGGCGCCGGGCATGGCGAGCACCGGCGGGCTCGCGCCGGGCATCGGCGGCGGTGTCGCGCCAGGCATCGCGGGTGGCGTGGCGCCCGGCATCGCGGCCGGTCCCGTCGCCTCGGGCTCCTCGTGCATCGCCTCCAACCCCTCGAGCGACACGTACACCGCACGGTCGATGGGGGTGAAGTTCCGGGCGATGATCCCGCTGATCACGAACGGATGCGCCTCGTGGTCCGACGCCCCGATATCCGCCAACCCGTGCGCGATCACGATCGTGTCGCCCACGCCGTAGCCCAGCCGCGCCGCGACCTCAGCGCCGATCGCGACGTCGTGCTCGTCGGCCGGCGCTGCCCCCGCCGCGAACTCCACGCGGCCGTCACGGCGGAACCGGAAGTGCTCGTAGAAGGCCTCGGTGGTACCGATCACGCGAAAGCCGCGGTGCGAGTCCCCGAGGCTGATGGGGATGGTCCACGAGACCGCCGGATGCTGCGCCCAGCGCTGATACGTGTCCCACTGCACCGAGCCCGCCGGCTGACCCATGCCGAACACCGACGACAGCAGCAGCTGCAGCGTGCCCCCGCGCGCGCCGACGATCAGGTCCGTGCCGCGGATGGTGCCCGAGAAGGACTCGCGCACCCCCGCGCGCACATGCTCGACGCCCACCAGCAGGGTCACCGACAGCGCGATGGAGGCCAGCGTCAAGACCGTCGTCAGCGCGCGGTTGCGCAGGGACTGCAGCGCGAGTTGGAGGATCAGCATGGCTCAGACCGCCGAGGGGTGCGCGGCGCGGTTCAGCGCCGTGAGGTCGAGCGCCTGCGAGAACAGGGGCTGCAGCGTGAGGTCGTGGCTGACGAAGAGCAGCGTCGCCTTCGCGCGGGCGCAGGACGCGAACAGCAGCGACAAGAAGGCCTCGCGCCGGTCCGTGTCCAGCGCGGAAGTGGGCTCGTCGGCGATCACCAACTCGGGGTGGCCGATCAACGCGCGCGCGGCGGCCACGCGCTGCTGCTGCCCCACCGAGAGGTCCGTCACCGGCCGCTCCAGCAGTGCCTCGATCTGCAGCTCCGCCGCCATCGCCCGCGCCGCGTCCTGCAGCGACACGCCCGCCAACCGCGCCCGTCGCGCGCCGTGCAGCCGGCAGGGCAGCGTGATGTTGTCCCGCACCGACAGGTAGGGGATCAGGTTGAACTGCTGGAACACGTAGCCCACATGCTCGGCGCGGAACGCATCGCGCGCCGAGGCGGAGCGCTGGGCCAGGTCCACGCCGAGGACCTCGACGCGGCCGGCGCCGGGCTGCAGCACTCCGGCGATGAGTCCCAGCAGCGTGGTCTTGCCCGAGCCCGAGGGCCCGTAGAGGAAGACCGATTCGCCGCGGGCGATGTCCAGCGCGGGGATGTCCACCACAGCCGGGCCGCGGCCATAGGCGAAGCGCAGGTCGCGGACCGCGACCGCCTGCCCCGCAGCGCTCACTTCGTCCCGTACGGGAGCACCTTCATCCCGTCGAGCTGGAAGCCCACCGCGCCAAAGGGACTCTCGACGGTGCTGACCTTGAGCCGGCCTTCCATCCACACGGCGTCGAAGAGGTTCATCTTGACGTTCTTGCGGCCGCTCATCTCGACGAACACGATCTGGTTCGGCGGCGGCGGCGGCGTGTGGACGCAGGCCCCGTAGTAGGGCACCAGCAGGAACTCCGCGCCCTCTTCGGTAAAGTCGTCCAGCGGCACCACGAAGCCCGGGATGCGGACCATCTTGCCGTCCAGCTTGGACAGCGTGTCGGTCTTGGTGCCCTTCACATAGTCGAGCCCGCCCAGGATGCGCCAGTCGATCACGGCGACGTCGCCGGAGGCCTGGGCGTGGGCGCGGGGCGCTTGCGCAGCAAGCGCCAGACCCAACAAGACGGGGGCGACGAACAGGCGGCGGAGCAGGGCAGAAGGCAGCATCACGCGTCCGGCAAGTGGGGGGCAGCAGCGCAGCCAAGTGCGCGTATCACTGAAAGATACGCGATTTGGGCCGGAAATGTTCACTGGCGGGGTGGCCGTTCGCGGCGCTTCGGGCGCAGCGAGGCGCAGCACCCCGTCCCTCCCATCCCCCGGGAACCGATACCGACCTCTCAACATTGAGATGGGCGTAACTAGGACCGACCAGTCCTAGTCGCGGCCAGGGCCAGCCTGCCCCGCCGCGGACCCACACCGCGCCACGCCGGCGCACTCAATGCTACTGGGAGGTAGGGATGTCGTTCTCCAAGCTCATGGGCTCCGCACTCGCCGTCGCCACGCTCGCCCTCGGCGCCTGCTCCGACGACGATGACAACGGCACCGCCCCGACGCCGCAGGCCCGCGTTCGCGTCGTGCACGCCTCACCCAACGCCCCGGCCGTCGACGTCCGCGTCGACGAGACCGTCGCCCTCACCAACGTGCCCTACTTCACGGCCTCGGGCTACCTGCCCGTCAACGCCGGCGTCCGACGCCTGCGCGTGAACGCGGCCGGCACGGCCACCACCGTCATCGACGCGTCACCGACCCTCGCGGCCAACACCGACTACACCGTCATCGCCGCCGGCCTGCTCGCCAACATCGCCCCCATCGTCCTCACGGACGACAACAGCGCCCCGACGGCTGGCAACGTCAAGATCCGCGTCGTCCACGGCGCCGCCTCGGCCCCTGCCGTTGACGTCTACGTCACCGCGCCCGGCGCCGCGCTCACCGGCGCCACCCCGGTCCTGACCAACGTGCCGTTCCGCGCGGCCAGTGGCTACCTCACGGTGCCCGCCGGCAGCTACCGCGTGCGCGTCACGCTGGCGGGCACGCAGACGGTCGCCATCGACACGGGTGACGCCGGGGTGCCCGTCGTCGCTGGCCGCGTGTACACCGCCATCGCCCGCGACAATGTCGGCGGCGGCGCGCCCTTCACGGTCGAGCTGCTGACCGATCGTCAGTGATAGAGAGCCGGGAGGGCGCTGAAGCACGGCGCCCTCCTGGCACAGCTAATCAATGACGCGACGTGAGTCCGACCTGTGCAATGGACCACCCACCGTCGCGCGCTCGCGCAAGAGTGAGCACAGTCGTTCGAGATTCAACGTGGCCACGCGGAGTCGGCCAACGCGCGATGACACCCGCGACGACGGTGTCGGCGTTCGAGTAGGCACGGTGCAATCGCAGAGTCATCTCCAACCCAGCGAAATGCGCGGGGCAGCCCTGCGTCGCGCGTGCACGACAGCGGTCGGCCGCTACCACTTCGCGGAACGCTGTGGTCGAGCCGGAGACCGCCGCGATCGCGATGCTCCGTGACAGTCCTGAAAAGGCGTCCGACGATTCTGACTCGATTAAAGACCGTAGCGGTCCCCGAGCACCGTACGTCTCGGAAGTCCACCTCATGGCCGCCTTCGTGATCGCCACGCTATCCCTAGTTGACAATGCGCGACTCTGCGCACCCGCCGGGTGCGAGACCATCGCGAGCCCACACGCGGCGATCACGACAGCTCCACGGAGGACATCTGGCTTCAGCATGTCAGCCTCCGACGGCGAGCGGCTGTTCGTTCCCAGACGCATCAGTGTAGAATCGGAACGCACCAGCCCCAATGTGCCGAGATGTTCACGCCACAAGGATCGCCCTGCCGAGAGATCCTTGGCGCATCTGCGTCGACTGCAGTCGGAACCTTGTCCGGCGCACAGGCAAATGCCACGAAGGCGAGCGCTGACGCGCGCGCCAAGAGCCTATGAAGCAACATATGAGCTACCTCAAGCAATCCCGTAGCTGCGACTCTGAATGAGCCCGGACGGTGTTGCGCCGAAGCTCATGCGACCTCGCGATCATAATCCTCTACGGCTTCCTGCCGCAACCCCCAGGGTCCCGCGCAAGCGTCCGGGCCAGCGGTGACGCCCCCAACCCTCGGTGTTACGTTTCCCCGCGGTAGCCCCTGGCCCTAGTACCGACCCGCATAGTGGAGCCCCCGCAGTGACTTCTGCCCGCCGCGCGCTCATCGCGCTGTCCCTCGCGGCCCCGCTCGCGGCCCAGCCACCCGCCACTCCCCCACGGCCGCACGACGCCAGCGTCTTCACCGTGATCCCGCGGCCGGCCCAGCTCACGCCGGGCACCGGTAACTTCACGCTCGCGGCGAATACAGTCCTCGTCGCCGACCTCGCCCTTGAGACCGTCGCGCGGCGCTTCGCCCGCGACATCGCCGCGCCCACCGGCTTCGAGCTCGCGGTGCAGTCCGTCGCCCCCGCGCCCGGCACGCCGCACATCCACCTCGCGCTCGACCCCGCCGTCAACGGCGCCGAGGCCTACGCACTCCAGGTCACGCCCGCCGCCATCACCATCCGCGCGGCCACGCCGACCGGCGCCTTCTACGCGCTCGAAACTCTCAAGCAGCTGCTGCCGCCGGCCATCTACCGGGAGGCGCGCGTGGAACGTACGCCCTGGACCGTGCCCGCCGTCACCATCAGCGACGCCCCGCGCTTCGCCTGGCGCGGCTCGCACATGGACGTGTCGCGACATTTCATGCCCATCGAGCACGTCAAGAAGCACCTTGACCTCATGGCGCGGCACAAACTCAACCGCTTCCACTGGCACCTCACCGAGGACCAGGGCTGGCGCATCCAGATCCGCAAATACCCGCGCCTCACCGAAGTCGGTGGCTGCCGCGCGCGCACATCGATCGGTCCCTACCAGAGCGAGGAGTCGCGCCGCACCTACGACCCGCGCCCGCACTGCGGCTTCTTCACGCAGGAGCAGATCCGCGAGGTGGTGGCCTACGCCGCCGAGCGGCACATCGTCGTGGTCCCCGAGATCGAGATGCCCGGGCATGCCCAGGCGGCCATCGCCGCCTACCCGCAACTCGGCGTGCGGCCCGACACGCAGGTCACCGTGTACGACACCTGGGGCGTGTCGCCGTGGATCTTCAACGCCGACGAGTCCACCATCCGCTTCCTGCAGGACGTGCTCACCGAAGTGCTCGAGCTCTTCCCCAGCCCGTGGATCCATATCGGCGGCGACGAGGCCATCAAAGACCAATGGAAGGCCTCGCCGCGCATCCAAGCGCGCATCAAGGAACTGGGTGTGGCCGATGAGCACGAGCTGCAGAGCTGGTTCATCAAGCGCATGGACAGCTTCCTCACCGAGCGCGGCCGCCGCCTGATCGGATGGGATGAGATCCTCGAAGGCGGCCTCGCCCCCAACGCCACGGTGATGAGTTGGCGCGGCGTCGCGGGAGGCATCGCCGCGGCCAAAGCCGGCCACGACGTGGTGATGGCGCCCAACTCGCACACCTACTTCGATCACTTCCAGTCCCGCGACATCACGCGCGAGCCGCACGCCATCGGTGGCTTCACGCCGCTGGACCACGTGTACAGCTACGAGCCGATCCCCGACGGCCTCAGCGCCGACGAGGCCAAGCACATCCTCGGCGCGCAGGCCCAGCTGTGGAGCGAATACATCCTCACGCCGCAGCACATGGAGTACATGGCCTGGCCGCGGCTCAGTGCCCTGGCCGAGGTGGTGTGGTCGCCGCGCGACCAGCGCGACCTGGCGGACTTCATGCGACGCCTGCACCGGCACGGGCTGCGCCTGAACGCGCTGGGGGTGAATTACCGGCGCTGGTGATGGGGTCCGCCCAGCGCCGGACCCCGGGCAGACCTCGCGGGGGCCCCAGCGTGTCAATACCTATGTATTGACACTCGGCCCCGCCCGCCCCACCTTCCGACCATGTCGACCAAGTCCGCGCAGCTCCAAATCCGCGTGACCCCCGCAGAGAAGGCCGCCTTGGCCCGCGAGGCCAAGCGCGCCGGCTGCGATGTCTCCGCACTCGTACTGGCGCGAGCGCTTCCCAGGACCGACGAACGACTCCGACAGGTCGTGCGCGCGCTCGCCACGGCCGCCGACCCCCGGTATCTGCTCGCCGAAGTGCACGATCTGCTCCACGCCGCCGCGGGATTCGAGTTCGCGTCGCTCGTCGCGGACCTGCCTGTGCAGCGGCTCGACCCGTGGCTGCAGAACTATGTGACAGCGATGGTCGAGCTCGCGGCCGCGCAGCGTGGCGTGCAGCCGCCCGCGTGGACCACCGACGTAGCACCGCTCCGAGTGCCGTGGTTCGCCTCCGAGCTCCGCAGCCTCCGGCAGCACTTGCTCACCACAGCGCCGGTGCCCTTCAAGCGCCGCAACCTCTTCGTCGACGCCAGCGTCGGCGCACGCGTCTGACCCGTGACGGCCTCCGCGCTGACCCAGCGCGACATCGTGCGGCTCTTCGGGTTGCTGAACGACGAGCTCGCCGCCGTCGAGACCAACGCTGAGCTCTACCTGGTCGGCGGCGCCGTCATGTGCCTTGCCCTCAACGCTCGTGAGGCCACGCGAGATGTCGATGCGTGGTTCCGGCCGTCCACTGCGGTGCGCGAGGCCGCGGCGCGGGTGGCCAGCGCAGCGGGGGTTCCCGTCGGCTGGCTGAACGACGCCGTGAAGGGGTATCTCAGCCCGCGCGGTGACTTCGATACCTTCCTCGAGCGATCACACCTGAAGGTGTTCGTCGCGCGCCCCGAGTACCTGCTCGCCATGAAGTGCGCCGCGATGCGCCTCGGCGCGGAGTTCAGCGACCTCGACGACATCCGATTCCTGCTGCGCCTGCTCGACATCCATTCGGCGACCGACGCCATGGCGGTCGTGACGCAGTACTACGACCCCTCACAGCTCCCGGCGAAGACGCAGCTGGCCCTCGAGGAGCTGTTGGGATAGCCCCCCTACCCCAGCAGCGGCCGATCAGATCAACCGGGAGCAACTTGGGCTGAGTATCTATGGTCCTGTAGCGGGCCATGGTGGGGTCTCGACAGGACGCGGAACCAGCGGCACATTCTCTGCGAGGCGAACCCGCGGCGGGGACGTTCGCACGCCTTGATGCTTGGCAGGCACGCACGCGAGGTCTTCACCCGCCGCAGCGAAGACACTCAGACCTCCGAGCGGCGGCAGGGTGGGGACGAGGTCGCAGGCATCAGACCACCAGCATAGCGGTACCAGCTCGTGTCCACCATGCAACTCGCAAGCTTCGCCATCAAGATCTCCCTTCACGCCAGGTGTCTCGACGAACTACTCACTCCACCGGTCATCGCTGCGATTGAGGCTGTGCGATGGTGTACCGAGTAACTACTGGCTCCTCCTCGTCTAGCTCGGAGATCCAAACAAACGAACCGCGTGACTCGAGGACCGACGAGGTCTTCGGTAATTCGATCCGTTGAAGCTCTCCTACCGACAGCCGCAGCCGGACCCACGCGACAAGAGTGCGACCCTCTTCCTCGCGTCGGAGCCAGAGGTCACCGTCCGATGCAAGCACCACTGAGGTCACGGGGGGTAGATAGTCCGGCACATACCACGAAGCCGGATCAACCTTCACCGGAAGTGAGGACGGCACCGTCAACTGCAATCGATCGCGCATCCCCGAAGGCGTTCGTGTGGGCCGATACACGATACGGTACCCCTTCAAGCGGCGCCCCATCGCGTCATACCAATCTACACGGACGGTATCGCGCTCCGATGAACGAGCAACTTGCCGCTTGACGACCACGAAGCTAGCGCCATCACCAGACGCGACCCAGATCGGATCATCACTCAATGGCTGGGTAATTCGCGCACCTGCGCTCCCTGACTGTTGAGTTCGGCTGGAGTTTCGAGCCGATAAGCGGATGGAGCTGTCGAGCTGGCTCGTACCCACCCTGAAGCGCACGAGGATTGGGTCAGGTGCAGTGGGCGACTCAGTCGGCCCAGCAACACTCGCCGGGCCGATCGCTTGGCCGTCTCGCAGCAAGGCCCACGGCATCGCAGAGACGTATGGGCGTGGCAATGGCGGCAGCAAGACCTGCTGCGTGCCAACTGTCTTGCCATCCGCATCGAATCGCGTGAACCGCTGCAATCGAAAATCTGCCACCCAGAGGGTATCGCCGAGCACGCCGATAGCGCCGGGACGCTCGAATTCCCCAGGACCTGCTCCAACTCGACCAACGCGACCAACAATGCGTGTACCGCGCATGACCCGATACACGGCCGCATCGCGAACATCGAGCAGATACCCTGACCCATCACTTCGCAAGATCAACCGAGCGGGCTGACTGAGCCCAGCACCCGACTCTCGCGACATCGTCAAGCGCTCGGGCGAGGTCAATCTGAGCGGTTCGCCTGTGGGCACGTCAAGTACCTGCAGGAGCGCATAGGTGAGTGCTAACGTCATGGACATTCACACCGCATGAGCAAAGGGTGGTCTTGACGCGCCCACGAGACGCTGCCGACGAGAGTTCGATGTTCTCTGGCCAGCTGGACGTCTGACCCGCGAGCGATACGACAGCCCCGTTGCACGCGACAGCGTTGCCCACCGCATCATAAGCAACGATTGCGTCGATGGGTACATCGTAAGTCCCCAGGGCGGTCTGTCCTGCGGTTCTCAGGCTGCGTATCCCGCGCGCGCCAGCTTCCTGATGTTGAGCACCAGGCAATAGAGCTTCCACTGCCCGTCGACCTTCACGCGTCCGTTCAGTGTGAAGCGATCCAGTCGCTTCTTGGTTCTGAGGTTGCCGAAGACCGGCTCCACGGGGCCGAATCGCTGCCCGGGCTGCGCCTGAACGCGCTGGGGGTGAATTACCGGCGCTGGTGAGGGGGGGACAATTGTATTACATTGCAATACATGAAGGCCTCCGTCCTCACCATCCGACTCGACGCCGAACTCGAGCAGCAACTGGCCCGTGCCGCCGAGCGCACAGGGCGCAGCCGCAGCGACATCGCCCGCGACGCGATGCGCCGCCACTTGGCCGCGTCTGAGTTCCTCGATCTCCGCCGCCGCATCATGCCGCGCGCCGAAGCGCGCGGCTACCTCACCGACGAGGACGTGTTCCGCGACGTCTCGTGAAGATCGCGCTGGACACGAACGTCATCGTGAGCGCGATCGGCACACGCGGTCTCTGCGCTGAGCTGTTCGCGCTGGTGCTCGCGGAACACGAACCGATCGTCGGCGAAACGGTCCTCGCAGAGACCCGACGCGTGCTGCGCACCAAGTTCAAGCTCGACGCCGCACTTGTTGACGAGGCCGAACAGCACCTGCGACGCCACGGCACGATCGTACCGGCGGCCGCGCCGCTCCCACTGTCGATCCGCGACCCGTCCGACATCCCCGTGCTCGCCGAGGCCGTCGCAGGTGGAGCGGACATACTAATCTCCGGCGACGACGACCTGCTGTCGGTCGCTGAACAGGCACCGATCCGCATCGAGTCACCTCGTCAGGCATGGCAGGCCCTTCGAGGACGCTGAGCCCCTACCCCAACACCGGCCGCCGCGCGTGGAAATCCGTCGCCGCCTGGAAGCGGTGCGCGACCCCGAGGATCACATCGTCGGCGTACAGCGCGCCGGTGATCACGCCGCAGATGGGCTGCGGATTCAGGGGGGGCGCCGGCGGCTGTTCCTGCCCCGCACCGCCGCGTCCACCGCCGCCACCGCCACCGCCCGCCGCGAAGCCCGTCGGCACGGCGAAGTCGTACGGCACCACCACGCAGGGATGCCCCGTCTGCGCGTTCGGTGCGATGTCGGCCGTCGGGTTGCCGATGAAGCAATCCAGGTCCTTCATGAACTCGGCCCAGCGTGAGATCAACACATGCCGCCGCCGCTGCCGCTGGATGAAGTCCATCGCACGGTCCTGACGGCCCGACACGAAGCGCGGATTCCAGTCGGCCGGCGCCATGGGGCTCGGCGTCCCCGTGCGCGGCGGACCGAATGGCGCGCCCCCACGCCCGCCACCTGCCGCGGCCAGGTCATTGAGATCCAGCCCGATCTCCGCCGCCTTCTTCTGCACGAAGTCATCGAAGGCCGCAGCATACTCGGCGTTGAGCGACGACTGCATGCCCGGCACCGTGGGCCGCGCCCCGATGCTCACGGGCTGCGCGCCCAGCTCGCGCAGCTTGGCCACCAGCGGCGCGGGGGCATTGCTGTCCACGCCGATGCGCACGCGCGAGAGGTCCAGATTGCGATCGAAGCTGAACGGCGTGGTCAGCGTCGAGGGGTCCTTCTCGTCCGCCCCGTGCAGCACACTGAACACCATCGCGCAGTCCTCGACCGTGCGGCACATGGGGCCCACGCGATCCATCGACCACGCGAGCACCATCCCCCCATGCCGCGAGACGCGGCCGAAGGTGGGCCGCAGCGCCGACACGCCGTTGCGGATGGACGGCGACACGATGGACCCCTGCGTCTCGGTGCCGATCGCGAACGCACAGCAGGCCGCAGGTACAGCCGACCCCGGGCCCGCCGAGGAGCCGCTGGAGCCCAGTGTGAGATTCCACGGGTTGTTGGTGCGGCCGCGGTACCACTGATCGTTCTGCGCGTAGAGTCCGGTGGCGAGCTTGGCCACCAACACCGCACCCGCCTCGCGCAGTCGCACGACGATCTCGGCGTCCTCGTCGATGATGCGGCCGACGAAATCGGGTGAGCCCCAGGTGGTGGGGATGCCCTTGGTGTTGAACAGATCCTTGAGCCCGTAGGGCAATCCGTGCAGCGCACCGCGATACTGCCCCGCGGCGATCTCGCGGTCGGCCTGCGCAGCCTGCGCGACGGCCAGCTCCTCGGTGATCGTCACCGCACAGAGCAACTGCGGGTCCAGGCGCTTCAGCCGCGCGAGGTAGATCTGCGTGAGCTTCGTGCTCGTCAGCCGCCGCTCTTTGATCAGCGCGCTCAGCCGATGCGCTGGCAAGAACGCGATGTCGTCTTCAGAGCTCGGCACTGCGCCACTCCACGGCGCGACGGTGAACGCCGTGCGCGCGAACGCCGCGGGCCCACGCTCCTTCACCAGCTTCTCGAGCAGCGCGCCCGTGCCGCCGGGGTAGGGCTGGAAGGTCCACGAGAGCGGCTCGCCGTTGCCCAGTGGGTACGCCGGCACCTGCTGCGGCGCGGCGGCGGGCGCGCCACCGGCGGCGCCCGCCCCACCACGTCCGCCCTGCGCGGCCAGTGCACCCGCGCTGCCCAGCGTGGTCGCCGCCGCGGCCGCGAGCGACATCAACACGAATTCGCGGCGGTCCACCGCGCCGTGCGTCGCGTCCTCGGCCTGGTCGGCAAACACGTCGAGCTGTTCGTGGAGGGACTCGAGGGAGTCGCTGGGCTTCTGCACGGGGTACCTCGGAGAGTGGAAGGGTCGGGCGGGAAATCTACGTTGGGCCTGCGGGTGGTGCACCGGCACGCAGGCTGGCGTACATGCACACGGCGAAGGCAATTACCTGGGATGTTAGATTATCTAACATCTCAAGTAATCGTGCACCGATCCGATGCCCACCACCCCCCATCCCCGCGTCGGCGTCGGCGTCCTCATCCTGCGCCACGGCCATCTGCTCCTCGGCCAGCGCCTCGGCGACCACGGCCCCGGCACCTGGGCGCCGCCCGGCGGGCACCTCGAGTTCGGGGAGACGCCCGAGGACTGCGGCGCGCGCGAAGTCCTCGAGGAGACCGGCCTCGTGATCACCAACACGCGCCGCGGCCCGTGGGTCAGTAACTTGTTCCCGGAGGAAGCGCGCCACGCCATCACGCTCTTCCTCCGCGCCGACGCCCCGCAGGGGGAGCCGGACCTGCGCGAGCCCGACAAGTGCGCCGCCTGGCGCTGGGTCGCGCTCCATGCCCTCCCTCAGCCGCTGTTCGCCCCGTTGGCGTCGCTGCTCCACGAGCATCCCGACGCCGCGGCGGCCCTGCTCCGCTAAATGTCCGACCACGCCGATCACGCCGACCACCTGCCCGCCGCCGACGCCGAGCTCCGCACGCGCCTGCGCGATGCGGCCGCCCTGCTCGAGTCCATCGCCGACGACCGCGCTCTGCTCGCCGGCATTCCCGCTGAGGAGCGCAATCGCCTCCTGAAAGCGGCGGGTCAGGTCTCGCGCCCCGACGCGATCGTGCGCCGCCAGCTGGTGAAGGAGACCAAGCGCCTCAAGAAGCAGGAGCGCGTGCAGCGCGCGGAAGAAGTGCTCGAGACCACGGGCATCCGCCGTCTGCGGGCGCAGCCCATCTTCACGACGCCGAACTACTTTCCGCCCGCCGACTTCACACAGCAGACGGTGGACGAGCCCGAGTTCCGCGAGGTGGTCGAGGCGCAGAACTGCTACGTGTGCAAGCAGGACTTCACGGCGGTGCACCACTTCTACGACCAGCTCTGCCCCGACTGCGCGACCTTCAACTACCACAAGCGCACCGAGCTGGCCGACCTGCGCGGCCGCGTGGCGCTGCTCACCGGCGGCCGCGTGAAGATCGGCTACCAGGCCGGCATCAAGCTGCTGCGGGCGGGGGCGCATCTCATCGTCGTCACGCGCTTCCCGCGCGACTCGGCGCAGCGCTACGCCGAGGAGCCCGACTTCGCCGAGTGGAAGGACCGGCTCGAGATCTTCGGGCTCGACCTGCGGCACACGCCGAGCGTCGAGGCCTTCTGCCAGCACCTGCTGGCCACGCGCGACCGCTTGGACTTCATCATCAACAACGCGTGTCAGACCGTGCGGCGACCGCCCGCGTTCTACGAGCACATGATGGAGGAGGAGCGCAAGGCCCTGCACGAGTTGCGGCCCGAGGTGCGCGCCCTGCTCGGCGCCTACGAGGGGCTGCGCGGCTATCATCTGTTGCCTGAGGCGCCGGCCGCCGAGCCGCATCCGGCCGATGCGACCGGCGCGCTGACGGTGGCGGCCACCGAGGCGCTGAGTGAGGTCGCCGGCCTCACCCATGCCGCGCAGCTCTCGCAGCTCGCCTTGCTCCCCGACGAGGTCGCGGCGCAGAAGGCGCTGTTCCCCGAGGGCCGGCTCGATCAGGACCTGCAGCAGGTGGACCTCCGCGAGCGCAACAGTTGGCGCTTGCTGATGGCCGAGGTGAGCACGGTGGAGCTGTTGGAGGTGCAGCTGGTGAACGCGGTGGCGCCATATGTGCTGAACGCGCGCCTCAAGCCGCTGATGCTGCGCACGCCGGAGCGGGACAAGCACATCGTGAACGTGAGTGCGGTGGAGGGCCAGTTCTACCGCAAGTTCAAGACGACCCGGCACCCGCACACCAACATGGCCAAGGCCGCGCTGAACATGATGACGCGCACGGCGGCCGCGGACTACGTGGTGGACGGCATCCACATGAACGCGGTGGACACCGGCTGGGTGACGGACGAGGATCCCGTGGCGTTGGCGGAGAAGAAGACGCAGGAGCATCGCTTCCATCCGCCGCTGGATATCGTCGATGGCGCCGCGCGCATCGTGGATCCGATCATCGACGGGATCAACACGGGCACGCATGTGTGGGGGCAGTTCTTGAAGGATTACAAGCCGACGGATTGGTAGATGCTGCGCCTGCTCACCCTCCTCACCCTCGGCACCCTCTGCGCCGCCTGCACCGCTGCGCCGTGCGCGTGCAGTCGTGGCTACGCATGAGTACACGCTGACCCCCACCCCATGCCCATCCGCATCCTCGTCACCGGCGGCACCTTCGACAAGGAGTACGACGAGCTCACCGGCCAGCTCTACTTCAAGGGCACGCACATCGGCGAGATGCTCGAGCGCGGCCGCTGCCGCCTCGATGTCACGGTCGAGGTGCTCATGATGCGCGACTCGCTCGAACTGGGCGACGCCGAACGTGCACAGATCGCCGCCGCGGCGCGGGACTGCGCCGAGCCGCATGTCGTGATCACGCACGGCACCGACACGATGGTCGAGACCGCCCGCGTCATCGCGGCGTCATCGCTGCCCAAGACCATCGTCCTCACCGGTGCCATGATCCCCTGGGCCTTCGGCTCCAGTGACGGGCTCTTCAACCTGGGCTCTGCGCTGAGCTTCGCGCAGGCCCTGCCCCACGGCGTGTGGATCGCGATGAACGGCCGCGTCCTGCCGTGGAATGATGCGCGCAAGGATCGCAGCACCGGGACCTTCGAGGCGCTGGCCGCGCCGTGACCACTGAGCTGGCGCTGCTGACCCTCGCGGTCGGGGTCGTCGCGTTCCTTTATGCGACCGTCGGGCACGCGGGCGCGAGCGGCTACATCGCGGTGATGACGCTCGCGGGCATGACGCCCGCCGAGATCCGCCCGGCGGCGCTGACGCTCAATGTGCTGGTCGCGACCGTCGGGACCCTGCAGTTCCTGCGCGCCGGCCACTTTCGCTGGGCGCTGTTCTGGCCCTTCGCGCTGATGTCGGCGCCGCTCGCGTTCGTCGGCGGCTACGTCACGCTACCCACGGCGGCGTTCAAACTGCTCGTCGGGCTCGTGCTGCTCGCCTCGGCGGCTCGGCTGTTCCTGCGCCCGCCCGACGACACCGGCGTGCGTCCCCCGCGACGCCCGGTGTCACTCGGCGTCGGGGCCGGACTGGGACTGCTCTCGGGCCTCACCGGGACCGGCGGCGGCATCTTTCTCACCCCGCTGCTGCTGTTCGCGCGATGGGCGCGGGCCAAGGAGGCGGCGGCCGTCTCGGCGGCGTTCATCCTGATCAACTCCTCGACGGGCCTGGTGGGGAATGTCGCCGCGACCAAGACCATGCCGTCGGTCGCGCTGCCAATGGGCCTCGCCGCGGTAGTCTGCGGCGCTATGGGCTCGTACCTCGGCGCGTCGCGCCTGCCCCACATGGCGATCAAGCGATTGTTGGCGGTGGTGCTGATCATTGCGGGGTTGAAGCTGGTCACGGGCGCGTAGCGCGCAAATCTCCTTCCTCGCAATGAAATGATGACGCTGTGACGAGGAGCGCGCGGTAGCGTGGCGTATGCCGAGTTGCCAACCGAGACCTGAGGCTCATAGACTATGGGTATGCCCGCCACGCATCGGTACTGGACTGCGGCCGACCTCGACGAGTTCGACGACGAGCTCCGACGTGAGGTGCTACACGGGGAGTTGTTCGTGACACCCGTGCCCGCGCCGCGTCACGCGTGGAGTGACCTCAGACTCACGGCGGCACTCCACCCATACTGCCAGTCCCTTGGCCTGGTCGGGCCGATCGGACCCGTCGAGCTCAGGATCGGTGAGGACCTGCTGGCACCCGACCTCGCGGTGTACCCGAGCGACGCGATCCTCAGTGGGCGGTGGACCGACCTCCCACTCCCCCTCCTTGTCGTCGAGATCCTCTCGCCATCCACCCGTCGTCGCGATACCGGTGTGAAGCGCGACGCGTACTTGTCCCTCGGCATCCCCGAGTACTGGCAGCTCGATCCCGACACCGAGAGCCTGACCGTCAGCCGTCCGGGCGCCGCCGAGCTCACGAGCACGACCACATACGTCTGGCACCCAGTGCCCGACGCACCCGCCTTCGAACTGCCCATCGCGCCGCTCTTCACGTGAGCGACACCCGCACGCCGCCGCGCCCGCTGCCCGCCAGTGCGCCCCGCTGCTTCTGGGTCGCGAACGCGCCGCCGGACTACGTCGCCTATCACGACCACGAGTGGGGCCGGCCCGTGACCGACGATCGTCGGCTCTTCGAGAAGCTCGCCCTCGAAGGCTTCCAGAGCGGCCTCAGCTGGCTCACGATCCTCCGCAAGCGCGAGGCCTTCCGCGAATGCTTCGAAGACTTCGACGTGGAGCGCATCGCGCGGTTCACGGCGCGCGACGTGGAACGCCTGCTCGGCGACGCCCGCATCGTGCGCCACCGCGGCAAGATCGAGGCGACGATCAACAACGCCCAGCGCTGCGTCGAGCTGCACCGCGAGTACCCGTCGCTGGCCGACTACCTGTGGCGCTTCGAGCCCGACGCCGCCTCGCGTCCGCCGCTGCTCACGGAGGCCGTGCTGCGCAGCATGCCCACCTCGCCCGCGTCCATCGCGCTGTCGAAGGACCTCAAGCGCCGCGGCTGGAAGTTCGTGGGCCCCACCACCATGTACGCCTTCATGCAGGCGATGGGGCTCGTGAACGACCATCAACACGACTGTGTGCTGCGCGCCGAGGTGGAAGCGCTGCGGTCGTCGCGCGGGACCATCGCCCCACCCGCGCCCGCCGACTCCGCATAGACCGACGCGGCGCCGTGCCGGTACACCAGCTCCCCGCCGCTGTGGCCCACGGCGTAACCGGCGACCATCAGCCCCACCGTCGCAAGCGTCGCGAGCGCGCGGGCACCCAGCCCGATCACCCCAGGCGCGAAGCCCGCGAGGCCCACCCCCAGCACGACCACGGTCAGCGTCAATAAGGTCTCCGCCCGCTCCTCATGCGTCTCGAGTGGGGCCTCCGCCACCACCTGCTCGACCTGCTCGGCGGTCGTCTCGCCGGTCTCGACCGCGGCCCAGCTCGAGACCGATAACAGCGCGAGGGTGGCCACGGCAGGGTGCAATGGGTCAGGCAACCAATTCAGCATGGCGACGCGCGCCGATCACGGGGTCAGCGGACGGCCGCAGAGGCCGCCCACACTCCAATCATCGGGGGGTCGGACCGGGATCTGGACCCCGATCGCTCGGGCTGCCTGCGTCGGGCCAAGATGACCCGGTGCACGATCGGCCCGGGACGTATCCGTCCCGGGCCGTTGGCCGTGCTCCGCGTACTCCGCGATTACGACGGGATGTAGACCGCCACGAACACGTTGATCGCCGGCGGGTCCGTCGCGCCGCTGCCCATGCCGGTGCCTTCGCGCACGTTCGTGAAGCAGACCTCGACGGTATTCGCCGCACTGACCCGCGCACTGGCGAACGCGAAGTCGGCGACCATGGTCTGCGGCGTGGCCAGGACGCGGTCGGAGGTGAGCGCGCCCGTGAACGTCGCCGTCGCACAGCCGACCGAGCGACCGGTGGTGGACCCGATGTCGATGCTCAGGGTGGCGAACCCGCGGAAGGTGCCGCCCGTGGAGCCGATGATGTTCGCCGGTCCCGCCGGGCCAGTCGCGCCGGTGGCGCCAGTCGGGCCAGCCGGCCCCGTCGCGCCCGCTGGGCCCTCGGGTCCGGTCGGGCCTTCGGCGCCGGCCACGCCGACCGGTCCGCTGGGACCTGTGGCGCCGGCGGGGCCGGTCGCGCCGACGGGACCGGTCGGTCCCGCGACACCTGTCGGTCCCGCCGCGCCGGTCGGCCCGGGCGAACCAGCAGGACCGGTCGCACCCGACGGCCCCGTCGGTCCAACGGGCCCGGTGGGTCCTGGCGCACCCGCAGCACCGGTGGGGCCCGGCGGTCCGCTCGCCCCGGGCGCCCCAGGCGCACCGGCGACGCCGGTCGGACCGGTCGGGCCCGCAGCGCCAGCACTACCCGTTGCGCCCGTGGTGCCCGGCGGGCCCAGCGGGCCCTGAGGCCCTTGGGGTCCGGGTGCGCCGCTGGGACCTGCCACGCCCTGCGGACCCTGGGGGCCGGTCGGCCCGGCGACGCCCTGCGGACCCTGCGGACCGGTCGCACCCTGCGGACCAGCAGCGCCCGTGGGGCCAGCCGCGCCCTGCGGGCCAGCTGCACCGGTGGGGCCGACCGCGCCGGTCGGGCCAACGAGACCTTGCGGGCCCATCGGACCAGCGATGCCCTGCGGGCCGGTCGCACCCGCGTTACCCTGCGGGCCGGTGGCCCCCATCTGCCCGGCCGGACCCTGGGCGCCCATGGCACCCTGCGGACCGGTCGGACCCGTCGCGCCCTGCGGACCCGGCGGCCCACCGGCCCCTTGCGGTCCCTGCGGACCGACCGGACCCACCGCGCCGGCAGGACCGGGTGCCCCCTGGGGCCCGATCTCACCTTGTGCGCCGTTCAGACCAGCCGGCCCGGTGGCACCCGTTGCACCCGCCGCGCCGGCAGGTCCGGTGGCGCCGGTGGCTCCCGCCGCGCCCGCGGCCCCGGGATCGCCCTTGGCACCCGCGGGCCCCGTCGCGCCCGTCGCGCCAGCGGGCCCCATCGGGCCGGTCGGCCCAGCCGGACCCACCAGCGCCGTCGCGGGGAAGCTGAACTCGATGTGGTCTGGCTGCAGACACGCCTCGGGTGCACCCGACGCGGCGATGCGATAGATCACCCCGCTGACCGGCACGTAGCAGGCGCGGATGTAATCGCTGCTCACCTGCGCTCCGCGGGCACCCACCACCAGCGGAGGACCTTGATCGGTGTTCTGCGCTCCGAGTACGGCGGGATACACCGCGAGCGCGGCGATCGTGACAGTGTGGCGCATCAGCATAGGTGGGGCGGCACCGGGGGGGGAGGGCGGCGATCCAACGGAGGCGCGACACATGTCGAGCCCGCGGCAAGTATCGCTATAACGCTGAGCGAACGCAAGCGAAAGCCGTACACGGCCGATGTGAGCGAAATCACACACGCAGCCGTTTCGACACGGGCGTAGGCATCACCGCGTGAGCAGTCACGGCGTCACGATGGTGTAGTTCGACGCGGTTCTGAGGTCATTGTTCTGCGTCGGGGTTCCGCTCGCGCTGCCCCGCGTACAACTTGGCAAGGTGTGGCGCCGCGGCCGTTCCGGCCCTGCGTGCGTCCTGCCACTCACCCCTTCATCAGGAAGGACCCTATGATGCAGTCGCGAGTCGCTCGCGCTGCGATCGGCACGCCGCTGGCCATGGCCGCCGCGCTGTCGTTCGCCGCCCCCCACGCTGCACACGCCAATGCGCGCGTGCCCCGGAACGAGAAGGTGATGGTGACGTCGTGCACGGTGCTGTTCGCCGTGAAGTCGTCGGGCAGTTCGGCCACGCGCGCGGGGCTCTTCGACGACAAGAAGGCCTCGCAGGTGGTCGTCAGCTCGATCTTCACGATGGCCGGCGTGGACGAGGCCGCCTACCAGCGCATGACCGACGAGATCTGCGCCAAGGGCTCGGCGGCGCTGACCGCGCAGGGCTACGAGGTCGTCCCCACCGAATCGCCCGACCCGAAGTCCACCGAGGACTTCCGCGGACACGGCAAGACCTCGCCCATCAACAAGAAGATCGCGGACGTCGGCTACGTGGGCTACGCGCCGACCGGGCAGAAGGTGATGGATCCCGCGCTGGTGAGCGGGCTGGGGCAGTTCAAGCACCCCTACGCCGAGGCGACGATCGCGAAGCAGGCCGACGCACGCCCGGTGCGGCTGCTGTACACGGTGGAGTTCGCCGACGTGCGTGGCCGCGACAACAAGGGCAAGCTCAAGGTGAACAACGCGGTCGTCACGGCCGACGTGAAGGTCAGCGTGAACGGGACGATCGTGACCTACGACGGCTCGAAGTCCAAGTGCTACAAGGGCATCACGGGCAAGGAGTCCTGCACGAACAACGACGCGATCCCCGGCCCGAACGGCAAGGCGGTGACGATCGCGCCGAAGGAGGAGGTCACGAGCGCGGAGCCGATCGTGAGTGTGGACGACGCGGGCAGCGCGGCGGGCAAGGCGGCGCTCGGTGCGGTGAACACGTTGGCGATGTTCGCCGGTACCACGCGCCGCAAGGTCAGCGAATACGTGGTGACGGTGGACCCCGCGAAGTACGAGGCGATGGTGGTGGCCGCTGCGGCGGCGATCACCGAGGAGAACGCGGCGACGCTGAAGAATCCGCCGGCGGGGAAGAAGAAGTAGGGCGCGGTAGCGGGCGAGGAAGTGCGAACGGCCCGGGGCGGGAGTGCCTCGGGCCGTACTCGTACGCGCTCGGGCAGTCACGAGCTCGCTGTGCCGCCACCCACCACTACCTGTTGCCTGACGCCGACAGCGCTGCCTCGAGGTTCTGTCGGCCGCCTGGTACGTTCGGTTCGATCTCGACCGCGCGACGCAGCGCGGTGACGGCCTCGCGCGCTCGGCCACTCTGCAGCAGCGCGAATCCGAGATTGTTGTAGGCTCTGGCGTGGTCAGGAACGAGCTTGATCGCGCGCTCGTATTGGTCGATCGCCTCGGCGAAGAGTCGGTTCGCGACCAGCGCATCGCCGAGATTCACTCGCGCCTCAGGATTGTCGGGCGCGAGCAGGACCGATTTCTGGTACGACTCAAGCGCCTCAGCCTTGCGGCCGAGTGCGAGCAACGCATTGCCGAGGTTGTTGTAGGGCTCGGCGTAGGTCGAGTCAATCGCGATGGCACGCTTGAACTCGCCAACGGCGAGCTCCAGTCGCCCGTCCATCGCCAGCGCCGACGCATAACCGTTCGCGGCCTTGCGGCTTCGCGGGTCGGCCTGCACCGCGAGGGCATACAGCTCGAGAGACTGTGCGACACGATCGGTCGAGATCAGTACGTCGGCAGCCTCGCGGAAGATCTCGCTCGTAATGTCCTCGTCTTCTCGAGCGCGGTGCACCGCATTCGCGGCCGCGGCCGACTCACCTAGCGCCAGCAGGACAGCAAGCTCCAATCCACGATCGGACGCACTTCGTGGTCGCAGCCTGGCGACGCGCTGGGCATACGGCAGCGCGCTAGGTGCCTTCCCATCGACGACCAGCGCGATCGCGAGGTTCCCCGCCGCCAATGCGCTATTGGTGTCGCGCTGCGCAGCTTGGGCCCAGAGCTTGGCTTCACTCGCCCATAGGGCGCTCTGCCGACGAGTCATCCCACTCAGCAGGACCAGGATGACCACGACCATCGCTGCGACGCCGTTGCGCATAGGCCGACTCGAAAGGCGCTCCAGCACCCGCACCATCGCACCACCCGCGAGTAGGGCGAGTGGGATCGTGGTGAGGTAGGTATACCGATCCGCGACCAGCTGCGGACCGAAAGGCAGGAGCCCAGACACGGGTAGCAGGAGGAGCGCGAAGCTCAGCCCTGCTGCGACGACCAGCGGGATTCGCCCCCTGAGTCGCCAGCCCGCGATCACCGCAATCAACACGAGGAGCAGCGGAACCACGAACCGTGGGTCCGCCACACGAACGATCGGCGGGAACTCGTACATGGCCGATAACCCGACCGGTGCAATGCTGGCCCTGAGGTAGAAGACCAGCGCGTACGACGCGATGGTCACTCCAAGTAGCGCTCGGCTTCCCGTGATTCCCGGCACCGACGCGGACTTCGACAGCAGGCTGATCGGCACCATGGCCAATGCAGCGACGAACATCGCCGTCTTCTCGGTGACAAGCTCCCACCACCGTCGCCATGTGCCATCGCCGCGACCCAGCACGAGTGCGTCCAGGGCAAGGAACACCAGCGGGAGCGCGATCGCCGACGACTTCGACAGCAGGGACGCGACGAAGCACAATGCGCTGCACCACATCCACGGGCTGCGCCACCAGCGTCCGCGGTCTTCGCGGGTGTGCGAGAGATACGCAAGCGTCGACAGCAGCGCGAAGGCGGTCGCCAGCAGGTCCGCGCGCGCGCTGATCCAGCCGACGACCTCCGCACGAAGCGGATGGAGGCCAAAGAGCGCCGCAGACATCCATCCACCGACGGCCGACTGGGCGTCGCCCGCGCCGGTTCGACGCAGAAGTACGACGCCGAGTCGGCCGACCAACGCGGTGTTGACCACGTGGAGCAGCAGGCCGGTGCGGTGGTACGCTCCCGCGTCGAGTTCCCAGAGCAGGAAGTCGAGGCCGTAGGACATCCAGGTCACGGGGCGATAGATGCCCACGGCGAACGTGGTCCACATCCACTGCAACTGCGCTGGTCCGAGACCGCGCCACCGGGTCTCGTCGAAGAACGCAGCCGCATCGTCCCAGCTCAGCCAAGGCGCGTGCACGACCGGTGCGAACGACCAGCACACGGCAGCAAGCAGGGTGATAGCCGCGAGCGCGACAACAATGCGTCGTTGAGCGCCGAGCGCGCGACGGCTCATACTAACGCACGATGACCCGCAAGCGGCGTGTGCGTGTGCGCACAGCGCGCCTGCGGGTCAGTCGTGTCAGCGAGTGACGGGACGCGACTCAGTACGGGACGACGATGATCGAACGGTTGTAGAAGCTGACCGTCGTGTTGCTGCCCGTGCGCCGGGTCTGCGTCGTGAACGTGTTGTTGCCCACGTTGATCGACGAGACGAAATAGGTCGCGCTGTGCTGAACCGCAAGGGTGGAGGAAGTGCTCGCAGTAGCGAACCTCACCGAGCGATCATCGCTAGCGGCGAGCGTCGTCGCACCACTGATGGCGAAGCTCATGAATCCTACCGTGCCCGTGTTGCCGGGCGAGAATCTGGCGGTGAGGATCACGAGCGCGCTGCCCGCGGACGTGTAGTTGACGACAACGCTCGGACCAGAGTTCTGTCCATAGGAGGTACCGGCACTGGTATTCTCCGCATCCTCGGTGTCAGCCACGGGAGTGCGGCCGGAACCCGTGGCGCCAGTCGCACCGGTGGCACCTGTCGCGCCCGCAGAACCCGTGGCACCGGCTGCGCCATTCGCGCCCGTTGCACCAGTCGGACCCTGGATACCCGCCGACCCCGTCGCACCAGTCGCCCCGGTGGCGCCAGTCGCCCCGGTGTCACCGGTCGGACCCGTCGGGCCCTGGCTCCCCGTCGCACCGGTTTCACCCGTCGGACCCGTCGGGCCCGTGGGCCCAGTGGGACCAACATCGCCGGTGGCACCAGTCTGACCCGTCGCACCCTGGACACCCTGTTCGCCCGTTGCGCCCTGGATCCCCTGTGCACCCGTTGGACCCGTGGGCCCAGTCGGCCCCGTCTCACCCGTGGCGCCGGTCGCACCCTGGATCCCCTGATTGCCCTGCGTACCGGTCGCACCGGTCTCGCCCGTGGCACCCGTCGGACCGGTGGGTCCCGTCGGGCCGGTCGGGCCCGTGGCGCCGACCGCACCAGTCACGCCCTGGATGCCCTGAACGCCCTGGTCGCCCTGCGCACCCGTGGCGCCGGTCGCACCCACTGCGCCAGTGACACCCTGAATACCTTGGATGCCCTGCGGACCAGTCGGGCCAGTCGCTCCGATCGCACCGGTGACGCCCTGAACGCCTTGAATGCCCTGCGGTCCAGTCGCACCGGTCACACCCTGAATGCCTTGGTTACCCTGGGGACCCGTCGGGCCGGTCGCACCGACCGCGCCGGTGACGCCCTGGATGCCCTGAATGCCCTGCGCACCCGTCGGGCCAGTCACACCCTGAATGCCCTGGTTCCCCTGGGGAC
This sequence comes from uncultured Gemmatimonadaceae bacterium, assembly GCA_964503275.1. Taxonomy (GTDB): domain Bacteria; phylum Gemmatimonadota; class Gemmatimonadetes; order Gemmatimonadales; family Gemmatimonadaceae; genus DASRAP01. Next base: position 62,188 of record CAZCZO010000010.1, on the reverse strand, counting down.
CCGTCGGGCCCGTCGCACCGACCGCGCCGGTGACGCCCTGAATGCCTTGATTCCCCTGCGGACCCGTCGGGCCGGTCGCCCCGACCGCGCCCGTCACGCCCTGGATGCCTTGGATCCCCTGTGCACCGGTCGGACCCTGGATGCCCTGATTACCCTGCGGGCCCGTCGGACCGGTCGCCCCGACCGCGCCCGTGACCCCCTGAATGCCCTGGATCCCCTGTGCGCCCGTGGCGCCCGTCAGCCCGATCGGGCCCGTGACGCCTTGGATGCCCTGAATCCCCTGAATGCCCTGCGCCCCCGTCGCGCCCGTCGCCCCGGTCAGGCCGATCGGGCCCGTGGGGCCGACCGCGCCGGTCGGGCCTTGGATCCCTTGGATGCCCTGCGCGCCCGTCGCGCCGATCGGACCCGTCGGGCCCGTCACGCCCTGCGGGCCCTGCGCGCCCGTCGCGCCCGTCAGCCCCTGCAAGCCGGTGGTCCCCGGCGGGCCCAGCGGGCCCTGCGGACCCTGGGGGCCCTGCGGTCCAGTCACGCCCTGCACGCCCTGGAGGCCCTGCATGCCCGAGGGCCCCGGCGGACCAGACGGCCCCTGCGGGCCCGTCGCGCCCTGCGGCCCCTGCGAGCCGGTCGGCCCGGCGACGCCCTGGGCGCCCTGCGCGCCCGTCGCGCCCGCCGGACCCACCTGCCCCTGCGGGCCCTGCGGGCCCGTCACGCCCTGCGGGCCCTGCGCCCCCGTCGGACCCACCGGCCCCGTCGCGCCCTGCGCGCCCGTGGCACCGACCGCCCCCGGTGCACCCGTCACGCCCGGCGGACCGGCCGGCCCCTGCGGACCGGTCGCACCCGTGGGGCCCACCAAGCCCTGCACACCCTGCGGACCCGGCGCGCCCGTGGGACCGGCCGGACCCGGCTGGCCCTGCGCACCGGTCGCGCCTGCGGGGCCTTGGGGACCCTGCGGCCCCTGCACCCCGGCACCGGTGGCGCCCGTCGCACCCGCCGCGCCCGGCGCACCAGCGGGGCCCGTGGCGCCCGTCGCGCCCGCGTTCCCCGGGTCACCCTTCTGACCGGCCGGGCCCGTCGCCCCGGTCGCGCCCGCCGGACCCTGGGGGCCCTGTGGCCCCTGCGGGCCCGCAATCGCCGTCGCGGGGAACGAGAACTCGATATGATCGCTGGCCAAGCAGGCCGTCGGCGCGTTCGGTGCCCCGATGCGATAGATCACGCCGCTCAGCGGCACATAACACGCGCGAATGAAATCGCCCGACTGCGCGGCGCGCGTGGTCAGTGGCAGCGCGGAGTCTTGCTGACCCTGGGCACCGGCGACCGAACCCAGCGTCAGCGACGCGGCAGCGGCAAAGAACAGCGAGCGGAAACGACTCATTGGCACACCAGAATGACGGGAATGGCCCTTGATGTCAGACGCATCTGACACGAGGAAATCGCCGTAATTCTCACTCCGCGCCAGTCTCCGCGCAATGACCAGTTTCGCGACACTCTAGGGTCACTGACCCTTTGTGACGACCATCACATGGCGGGCAGGATCGTCACAGGATGTGCATCCCCAACGAACGGCCCGCATGCTGCATCAAGAACCCCGCATCAGGACGGACCTGTCGGACCGGTCGCGCCCGTGGCACCGACCGCTCCGCTCGCGGCCTCGATACACACGGCGTAGGCGCGAATGTAGAGCGCAGTACCGTCCGAGTGCGCTCGGACTTCCCAAGTCGTCGAGCTAGACGGCCAGTCGCGCGTGACCCGGAGTTTATCTGGCCAGGCCGAGACCTGCGTAGTTCCCGCGGGATTCGAGAAGACCTGAAAGCCACCGCCGACCACCACAGAGCCGGTCGCGCACGACGCGGATGCGATCGCACCGGTCGACGTACTGCTCGAGACTGCGCCCGTCACGATGGCAACGTTGGAGCTCACCAGCGAGCCGGGGGCGCCAGTCGCGCCTGTTGCCCCAGCGCTCCCGGTCGGGCCAGTCGCGCCCGCCGCTCCATTGCTACCCGTTGGGCCCGTGGCGCCGGTCGGGCCCGTGGCGCCGGTCGGGCCCGTGGCGCCCGTGGCACCAGTCAGACCCGTGGGTCCCGTTGGACCAACGTCACCCGTCGCACCCATCACGCCCTGAATACCCTGATCGCCCGTGGCACCTGTCGGACCGACCGAACCCGTCACGCCCTGGATGCCCTGGCTCCCCTGCGGACCCGTCGGGCCGGTCGCTCCGACCGCGCCCGTCACGCCCTGAATGCCCTGGATCCCCTGTGCGCCCGTGGCGCCCGTCAGCCCGATCGGGCCCGTGACGCCTTGGATGCCCTGAATCCCCTGAATGCCCTGCGCCCCCGTCGCGCCCGTCGCCCCGGTCAGGCCGATCGGGCCCGTGGGGCCGACCGCGCCGGTCGGGCCTTGGATCCCTTGGATGCCCTGCGCGCCCGTCGCGCCGATCGGACCCGTCGGGCCCGTCACGCCCTGCGGGCCCTGCGCGCCCGTCGCGCCCGTCAGCCCCTGCAAGCCGGTGGTCCCCGGCGGGCCCAGCGGGCCCTGCGGACCCTGGGGGCCCTGCGGTCCAGTCACGCCCTGCACGCCCTGGAGGCCCTGCATGCCCGAGGGCCCCGGCGGACCAGACGGCCCCTGCGGGCCCGTCGCGCCCTGCGGCCCCTGCGAGCCGGTCGGCCCGGCGACGCCCTGGGCGCCCTGCGCGCCCGTCGCGCCCGCCGGACCCACCTGCCCCTGCGGGCCCTGCGGGCCCGTCACGCCCTGCGGGCCCTGCGCCCCCGTCGGACCCACCGGCCCCGTCGCGCCCTGCGCGCCCGTGGCACCGACCGCCCCCGGTGCACCCGTCACGCCCGGCGGACCGGCCGGCCCCTGCGGACCGGTCGCACCCGTGGGGCCCACCAAGCCCTGCACACCCTGCGGACCCGGCGCGCCCGTGGGACCGGCCGGACCCGGCTGGCCCTGCGCACCGGTCGCGCCTGCGGGGCCTTGGGGACCCTGCGGCCCCTGCACCCCGGCACCGGTGGCGCCCGTCGCACCCGCCGCGCCCGGCGCACCAGCGGGGCCCGTGGCGCCCGTCGCGCCCGCGTTCCCCGGGTCACCCTTCTGACCGGCCGGGCCCGTCGCCCCGGTCGCGCCCGCCGGACCCTGGGGGCCCTGTGGCCCCTGCGGGCCCGCAATCGCCGTCGCGGGGAACGAGAACTCGATATGATCGCTGGCCAAGCAGGCCGTCGGCGCGTTCGGTGCCCCGATGCGATAGATCACGCCGCTCAGCGGCACATAACACGCGCGAATGAAATCGCCCGACTGCGCGGCGCGCGTGGTCAGTGGCAGCGCGGAGTCTTGCTGACCCTGGGCACCGGCGACCGAACCCAGCGTCAGCGACGCGGCAGCGGCAAAGAACAGCGAGCGGAAACGACTCATCGGCTTTCGGGTGATGATGGGAAGGGTCGTCGGAGTCAGACACATCGACCGAGCGAAAGTCGCGGCAGCGCTCATGCTGCGCAATCCCCCCCCGCAGTGCCCAGAGTTGCGGCGCGCCTCGGAGCCCGCGGCGCTGTCGTGCCCGCTCACGCGATGGGGGCGAAGCGGAGGATGTGTGGCCTTACCGTCCAGGACAGGCGGCCAGCAAGCCGCTGATCTCGGTGTCGTCGGGCCGCTCGCGCTGCCGATCGAGCAACGCCGGACGCGCGAGGTCGCAGCGGCCGATGGCGAGCGCGGCGAGGGCGAGATTCATGGTGACGCTGCGGCGGCCTGAGGGTGAACTCTCGTGAGACGGCAGCGCCAGATATCGAAGATACCAGTCGATCGCTTCGCCATTCCGACCGAGGTTCTGCAGGGCAGCACCGCCGAGGAACGCCAACGAACTCGGGTCCGTGTCCAACCGCTCCAAGCGCTGCGCGAGGACGACGACGCGCCCCCAATCCTCCGCGTGCTGTGCGTCCATCGCGGCGTACCACTGATACGAGGCGATGGTCGGCGCGGCATCGGCCGCCCGGTCGGCCTCTCGGCGCGCCTCGACGCGCCGACCCGACTCACGCAGCGCGTGCGCGCGCCAAAAGTGGACCCGGCCCACCGTGGTGTCGGTGGCCGAGGACTGGTCCGCCTCGAATCGGGTGACCTTGTCGTCGAGCCCTGGAAGGAGCGCCGCGGTGGCCATCTCGTCGGACGCCTCGACGACCATCTGCCGTTCCGCCTCGCGAAGGTGGACCTGCACCCTCGGGTCCTTCGGATCCGCGATGCTCGCCGCGAGGTTCAGATGGGCGCGGTGATCCGCGCCATACGCGGCCGCATGGGACCAGAAGCGATCCTCACTGCGCCAATGCGCACTGTTCACGAGCGTGACGCCGAGGGCGGCGGCGACCGCGCTCACCGCCAACACCCGGCGCCCGCTCGGAGTCCGCAGCCCGGGCGCGGCCCAGGTCCTGAGCGCGACCGCGCCTCCCAGACCGACGAAGAGCAGCGCGGGATACTGGCGGTACGGCATCATCCAGTTGGCCAGCGGCAGGACCGACGACTCGAGCGCCATCAGGACCCAGTAGCTGCACAGCGCGAAGCTCAGCAGCGGCGCGCGCTCGCGTGTGCGCCACGCGATGCCGAGCGAGAGTACGATGAGGGTGAGGCCCGCGAGCGTCCCGGCATTCCACGGCGAGACCTCAGGCGTGACCAGCGGGAAGTACCGCAGGCGGAACGGCCAGAGCAGGGCGGCAAGGTACTCGGTGCTGTGCAGCTTGGCTTGGGTGAAGGCGAACATCGACGGCGCGAACGTGCCGATGACATTGTCGAAGTCGCTGAAGTCCAACACCGCCTGTGACCACAGGACCCACGCCGCGATGATCACGACGAACGGCAGGGGCCGAAGCCACAGGCCAGGCGAGCGTAGCGGCACCCGAGCGACGACGACGTCGAACACCACCAACAGCGCGGGGAGCACGACGACGTTCTGCTTCGCGAGCATGGCGAACGCGAATGCGATCATCATCGCGCTCCAAGACCGCGCCCACGCCCGCGACCACACGGGTGGGCCTCGCCGGCGATAGCGGACATAGCCCCACAGCGTGGCCAGCAGCCCCAGTTGCGCCAGCACGAGGTCGCGCGCTGAGAGGTAATTGACGGTGTAGGCGGCGATGGGATGGATCGCCACCAGGACCGCGATCACGAGTGCGGTGCGCTCAGGACTCCCCGACGCGCGCGGTGCGCGGTCCCAGTGGCGCAGGAGCTCGCGGACGAGACCGAAGGTGAGCGAGACCACGCCGAAGTGCAGCGCCACATTGGTCGCGCGCAACGCCGAGCGATCGACCCCCCAGAGCGCGATGTCGGCCGAGAACGAGAGCGGCAATAACGGGCGGAACTGCACCAGAGAGGCCATGGCAGCGCTGGTGCGCGGATCGGTGAAATGCCTCCACGGGGGCCAGAAGTGATGCACTCCCTCGTTGCCGACGATGCGCCAGTAGTCGTCGAGCAGGAAAGGGGCATGCAGCGTCGGGACGAACGCGATCAGGATCGCGAACACCAAGACCGACGCGATCACCCAACGAGGGATCTGCGGTTCTGGATCGGGCATCGAACGGAGAAGCGGGGAAAGCCTGAGGGTCCGAGCGGCTCTGCCGTCCCGGACCCTCACGACCATCTTCCCTACGAGGTGGCGATCAGTTACCCACGCACAGGTACGCGACCGTGCGCGTGCCAGAGTCACTCCCACGGCGCAGGGTGATCTGGTTCGTGGCCCGCTGGATCGTCCACTCGTCGTTGTTGGTGCTCGTCGACGGCGCGGTGGAGATGTTGCTCGTGACGACACACCAGTACGATGTCGCGCTCGTGAAGATCGAGCCCCCGGTGAAGGTGACCGAGACCGCATCGGTCGACGTCGAGACCGTTCCCGTGACCATCTTGACATTCGCGATCGGCACCCCAGTGGGGCCGATCAGATTCACGGCACCGGTCGAGCCGGCGGCACCGGTCGGGCCAGCGGGGCCGGTCGCACCGGCGGCGCCCGTCTGACCAGTCGGACCGGTCGCGCCGGTCGCGCCCGCGCTACCGCTCGGGCCAGTCGGACCCGTCGGACCAGCCGGGCCCTGGGCACCCGACGGGCCGGTCGCACCCATCGCACCCGTGTCGCCGGTGGGGCCGACCGGACCGGTCGCACCAGCGACACCCTGAATGCCCTGCGGACCCGTCGGACCCGTCGCACCAGCCGAACCGGCCGCGCCAGACGGACCCTGCGGGCCGGTCGCACCGGCGACGCCCTGAATGCCCTGCGGACCCGTCGGACCCGTGGCGCCAGCCGCGCCAGCCGCACCGGACGGACCCTGCGGACCGGTCGGACCCGCGACGCCCTGATTGCCCTGCGGACCCGTCGGACCCGTTGCGCCAGCCGCCCCAGGCGTGCCCGACGGACCCTGCGGACCGGTCGGACCGGCGACGCCCTGATTACCCTGCGGACCCGTGGGACCCGTGGCACCAGCCGCGCCGGGCGTGCCCGACGCACCCTGCGGACCGGTCGGACCCGTGGGACCGGCCGGACCCTGCGAACCGGCAGGACCAGTCGCGCCCGAGGCACCGGCGGCGCCCGTCGGACCCTGCGGACCCGCCTGACCCGACGGACCTTGAGGGCCCGGCGCGCCGATCGGACCCTGCGGGCCCTGCGGGCCGGTGGCGCCGTTCGCGCCGTTGGCACCGCTCGGGCCCTGAGGACCCTGCGGGCCTTGCGGACCCTGCGGACCGGTCGCCCCGTTCGCGCCGGCCGGGCCAGTCGCGCCCTGCGGGCCAGCCGCGCCCGTCGGACCCTGCGGACCCTGCGCGCCCTGCGGACCGGTCGCGCCGTTGGCACCGTTCGCACCGGCAGGGCCCTGCGGCCCCTGCGCGCCCGTGGCACCGGCCGCGCCGGCCGGACCCTGCGGACCCTGGGGACCCTGTGCACCCGTCGGGCCGACCGCGCCGCCGAGGCCCTGCGGCCCCTGCGCACCCGTGGCGCCCGTGGCGCCGGCGGGACCCTGCGAACCCTGCGGGCCAGCCGGACCGGCGGGGCCTGCGGGACCCTGCGTCCCAGCGGGGCCCTGCGGACCCGTCGCCCCGGCGGGACCCTGCGGACCCTGCGGACCCTGCACGCCCGCGCCGGTCGCACCGGTCGCGCCAGCCGGACCCTGCGCGCCTGCCGCGCCCGTGGCACCCGGATTGCCCGGGTCACCCTTGGCACCGGCAGGACCAGTCGCGCCGGTCGCACCGGTCGCGCCAGCAGGACCCTGCGGACCCGCCGGGCCTGCGATGGCCGACGCCGGGAACGAGAACTGCACGTGGCTGGCATCGATACACGCGGCGGGCGTGTTCGGCGCCCCGATCCGGTAGATCACGCCACTCACCGGGACGTAGCACGCGGTGATGAAATCTCCACTCTGTGCGGCGCGGTTCTGGACGGGGAGGGCGCCGCCCTCCTGCCCGGTACCCTGCGCTCCGGCCACGGAGCTCAGCACGGCAAGCGCACCGAACACGCGGAGGAACGAACGGGGTTGACTCGGCATGGTGTTCAAGGGCCAAAGGGACGAAAGACCACGACCGGTGGTCACGGACCTCCAAAGTGTGGCCGTTCCACGCGGAGCGCAAGCGTCACTTTTCGCCGTGTGATGGAGCGCACATACGACGAGCGCCCCGAGGAAGGCCTCGGAGCGCTCGTCGTGGGTGTCTCGACGCGGACGACCCGGGATCAGGTCGTGATGTTGAACACCGCGATCGAACGGCTCGAGAAGTCGGCATTGCCGCTGCCGTTGTCACCACGATACCGCACGCGGAACGTGTTCGAGCCGGCGTTCACGCCGATGATGAAGCAACTGCTGAGCGTCGCGTCGCTGCTGCTCGAGGTGCCGATCTCGCGATTCGTGGACGCGGAGATCGACGTCGCCCCGGTCACGTCGAACGAGATGAACCCGTCGTTGAGCGTCGCGCCGATGCAGACCATCGCCAAGGTGCCCGTGGACACCGTGACTTGCGGCGTCGTGGTGGCGTTGTCGCCGTAGTTGTTGTCGTCGGCGTCGAACGACAGGCTTCCCGACACCGTCGCCCCGACACCACCGCCACCCGAGCCGGCCGGACCGGTCGCACCCGTCGCACCGGTCGCGCCCGCAGAGCCGGTGGGACCGGTCGCGCCATTCAGGCCGTTCGCGCCCGAGGGGCCGGTCGCGCCAGCCGGACCGCTCGGACCCGTCGCGCCAGTGGGACCCGCGGCACCCGTCGGGCCGCTCGCGCCGGTCGCGCCCGTGGCGCCGACCGCACCCGTCGGACCCACGGCCCCCGTCGGACCCGCCGCGCCTGTCGGGCCAGCCGCGCCCGTCGCGCCTGCCGGACCCACGTTGCCCGAGGGGCCCTGCGGACCGGTCGGACCCGCCGCGCCCGTCGGCCCCGTCAGACCCGTCGGGCCGGCCGGACCTGCGTTCCCCGTCGGGCCCTGCGGACCGGTCGGCCCGGCAGCGCCGGTCGGGCCACTCAGGCCGCTCGGACCCTGCGGGCCCGGCGCACCGATCGGACCCTGCGGGCCCTGCGGACCCGTCGCGCCGTTGGCGCCATTCGCGCCGCTCGGGCCCTGCGGACCCTGCGGGCCGGCAGGTCCCGTCGCACCGTTCGCGCCAGCCGGGCCGGTCGCGCCCTGCGGACCCTGCGGGCCCTGCGCGCCCGTCGGACCCTGCGGGCCCTGGGCACCAGCCGGGCCCGTCGCGCCATTGCTGCCGTTCGCGCCAGCCGGACCCTGCGGACCCTGCGAGCCCGTCGCGCCCTGCGGACCAGCCGGCCCCTGCACACCCTGCGGACCGGTCGGACCCGTCGGACCCGCCGGGCCGCTCAGCCCCGCCGTGCCCTGCGGACCCTGCGCACCCGTGGCGCCAGCCGGACCCTGGCTACCCTGCGGACCGGCCGGACCGGCCGGCCCCTGCGTGCCGGCAGGCCCCTGCGGACCCGTCGCGCCCTGCGGACCCTGGGGGCCAGCGGCACCCGCCGCGCCCTGCGGACCCGTCGCACCGGCCGGACCGGCGGCGCCCTGCGCGCCCGCCGGACCCGTCGCGCCCGGATTGCCCGGGTCACCCTTGGCACCGGCAGGACCAGTAGCACCCGTGGCGCCAGCCGGACCAGCAGGACCCTGTGGGCCCGCCGGGCCCGCGATGGCCGAGGCCGGGAACGAGAACTCCACGTGACTGGGGTCGATGCACGCCGCCGGCGTGTTCGGCGCCCCGATCCGGTAGATCACGCCGCTCGTGGGCACATAGCAGGCGCGAATGAAGTCGCCGGTCTGCGCGGCGCGCATGGAGGTCGCGACAGGGTCATCGCCTCCGGTCCCCTGGGCACCGGCAGCCGCCGCGACGAGCAGCAGCGCGACCGGCGCCGTGAGGAAGAGTCGAACTCGCGTGAACATCATAGGGAGCGTCGGGGGTAGACAGGTGAGGAACGGTGATACGCGAGCGACCCGGTCGATCCCTCGACGGGGCGCTCGCACATCACAACATCGGCGCCAGTGTCACCTGACGCAATGCGCTACATCACATTGATACAGTTCAGGATACCGCGCCCGGGGCCGTCTCGATGTGACGCAGGTCACGACACAGTGGCTGACTGGGCACGTTGGCGACGTCGAACGACACGGCCGCCAGCAGCGACTGGAACCCGAGGATCACCGGCAGGGCTGCCAACAGCACCGTCCCGCTCGTCGCCGCGACCCCGGTCTCGATCGACCGCATCCACTCGCGCACGCCGAACACGCCGCCGAACCCCATCATCGCGGCGCCAGCCAGCAGGTACAGCGAACAGGCGTTGAAGTCCCGCAGGAAATACGAGTAGAACACGCGCTTCACCAGCCGCGACGCGTACTTGGGCGGGAAGTCCCAGAGCACCTGCGAGATCCGGAGACTGCTGACCTCGCCCGCGTACACGGCATCCATGGGCACGTCGGCCACCACCGCGCGCACCGTGCTCAAGCGGAACAAGAGGTCGCTCTCGAAGAAATACCGCCGCGCGAGCTTGGCGACCGGCAGCAGCCGGAACACCGAGGCGTGGATCGCCACGAACCCGTTGGTCGGGTCCATGATCGGCCAATAGCCCGACACCAACTTGTTCACGAAACTCAGCGCGCTGTTGCCGAACAGGCGCACCGCGGGCATCGCCGTCAGCGACTCCAGCGCATAGAAGCGGTTGCCCTTGGCGAAATCCGCCCGCTCGGCCAGCAGCGGGCGCACGAGCCGTGGGATCAGCGCGGGGTCCATCTGCCCGTCGCCGTCGAGCTTCACCAGGATGTCGAAGCCCGCCGCGCTGGCCGCCGCGAAGCCGGTCAGCGTCGCCCCCCCCACCCCTTGGTTCTGCGCATGCGTCAGTACCTGCACCCGCGGGTCGCGGCACTGCGCCTGCACCAGCGCGCCCGAACCCTCGGGGCAACAGTCGTCCACCACGAAGACCCCGGCGACCTCGGGCCCGAGGCGTGCGAGCACGCCGAGGATCTGCTCGGTGACGCGATAGGCCGGGATGATGACCGCGATGCGCATCGCGGTAATATACGGCAGCTCCCGCCGTCCACCTGCGCACCGCTTTGATGCCCGTTCCCGGCTCCCCCACTGCCCGCTGGCTCCGGCACCCGGTCCTGCACGCCGCGCTGCTGCTGGTCACCTGCGCCGGCCTGTACAGCAACAACTTCCACCACGACTTCTTCCTCGACGACTCGCACGCGATCACGAACAACCTCGCGCTGCGCTCTCTCGCGAACATCCCCGCCTATTTCACCGACGCCGGCATGTTCTCGGCCCTGCGGGCCAACGTGGACTACCGGCCCGTGCTGCTGAGCACCTATGCCCTGAACTACCAGATGGGCGGCCTGGCCATGCCGTGGTGGCATGCGACGCAGATCCTGCTGCATGGCATCGTGGTGCTGGCCCTGTGGATGCTCGCGCGCCGCGTGCTCGCGCTGAGCGGGATGCTGCGGGGCAGCGCGCGCGAGGCCGAGGGGCTGGTGTGGATCCCGCTGGCGGCCGCGCTGCTGTTCGCGGTGCATCCGACCGGCTCGGGCGTGGTGAACTACATCTCGGCGCGGTCCAGCCTGCTCACGGCGGCCTTCCTGCTGCCGTCGATTCTATGGTACATGGCGCCCGCGGGGGCGGCCGGCACGCGGCGCATCCCGTGGGCGGCGGTCGTGCTCTATACGCTGGCCCTGTTCACGAAGATCGAAGCGGTGGCTGCGCTGGCCGTGTACTTCCTGTACGAGGTCTGGCAGACGGCCGCCGCGCAGAAGCGGCCGCGCGGATTCCTCGACGACCTGTTCGGAACGTTCACGAAGCCCGTGCTCACGCGCCTCGCGCCGTTCGTGCTGGTGACCGCGGTGTACGGCCTGATCCGGCTGCGCGTGATGGCGGACTTCGCCTTCGACGAAACGCGCAAGTCGGCGGACATGACCTCGTGGCATTATCTGCTCACGCAGACCGTGGTGTGGTGGGAGTACCTGAGCAAGTGGTTCGCGCCGGTGGGCCTCGTCGCCGACCATGGGTCGCACGCGGTGTACCGGTCGCCGCTCGACGGCCCGGTGTTCGTGGCCTGTGTGGGCTGGGCGCTGGTGGCGGGGATGCTGCTCTGGAGTTGGAAGCGCGCGCCGTGGCTGCTGTTCGTGGTGGTGTCGGCCTTCGCGTTGCTCTCGCCGACCAGTTCCATCGCGCCCTTGGCCGAGATGCTGAATGAGCACCGGCCCTACCTGCCGCTGGCCGTACTGTCACTCGCGTGGATCCTGCCCGCCGGCGTGTGGCTGATGCGGCAGCGCGTGCCCGCAGTGGGCGGCGCGCTGACGGCGGTGGTGGCGGCGGTCTTCGTGTCGCTGACGTCGCACCGCAATGTCGATGCGTTCAGCACGGACCGCGCGTATCTCGAGGACATCAATCGCAAGGCGCCCTCGCACCGCTCGCTGATGAACTACGGGCTGATCCTCATGGGCGAGGGGAAGAACGCCGAGGCCAAGGCCTTGTTCGAGCAGGCCCTGACCTACGCGCCGGCCTGGCACTTCCTCCACGTGAACCTCGGCATCGTGCACCGGGCGATGGGGGACCTGGCCAAGGCGCAGGAGCACTTCGATCTCGCGGTGCAGTATGACGGCTTCTCCGGGGTGGCCCTGCGCTGGCGTGGCGATCACTACCGGCAGCAGGGCAACTACCCTGCGGCGCTCGCGGACTTCCTCGCGGCGCGCGAGATCAGCTTGGAGCACTACGAACTGTGTAAGGGGCTCGCAGCGAGCTATGCGGGTCTGGGGCGCGTGGCCGATGCGGTGCGTGAGACGCAGGAGTGCCTGCGCCTCGATGCTTCCCGCACGGGCGTGGAGATCGTGACGATCGCGAAGGGCTTCTTCGACGATCCCGCGCTGACGGCGGCGGGCGTGGCGTACTTCGAGCAGGTCGAGGTGCTGGCGCCGAATGCGTGGTGGGCGCCCGCGAACCTCGCGACGCTGGCGCGGCGGCTGGGGGACACGGCCAAGGCCGATGCCGCCGAGCAGCGGGCGGCGCGGTTGCGCGCGGGGTGAGGGCGGCGGGTCAGCGCATCGCGCGCAGGGCCATCACGAAGCCGTTCGAGAGGTCCGGGATCTGGTGGGGCGAGACGAAGTCGCGATAGAACCCGCCGTAGTCCACGTGCGCCGTGAGCAGCAGCAGCACAGCGAGGAGCGCTCGCCGCTGGAGCGGTCGAAGGGAGAACTGGTCGCTCGCGACCTGCACCGTCGCCGCGATCCCGATCCCCGCCAGGACGGCGATGGGGGCGAAGACCACGCTGACGTAGCGCAGGTTCAGCCAGTGCGCGAGCACCATGGGGGCCGCGAGGAAGCCCGCCGTGACCGCGGTCATACCCACCGCGGCGCGCCACGCCGCCTCACTCCCCAGCAGCGCGACGCGCTGTTCAGCGCGGCGGGCGAAGGCCAGCGCCCCGATACCGAGGGCGGCCATCACGCTGAGCATGGGGGCCACCGTGAAGAAGCCGACGAAGAGCAGATACCCGGGCCCCGTCTGCATCGCGAGCGCGTAGTCGTTCGCCGCGTTGGCGCGCTGCCAGGCGACCATCACCTGCGCGAACTCGCTGAATCCGCCCGCCCCCCACGCAAGCACCGCGATGCCACCCAGCACAGCGGCCCCGGTGACGCCGAGCAAGAGGGCACTGCGACGCAGGTCGCGGGCGCGCAGCACAGGCCACAGCACCGCGAGGGTACACAGGCCGAACATCAGCGGCGCGGATTCCTTGAGCAGGATGCCGAGCAGGCCCACCAGTGCGAACGTGCCGAGCCGGGCTGGATGCCAGCGGCCCTGTGCCAGCGGCCACGCCAGCGCGAGCAGCAGCACGCCAATGAGACCCATCGGCGCATCGCCCCAGCCCCGCATCGCCACCGCGAGCTCGGGCGGGAAGACAGCGAAGGCCGTCACGGCCGCGACCGCGATGGTCGGGGCGAACAGCTGCGCACAGATCACGGCGACCACGGCCAGCGCGGCGGTCGAGCTGACCAGCGAGAAGAGCGAGCCGGCGCGCGCGTCGGTCCAGCCGCTGAGCCGCATCGCGGCGAGCACCGCCGCATGGTGGCCGATGCGCGTCGGCGGCGGGTAGAGCCGCTGCGTCGAGTCGCTGAGATAGCGCCGCACCAGGGCCCGGGTCCCGGCGATGCCGTCGTCGCGCAGGCGCTGGGCCTGATCCACATAGGTCCGTTCGTCGGGCGTGCGGACCTCGATGTGCAGCGTGTGCCGCCAGCGCAGGCCGGCGCCGGCACAGCACAGGGCGAGGAGCGTGAACAGCAGGGCGCGGGAGATGGGCATGTGAGAGGGCATCGGCGCTACGGACGTCGCCACGCAGCCGCCGCCTCGGGGCCAGGCTCGGACAAGGTCGAGGCACGGGGCGCCAGCACGCGGACCGTCGCCGTGTCGCCGACGGCCAGTGTGCGCTGGAGCAGTGTGAGATACGCCCGCCGCGACGAGGAATCGAGTGCGACGGCGCGTTGAGCCGCCGCGAGCGCCGCGGGCAGATCGCCCTGCTCCGCCAGCCACCCCGACACGCGCAGATGATGCTCGACGGTGATGGTCTGCACGGCAGCGGGGGTGAGCTGCGCATGGGACAAAGCCATACTGGCCTGCACCGCGCGCGTGCGCACGACCCCGGTGATCCCCACGAACAGCAGCAGTGCCACGATCAGCGGGCGGGCGCCGGGCCCATCGAGGCCCGTCGGCTCATAGGTGGGGCGGACCCCGCTGCGGGCATCGTCGCGCACCCAGCGCACGTACAGCAGCAGCATCCCACAGGTCGCCAACCACGCGAGCACCTGCGCGGGCTCGACATCGGCGGGCCAGGGCCCTACCGCGTTCGAGTCGCTGAGGTACCAGGGCCGACCGCCGGCCCACACGTCGTATGCCGCGAACACGAAGGCCCCCGCCGTCACATGGAAGAGCAGCGCCGGCACCGCGCCCAGCGCGACCGTGAAGGGGACCAACCACAGCAGGTACTGCACGCCGAATCCCGAACTCCCCGCGAGGAACAGGGCGACGATCAGCCCCACCTGCGCGAAGAGCCGCGGCCGATCGCGCAGTCCGAGGTGCATCCACAGCGCGGCGAGTCCGCAGGAGAGCACGAGCACCAGCGCCCCGGACACGGGGATGAGGTCCAGCAGCACGCGGAGCCCGGAGCCCTCCGGCGCGAACACCCGCAGCAGGTACGGGATGCCCCAGATCCCATCGAGACTGCGATAGCCGAACACATGCTGCGCGATGACCACCGGATCCTCGGCGATATACGGCAGCCAGGTCAGCAGCATCGTGCCGGTGAGTGCCCCGAGGAAGGCGAAGCGACGCCCCCACCAGGGCTGCTGCAAAAAGAACACCGGCACGAGGATGATGGGCACGATCTTCACCCCCATCGCGAGCCCGAGCACGATGCCGACTAACACCGGCGACTTGTCGCGCTCCGCGCACCACACCGCGGCGAGCACGAGGCACAGCATGAGACTGTCGGTGTTCCCGTGATAGCCCGCCACGAGGATCATCACGGGCGAGAGCGCCGCGAGCATCAGCGCTCGCGCGGTGACGTCGGACTCGCGGCTGTCGGCGAGCAGAGCGCCGGTGAGCAGCAGGGTGCCGACGTCGGCCAGCGCCGAGAGACTGCGCAGCCACCACGCGAAGGGCAGCCCCGTCCACGCCGTCAGGGCATCGAGCCCGCGCAGCAGATGCAGGAGCATCGCGGGGTGATTGAAGTCCCACGCCGCGTGATAGATGTCCACGCCCAAGGCAGCGCCCCAGATCGCGAAGCGCTCATAGGCGTACACATCGTTGGAGCCATAGGTGGTCGCGGCCAGCCAGCACTTGAGCAACGTGCCGACGAGCAGCGCGACCACCACCGGCAGGGGTGGACGCCAGGCGGGCGCGCGGACGCCCCTCACCGGCTCCCGCGCGGTGCGACGAACAGCGGCGACGGCCACAGACCCCACGCGGCCAAGCGGAACCGGGTCCCGGTCCACAGGCAGCCCAGCCCGTACACGACGCTGCGCCGGAAGTTGATGCTTGAGGCCTCCGCGAAGTATGCCGTGGGGCAGGACACCTCGGCGATCACGGCCCCGGACCAGTGGATCTGGCAGAGCATCTGGTTGTCGAAGATGAAGTCGTTGGAATTGCGATCGAGTGGCAAGCGCTCGAGCAGCCGGCGCGAGAAGGCGCGATAGCCCGTGTGATACTCCGAGAGCTTCGCCCCGATCAACAGGTTCTCGGACGCCGTGAGGAAGCGGTTGGCCACATACTTCCACCAGGGCATGCCGCCCGCCAATGCGCGGCCGCCGAGGATGCGCGATGCGAGTGCACAGTCGTAGAGGCCGCTGCCGATCATCGACGCCAGCGCCGGCAACAGCTTGGGCGTGTACTGGTAGTCGGGGTGCACCATGACCACGATATCGGCCCCCTGCTCCAACGCGAGGCGATAGCAGGTCTTCTGGTTGCCGCCATAGCCCAGGTTGCGCTCGTGCACATGCGTGATGGTGTGCGGGAGCGTCCGTGCGATCGCGACGGTGTCGTCATGGCTGCCGTCGTCCACGACGATGACCAGATCCACCACCCCCTGCGCCATGACCTCGTCCCAGGTGCGCTTGAGTGTCGCGGCGGCGTTGTAGGCGGGCATCACCACGACGACCTTCTGATCCAGGTACATGTGTCACGCGGTCCGGAGATACGTGGCGAGTTGGTCCCGCCACGGCGGCAGGACGATGCCAAGCTCACGCGCGAGGCGAGAGGCGTCAAGCGCCGAGTAGGCGGGGCGCGGCGCGGGCAGGGCGAGCTCGGCGCTGCTGATCCGCGACACACGGTGCGTGGCGAGTGGCGCGTCAGGTGCGCCGGTGAGGATCGCCTCCGCGAGCTCGGCCCGCGAACAGACCCCAGCACCCGCCACATGGTAGAGGCCGTGGGCCGCCGCGAGCGTGTCGGGCTGCAGCAGCTGCGCGATGGCCTCGGCGATCGCGCCGGCCCAGGTCGGCGAGCCGACTTGATCGTCGACCACGCGCAGCTCGCGGCCCGCGCGCGCTGCAGCCAGGATGCTGCTCACGAAGTTGCGGCCATATGCCCCATACACCCACGCGAGACGCAGCACGACCGCGGTCGGGTCCGCCGCCAGCACTGCCAGCTCGCCCTCGCGCTTGCTGCGGCCATAGACGCTGAGGGGGGCCGTGGCGTCGGACTCGGTGTATGGCCTCACGCTGCGCCCATCGAACACGAAGTCGGTCGAGCAGTGGATCACGCGTGCCCCGATCGCCCGCGCCTCGCGCGCCACGATGCCTGGTGCCTCAGCATTCACGCGGAACGCCCGTGCAGCGTCGGACTCGGCCGCATCGACCGCGGTGTAGGCCGCGCAATTGATCACCACCGCAGGCCGGCGCGCGCGGAGGACGGTGCGGATCGCCGCGAAGTCCTCGAGGTCGAGCTGCTGCCGGTCGCAGGCCTGCACCTCGGTGCCCGGCGCCAGCCGCTCGCAGAGTTCGCGGCCGAGTTGTCCGGCACTGCCCGTGATGAGGACGCTCACGCGGGCCCGGGGGTCCAGGTCGGCAGGGCTTCGGGCGGCAGCGCACCGAGTCGCGGGGCCGCCGCGTCCTTGGCCGACAGCGACGGTGCCGCTACGGGCCACCGGATGCCGATCGTGGGATCGTCCCATGCGATCACCCGGTCGGCCGCGGCCACGTAGGCCGTGGTGCACTTGTAGGCGAAGACCACATCGTCGCTCAGCGTCACGAAGCCATGCGCGAAGCCCGGCGGGATCCACAGTTGCCGCCCCTCGACATCGTCGAGTTCGGCCCCCACCCACCGCGCGAAGGTCGGTGAGCCGCGCCGGACATCCACCGCGACATCGAACACGCGACCGCGGAGCACCGAGACCAGCTTGCCCTGCGCCGCGGGATGCTGGAAGTGCAAGCCGCGCAGCACCGCGCCGCGCGACACCGACACGTTGTCCTGCACGAAGTCGCCGGGCACACCCAGGGCGGCATAGCGCTCGCGCTGCCAGGTCTCGACGAAGTGGCCGCGGGCATCGTGGAACATCCGCGGCTCGAGCAGCAGCACCTCGGGCAGCGGTGCGAGTGGCGTCGCGTTCACGGGCGCTCGGCCTGCTGCGCGATGCGTTGCAGGTAGCTGCCGTAGGGGTTCCCACGCAGCGCCGACGCCAACGTGAGCAACTGTGCGCGGTCGATCCAGCCGGCGCGGAACGCGATCTCCTCGGGGCAGGCGATCTTCAGACCCTGCCGCCGCTCGATGGTCGCGACGAAGCTCGACGCGTCGTGCAGCGAGTCCACGGTGCCGGTATCCAACCAGGCCATCCCACGCCCGAGCTGCGCGACCTGCAAGGTGCCGCGCCGCAGGTACTCGGCGTTGACGTCGGTGATCTCGTATTCGCCGCGCGCCGAGGGTTGGAGCTGTGCCGCGATGTCCACCACGTCGTGATCGTAGAAGTACAACCCCGTCACCGCGATGTCGGAGCGCGGGGCGACCGGCTTCTCCTCCAGCGACAGCGCCCGCCCGTCGCGGTCCAGCTCCACCACGCCGTAGCGCTCGGGATCCTGCACCTGATAGCCGAACACGGTGGCCCCGGTGCTGCGCGCGGCCGCCTCGCGGAGGAGGCCCGTGAGCCCGTGCCCGAAGAAGATGTTGTCGCCGAGGATCAGCGCGACCCGCTCGCGGCCGATGAACTCGCGCCCGATCACGAAGGCCTGGGCCAAGCCGTTCGGGACCGCCTGCTCGGCGTACTGCAATCGCAGCCCCCAGGCCCGCCCGTCGCCGAGCAACGCGGCGAAGCGCGGCAGGTCCTCGGGGGTCGAGATCACGAGGATGTCGCGGATCCCGGCCAGCATCAGCGTGGACAGGGGGTAGTACACCATCGGCTTGTCGTACACGGGCAGCAACTGTTTGCTGACCACACGCGTCAGCGGGTGCAGGCGCGTCCCGGCGCCGCCCGCGAGGATGATGCCCTTCACAGCGCCGGCCTCGCGGCCTCGAGCCACAGCGCCTCGCGCTGGTACTCGCCGCTCACCACGCGCTGCACCCAGGCCTCGTTCGCGAGGTACCAATCGACCGTCGCGGCGAGCGCGGTGTCGAAGTCCGTCTCGCCATCCCAGCCCAACTCGTTGCGGATGCGACGGTCGTCAATGGCATAGCGGCGATCGTGCCCCGGACGGTCGCGCACGAAGGTGATCAGTCGCTCGTGCGACCCGGCCGGGTCGGGGCGCCGGGCGTCGAGCAGCGCGCAGATGCGGCGCACCACGGCGATGTTCTGCTGCTCACAGCCCCCGCCAATGTTGTAGGTGCGCCCGGGCTCGCCGCGGGCGAGCACCAGCCGCAGCGCCCGCGCATGGTCGTCCACATACAACCAGTCCCGCACATTGGCCCCGTCGCCGTACACCGGGATCGGCGCAGCGGCCAGCGCACGGGTGATCACCGTGGGGATCAGCTTCTCGGGGAACTGATACGGCCCGAAGTTGTTGCTGCAGTTCGTGACGAGCACGGGCAGCCCGTAGGTGCGGTGCCAGGCCCGCGCGAGATGATCGGCCGCCGCCTTGGTCGCCGAGTAGGGCGAGCTGGGGTCGTAGCGTGTGTCCTCGCTGAAGGCCCCCTCGGGGCCCAAGGAGCCATAGACTTCGTCGGTGGACACCTGCACGAAGCGGAACCGCGCAGCCGCGGCCGCGTCCAGTTGCGACCAGTATTCGAGTGCGGTCTGGAGCAGCGTGAACGTCCCCACGACATTGGTCTGCACGAAGCCGGCCGGCCCGTCGATCGAACGATCCACGTGCGACTCGGCCGCCAGGTGCAGCACGGCGCTGGGCCGATGCGCCGCGAACAGGGCCCGCATGGCGGCCGCATCGGCGATGTCCTGGCGCACATGCACGTGGCGCGGGTCGTGGCGCGCCGCTCCCAGCGACTCCAGGTTGCCCGCGTAGGTGAGCACGTCCACATTGAGGACGTTCACGTCGGTCTCGGCGATCAGCTGGCGGACGAGGGCCGAGCCGATGAATCCTGCCCCGCCGGTGACGAGCAGCGTGGGGCGGGCGTCGGACGCCGAAGACAACGGAGAGTGCATGCCGAAGAAGTTGCATTGCGACGCAGGGTGATGGAAGGGAATCGCGCACGGTCCGACGCCGTCGTCGCGCTGGCCCTGCTCGTGCTGGGGGTCTGGGGTGCGCAGGTGGCCTTGCAGCGGGCACTCCGGGGACCGCACGCGCCTGCGGCGGCGGCCGTCGCGCGCACCCCTGCCCCGGGCGATGCGCCCTTCGCGGCACTCGCGCGCGCCGTCGACGCCCAGCCCGCATCGGCGGATCGCTATGCGGCGTTGGGCGCGGCATACCTCGCGGCGGGTCGACCGCTCGAGGCGCAGATGCCGCTCCGGGTGGCCTTGGTGCTCCAGCCCCAGCACGTGACCGCGCGCGCGGACTATGCCCGGGCGCGTGCCGAGCGGGCACGCGGTCCAGCGCAGTGACGGCGACGCAATGAGGCCGGCGACAGCACCCACGGGATCGGAGGTCTCCGGCGTACCGGAGGCGCGTGATCGCAGCGTTCCACTCGCGCTGACCATCGTCGTGCTCCTCGCTGCCTGGCTGCGCTGGCGCATCCACGGCGGGGTGCAGTTCACGCCCTGGGACGAGAGCTGGTACCTGAACTGGGCGAACGCGGTGGCCAACGACGGGATCGCCGGATTCCGGGCCAGCGTGCAGCTCTGGCTCGACACGGGTTGGTATGTCCCGCGCCCGACCCGCTGGGGGCACGTATTGCTCAGCGCGGGCGCCTGCCGAGCGGCGGGCCGCTGCGGCTTCGAGCAGTTGGCGGCGCTCTCGATGCTCGCGGGCGTGCTCGCGGTCGGGGCGACGTATCTGCTGGCGTCCACGCTGATCGCGCGTCCCGCGGCCGTGCTGGCCGCCGCCTTCACCGCCGTGTCGGCGCTCGACCTCGGCCTCGGCCGGCGGGCCATGCAAGACGAAGTGGTGCTCGCGACCTCCCTGCTCGCACTCTACTCCGTCGCACGCCTCCGCGGCCGGCCCGCGGCCCGTTGGGAGCTGGGGGCCGCGATCGGCGCACTCACGCTGGCGCTGGCCGTGAAGGAGTCGTTCGTGGTGATGTTGCCGGTGGTGCTGATCCTGCGCTGGCAGGCGCGCTGGCCGCTGCGCGTGGACCCTGCCGACCTCGCGCTGGTCGCCGTGCCGCCGCTGCTCTACCTCGGCGGATTGCTCGCCCTCGGTGGCGGCGCACTCTTTCCCGACGCGCTGCAGCAGTTGGTCGCGCAGACGCTGGGTGGCACGCAGGCCGGCTCGCCGGTGGACACCGTGCAGGGCGGGCCCGCGTGGCGCGTGTATGTCGATCTCCTCGCCCTGAATCCGTTGGTGACGCTGTCGGCGATCGCGGGCATCGGGGCCGTGCTCATCGCGCGGCGGGACGAGGACGACCGGGGCAGTGCGGTGTTGGTCGCGGTGATCGCCGTGAGCACGGTGGCGCTGGCGCTGGGTACCAAGAATGCGCGCATCTGGGTGACCCTCAACGCGCTGCACGCGATCCTCGCGGCGTGGTGGATGTGGCGCCTCATCGCGCAGCGCACGCCGCAGTGGACCCGCAGTGCCATGGTCGCGGTGGCCGCTGTCAACGCGATGCTCGGGCTCTGGATCTATGGCCGGATCTTCGGCGCCCAACCCGGCGAGGCCGATGCCGTCACACTCACGCTGCTGCGGGGTCTGGGGATGATCCCCTGAGCCACCGGGCGCGCGCCGCGTGCAGCGCGGCGGCCACGCCGACGCCCGCGAGCACCGCCAACCCGGGGATCGCGGGGACGATGAACCGCGCCTCGACATGCAGGGGCAGGAACACCAGGGTGAGATACAGCGCGGGCAAGGCCGCGAACGCCGCGTGACGGCGTAGCGGACCGGGCAGCGCGGTCAGCCCCGCGAGCGCCGCCAGCAACATGCCCGCGAGGTACCACGGGGGCGCCTCGCGATCGCGGATGTGCAGGATGTAGTCGAAGAACCACAGCCGCCGCACGCCATCGAGCCACGCGGCCACGGTGCGCGCCGGCTGTGCGCGCATCTCTTCGACGGCCCGCGCCGTGAACGCCGCATTGAATTCGGCCGCGCGCGGCGAGCCTCGTTCAAGGTGGTACACGATCGAGTCATCGAGCGCACGAAGCCGTGCGCGGTCGGCGCTGTCGGGGAAGATCGCCGTGGGGAACACACCCCACCCTTCCCAGGTGTCCGCCATCTCCCAAGTCCCCATGAGGAGCATCGGTCCCGTGGCACCGACCGCGACAGGGATCACGGCCTTGAAGTGCCAGGCGTTGCGTATGGTCCAGGGCGCGATGGCGAGCGCGGTGCCCGCGATGAGCAGCGCGGCCCGGCGTCGCGCGGCGGCATCGCGCCGGGCGCGCCACAGCAGCACGCTCAGTGCGACCACCGGTGCGAGCAGCAGCAACTGCGCCTGACACAGCGCCGCAACGCCCCAAGCCGCGCCGGCCACACCCCACTGCCGCGAGCGGTCGTCGCGCAGCGCACGTAGCGTCAGCCACAGCGCCAGGGCCACGAGAAAGGTGGCGAGCGTCTCGGTGAGGATGGCGCGCGTGTAGTGCGGCGTGTACGGATTGAGCGCGTACACACCGAAGGCCACCGTCGCGGCGATGGGTGACGCGGGCAGCAGCGTGCTGACGGACGCGAGGACGAGTCCGGCGGTCATCATGTCGAGGCCGCCTTGCACCAGTCGTGCGGTGTGCCAGCGCGTCGCGCGGAGTCCCGGGTCCGTGCTGTGGCGATCGCCGATGATGGCGTACTGCAGCGCGAGGAACGCGGGATACGCCGGCGGGCGGGTCACGGCGGGCGGGCGCAGCAGCGAGCCATCGTCGCGCACCGCGACCGTCGTGAACGCGTCGATCGCCGAGAACCCGTTGCCCTGCACGAGATTCACGGCGAGCCGGTCGTACAATCGGGCATCGGCGAAGGGCCCGAGCCCACCGGCCTGACGCTCGGGCGAGCGCAGCTCAGGCCCGATGCGCAGCCACAGCCCCACCGCGCCGAGCAGCGCGACCGCGATCAGTTGCCACCACGGGGGGCGCGTCATCGCGGGTCGGGCCGCGGCCAGCGATCAGCGCCCCGGCGAATACGTCCGCACGGCGTGCCGCTCCACCTCGTCGCGGTAGAACAGCACGTCCTTGAACTGCCCCGTCGCATAGCGCTCGGCCTGGTTCGCGAAGTACGGCGAGCTGGGATCACTGTGCACGCCACCCGCCAACACGCTCTTCGCGCGCACCCGCGGCCCGAACTCCACCGCGGCCACGAAGGAGTTGCCCCGATTGCCGTAGTACCTCTTGGTCGTGCGCACGCCGGTCTGACCGTAGGCCGCGAGCGACCCCCAGGTGGCCGAGGCGAAGGCCACGGGCAGCGAGGGCTGGGCGTCGTCGAAGGCGGCGTCGATCGCCCCGCTCAGGCGCTGGAAGCGGTTGATGTCGCCCCAGGGCACCTGCCACGAGCCGAAGTCGCGCGTGAGACGCGCCACGCCGCGCTCCAGGGCGCCGAGCAGGGCCTCGCGGTCCGCCCGACCGGCGGCGATGAACTCGAAGACGTTCGCGCCCGCGGCACGCGCTGCGGGCGTCGCGGCCGCGAGGACCTCGGTGCCATAGGCGTCGGCGACGGTGGTCGCGATCGAGGCCACGCCGTAGCGCAGATCCCACTGCCGCAGCACACTGACGGGGCCGGCCAGCGCCGTCTTGCGCGCGCCGGCGGGGAGGGCGTCGTAGGCCGCCACCAGCGGCGGCAGCAACTGCTCGAAGGCCGGCAAGGCGGGATCGTACGCGGCGGCGATCAGCGCATCGAGCGTGAAGTCGCGACGCCCCTGCAGCACACGCACCGCATGCACGCCGCGCGCATTGTCCTCGCGCTGCGCGGACATGTACCGCGGCCAGTCACTGATGCGCGGGCTGCTCTCGCCCGCGGCCGTGAACGGCCAGTTGTTGGTGTTCATCAGCCAGCCGCTCGCGGGATCCTTGAGGGCGATCATCTCGTCGAGCGTATGCAGCCCCTGCCAGTCCGTGCGCGGGTCGTGCCCGTCCACCGGGCGCGTGAAGTCGAGACTCGTGTCGCGCCGCGGGATGAAGTTCCCGTGGAAGTACGCGATCACGCCGTCCGCGTCGGCATACACCGTGTTGTTCGACGAGTTGGTGCGCAGCGCCATCGTCTCTCGGAAGCCGGCGTAGTCGCGGGCCTTGGTGCGCAGATAGCTCTGCTGCAGCGCGCGCAGGGGATCGTTCATCAGCTGCACCGCCACCCAGTGCGTGCCCTCGCTGCGCACGACCGGACCGTGATGCGTGAAGTACGCGGTCACCACGCGCTCGGCCATGCCGGTCGCCGTGCGGTACGGCAGACGGATGGTCTTGGCGACGACCGCGCGTTCACTGCGGCCGTGGCGGTAGCGATAGCCCGTGCCCCGCGGGGTCGCGGTGATCAGATATTCGTCGATCACGTCGCCGCCGCCGGAGGTGTGCATCCAGCCCAGCCGCTCGTTGAAGCCCTGGTAGATGAAGAACTGTCCCCAGGTCACCGCCCCATAGGCGTTGAGGCCCTCCTGCGAGACCATGTGGATCTCGGGCCGGAAGTAGAACGACGTGTGCGGGTTGATCATGAGCAGCGCGTGCCCGTTCACCGTGTTGCGCGGCGCGATCGCGAAGCCGTTGGAGCCGCCGGGCTCGTCGTGGATGGGCGCCGGGGCGGGCGCGTCGTCGCGCGGGGGCAGCCCCATGCGCGGGCCATAGAAGCGCTCCAGCTCACGCAGGTTCACCGACTCGATATCACCGCCGATGGACCCTTCGCTGAAGCTCAACGCCATCCAGGGCTCGAAGCGCGTGAGCAAGCGCGGCCGCACCTCGGGATGCGTGTGCAAATAGTGATTGAGCCCCGCCGCGAAGCCGTCCATCAGCGCGCGCAGCCACGGCGGCGAGGCCGCGTACTGACGCTTCAACTCCAGCGTGTCGATGAACAGCTTCATGCGCAGGTCGCGCCACAGCTGGCCCTCGCCCTCGACCTCGGCCAGGCGCCCCATCGCATTGATGTAGTTGGTCTCGACCCGGTGGAAGTCGTCCTCCGCCTGGGCGTAGACCATGCCGAACACCGCGTCGGCGTCGGTCGCGCCATACACGTGCGCGATGCCCCAGTGGTCGCGGATGATCGTGACGCGCTGAGCCTGGGCCGCCCACTGGGTCGGCTGGGCCAGCAACGGCGCACCAGTGGCCGCACTGAGACCCAGCGCCACGAGGCACGCGCGGCGCCAGACCCTCTCGACGATCCGTCGCAGGGCGCGCCCGGTCATTCCGCGGCGATCGTGAGGGTGCCAGCGGTCAACTGCACCGTGCGGTCCGCTTCGGTCCGGACGGTCGCCACCACCCGATAGGTCCCCGCGGGCACCGCGTCGGCGCGCAGCGCGGCGAACATCCGCAGTCCCGACACCAGCGTCGCCGAGCCGTTCGTCGGGATATCGATCGCCGCGACCGGCGTCGGGCTGCACGGGCGCGGCACTTCGTCGTACACGACCTGCCCGTCCACCGCCCGCTCCAGCGTGAGCAACACCGGGCAGGCCACCGGATACTGCCGCGACAACGCGATGCTCCGCGTGTTCTGCAACCGCACGACCACGTTGAAGAAGGCCGGCGGCTTGTTGGGGTAGAGCTCGTTGGCGATGAGCTCGAGCTGCGCCGAATAGCGGACGCCGTCGATCGCGTCGCGAGGGCTGAGGCCGTCGTCACCGTCGGACGAGCAACTGGCGATGACGGCGAGGAGGGCGGCGGCGCTGGCGCGCCGGGCGAGTGTCGTGGCGGATCGCATCACTGACCTCTGTCGGGGTGGCCCAATAGCACAAGCGCCGTGCTGTGAGCACGGCGCCGGCTGATTGCCCCTCCTGGGATCGAACCAGGACTCTTCTGATCCAGAGTCAGACGTGTTGCCAGTTACACCAAGGGGCAGTGAGGCGGACCTCAGATTCTCAAGTTACGGGATTCGCGCGCCCACAGCAAGTCTTTGCGTGCCTCCGCGCATGCTCGGCGCAGCGTTCGAACGCGCCGCGCTGCAGGCGAATGATGACGCCGTCGCCGCCTGGTGCCGATAGTCAATGAGCATGACTCGACAAACCGCCGCGAACGGATGCATTTTGGATGCACACTATTTCTCGGGTGCACCCATGGCAGTCCTCACCATCAAGAACCTCCCCGACGCGCTCTACGACCGGCTCAAGGACCGGGCGCGCGTGCGGGGCCGCAGTCTCAACCGCGAGGCGATCCTCGCCATCGAGTCCGCGCTCGCGGAGCCCGGGCCCGAGGCCACGGACACCTTTCTCGCGGAGGCGGCCGCCCTGCGCGCGCGCGCAGCGATCGCGCCGGTCAGCATCACGGACCTCGATCGCGCCAAGCGAGCGGGCCGCGCGTGATCGTCGCCGACACCAACGTCATTGCGGCGCTCTACGTGGCCGGACCCGGCGCAGCCGTGGCCGAGCGGTTGCTGCACGCGCACACACGCTGGGCGGTCCCGCGGCTCTGGCGCAGCGAACTGCGCTCAGTCCTCGATCAGATGCGACGGCAGCGCGGGTTGGCGCTCGAGTCGGCCCACGCGATGATGGCGCATGCGGAGTCCCGATTCGCACAGGCGGAGCTCGACGTCCCCTCGACGGGGGTGCTCGACCTCGCCGCCGCGTCGGGCTGCACGCCGTACGACTGCGAGTACGTGGCCGTGGCGCGCCTGCTGAATGTGCCGCTGGCTACATGGGACAAAGCGCTGCAGCGGGCCTTCCCCGGCGTCGCGATCGCCCCCGAGCAGTTGGTGGCCTGAGGGCGTCCGCACGCTCCACACGTCGCTGAGACCTGCCGGGCGCCGCCGCGCCCTCGCGCTGCTCCTCCTGGGCGGCGCGGCCGCCGGCTGCCGGTCGGTGCCGCCGCGGCTGGGCAGCACCACGCCCGAGGCGATCGTGACGGCCGATGGCGTGTTCGGTGCCGTCGCCACGCGCTTCACGACCGTCACCCGCGACCCCAAGGCCGCGCGCGCACGACAGCGCATCGCGCGGCAAGCCCTCACGCCGGCCTCGCTGTTCCACGACACCGCCGCCTGGCTGTGGTCCGCCGGCCCCGACCTGCGCTCGATCGGCTGGCGCGGGACCATCGAGGGCCCCGCGATGCACTTCGCCGCCGGCAACTTCCGCATGCCGGCCCGCGCGGGCGAGGGCCTGCACCATCTGCAGCTCAAGCGGCTCCCCGACGGCGCCTACGAGTGGACCGCCAACGTGGACCTGGGCATCGGCGCGACGCGGCCGGCCAACGTCGCGGCGATCCCGGTGGCCTTCATCGCCGCCGGCGAGCGCGACGACATCGTCGCGGCCCGCTTCGAGATCGCCCGCGCGTTCCCCCGCAGCGCGCAGGTCTGGGGGCGCCTGTTCTCGCTGCAGGCCCTGCGCAGCGAGCCCGACGGCACCGGCGCGTGGCGGCAGCGGCACACCATCACCGTGCACCCGAGCCGCGCCGCACAGACCTACCCGCGCTTCGGGAAATGGCTGTCCGAGTACATCTCGCCGGTGCGCATGCACCTGCGCCTGCGGCAGGACGGGCGCACCTGGTTCGACCTCACGCTCCGCGGCGACACGATGACCCTCGCCTTCCGCTCGCGCGACGGGGCCCTGCTCCCCCTCGAAGGGGGCGAGGCGCCGCTGCCCGACACAGTGCGCATGGAGACGGACTTCTCGACCAAGCTCTTGGTGTTCCGTCTGGGCTTCACAGGCCTGGTCAACGACTTCATCACGGTGCGGCAGCCGCAGCGCCGGGGCTGGGCGCTGCGCTTCACGCAGGAGCCGAACTGGGACCTGCCGCTGCTCACCGAGCGCATGCTGCGCTCGCCGCTGCGGCGCCCGTTCACGGGCACGGGGTCGACCCTCAGCGTGATCGCGACGGCGCGCCCCGACTGGCCGCAGGCCGCGCTGGCACGCTCGCTGGTGGTGCCGGTCCAGGACTCGCCGATCCTGCGCTTCCTGGCGCGGCTGGGGAACGCCGCGGTGGACAGCTACGTCAACGGGGCCGAGGAGCAGTCCACCGCGTGGATCTCCGCGGCCTTCGCCGCGCTGCGGGACGACGCGCGGGCGATACTCACCGGCCCCTGAGCGCAAACGAAAGCGCCGCAGCGAAGGATCGCTGCGGCGCTCGGCCAGCGGTTGCCACACGCACCGTCATTGGAACTCTCCGTCCTACCGAACGGTGGTGGGCATGATCTATTTGTATGGAGCTGAGGGGGCTCGAACCCCTGACCTCTGCAATGCGAATGCAGCGCTCTCCCAGCTGAGCTACAGCCCCGATACCGGGAGCGACGCAGCCGCGCTGCGCTGCCTCAACACAACGGCCCCGCAACTGGGGGCCGCCCGGACAACTGAAAACTAGTCACGGCGCGCGCGAAGTCAACGGGAACGCCGCGCCCTGCCCCGCCCGTTCGCCCCTATGCACCGCCTCGACAGTGACTACGTCCGCGACCAGCTCCAGCTGCGTCTGACGCCCGTGAACGAGATGCGCCGGCAGCCCGAGGCCGCGTACGTCCTGTACTGGATGCAGTCCACACACCGCTTCGAGGACAACTGGGCCCTGCGGCACGCCACGCGCGAGGCCGACCGGCTCGGCAAGCCGCTGCTGATCCACCAGGGGCTGGACCCCAGCTACGAGCACGCCAGCGACCGCTTCCACACGTTCATCCTCGAGAACGCCCGCGAGTTGGCGGCCCGGGCGCCCTCGCTGGGACTCACCTATCGCTTCGCGCTGCGGGCGCGCCGCGACGACGACCGCCGCGTGGTGGACCGCCTGGCGGCGCACGCGGCCCTCGTGGTGACCGACCGCTTCCCCACCGCCGGCGTCGATGCCCGCTCACGGCGCTTCGCCGAGCGCGCGCCCTGCCTCGTCGAGGCGGTGGAGAGCCATGCGATCGTGCCCAGCGGGCTGATGACCAAGGAGGAGTACGCCGCGCGCACCATCCGCCCCAAGCTGTACAAGGTGCTGGACGCGATGCTCGAGCCCGTGGAGGACCGCGCCCCGCGCCGCGCGCTCGATGCCGGCCTGCTCGACACCCTCGGCGTCACCTGGGTGGACTGGACCACGGCGGACATCGCGGCGATGGTCGCGGGCTGCGAGATCGATCACACGGTCGCGCCGGTCCCGGCGCGTGTGATCCGGAGCGGGCTGACGGCCGCCCGCGAGCGGCTGCACACGTTCATCGCGACGGCGTTGCCCGGCTATGCGGAGCGGCGGGGTGAGCCCGGGGACCCCGCGGGCTCGTCACGGCTCTCAGCGTACCTGCACTTCGGGCAGATCAGTCCCGCCGAGGTGCTGCGGGCGGTGAAGGCCGCGGGAGGTTCCGAGAGTTTCGACAACGAGATGGTGACCTGGCGCGAGTTGTCGCTGAACTTCTGTCTGTTCAACCCCCACTTCGCCTCGCTGCGTGCGCTGCCCGACTGGGCGCAGCGCACCATGACGAAGCACGTGCACGACCCCCGCGAGGCGCTGTACTCGCTGGCGCAACTCGAGCGGGCGGAGACGCACGACGACCTGTGGAACGCCGCGCAGCGCGAGCTGCTGGCCACCGGCAGCATCCACAACGTGATGCGCATGCTCTGGGGCAAGTCGGTGATCCTGTGGACGCCGACCTATTCCGAGGCCTTCCGGGTGCTGGTGCATCTGAACAACAAGTACGCGCTCGACGGGCGCGACCCCAGCTCCTACGCAGGGATCCAATGGTGCTTCGGGAAGTTCGACCGCGCCTTCCAGGAGCGGCCGGTGTGGGGGCAGCTCAGGCCGATGTCGCTGCAGCGGGCGCATGCGAAGTACGACACGAAGTCCTACCTCGCGCGCTGGGGCGCGGGCGGGTCGCAGGGGTCGCTGTTCTGAGGTGATATTCCCCGGGTGACCATCGCCCACACCGCCCCCGTCCCCAGTGCCGCAGCCGTCCGCGCGGCTGCCCAGCGCATCGCCGGTACCGCGACGCGTACCCCCCTGCGCCACTCGCCCGCCCTCAGTGCGATCGCCGGCGGCGAGGTCTGGCTGAAGCTCGAGACCGAGCAGGTCACGGGCTCCTTCAAATTGCGCGGCGCGTTCAACGCGCTGTCGCTGCTGCCGGCGCCGGCGCGCGCGGCGGGCGTGGTGGCGTCGAGCGCGGGCAATCACGGGCTGGGCGTGGCCTTCGCCGCGCAGGCGCTGGGGATCGCCGCGACGCTGTTCGTGCCGCGCACGGCGCCGGCGGTGAAGCGCGAGGGCATCGCGGCGCTGGGGGCTCACGTGGACGCCAGCGCAGCGGACTACGACGCGGCCATGGTGGAGGCCCGCGCGTTCGCCGTGCGCACGGGCGCGACCTTCGTGCATCCCTGCCTGGGGCACGACCTGCTCGCGGGTCAGGGCACCGTTGCACTCGAGGTGCTCGAGCAGTTGCCGGGCACGGCGACGGTGCTGACCTGCGTGGGCGGGGGCGGGCTGCTGGGCGGCATCGCCGGGTTCCTGCGCGAGGCCTATGCCACGGTGCGCATCGTGGGCGCGCAGACCGAGCGCACGAACGCCATGGCCGCGGCGCTGGCGGCGGGGCAGTTGGTCGAGATCCCCTCGCTGCCCACGCTGGCCGACGGCCTCGCGGGACAGATCGACGACGACGCGTTGGCGATCGGCCGCTTCGGGCTCGATGGACTCGCGGTGCTGACCGAGGACGAGACCGCCGACGCGATCCGTTGGCTGTGGCGCGAGGAAGGGATCCGCGCGGAGGGCTCGGGCGCCGTGACGGTGGGAGCCCTGCGCAGCGGCCGCGTGACCGCGCCGGCCTTTCCCGCCGTGTGCGTCGTCAGTGGCCGCAACATCGACGACGACCGCTTCCACGCGCTCGTGGACTGAGCTCCGCCGCCGCGGGGCTGAGTATCTTTCAGGGTCCCCCCTGCCCCTGCGCTCCGTGTCGCTCTCGGTCACCTTCCTCGGCACCGCTGCCTCCCGTCCCACCGTCGAGCGGGGGACGTCGTCCCTCGCGCTCACGCGTGAGGGCGAGACGCTGCTGTTCGACTGCGGCGAGGGCACCCAGCGCCAGATGATGCGCTACGGCGTGACGTTCGCGCTCGACGACATCTTCATCACGCACTGGCACCACGACCATTTCCTGGGCATCGCGGGCCTCATCCGCACGCTGGCCTTGAACGAGCGCCGGGAGCCGCTGCGCATCTGGGGGCCGCGCGGCGGGCAGCGCATCGTCACGCAGATGGAGCAGCTGGGCCACGATCGGCTCACGTTCCCGATCGAGGTGACCGAGCTGCAGGACGGCGATGCCCTGCGCCGCGATGCGTACACCCTGCGGGCCTTCGCGGTGCAGCACCGCGGTGCGACGGCGCTGGGCTTCGCGCTGGTCGAGGACACGCGGCTGGGACGCTTCGACCCCGAGCATGCCCGTGCGCTGGGCATCCCGGAGGGGCCACTGTGGGGACGCATCCACCGTGGGGAGTCCATCACGCTGGCGGACGGTCGCACGGTGCGCCCCGACGAACTGGTCGGCCCGACGCGGCCCGGTCGCACGGTGGTGTACACGGGCGACACGCGCCCCTGCGCGGCGACCATCGATGCCGCGCTGGGCGCGGATCTGCTGGTGCACGAGGCGACCTTCGGCGATGAGGAAGCCGACCGCGCCCGCGAGACGGGTCACAGCACCGCACGCGAAGCCGCGCAGGTAGCGGCCGGCGCGGGGGTGCGGCGGCTCCTGCTAACGCATGTGTCAGCGCGCTATTCGTGGAACACCAGCGAGCTCGAGCGCGAGGCGCGCGAGGTGTTCGCGGCGACCACCTATGCCCGCGATGGTGGCGTGTACGATGTGCCGTTCCACGAGGTCGCGACGAGCCCCGTCGCGCCCCTGCCCACCTGAGGATGTGATGCGCACAGTGCTGTTGCTGGGATCGTGGATGTTGCTGCTCGCGGCGCCGGGTGCGGCGCAGGACAGCGCACGGGGGGCGCCGGCGGACCGCACGCCGGCCGCAGCGCCAGACAGCGCCCTCGGCGCGCGCGAGGTACCGCGGGTCGCGCGCGAGGTCATCGACAACGTCCTCAGCCCCTACTGCCCCGGGCTGCTGCTGGCCAATTGCCCGAGCGCGCAGGCCGACTCGCTGCGCAAGGCCATCACCGAGCGCGCGCGCGGTGGTGAGTCGCGAGCGTCGATCGAAGCCGATCTGCTCGCCTGGTACGGCGAGTCCGTGCGGGCGGCGCCGCTGGGCTCGGGGCTGGGCCTCGCCGCGTGGTTCACGCCGGGCCTCGCGGTGTTGCTGGGCGGGATCTTCATCGCGCTATGGCTGCGGCGGCGCACCGCGTCGGCCGCGGCGCTGGCGGGTGGGGCGCCGGCTCCAGGCGCGGGGGCGGCATCGGCGGCGGCGGCATCGGCGGCGTCCGGGTCGGCGGCGCGGGACGCATCGCCCGCAGCATCATCCACCGCCGCGGACGCCATGACCGCGCGCATCGACGCGTTGGTGCGCGACGACTCGATCGACGAGGATTAGCGCGCGCCGTCGCTGTAGGTGTTCACCGCCGCGTCGATGGGCTCGCGGCGGCTCTCGGGATCGTCGCCGCGGCGTAGGCGGGTGATCGTCGGCTCCCCCAGGCGCCAGCTCCAGCGCACGGGCTGCCCCGCGAGGACGCCGGGGAAATCGATGCCCTCTTCGCCGTACTCGACGGCGATCGCACCGACGCCGCGCAGTTCGCTGAGGTAGTGCTCGATGCGCGTCGCGAGCGCGGCCGCTTCTTGCTCCAGCGCGGCGGCCCCGTCGTCGGGAGGGAGACCGTCCGGGTCGGGCCGCCGGTGCATCACCGTCAGCTCGTAGCGCAGCAGCACCTGCTGCCAGGCCTGGTACTCGCGTGAGAGATCGGCCGCAATGCGCCGCACATACGGCAGCGTCGCGATGGCCTCCTCGAGCGTGAACACCCGCGGCGCGGTCACAGGGCCTGCTCCTGTTGCCGTTCGTCGAGGCGACGGCGGCGGCGGGCCTGCGCGGCCGCATACCGACGCTGCTCGATGTCCGTCTCGGGGACCACACCGGGGATCGGGAACGGACGCCCGTTCCGGTCCACCGCGACGAACGTGAGATAGCAGGAGTTCGTGTGCCGCCGCACGCCGGTCAGCAGGTCCTCGGCCTCCACCCGCACGCCCACTTCCATCGAGGTACGCCCCACGTAGTTGACGCTGGCCTTCATCACCACGAGGTCGCCCAGGTGGATGGGTTCACGAAAGTCGATGCGGTCGACCGACGCGGTGACGCAGGTCGTGCGCGCGTGCCGGAACGCGGCGACGGCGGCGACCTTGTCCATCATCGCCATGATCACGCCGCCGAACACATGACCGAGATTGTTGCTGTCCTGCGGCATCATCAACTCGGACGACTCATGCTGCGATTCACGGACCGGACGTGGGGCAGTCATCGGGGAGGACGGGGGGAGGGGGACCACGCGACCAGCGAGAAGGACCCGCCACGGCGCGGGGCGACGGGACCGCGCACCACGCGGGCCTCTCCAGAATACATCGCCGCGTCGTCGAAGGCACGGCGCAGTGCCGCCCGGGCAGGCGCGCTGAGGGTGGAGTCGAGCCAGTACACTTGCCGCAGCCGCCCGCCACCCACGCGCCCGACGTCCCACGAGCGCCGCGCTTCGTCGAGCAGGATCACCGTGGACTTGCCGTCGGCGGTGGTGACCCCGAAGGCGAGTTGCATGCCGCGGTGCGTGAAGTAGCGCAGGGCCTCGTTGTCGGCGGGCCGTTCATCGCCGAGGGCGGCCCACCAGTCGGGCGCCGGCACGGCGATGGGGGTGAGCGACAGCGTCACCTCGCCGTACGAGGGATCGGTCGCGACGGCCTCGAAGGTGACGAGCACCGTGTCGGCGCTGCCCTCGAGGCCGAAGGAGCGCTCGTCGAGCCGCCACGCGCCGGCCTCGCCGGCGGCGGCGAGATCGGCGCGCGCCGTCCGGAGGAGCTGCCCCGCGGTCGCGCGGTCGAAGAGTGCGCTGATGCCCACCTCCGCGCCCGTGCGCAGGTCGAGCATCATGCGGCGCGTCTCGCGCACGGAGGTCCCCCCGATCACATCGATCTCGGCGGCGTATTCCATGTTCGCATAGGGCCCGAACACCTGCAGGTCGCGGAGTTCGACAGAGGCCACGGTGCGCGCGTGCTCGTTGGCGGGCTCGTCGGGGCGCAGCGGCCGCTCGCGCGGGTGTGCGGCCGCATACGCCGCGGCCAGCCGCGGGATCAAGGTGTCGGCGAACAACCGCAGCGAGTCGCCGCTCTCCAGGTTCCGGCGATACAGCGACTCGCTGTAGAAGATCGCGTCGTAGAACGAGCGGTCATCCTCGCCGCGGTACAGCTCATGGAACGCGCTGTCCACGAAGGCCACGGTCATCGCGACGCCGCGAATGCGCAGCCCAGTGGAATCGGCCCAGAGCCAGAACAGCGAATCGGGCGTGACGAGCAGCGCATCGATGGGCGGCGGCGCGAGGGTCGCGTCGCCGGCCTCCGGTGCGGCATCACCGCAGGCACTCGCGATGCCGACGGACAGCGCGAGCAGCACACGGCGGGACCAGCGATGCGACATCACGCCCCGTCGCTGGCCAAGCGGGCGACGGCGTCGAGCAGGCGATCCACTTCCTCGCCCGTCGAGTAAGCCACGAGGCCGACGCGCACGAAGCCGTCGTCGCAGCCCATCCGCTCCGCGACCGTCGTGGCATAGAAGTCACCGTGCGACACGAACAGACCACGCTCGGCGAGCGCGACCGCGACGGCCTCGGAGGTCCAGCCCCGCAGGGTGAACGAGACGGTGGTCGTGCGGGGACGGTGCAGCGGGGGCCCGTACACCGTGACGCCCGGGATCGACCGCAGACCATCGACGAGCTTCACGAACTCGGGAGCCAGCCGCGCATGGATCTGCGCGAACGCGTCGCGCAACCGTTCGCGTCGCGTGTCGCCGCGACCGAACGAGGCAAGGAAGTCCACGACCGCCCCTGCGCCGACGATGCCCTCGTGATTCTGCGTCCCGGTCTCGAGACGCTCGGGGGCCGTGTCGGGCGCCGGTGCGAGCTTGGGGACGTCGAGCTGCTCGAGCAGTGCGCGCCGGCCCCAGAGGACGCCGATGTGCGGCCCGTAGAACTTGTAGGCCGAGCAGGCGACGAGATCGGCGCCGAGGGCCGCGACATCGAGCAGGTGATGCGGCGCGTAGTGCACGGCGTCCACGAAGACCAGCGCGCCCGCCGCGCGCGCGCGTGCGGCGATCGCCGCGACGTCGGGCATGGTGCCGAGGGCATTGCTGGCCGCCGTGATCGCCACGAGGCGGGGCCGGGCGGCGAGCGCGCTCTCGAAGTCCGCCCAGTCCAACTCGCCCGTGGCGGGGTCGAGCCGCACCGCATCCACGCGCACGCCCCGCTCCTTGGTGAGCGCCCGCCACGGGGCCACGTTGGCCTGATGGTCCAGCTCCGTCACCACGACCGTGTCGCCCGGGCCCCAGCCGCGGCCCAGCGCCCGGGCCACATGGAAGGTGAGCGTGGTCATGTTCGCCCCGAAGGCGATCTCGTCGGGGCGACCGCCCACGAAGTCGGCCAGCGCCGCGCGGGCCTGCTCGATCATCCGGTCGGTCTCGATGGACGTCGGGTAGGCCCAGTGCGTGTTGGCGTTGTGGTGCAGCAGATAGTCGCGCATGGCATCGACGACGTCGAGCGGCACCTGCGTGCCACCCGGGCCGTCGAAGTACGCGACCGGTCGGCCGCCGACCGTCCGGCGCAGCGCAGGGAAGCGTGCGCGCAGCGCGGCGAGATCACTCACGGTGTACCCCCGCGCGATGCTCGACGTGCTTCACCATCTCCACATGGTCGGCCTCCTCACCCAGCGCCGCCCGGGCCTCGTGCAGCAGCCCGCTCACGAGGTCCAGCAGCGGCGCCGGCACGCCGCCGTCGCGTGCGACCTCGGTCGCGATGCGCACGTCCTTGTCGAGCAACGCGAGGCGGAAGGTGCGCGGATACTCGCGGGTGAGTACGCGCTGCGGGAACAGGTGCTCGGAGGTATTCGACCGGCCCGACGATGCGTTGATGACATCGATCGCGACGCCGGGATCGACGCCTGCGCGCTCGAGGGCGAGCAGGCCCTCGGCGAGGGACCAGATGTGCGTGGCCAGCATCGCGTTGTTGACCGCCTTGAGCGCGTGCCCCGCCCCCACCGGCCCGACATGCACGAGCTTCTGCGCAACGCGCGCCAGGATGGGCTGCACGGCCTCGAGGGTCGCGGCGTCGCCGCCGACCATCACGGTCAAGGCCGCCCGCTCCGCGCCGATGACGCCGCCACTGACCGGCGCGTCGAGGAAGCGCACCCCACGCGCGGCGAGCCGGGCCGCGATGCGCTGCGAACTGGCCGGATCGCCCGAGGTGCAGTCGACCAGCGTGCTCCCCTCCGACAAACCGGCCTCGAGGCCGTCGGGGCCGTCGAGCAGCGCCTCGACCTCGCGGGACGACGGCAAGCAGGTGATCACGACGCTCGCGGCGCGGGCGGCCGCCGCGGGCGTGGGGGCCAGCTGTGCGGAGGTGGCTGCGGCGAAGCGATGCGCGCGCTCGGCCGTGCGATTCCACACGGTCAGCGCGTGATGTGCGGCGAGGTGCCGGGCCATCGGCGTGCCGATGGCGCCGAGCCCGAGGAAGGCGACGGAGGTCATGGGGGAAAGATAGCCGACCCTCCCAGCACCCCCCTCCCCTTCCCGCCGGACCCGAACGCATGCGAGATTCAGGGGTGCCCGCTACCGGGCCCCCAACGCTCAGGACCTGTGGCTCGTCGTTTTGTGCTGAAGATCGCCGGCATGAATGCCGTGCACGCGGTGCGTGCGGTCGAGACCGCGCTCCGCGGGATCCCCGGCGTGCTCGCCGTCGAGGCCAACCTCGGCGGCGCCGTGGTGGCGCACGACGGCGGCCTGCGGGCCAGCCCCATCCGCGACGCGATCCACAATGCCGGCTTCGAGGTCACCGAGATCATCGAGGACCGGCGGCACCGCCTCCCGTTGATCGAGTAGGGGGGGCCTTACGAGGGGTTAAACCAGTAGGACGCCTTCACGAGGAACGTATTGTCGGCCCGCGTGCGGAAGAGGTCGCTGTAGTCGCGCCCCGCATCGAAGCTGCCCGGGTTGAGCCCCGACTGATCGCGGCCCTGCTGCCACACGAAGAACAGCACCGAGCCCGGCCGATACTCCCAGCGCAGCACGGCGTTCGAGCGGAACTGCTTCACATTGAAGTCGTTGGGCTCGCCCCGGGCCACGAAGGCCTGGAAGCGCGCGTCGTAGTCCTTCGCGCGCGGATCCGCGAGCTCGCGCCAGTCCGAATAGTCGCCGCTGGTGATGAACGGCTCCGCGTAGAGCTGCATGGACAGGTTGGGCGTCGCCGTGACGTCGAAGCGCGCGACCATCGACGTGGTCCGCTGCTCCAGACGGGCGAAGGTGTAGGCGAGCCGGTCCTCGACCGTGAAGTTGCCCAGCCACTGCCAGTCGTTGCTGCGCTCGTTGAAGCCCGCATGCAAGGAGCCCTGCAGACGGCTCGACACCCGGTACTGCGCCCCGGCGCTCACGTTGTAGCCCTCCGAGCGCCCGCCGTCCGTCTGGTGCGCGTTGACGTTGATCTGCGGGATCACCGAACGCCGTCCGTCGCCTCGCCACCCACCCCAGGTCTCGAAGCCGCCCGTGCGACGGATCGCCGGCCCGCCACGCGCATCGCGGTCGGAGTAGGCCGCGCCCGGGGCGATCGCGCCGATCCCCCCGTGCACGGTCATCTGGTTCTGCAGCTCCATGGATCCATTGACGTTGCCACCGTTGAACAGCGGCAGCCCGTCGTGATTCCATCCCGCCCACTGATTGAAGTTGAGATTCGCGCGACGATACACGGCCGTCGGTCGCGTGAAATTGAAGCCCACCCAGTTGCTCTGCCCCATCTCGTCCACGCGCGCCATGAACCCCGCGTCGTTCGACTCGAAGCCCGGCGTGAAGCGGTGCACCCCGCTGTGGAACCGCACCAGCCCGGCCTGCTTCTCGAGTCCCAGGCTCATGGCCGCGCCGTCCATCGACGTCTGCGAGGGATCGTAGCGCAGCCGGCGCGCGTCGGGGCGCTGGAAGTTGTGCACCGAGCTGCGCTGCGTCGCGGCGATCGCCTCGGCGCTGCCCCCGACGCGCGACCCCACGGCGTAGCCCACGACGGCGTAGCGATTGTCGGCGAAGCGATGCCGGAAGTCCGCGCCCACCGTGACGGCGTCGCGGCGCAGGTAGGCGTCGGTCCACTCGTCGTTCATGCGTCGCACGCCGGTGAGCATCAGGCCGACGCCGCTGTTGCCGTTGCGCAGGTCCCGCGACAGCCGCGCGACGCCATAGGTGGTCAAGGGCTCGATGGTGCGCCCCTCGCTCCCCGTCTCCCGACGCGTCACGGCATTCAGCAAGCCCACGTTCCAGCCCGATGCCGTGCGGCCCGTGAGCTTCGCGGCCCCGAGGATCATGCTCGACTGCGCATTGCCCGGCGACGCGTAGAGCCCACCCAATTGCGGCGAACGCCCGATCCGCCGCGTGTAGAACAGGCCAGTACAGTTGCCGTTGTTGCAGTTCATGTTGAACGAGAAGATGCCCTGGCCTTCGAGGAAGAAGGGCCGCCGCTCCGCGAAGAACTGCTCGAAGGCACCCAGGTTCAGCACGGCCGGGTCGGCCTCGACCTGGCCGAAGTCGGGATTCATCGTCGCATCCACCGTGAGGTTCGACGTCAGCCCGATCTTCACGTCGGCCCCGACACTCACGCGGTCCTGCCGGCCGAACCGGCCGCCGCCGAGCGCGCGGGAGCCGTTGCGCTCCACCACATAGGGCATGAGTTCGAGTCGCCGCGCCGCCGTGAGCCCCCGCAAGCCGTCGAGCGTCCCGAACTGCGACACGAAGCCCGTGCCCTGTCGCCGGTACAGCGGCCAGCTGATGCGCTCATTGCTCCGCGCCACCTGCCGCCAGATCGCCAACCCGAAACGATGCTCCTCGGCCTCGGGGTAGCGCAACTGACTGAGCGGGATACGGAACTCCGCCGACCAACCGGTGGAATCGACGTGCGTCGCCACATCCCAGACGGCGTCCCAGGAGAGGTCCTCGCGACCGTCATCGTAGAGGTACACGTCGCGCTTGACGCCCGCGGGGTTCACCGTGAAGCGGTAGCCCGTGCGCCGATCCAGATAGGAGTCGATCATCACGTGGATCTGATCCGACGGCGTGCCGACGTCGCGGCGCGAGAGGAACGAGAAGATCTGCTCGGGCGCGTCGTCGAAGGCGCGCACCAGCACGTACAGATTGCGGCTGTCGTAGGCGATCCGCGCCTCGGTGCGGAAACTCGGCGCGGCGTCCTCGATGGGTTCGAACTGCCGGAAGTCGCTGATGACCTGCGCGGCGGCCCAGGTCTCGTCGTTGGGCCGGCCATCGATGGTCGGGGGGACGGAGACGCGGGTGGCCGTGGCGGTCACCGCGGCGGGGGGCGCGCTGGAGCGTGAGGGCGGCGCGGGTCGCACGTCGAGCTGCGGCGCCTGTGAGAGGAATGAGGCGGCCAGCACCAGCGCAGGCATATCGAGCATCGTCGAGTCCCGAGGAAGTCCATCGTGGATGCGGATCGCGAATCCCGGCAGCCGCCCATCGCGTGCCGTTCCACGTCCGATGGTCCTAGGACACAGCGAAGCGGCGAATGGTTGGCATGGGGTGCGGGACCGCGGTCCGCGGCACGCGGCCGCGCGCACGGCGCCGACGGGTTGCCTGAGCCCCGACGCGCTCGGTACATTGCCGCGCGCACGGCGTGCCCCGCCCTTTTCGTCCCGCCGATGATCGATCCCCGGGAAGAGCGCCCCCTCGCGGCGCTCCTCGCTCCAGACATCCTGGCCCTGCTCGACGACGCGCCGCAGGCCGTGGCCGTCGAGACGGAGGAGTTGCACCCGGCCGACCTCGCGGACGTCGCGGAGGCGCTGCCGGTCGCGCGCGTGCCCGCCCTGCTCGCCGCGCTGCCGGGCGACCGTGCGGCCGCGGTCATGGAGTACCTCAGCGAGGACCTGCGCACCGAGGTCCTCGAAGCGCTGACCACGGCCCAGGCGGCGGACCTGCTCGCGCAGATGACGCCGGACGACCGCGCCGACGCGCTCGAAGAGCTGGACGAGGAGACCGCCGACGAGATCCTCGAAGCGATCCCCGCCGCAGCCCGCGAAGAGACCGAGCGCCTGCTCTCGTACGACCCCGAGACGGCCGGCGGCCTCATGACGACGCAGATCGTCACCGTGCGCGAGACCAGCACCGCCGAGGCCGCCGTGGCGGAGGTGCGCGCGATCGCCCGCGCGGGGCGCCGCGAGGCGATGAACACCATCTATGTCGTGGACGCGGCCGGCCTGCTGGTCGGGGTGCTGTCGCTGCGGGAGCTGCTCGCGGCCCCCGAGGGGGCACCCGTCAGCGAGATCGCCTGGACCGAGGTGGTGAGCATCCCCCCCACG
This sequence comes from uncultured Gemmatimonadaceae bacterium, assembly GCA_964503275.1. Taxonomy (GTDB): domain Bacteria; phylum Gemmatimonadota; class Gemmatimonadetes; order Gemmatimonadales; family Gemmatimonadaceae; genus DASRAP01. Next base: position 22,194 of record CAZCZO010000010.1, on the reverse strand, counting down.
GCCGACCGCAGCGAGGCCGCGCGGCTGATCGCCGAGTACGACCTGGTCGCCCTGCCCGTCGTCGACGAGAACGGCCGCGCACTCGGGATGGTCACCGTCGACGACGTCATCGACGCCATCCAGGAAGAACAGACCGAGTCGGTGCAGCGCTTCGGTGGTCTCGAGGCCCTCGACGAGTCGTACACACAGACCGGCTTCGCCGAGATGGTGCGCAAGCGGGTGGGCTGGCTGAGCGTGCTCTTCGTGGGCGGCATGTTCACCACCCTCGCCATGGGGCGCTTCGAGGACGAGCTGAACAAGGCCCTGGTGCTCTCGCTGTTCCTGCCCTTGATCATCGCCAGCGGCGGGAACTCGGGCTCACAGGCCACCTCGTTGATCATCCGTGCCCTGGCGATGGGCGAGCTGCGCACCCGCGACTGGTGGCGGGTCGTGCTGCGCGAGTTGCCCACCGCACTGACCCTCGGTGCCATCCTCGGGACCATCGGTGTGCTGCGCGTGCTCATCTGGCAACTGGCCGGCTGGTCGGACTACGGCGCGGACTACGAGCGTCTGGCGTGGACCGTCGGCGCCGCGTTGCTGGGCGTGGTGACCATCGGCTCGATGGTCGGGGCGATGCTGCCCTTCCTGCTCCGCCGCTTCGGCTTCGACCCCGCGACCGCGAGCGCGCCCTTCGTGGCGACCATCGTCGATGTCACGGGGATCGTGATCTATTTCTCGGTCGCGGTCTGGCTGCTGCGCTGACGCTCGCGCCGCACCACCACCAGCGACCCGACGATGAAGATGGTCGCGAACAGGAACCACTGCACCGCATAGCTGAAGTGCGCGCCTTCGTCGGTGACGGCCGGCTCGCTCAGGCGCACCGGCACCTCACCGCCCGCCGCGCCGCCACTGGTGATCACGACATAGTAGGGCGCGAGCGGGGCGCCGAGGCGCGCCGCGATGCGGGGCGCATCGAGCCGGATGACCGCCTTGGGCGCGATACCCGAGGTATCCGGACCGCTGCCCGGCGCAGGGAACGGCAGCACGAAGCCCTCGAAGCGCGTGCTGTCGCCCTCCCGCCAGCGGGCGAAGTCGGCCGTGGCCGCATCGGCCGCGTACACCCAGCCACGGGTGACGAGCACCAGCGTGTCCGTCCCCTCCTGCTGCAAGGGCGTGAGGATGTGCACGCCGGGCGAGCCGTTGCGCGAGCGCGCCGTGAGCGCGAACTCCGCGTCGTAGCGCCAGCGCCCCGCCGCGGTCACCCGCTGCAGACGCACCGCCGCGGAGTCGCCGCGCACCTCGCGCAGCGGCTTGGGCGTCGCCGCCAGCCGCGCGGCCGCCTCGGCGTTGTAGGCCTGCCGCGCCGCGCGGCGGTCCAACTGCCACACGCCGAGGCGGATGCACAGCGCTGCCGTCGCCGCCCCGAAGAGCAGCACCAGGACCGACCGCGCGTTCACAGCAGCTCGAGTTGATCGACCAGCACCTCGCGGCCGCGCACCGGGAGCCCCAGGGCGCGATGCAGCTCCCGCAGCGTGTGCGGCGAGTGGCCTTCGAAGTGGTTGTTCGCGTACCCGTACACGGTGGCGACCTTCTGCGCCGCGAGCGGGAGCACCTCGGTCCACGCGGCGAGTTCGCGGCTGCGCTCGGTCTGCACGTGCGAGTAGTCGGTGATGGTCCGGTCGGGGCCCATCCAGCGCAGGTAGTGGAAGTCGGCGGTGGGCTCGAGGGCGAGCTTGAGCACGGTGCGGCGCGGGATCCAGCGCGCGTCGCTGAGCGCCAGCGCGACCCCGTACTCGGCCAGCAGCGCCAGCACATCGTCGCGGACCCAGTTGCGGTCGCGGAACTCGATCGCGAAGCGCAGGTCGCGCGGCAACTGCGGCAGGAAGCCGGCCAGCGCGGGGAACTCGGCGGGCGAGAAGTCCGGCCCCATCTGGATGAGGATGGGGCCCAGCTTGCGGCCCAGCTCGCGCGCGCGGTCCGCGAAGAGCGCCACGAGATCCTCGCAGGCGAGGAGCCGGCACTCATGCGTGATCTGCTGCGGGAGCTTCAGCGCGAACACGAAGTGCTCGGGGACGCGGGAGGCCCAGCCGCGCACCACGGTGCTCGCCGGGATCGCATAGAAGGTGGAGTCGACCTCGACGGTGTCGAAGGCCTTGGCGTAGGTGGCCAGGTAGGCCGCGGGTCGCGTCCCCGAGGGATAGAAGGGGCCGACCCACGCGTCGTAGTTCCACCCTTGGCAGCCGAACAGGTACGACACGATCAGAGGGACGAGGGCGAGGGACACAGGGTGAGCTGGAAAGCTAACCGGGCGGCGGGACGGGCGGCTTGACAGCGGCATTGCAATGTGATATCACTTAGATATAGCAGCCCCCCTCCCCTGACCCCTCTTGACGCCCATGATCCGCGAAATCGACTACAAGGCCCCTGCCGGTCTCGTCACGTTGCTGATCCTCATCCTCCTGATCGCGGCCTCGGTCGCGGCCATGATCACGGGGGCCTCGCGGGACCTCGACGCCGTGATCATCGCCGGGATGATCGGCATCGCGGTCTTCAGCTTCTGCCTCGCCGGCATCTTCGTGGTGAACCCCAACGAAGCGCGCGTCGTCACGCTGTTCGGCCGCTATGTCGGCAGCGAGAAGCGGGCGGGCATCTGGTTCGCCAACCCGTTCACGATGCGCAAGCGCATCTCGCTGCGGACACGCAACTTCGAGACGGCCAAGCTCAAGGTGAACGACTCGAACTCCAACCCCATCGAGATCGGCGCGATCGTCGTGTGGAAGGTGGTCGAGACGGCCGAGGCCTGCTTCGAGGTGGACAACTACGAGCAGTACGTGCAGGTACAGTCCGAGGCGGCGGTGCGGGCCCTGGCGACCAACTACCCGTACGACACGCCGACCAAGGACGAGATCGCGCTGAGCACGCACATCGAAGAGGTCTCCGCGGCGATGGCCGCTGCGCTGCGCGACCGGCTCGCCAAGGCGGGCGTCGAAGTGATCGAGGCCCGCATCTCGCACCTGGCCTATGCGCCCGAGATCGCGGCCACGATGCTCCGGCGTCAGCAGGCCACCGCCATCATCGCGGCCCGCGCGCAGATCGTCGATGGCGCGGTGGGCATGGTCGAGCACGCGCTCGAGCTGCTGAGCCAGAAGCAGATCATCGAGCTGGATGATGAGCGCAAGGCGCAGATGGTGTCGAACCTCCTGGTCGTCCTCTGCTCCGATCACGATGCCCAGCCGGTGGTGAACACCGGGTCGATCCACTGAGCCCCGTGCCCGGCGCTGTGCGTAAGCCGTTCCTCCTCCGCCTTGAGCCGGAGGTCCACACTGCGCTGCAGCGCTGGGCCGACGACGAGCTGCGCTCGGTGAACGCGCAGATCGACTTCCTGCTGCGCAAAGCCCTGAAGGACGCGGGCCGCTCGCCCAAGAAACGGGCGGGCGGCACCGTCCGTAGTGGAAAGCAGACCCCAAGCCCCGACGAGCTCTGATGGCCGCTGTTCCGACCCGATCCCTGCGCGCCGCCGCCCTGGCGGCCGCGCTCTGCACCCTCCCACTCGGCGCGCAGCATCCCGACGGCAGCTTCGGATACCTCATGCTGGTGGGTACGGACACCATCTCCGTCGAACGCGTCACGGTGCGCGAACGCGTCTGGTCGGGCGACATCATCACCCGCACAGCGGGGCGGCTCATGTGGTCGGCCATCGAGGTCGCGCCGCAGCGCTTCTCGGCGCTGGACCTCGCGGCGTATCGCACGGCCGCCGATGCGTCACCGTTCCAGCGGGTCACCCTGGGGCTGGACGGCGACACGGCCGTGCTGAGCGTGATCTACCCCCGCGCGGCCGAGCAGCGTCTGCCGTCGCGGCGCGGCGCGCTGGTGCTGATCAATTCGTCGATCGCGCAACTGGCGCACTTCGCCAGCCGCACGACCGCGGGGCGCAGCGACACGGTGCCGATGTTCCTCGCCAGCGGCGGGCAGACCTTGCCCGCCATCTTCACGCGGCAGGGCGACACCACGCGCGTACTCCTTGGCGGCGTCGAGACGCTGTTCGTGCATGACGCGGGTGGGCAGGTCGTCGGAGGCGGCGTTCCCGCGCAGGGTCTCCGCTTGGTCCGGGTCAGCGGCGAAGCGCTGGCCGACCTGCGCTACGGCGCCACGGACTACGAGGCGCCCGCGGATGCGCCGTATCGCGCCGAGCAGGTACGCATCAGCACGCCGGCGGGACATACACTGGCCGCGACCTTCACCAGGCCGCGCGAGGGCGCCGGCCCGTTCCCCGTCGTGGTGACCATCAGCGGCTCGGGACCGCAGGACCGCGACGAGTTCATCCCGGTGGCGAACGGGTATCGCCCCTTCCGCCAGTTCGCCGACTCGCTGGGCCGCAGCGGCGTCGCGGTGCTGCGCTTCGACGATCGCGGCACCGGTGCCTCCACGGGCGATCACAGCGCCGCGACCAGCGCCGACTTCGCCGACGATGTGCGGGCGGTGCTCCGCTGGCTGCGCGGCCGTCCCGATGTCGCCTCCGAGCGCATCATCCTGCTCGGCCACAGCGAGGGCGCGATGATCGCCCCGATGGTCGCGGCCACCGACCGCCGGCTCGGCGGCGTGATCCTCATGGCGGGTCCCGCGCAGACCGGGCGCGACATCGTGCTCTATCAGCAGCGCTTCGCGATCGACCGCGACAGCACGCTGCGCAGCGCCGCCGCGCGCGACTCGGCCGCTGCGGTGGCGCGGGCGACGTACGACTCGGTCGCGGTCACGCGGCCGTGGTGGCGCTTCTTCGCCAGTCATGATCCCCTGCCCACCGCGAGACAGGTGACGGTGCCCGCGCTGGTGCTGCACGGAGCGACCGACCGCCAGGTCACGGCCGAGCAGGCCGAGACGCTGGGCGCCGCGATCCGCGCCGGTGGCAATCGTGATGTCACGGTGCGGGTCTTCCCTGGGCTCAATCACTTGTTCCTGCCCGACCCCGACGGTGCGCCGTCGAACTATCCCCGACTGCCCAGTGGGCGGATCGGCCCCGAGGTCGTGGGCCTGATCGTCGACTGGGTCCACGCCAAGAGCCGATGATCCGCACCCGCCTCGCCCTGCCCCTCGCGCTGCTCCCCGCCGCGCCGTTCGCCACCGACGCGCAGCGCCCGGCGGCCACGGCGGCCGCGCCAGCGCCAGCGGCCCCCGCATGGGCCGCCTCCCTCGACTCGCTCGTGCAACGCGAGATGACGCGCACGCGCACCCCCGGCGTGTCGCTCGCGGTGGTGCACGAAGGACGCGTGGTGTACGCCCAGGGCTATGGCGTGACGAACATCGAGTCGGGCGAGCGGGTCACGCGCGAGACGTTGTTCCGCCTGGGCTCGGTGACCAAGATGTTCACCGGGGCACTGCTCGCGCAGCTCGAAGTCGCGAAGCTGGTCGATCTCGAGGCCCCGATCGGCCGCTACGTGACGGAACTGCAAGGCCGCGTGGCGACCGTGAATACCCGGCAGCTGCTCACCCATCACGCGGGCTGGATCGACAACGCGGTGGCCTACGGGCGCATGGGGGAGAGTGCACTCGGCGAGGTGATGCGCGAGGTCACCGACACCATGTTCTTCACCGACCCCGGGGCCGTGTACTCGTACTCGAACCCCGGCTTCTCGATGGCCGGCTATGTGGCCGAACGCGCGGGCGCGGCACGCTTCGCCACCTTGCTGGAGCGGATGGTCCTGCGCCCCAGCGGCATGCCGCGTGCCACCTTCAAGCCGCTGGAAGCCCTGACGTTCTCGGCGTCGCAGGGGCACTTGGCCGCAGGCGCGGCAGCGCCGGTGAGCCTCGTGCGTCCGTTCACCGAGAACACCGCGCAGTGGGCCGCCGGCTTCCTCATGGCCAGCGCCGAGGAAGTGGCCCGCTTCACGATGGTGCTGATGGATTCGGGCCGCGCGAACGGGGCGACCGTGCTCAGCCCCGCCGCCGTCACACGCATGACGACGCCCTACGTGGTGCCGCCGGGCAGCGCGCCTGCGGATTCTGCGGGCTACGGCTTCGGCGTCATGACGATGCGCCGCGGCGGTCGGTTGTCGTGGCAGCACGGCGGATCCATCAACGGGTTCGACGCCCAGGTGGTGATGCTGCCGGCCACGCGCACGTCCGTGGTGCTGATCGACAACCTGAGCGGCGCGCCATTGAACGGGGTGGTCGACGCGGCGCTGCGCCTCGCGGCGGGCGTGACCCCGCTCGCACCGGCCGCCGCCCCCGCACCGCGCGCCCCGACGGCGGCGGAACGGGCCGCATTGGTCGGTCGCTATGCGATGGGCGCACGCAGCGTGATCATCCGTGACGAGGGAGGCACCCTGCAGGCCTCGCAGGGCGGCGCGGCCTCGCCGGTGCAGATGATCGGCGACGATGCCTTCGCCATCGCCACACCCAACGGCACGATGCGATTCGCGCTGCAACGCGATGCCGCGGGGCAGGTGCGCTATCTGCACACGGGCGGGCGCTCGCTGGCGCGGCAGTAGCGCTCAGCGATAGGTCTCGAAGAAGGCCACCCCGGTCGCATCGATCGCGCGGCCACCCACACGGCCGCGCAGCGTGGCGCGGCCCTTGAGTTGCACGAAGTACGGGCGCGGCGCGTCTCGCCAGCTGCCGTCGCCGCGCTGACGGTCGCGGATGTCCGTCACCATCGCATCCTCGACGTCGAGCGCGAGCGTGAGCGTGTCCGCGCCTCGGATGTCCTCGAGCGTCGCGCGGGCCGGGACCATCACGGGCACCCCGGCCACCACGACGCGCCGCGTGTCGTCGTAGTGGATGCGCTTCGGCCGCATCAGCGTACGAAAGCCCAACGAATCGGTGAGATACAGGAACAACGGTTCACTGACGGCGAGCGCATCCGTGCGCTCCACGCGGCCATACAGCAGGCCGAACGACCCGGCCTGCACCACGCCCCACTCCCAGGCCACAGCGCGCCAGGTGCCCCAGTTGTGGTCGTGGTACGCGGGGGCGGCGTCGAACCTGGTGCACCGCGCGTCGAGACAGATCTCGCCATGCACGGTCCCGCGTAGCACCGGCACGGCATAGCCGCTGAGCAGGTCATCCCCACCGATCGCCGCGTTGGGGAAGTAGGCGCGCGGCTCGGGCGTCACGACCAGTGCCACGCGCGCCGTCGCCCCGGTCGCCACGCCGATCTCGCGCGCCGTCGCGGTCACGACATATCGGCCGGCCTCGTCCAGCCGCACGCTGGAGCCGCCGAGCGTGAGGTCGGCGTCGGTGGTCGAGTAGCGCACCGCCTCACGCGGGACCGTCATCGCAAAGCGCCGCGCGGCGCGCCCGGTCTGGTGCCAGGTCAGCGACACCTCGCCGCGCCAGTCGCCCTGCGGCACATCGCCCGCCAGCGCGAAGGTGAGGAAGGCCCAGCGGTCCGCGTCGGGCGTGCGCAGGTTGAAATAGTGCCACTCCGCCCAGGTCGCACGATCGGGCGCAGCGGCGGGCGTCTCGTGAAAATGGTCCATCGCCGCGAGCCGTTCGCGCGGCGTGGGCATGGACCATGCGCGGTCCTCGTCGTCGTCCTCCCAGCGGCCCGCCGTGATCGTCGGAGCTGCTCCCACCGCGGCGCTGCGGGACGGGATCTCCCCGGTCGCGCGCAGCGTGAGCAGGCGGTCGTCCTTAAGGCGCAGATACAGCAGCTTGCCCTCGATCTGCGGCGCCACCGCGACGATGGTATCCGCCCAGCGCGGCGAGGTGAGCATCTGCTCGTACACGAACCTCGCATTGGGGATCGAGAAGTACATCCCGCCCAGGCCGCCGGTCTTCAGCACTTCGAGGTCCAGGCCCTCGGGCAGCACGGTCACCGTGCCGCCGCCGACCAAGCGCTCCTCGCGGCCCTGCGCCATCATCGCCTCGCCGATGGACAGCAGGACGATCATCACCCCCACGCCGATCGCATAGCCCGCCAGGAGCGCGAGGGTACGCCAGGGCCGCACGGACAGCGTGCGCAACGCCAGCCGCCAGATCATGCGCCCGCGCCGTCGCTCACGACCCGCCCATCGCGCAGGACGATCCGTCGCCGTGCGGCGGCCGCCAGCGCGTCGTCATGCGTCACCACCACCAGCGTCACGCCGTCGCGGTGCAGCGTATCGAACAGCGCGATCATCTCGGCGCCGGTGTGGGCGTCCAGTTCCCCCGTGGGCTCGTCGGCCAACACGACGCGCGGCCCGTTCGCCAGCGCCCGCGCGATCGCCACGCGCTGCTGCTCACCGCCCGACAGTTGCGCGGGCCGATGCCGCTCGCGTCCGGCCAAGCCTACGCGCGCCAACAGCTCGGCCGCGCGCGCATCGCGGGCCCGCGCACCCAGCCCCGCCTCGGCCATCGGCAGCGTCACGTTCTCGAGCGCCGAGAGCATCGGCATGAGGTAGAAGCGCTGGAACACGAAGCCGATGCTGCGCAGCCGGAAGCGCGTCGCGGCCCGTTCGTCGAGGGTGGCGAGATCGGTGCCGGCCACCTCGACGCGGCCACCGGTCGGGGCATCGAGCGCACCCAGCACGTTCAGCAGCGTGGACTTGCCACAGCCCGAGCGCCCGGTGATCGCGACGTACTCACCGGTCGCGATGTCGAAGGACACGCCGCGCAAGGCGGGCACGGTGACGCCATCGAGCGCGTACGTCCGCTCCACGTCGCGCACCCGGATCAACGGCTCGCTCATACCACGGCATCCTCACGCAGGGTCCGCGCGATCGGCAACGACGCCACCCGCCACGCTGGCAGCACACCCGCGACCGTGCCACAGAGCACCAGCAGCCCCAGCGAGACGGCCGCGTCGCGCGCGCGGAACACGAAGAAGTCAAAGGCCGGTGGCAGCCCGGGGAAGTCCCCAAGGATGCCATTCAGCCACACGGCGGTCACCAGACCCAGGCCCAGCCCCGCCACGGCGCCCACCGCGCCGAGGATCGCCCCCTCGGCGACCACCTGCGCGATGATCCCGCCGGTGGACGTGCCGATCGCCCGCAGCACCGCGATCTCACCCAAGCGCTCGTTCACGCCGACCGTGACGATGGTCGTGACCAGCAGGAATCCCACCACCAGCGACACGACGCCGAGGATCACGGCGAGCTGACGGAAGTACTGCAGCCGTTCTTCCACCGCGCGCAGGGCCTCGGCCGTCGAGATCACCGCGAGGGCCGGCTCTTCGCGCGCGAGGGTCGCCGCCAGTGCCTCGACGTCGACGCCATCGGCGACGCGCAGCAAGCCCAGGGAGAAGCGATCCGCCGTCCGTGCACCACCCATCGCCTGCAGCGTGGGCAGGAGCACCGCGACCGCCGGGCGATCGGGCGGCAGATAGGTGAAGCGTGCCCGACCGACGACCGTCAGCAGCCGGCGACCGGTGTACGTGCGCAACTGCGGGTCGTAGCCTGCGGCCAGGGTGATCGTGTCGCCGATGCGCATGCCGGTGGCGGCCAGAAAGGTCTCGCTGGCCAGCAGCGCGTCGGGCCGCGACAGATCAGCGCCTTCCTCGACACGGTAGTCCACCTGTTCCTCAGGATCGACACCGAGCGCCGACGCGGTGACCACGCCGCCGGCCCGCTCCGCCCGCAGGGGCGCGCCGAGCACCATGCCGACCGCGTCGATCTCCGGGCGCTGCACGAGGCGCTGTCGCAGTGCGGCGGCGCCGGGCACCGTGGTCTCGGAGTCGAAGGGCAGTGTGCCCCGTGGGGCCACGCGCAGCGCATATCCCTGCGACTCGAGCAGCGAGCGGAACGAGACCGTCATGCCACCCCCCAGCATCACCATGTCGAGCAACATCGCGGCCGCGACCGCGATGCCGAGCACGGCCAGCGTGACCCGTGCGCGGTGTCGCAGCAAGCTGCGCGCTGCCCACACGAATCGCCTCACGGTACGCGGCCGCTCACCGGCCCAGCAGCGCGAGCGGATGCTGCCGCACGAGGCGCAGGCTCGCGACGAGGCCCGCCGTGATGCCCACCAGCACCGACACCAGTACCGCGACCGCCAGCGTGGACGGCGTGACCAGCGAGAACATCAGCGGCGTTCGGTACACGGCCTGATAATGTCGGTTCACCACAGCCGAGATCAGCGCGCCGAGCCCGGCGCCCAGCGCACTGCCCAGCAGCGCCACCAGGGTCGCCTCGAGCACGACGGCGGCGACCACTGTGCGGCGCGAGATCCCGACCATGCGCAGCGCGGCGACATCGCGCCGGCGTTCATCGACCTTGAGCAGCATGATGCACACCAGGAAGGTCGCGCTCGCCACGATGGTGATGCCGCCGATCGCGCGTTGGAAGCGCGAGAGCACCGCGAAGGTCGCCGAGGTCTCTACAGCGACGTCGGCGCTGCGATGCGCACGGAACCCGAAGGCCGCGCTGTTGATGCGCGCCACGGCCGTGTCGAGGACCGCACCGCGCGGCGTCGCGACCGCGAAGCGATCGACGCGGTCGCCGTAGCCGATCAGCGATTGTAACTGGGTGAGATGCAGACGCCCGCGATACTCCGCGCGAGCGACCTCACTGGGGTCGGCCCCCCGGGCCACGAAGGCCCGCACCACCGCACGGACCTGCAACGACTCGGGATGTGCGCCGAGCAGGACGGTGTCGCCCAGGGTCACACCGTGGTCGGCCGCGAGGCGTGCGTCGAGCGCGATGCCACGCAGGGGCAGTGAGCGCTGCGGAGCCACCGCCCCCTGCGCAGGCGCCGACCCTTGCGCAGGAACCACTCCTTGCGCCAGGACCGACGACGGTTCGAGGCCCGACAGCGCCCCCCACAGCAGCGCGAGCGCCACGTGGCGGCCGCTGCGGAGTGCAGACGTCACCAGTGACGCGTGCCGCATGGGCGAGGACTCAGGACGGCTGTGGGGGGGTCGCGCGAGGCCCGGAACGCCCCGCGATGGTCTCCGTGACGAACACGCGGGCCGCCGCAAAGGTGCCAATCACGCGCTCACATGCGCCGACCACGATCGTCAATGGACCGTCGAAGGGCTCCTTGGCCGCGATCATCACCGCCGCACCCGGCGTGAGTCCCAGCCCGCCCAGATAGCGCAGGAACTCCGGGTCCTCATCGGTCACCTGCGCCACGACACCGCGGGCACCGACCGCGAGCTCTACGAGACTCCGATGCCTGGGCTCATGCACGACGCCGTCGGCCGTGGGGATCGGCGCCCCGTGCGGGTCCACCGTGGGATGCCCCAGCGCGGCGGCCATGCGCTCGATCAACGCGTCCGATGCCGCATGCTCCAACCGCTCGGCTTCGTCGTGCACCCCGTCCCAGGGGTAGTCGAGCACCTGCGTGAGGTAGCACTCGAGGATGCGATGCCGACGCAGCAGGCGCAGCGCGTTGCTGCGGCCGGCGTCGGTGAGGCGCACGCCGCGATAGGGCTCGTGCATCACCAGCCCCTGGTCGGCCAGACGCCGCACCATCCCGCTCACGGAGGCGGGCGCGATCTCGAGCCGCGAGGCGATCTCGTTCGTCGCCGCCGAGGTGCCATCGCGCTCCAGCGCGTAGATGGCCTTGAGATAGTCCTCGACCGGGGCACTGAGGTCCGCGGCGGGCGGGCGCTTGGCAGGCGTCATCGGAAGGATCAGGGTACACCGGTGGCGAGCCGCCACACTTGGGCCACGAGGAAGCAGACGGTCACCCCCATCACCACCGGGAGCAGCGAGGCCACCAGCGTCCAGCGGGCGCTCCCCGTCTCTTTGTAGATGGTATAGATCGTCGTCGAACACGGGTTGTGCAACAGGGAGAACAGCATCACCGACAGCCCCGTCAGCGTGGTCCAGCCATGGTCGCGCAGCAACGCCCCGACACCCGCCGACTCCAGCTCGAACATCACCCCGGCGCCGGCGCCGAGTTCCGGCGTGCCACCGGTCAGCACCGTCAGCATGAGCACGGTGGGGATCACGATCTCGTTCGCGGGGATCGCGACGACGTACGCGAGCAGGATCACGCCGTTCAGGCCCAGCACGATGCCGACGGGGTCCAGCCAGCGCACGCCGATCTCGGCGAGACTGCTGCCCCCCACCGACACATTCGCGATGAGCCAGATCACCGCGCCCGCCGGCGCGGCGAAGAGCACCGCGCGCCACAGGACGATCAAGGTGCGATCCACCAGCGAGGTGTACAGCGTCTGCCAGAACCGGGGCGGCCGGTACGGCGGCAGCTCCAGCGAGAAGCTGGTCGCCTCGCCGCGCAGCACGGTGCGCGTGAGCACCCACGACGCGACGAACATCATCACCACGCCGAGCAGCGTGACGCCCACCACCGAGGCCGCCGAGACCAGGCCGCCGAGGGCCGGCGGCGCCACGGCCCCGATGAACACCGAGGCCATCAGGATCTGCGTCGGCCAGCGGCCGTTGCACAGCGAGAAGTTGTTCGTGATGATCGCCACCAGCCGCTCGCGGGGACTGTCGATCACGCGCGTGGCGACCACCCCCGCGGCGTTGCAACCGAAGCCCATGCACATCGTGAGTGCCTGCTTGCCGTGCGCGCCGACGCGGCGGAACAGCGCGTCGAGGTTGAAGGCCACGCGCGGCAGGTAGCCGAAGTCCTCGAGCAGCGTGAAGAGCGGAAAGAAGATCGCCATGGGCGGCAGCATCACGGCCACCACCCAGGCGGTGCCCAGGTACACGCCGTCCACGAGCAGGCCGCGCAGGAACGCGGGGACCCCCAGCGACGCCGTCGCGCCTTGCAACCACGGATGCACCGTATCGAGCAGCACCGACGCGAGGAACGACGACGGCACGTTCGAGCCGGCGATGGTCATCCAGAAGACCACGCCGAGCAGGAGGATCATCAGGGGAAAGCCGGTGACGCGGCTGGTGAGCCAGCGGTCCAGCGTGGCGTCGAAGGTCGCGCGCAGCTGCCGCAACTGCCCCCCCTGCGCCACCTGCGCGATGCGCTCCGCCGACGCATAGATGCCCTCGGTGATGCGGTCGTTGAAGTCGGCCGGCAGGCGCCAGCGGGCATCGCTCGCGGCACGGCGCACCGGCTCGGCATCGCCGGTCAGCGCGGCCTCCACCCGCGCATCGCTCTGCAACAGGCGCAGCGCGATCCAGCGGGCGTTCTCGCGCGCCGGATCGTTCGCCCGCACCGCCGTCTCGACCTCGGTGATCAGCGCCTCGACCGAGGGCGCGTAGCGCATCTCGCGATAGGGCGTGGTCGGGGTCTCGCCCCGCGCCATCAGGTCGATGGCCTGGCGCAGTTCCTCGACCCCCACGCCCTGCCGCGCCGAGGCCGCGATCACGGGCACGCCCAGCTCGCGCTGCAACGCCACGGGGTCCACGGCGATCCCGTGCCGGCGCGCTTCGTCCATCAGGTTGAGGCACACCACCACCTTCGACGTGATCGACAACACCTGCAGGGCCAGATTGAGATTGCGCTCCAACCGCGTGGCGTCGAGCACCAGCACCGTGACATCCGGCTCGCCGAACAACAGCATGTCGCGCGCGACCTCTTCGTCGGCGCTGGCCGCCTGCAACGAGTAGGTCCCCGGCAGGTCGATGAGCCGGAAGCGCGTCGCGCCCACGGTGAAGCGGCCCTCCGCCCGCGTCACCGTCTTGCCCGGCCAGTTGCCCGTGTGTTGCCGCAGCCCCGTCAGCGCATTGAAGACCGTGCTCTTGCCGGTGTTGGGATTCCCCGCGAGCGCGACCACGTAGTCGGCGTTCGCGCTGCGCGAGGACAGTTGGACGAGCGTGCGGTCGCGCGCGAGCGCCCGGCCGCGAAACGTGACCGGACTCATGCGCTGCGCTCGTTGGCCTGCGCGGCGTCGGCGACCACCTCGATCCACTCTGCCTGCTGGCGCCGCAGCGCGATCAGCGCCCCGCGCACATCGTAAGCGACCGGGTCGCCGCCCGCACTGCGCAGCACGGCGGTGATGCGCGTGCCCGGCACCACGCCGAGGTCCAGCAGTCGGCGGCGCTGCGCCCCCGAACAGGCCAGGGCCACGCGTGCCACGCGCGCCGACTCCGCCGGCTGCAGCGACGCCAGCGTGCGCACCGCGCCCGTGGGGATCGCCACCGAGCGCCGCACGCTGACCGCCGACTCCAACAGGCGCGGGAGCCGCAGCGGCCTGCCGTCGATCTCCATCTCCACCTGCTGGGGATCGCGCGCCCGGACGACCACGGTGCCCCCGAGCACGACGCCGACTTGCTGCAGGGTCGCGAAGGCCTCCGGCGGCTCGTCCTCGATGTGCACGATCGTGCCGGGCTCATGCAGCCGCAGGTCGTCGAGCAGGATCACCGGCGCGCTGGGCAATTCCCCGTCGGCCGTCGGGATGGGGTCGCCATGCGGATCGAAGCGCGGGTTCCCGAGCCGCGCCGCGAGTGCCTCGGCTTCGTCGGCCGTGAGGTCGTGCTCGGCGTCCTCGGCGAGTTCATGCCATTCGGTGGGTGCCACGCCCGTGTGGTCGGCGAGATAGCGCTCGAGCAAGCGGTGCGCGCGGACCAGTCGCAGCGCATCGCGCCGCCCGGGCTCGGTGAGCGCGAAGCCCACCCCCACCGTCGTGACCAGGCCCCGCGCGACCAAGGTCGTCAGCAGCTCGCGGGCCCGCGCGGGGCGCAGCGCCAGCGCGCCGGCCAGCGCCTCGGCGCGCACCGCCGATCCGTCGGACCCGGCGTGATACAGGTACTTCACGGCGTCCTCGGTACGCACGCGCTCGGTGAGCCGGAGGATGCGTTGCACCCGCGCGATGATCCCGCTGCGCGGCCACCACAGCGCCGCGACGCCGAGGCTCAGCGCGGCGAAGGCCAAGAGGGCGGCGGCGGGATCGATCACGGGCGGCATCGGTGGGATGGGACGGTCGGGTCGGTCAGCTTGCGGAGCGACATAATACAAGTTTAGTTAATCCTAACTTTAAGACAAGCCCCAACGTAACCTCGAAGCCCTGACCTGCCGATGCTCGTCCCACTCGCCGCCCTCGCCCTGCTCCAGGGTGGCAGCACCGATACCGTTCCCGTCCCGGTGCGCATCGGCGGCGTCGAGATCCGCGCCCGCATCGACTCCGTGGCCCGCCGCGCCGTGCAGCCGGTCGTGCTCCTCGACGGCGCCGCCCTGCGCACGCAGCAGGCCGCGTCGATCGGCGAGACCCTCGCCGGGCTCGCCGGCCTGCGCTCCATGTCCATGACCACGGGCATCGGCAAGCCGGTCATCCGCGGGCTGCACTCCACCCGCATCGTCACGCTCGACGGTGGCCAGCGCGTCGAGACTCAGCAGTGGGGCGCCGACCACGCGCCGAACGTCGAGACGATGGGCGCCGAACGCATCGAGGTCGTGAAAGGGCCCTCCTCGGTGCGCTACGGCTCCGACGCGATCGGCGGCGTCATCAATGTCGTGCGGCGGCCGTTGCTCGACGCGCGGGGGCTCGAGGGCTGGCTCGCCGAGCGCAGCGTGGCGGTGGCGTATCACAGCGGCATCGGCGGGGCCGATGCGACCGCCGGGCTCGACCTCGCGCGGGGGCGAGGCGCGCTCCGGGCCACGCTCACCGGCCGCGACGCCGGGACGATGCGCACGCCGCGCGGCGCCCTCCCCAACACCGAGAGCCGCGCGTTCAACGGCGAGCTGGCCGCCGGATGGCATGGCGCACGGCTGAGCGGCGAGTTCACGGCATCCTCGCGCGAGGAGCGCATCGGCATCTTCGACGACACGGTCAGCGCGCCGGGCTTCGCGGGCTACCAGCGCATCTCGACCGACCGCGCCCGCGTGGTCCTGCGCGCCCCGCAGGCCGACGGCGCGATCGAGGCGACGCTGGGCTGGGAGCGCAACTATCGCCGCGAGTACGACCCGGCGATCGCATCCGATGTCGTCCTCGGGCTCCTCGCCAGCACGCAGACGGCGCTGCTCGAGTGGCACCATCCGCTGGGCGAGCGCTGGCGCGGCACGGCGGGCGTCTTCGCGATGCACGGGCGCTTCGAGAAGCGGGGCTCTGCGACGCTCATCCCCGGCAGCCGCACGGAGGACCTGGCGGCCTTCGTCACCGAGTCGGCGGACTACGGGCGCCTCGCGCTGTCCGTCGGGGCCCGCTACGACCGCCGCCACCTGCACGCCGACGACGATGCGGTGCTGGACCTGCAGGCGCAGACGCGCCGCTTCGACGCGGTCACCGGCAGCATGGGGGCATCCTACGCGCTGCGACCGGGCGTGGTCCTCGCGCTGAACGTCGGGCGCGGCTTTCGGGCCCCGACCGCGTCGGAGCTCTTCGCCAATGGCTTCCACGAGGGCACGCGGGCCTACGAGCGGGGCGACCCGACGCTCGCCGTGGAGTCCTCGCTGAGCACCGACCTGTCGCTGCGCGTCGCGCGCGGCCCGCTGCGCGCCGAGCTGTCGGCCTACGACAACCGGATCGCTGACTACATCTACCTGCGACCTACCGGGAGCGGCGGCTTCGTCTTCGACTCGCTGGCCGTGGTGCAGGGCGATGCGGTCCTGCGCGGGGTGGAGCTCACCACGCGGTGGCAGGCGACGCCGGGGTTCGCGCTCTCGGGCAGCGGCGATTACGGTCGCGGCACCAACACCGCGACGGGACTCCCGCTCCCGTTCATGCCGCCGCTGCGCCTCGTCGGGACGGCGACGTGGTCGCGCCCGCGCGCCGGCGCACTGCTGCGGCCACAACTGGCGCTGGTCACCGAGCACCACGCGCGGCAGTCCCGGCTCGAGCCGCGCGATGTCGCCACCGCGGCCTATACGCTGCTCCATCTGCGGAGCTCGGCCGCGTGGGACCTCGCCGGACGGGTACTGCTGCTCGACCTCGACCTCCGCAATGCGCTGGACCGGCGCTACCGCGACCATATGTCCCGCTACAAGGAGTTCGCCGACGCCGTGGGGCGGGCCGTGGTGCTCCGCGTCACCACCCGCTGGTAGGCCGCTGTAGATTCCAGCCCATATGCTGACCCTCGTCGTCGTCATCGGGACCGCGCTCGCCCTGTCGTTCGTGTGCTCGGTGCTCGAGGCCGTCCTGTTGTCCGTGACCCACGGGTACATCGGACTGCTCGAGGAGCAGGAGGACCCCGCAGCGGGGCTGTTGAAGCAGTTCCGGCGCCGCATCGACGAGCCCATCGCGGCGATCCTGACGCTGAACACGATCGCGCACACCGTGGGCGCGGCCGTCAGCGGGGCCATCGCCCTGCAGGTCTTCGGGAGCCGGTGGATGGCGCTGTTCTCGGCCGTGCTCACCGTGCTGATCCTGATCCTGTCCGAGATCATGCCCAAGACCCTGGGCGCGCGGTACTGGCAGCAGTTGGCGCCGACCACGGCGCATGTCCTGCGCGTGCTCATCGTGGCCATGCGCCCCGTGCTCATCCCACTGGCCTTCGTGAACAAGTTGCTCGGTGCCGACCGCGGACACGGGCACGGCACGACGGTGAGCCGCGCCGAGCTCGAGATCCTCGCCGAGATCGGGCGGCGGGAAGGCGAGATCGACGAGACCCAGTGGCAGGTCGTGAGCAACGTGATGCAGCTGCACGACGTGCTGGTGCGCGAGGTCATGACCCCGCGCACCGCGATCACCGCGATCTCGGTGGAGTCCTCGCCCCTCGAGGCGCAGCAGCTCATGCTGTCGACGGGCTTCCTGCGCATCCCCGTCTATGACCGGGGCATCGACGATATCGTGGGCGTGCTCGTTGCGCGCGAGCTGTGGCGGGGCATCCAGCGGGGCGAGACCGACCTGCGGGCGCTGCTGCGCGACCCCTTGCTGGTGCCTGAATCGCGGCGGGTCGAACCGCTGATCCGCGACATGCGGCGCCAGCGCATCAAGATGGCGGTGGTCCTCGACGAGTTCGGCGGCACCGCGGGGATCGTGACGCTCGAGGATCTCATCGAAGAGATCGTCGGCGAGATCCACGACGAGCATGAGCCCGGGGTGGAACCGCTCGAATGGATGCACGACAACGAACTGCATGTCGCCGGCCAGCATTCCCTGCACGACCTCGAGGACCAGCTGGACCTGGGGCTGCCGGTCGATGAGTTCGACAGCGTCGGGGGCTTCGTCTTCGGCACGCTCGGCCGGCCCGCGCGCGTGGGCGACACCGTGCGCACGGCCGGCCTCACCGCCAAGGTGCTCGCCGTCCACAAGCGCCGCATCCTCCGCGTGGCCCTGCTCCTCGACGAGCCACGCCCCGCCCTTCGCGAAGAGGCGTCGTCCGCATGAACCGCACACACCTGCAGCGCCTGTTCATCGGGGCCGCCCTGCTGATCGGCGCGGTGCTCGTCGACCAATGGGCCTACGCGCATCTGGTCGACAAGCGCATCTACGACGGTGATCTCGGTCGCATGCTGCGCGTCGTCGGGTATCTCCCGCTCTGGGGGATCGTCGCACTCGCGCTCTACCTGCACGAACGTCGCGCCGCGCTCGACGCCCGGCGGCGCGCCCTGCTCCTGCTCGGGTCACCGGTGGTCGCGGGCATCGTGGCGGAGCTGTTGAAGCTGCTGCTGCGGCGTGAGCGGCCGGAGGTCGCCGCTGGGCTCTACTCGTGGCGGGCATTCACCGAGCGCAGCTTCTCGACGAGTGGGCTCGCGCTGCCCAGCAGCCACACGATGGTGGCGTTCGGCGCGGCGTGGATGCTCTGCCGGCTGTTCCCGCGGGCCCGCTGGGTGTGGCTGGGCCTGGCCGTCGGCTGCGGACTGACCCGCGTACTGGCCCACGCGCACTTCGTCAGCGATGTGGTCGTCGCCGCGCTGGCCGCGTGGGCGACGACGGCCTGGCTCTGGCGCCGCTTCGGCCAGACCGTCCGCGTGAGCGGCGAGCGCACGACCCTGTCGGGGCATGCGCTCTCCCCCGACTCACTTACGTAGCGCCTTGATCTCGGCCGGCACGACGAAGACCTCGGGCGGGATCGCCTCGACGGACATCGACGTGAACGACAACACCTGCTCCTGCCCCATCACCTGCTGCACGACCTTGGTGGCGCTCATCACGCCGTAGCCGAGGTCCTTGTAGTCGCGGTAGAAGGTGGTCGTGGGAATGTCGCCCATGGGCGACTTCTGCACGCCCTCGGACGCCACGAGGAAGCCGGTCTGCTCGCTGTAGCACTCGACGGACTCGCGGCCCGACTTCCAGACCAGCTTCACCTTCACGCAGGGCTGTCCGTCCATCGTGGTACGCTCCACGGTCGTCGCGCTGCTGACGAACGCCGCGTCGCGCATCTGCGCCTTGGGGTCCTGCTGTTCCTTCAACTGCGCGAACTCTGCGCCCTCGATCAGTCGCGGCCCCTGGAAGGGGTCCATCGCCCACGCGAAGTCGAGCTCGGTGCCCTGCTTCACCTCACCGATCCCAGGGAGGCTGATGGTCGTGAGCGAGCGGCCGTCCTTGGACTGGATGGCCTCGAGCGCGCCCGAGATCCCGGCCGCCTGCAGATCGAAGGTCCCCTTGGTGCGGACCCCCGGGGCATTGAGCATCTTGGCCGCGCCCGACACCTGCAGGTAGCGGTCGATCAGGGTCCGCGCCTCGGGCAGGGCCTGCGCCGTCGTGGTCTGCGGCATCGCGAGTGCCAGCGGCACGAGCGCGAGCGCGGTACGGATCATCGACATGGACATACGTGGTGACTCCATCAGCTCGGTTAACGCCGTGGCTGGCGCGCCGCCCAGCGCAGCGCCGCTTCCACGACCGCATCTCGTCCCGCCGCGAGGGTCGCAGCGTCCAGCGGGACCACTTCATCCGGGATCACACCCACCCCCTCGACCCGGCGTCCTTTGCTGTCGGTATGGTCCGCGATCGCATGCAACAACACATCGCCGTTCGGGAGCCGTCCCATCAGCGCGGGCACCGACGCCCCGACCGACGTCGTCCCGAACACCCGCGCACGGTCCAAGCCCTGCAGGGCCGCCGCGAAGAATTCCGACGCGCTCGCCGACATGTCGTCGATGAGCACCGCCACCGGGCCACTGAAGGGGACCACCCGCTCCGCGCGGGTGTTCGCCCGCCGCGGGTTGGCCCGCAGACTCAGCGTGACCCCGCGTTGATACAACGTCCCCAGCAGCGCCGTCGTGTCCAGCACGTGCCCCGCCAGCCCCCCGACCATCCCTACTACACCACCCGGGTTCCCGCGGATGTCGAAGATGATCGCGTCGGCGTCGCGCAGGCGGTCCATCGCGCTGTCCACCTGCGCCACCACCACCGGCATCCACACCGAGAACGCGATGATCCCCACGCGGCGCCCGTCGATCACCCGCTCGCTCACATCGGCGGTGACCGGCATGGCCGGCAGGTTGCCGAAGCGCTGCACCTGCCCACGCGCCCGCTCGGCGACGATCCAGCGCTCCCGCCCGCCGATCTCGAGCAGCACGCTGTCGCCCGGCGACCGATTCAGCCGCGCGTGCGTCTGCGCGGTCGCCGAGTACAGCGTCTGTTTGCGCACCGCCGGCACCGTGATGGACGCCAGCGACTCCAGCACCTCGGCCGTCGTCCGGGTGCCGATACGGGTGATCTTGTCGCCCGGCCGCACGCCCGCCCGCCAGGCCGGCCCGTCCGGGGTCACGCGGAAGACCACCAGGTCACTCCCCGCGAAGCGCACCTCGACGCCGATCGACCCGGGATTCGCCGCGCTGGCCGCTTCGTCGGGGGCGATCGCCGGCGAGGCTTCCTCGGTGATGAGTCCGAAGTGCGAGGTGCCGATCTCGCCGAGCATGCCCTGCAGCGTGGCCCGCAGCTCGGGGTTGGTCCGCGCGGCCGCGGCAATGGGGCGCAGCGAATCCCGCAGCGCCACCCAGCGCGTCTTGAGGAAGGCGGTGTCGTAGTAGGTGCGGTCGATCTTCGCCCACACGGAGTCAAAGGTCGCGACGGCGACCCCGGCGGGGAGTGGGTCCTGCGCCGCCACCGGCGCGGCCGACAGCACGCCGACGAGCAGGCCGAGGGTGGACAATGGCTTCAGCATATGGGACCTAGTACGAGAGGGGTCACTCGCGGGATTCGGGGCCGATGTCACGAGCGGGTCACGACGCGGTATCACAGCAACGGCAGCAGCCCTGCGAGGATCCGCTCGGTCATCCCCCAGAGCAGGCGTCCGTCGAGATCGATGCCCTCGACCTTCATGCGCAGCCCGCGCGCCTCCACCGATCGCTGCACCCGGCGCGCGGGGTCGCGCAGAGTATCGACGGGCACCCAGAACAACGCAGCGGCCTCGTCATTGGGCGTCAACAGGGGTCGCTCCGTCACAGCCGCGACATAGGGCCGGACGATCACCGAGGGCAGCGCGGCGATCCGCGGCCGGAGTTCGTCCAGCTCGCCGAGCACCTGCGCCGGGACGACCTCGACCCCGGCCTCCTCGCGGAGCTCCCGCAGCGCGGTCTCGAGCAGACTCGCATCGTGCTCCTCGTAACGCCCGCCGGGCAGCGAGACCTGCCCGGACCACGGGTCGCCCGCACGCACCGCGCGCTCCATCAACAGCAGGGCGAGGTCGTCACCCTGGGGTGCCAGCAAGAGCGTGACCGCGGCCTCGCGGAACGGCGGGTCCCGCTCGGCGCGCTGCGGGGCGCGCCCGAGCAGCGCGGTCCGCAGCCGGTCAACGCGCGGGTGCGTCAGGACTCGACGGGCAGGCCGGCGCTGTACCAGGCCTTGAAGCCGCCGCGCAAGGAGGCGACGTCGTGGTAGCCCATCTGTTGCATCGTGTCGGCGGCGAGCGCCGAGCGGTTGCCGCTGGCGCAGACGATCACCACGCGGGCGTCGCGCGGGATCGCCGCCTCGACCGAGCCTTCGAGCAGGCCCCGCGGGATGACCACCGCGCCCTTCGCACGGCCCATGTTGGTCTCATTGGGCTCCCGCACGTCCAGCACCACCAGCGGGCGGCCGTCGGCGGCCATCGCCTGCACATCGGCGACGTCGACTTCCGTGATCCGCGACTTGGCGGCGGCGATGAGTTCGGATCCAGAGAGCGGCATGCGTCAATCCACAGGGCTGAGGGTCGTGTGCCGACGACCGCAGGGCGGAGTCGGCCATCCCTGAAATCTAGCAGGGCCGGGCCCGCCCTGCCGACGCGACGCGGTCGTGCCCCGCGGCACCGCCCGGCGTTATCCTTGGCGCATGTCGCTGACTGCGAAGGTCTTGGTCGGGCTGGTGCTGGGCTTCGCGCTCGGCCTGCTCGTGCCCTCGGTCCCGGCGCTCGCGTGGGCGCCCTCACTGCTGGGCCCGCTCGGGACCCTGTTCATCAATGCCATCCGGATGACGGTCGTGCCCCTGGTGGTCAGTTCGCTGATCGTCGGCGTGGCCGGAGTGCCGGACCCGCGCACGGTGGGCCGACTCGGCGGCCGTGCGCTGCTGTGGTG
>CAZCZO010000009.1:0-115060 GCA_964503275.1 uncultured Gemmatimonadaceae bacterium | reverse complement strand
CGCTGATCGCGGCCTGTGTGCTGACGCCCGGCGTGTACTTCGCGATCAACGCGCCGGCCGGCTTGATCGGCACCACGGTGGAGAGTGCGGCCGCGGCCATCGCGCAGTGGGGCTTCGTGGTCACGCCCGAGGAGCTCACGGCGCTTGCGGCGCAGGTCGAGGAGGGCACGGTGCTCTCGCGCACCGGCGGCGCGCCGTCGCTGGCGATCGGGATGGCGTCGATCTTCGCCTCGGTCCTCGGCGGGTCGGCGTCCATGGCGCTGTGGTACCACTTCGCGCTGATGTTCGAGGCGCTGTTCATCCTCACCACGGTCGACGCGGGGACGCGCGTGGGCCGGTTCATGCTGCAGGACCTCGGCAAGCATGTCTGGGCGCCGTTCGGCCGCGTGTCGTGGTACCCGGCGGTGATCCTCGCCAGCGCGATGGTCGTGGGGATGTGGGGATACTTCCTGTACCAAGGCGTGACCGACCCGCTCGGCGGCATCAACTCGCTGTGGCCGCTGTTCGGCATCAGCAATCAGTTGCTCGCGGCGGTGGCCCTCTGCGTGGGCACGACGGTGATCATCAAGATGGGCAAGGCGAAGTACGCGTTCATCCCGCTGATCCCGCTCACCTGGCTGACCGTCGTGACCTTCACCGCCGGCTGGGCGAAGATCTTCTCGCCCGACCCGCGGATCGGGTTCCTCGCGCATGCCCGGGCCTACGCCGACCATCTGGCAGCGGGCACGCTCCCTGCCGGCGTGAAGTCGGCCGGGGATCTCAGCCGCATGATCTTCAACGACCGGCTCGACGCGGCGGTCGCGGCCTTCTTCCTGCTCTCTGCGATGATCATCCTGTTCGCTTCGATCCGCGTGTGGGTGCGCGTGCTGCGCGGGCTGCCTGAGCCCGGCAGCACCGAGACCCCGTTCACTCCGCGGGTGGCCGGGGCGGTGGTCCCGGTGCTCGCGCTGGGCCTGCTGCTGAGCGGCGGCCAGCCACTCAGGGCGCAGGCGTTCGACCTCAGCATCGCGAACATCATGCGCGGACCGGAGCTCACGGGCCGCGCGCCTTCGCAGGTGCGCTGGTCGGCGGACTCGCGGTGGATCTACTTCAGTTGGGCCCCGCCGGGCTCGGCCTGGGACGCGCCCGCGCGTGGCTACCGCGTGCGGCCGGGGAGCAGCGCGGCGCCCGAGGAGGTCTCGGCGGCACACCTCGACTCGGTGGCCCCATCGCTCACGCGCGGACTGCGCTCGCCCGACGGGCGGCAGGAGTTGGTGACCAGCGGTGGCGACCTGTACCTGCTCGACCTGCGGACCGTGGCCCTGCGTCGACTCACCCAGACCAGCGCCAGCGAGAGCGGGGCCAAGTGGAGCGCCGATGGCGCGCAGGTCATCTACCAGCGTGACGGCCAGGCCTTCGCGATGGAGCTCGCCACGGGCCTCACGCGACAGCTGACCGACGTGCGAGCCGGGGTGGCGCCACGCGACCCGGCGGCACCGACGGGCCAGCGTGGCGCCTTGGTGCAGGACCAGCTCGACCTGCTGCAGGTGATCCGCGATGCCGCACGACGCGATTCCGCTGCGCGCGCCGAGCGCGAGGAGGCGGCGCGGCGTGGGTTGCGGCCGGCGTACATCGGCGCAGGGCTGCGGGTGGTCAGCGTCGATGTGTCCCCCGCCATGACCCATGCGGTGGTGATCGCCGAGCGCACGCAGAACGAGGCGCGTCGCGCCGACGTGCCCAATTACGTGACCGCCGACGGCTACGCTGCGATGATCCCGACCCGCTCGAAGGTCGGCGACGAACAGACCGCACGCCGGGCCGGTCTCCTCACGCTGGCGACCGGGGAGATCCGCTGGCTGCAGGCCACGCCCGCCGACACCGCACGGGCGCCCTCGCAGCTCAACACGCTGGGCTGGAACGACGACGGCTCCACGCTGGCGCTGTTCTCGGTGACCTACGACTTCAAGCGGCGCTACCTGCATGCGGTCGATGCCGCGACCGCGGGCATGACCCTGGTCGACGAACTGCGCGATACCGCCTGGGTGGCCGGGCCCTGCTTCGGGTGCGGCGGATGGTTGGACCGCGAGACGCTGTGGTACGTGTCGGAGGCGACGGGCTACGCCCATCTCTACACGCAGCGCCGCGACGGGTCGGCCAAGGTGGCCGTGACCAGCGGGGCGTGGGAGCTGAACACAGTGTCGCTGACGCCCGACCGCAAGACGTTCCTCATCACGTCGCACGAGGAGTCGCCGTTCGTGCAGCACGTGTACCGGCAAGCGGTGGGGAGTCCGCGCCGGGAGAAGCTCACCACGCAGCATGGCGGACACGAGCTCACGATCGCCCCGGACGGGATGCAGTACGCCGACGTGTTCTCGGAGGCGAACCGGCCGCCGGAGCTGTTCAGTGGCCGTCTGGGCGCGACGGCACGCACGCAGCACACGACCTCGCCCACGGCCGCGTGGCTCGCGGGCCCGTGGATCAAGCCCGAGATCATCATGATCCGCGCGTCCGACGGTATCGATGTGCCGGCGCGCATCTACGAGCCCAAGTCCTTCGGCGCCGCGCCCAACGGTGCGGCCGTGATCTTCGTGCACGGGGCGGGATACCTGCACAATGTGCACGATTATTGGTCCAGCTATTCGCGCGAGTACATGTTCCACCACCTGCTCGCCACGCAGGGGTATGTCGTGCTCGATGTGGACTACCGGGCCTCAGCCGGGTACGGCCGTGATTGGCGCACGGCGATCTACCGCTGGATGGGCGGCCGCGACCTCGCGGATCATGTCGATGCCTCCAAGTGGCTGACGGCGAACCGGGGCGTGGCCCCGGAGCGCATCGGCATCTACGGTGGGAGCTATGGCGGGTTCATGACGCTGATGGCGCTGTTCAATGCGCCGGACTACTTCGGCGCCGGCGCCGCCCTGCGGCCGGTGACCGATTGGGCGCATTACAACCACGGCTACACCGGCCGCATCCTGAACTTCCCGCAGTCCGACACCGCGGCGTATCGCCAGTCGTCGCCGATCTTCTTCGCGGAGGGCCTGCGGGATCCCCTGCTGATCGCGCACGGGATGGTGGACGTGAACGTGCACTACCAAGATGTGGTCCGGCTCACGCAGCGCCTCATCGAGTTGGGCAAGACCGACTGGGAGCTGGCCTCGTACCCGGTCGAGGATCACGGCTTCGTGCGGCCCTCGTCGTGGACGGACGAGTACCGCCGCATCTACGAGCTGTTCGAGCGGGCGCTGCATCCAGGAGGTCGGCGATGAGCGGCCAGGCGGGGTCGGTGATGCGCGGTGACTGGCGCGAGGCGCTTGCGCGGGCGGCGCAGGTGATCCGCCAGGTGATCGGGGTGCCGGACTACGAGGTCTATGTCCAGCACGTCGCGCAGGCGCACCCGGGGGCGACCCCGGTGGACCGTGCGACGTTCCTGCGGCAATGCCAGGAGGCGCGGTACTCGCGGCCCGGGTCGCGCTGCTGCTGACCTCGCGCGGGGACGCGCATGGCGGCCGGCGCGCCGGACGGCGGTTACCGAATGGGGTCGCGCTGTGAGAGCGCGGCCCCTTCGCGCTGCCGGGCCTCGAGGGGCTGCATGGCCCCGCCGCCAAGGGCCAACGGCGCGCCCGACTCGATGAACAGGTTGGTCACGAAGCGCTGCCCCTCGCCGATGCGCTCCACCTCGAAGGCCACGGTGTCCACGGCCTGCTCCAGGCGATTGAGGCGCTGATCGAGTTCGCCGACGACCTTGCCGGTCAGCATCGCCTTGCCCCGCCCGGCGATACGACGGGCGATGCCGATGGAGATCGGCAGGACGATGGCGAGTCCGATCAGGCCGCCGAAGACGATGGCCTCCTCGGGAGGTCCCGAGCGCACGAAATCGGGGCGCACATCGACCCCCGGCACCCCCGCCGCCGCGGCGACCTCTGCATCGGCGACCGCGAGCTGCTTCTCCATCTCGATGATGCGCGCGTCGATCTCCACCAGCCGGGCCTCGAGACCGTTCCGATCGGCGCCCTCGGCCATCCCGCCCTCGCGCAAGCGGGTCGCGACCGACCGCCGCTGCTCCAGCAAGCGCGAATGCTGCTCGCGGAGCTGATTCCGCGAGCCCTGCTTGGCCAGGAAGTACTCCGTGGGCGACACCTGCGTGATGGCCTGCGTCGCGGCCGGCGCCGTGGGGGCACCAGCGGGAGTCGGGGGCTGGAAAGCAGTCGGTTCCTGTCGCATGCTGCCTCTACGATGGCCCGCCGCGCCCGGTTTCGCCACCGGGCCGGGCCGATGGGGGGCCGCGCCGCGGCCTACGGCCGTCCGTCCCCTCGCGCGAGTCTTGCGGTCGCCTGTGCGCGAGGAATATTCCTGTGCGTGACCGACCGCACGTTCTCGTCGCTCGCCGTGTCGCGGCTGCATGCCGCCTTGGCCAGCGCCCGCACCCGCCTTGCCGCCGCCGACGCTCGCATCGTCGAGACTCAGGTCGCCCTCACCGAGATCCCGGCCCCCACGGGCGACGAGGGGGCCCGGGCGAGTGTGGTGGCACAGCGCTTCCGGGCGCTCGGGCTCGACGGCGTCACCGTTGACGCAGTCGGCAATGTGATCGGCCACCGCGCGGGGGCCACCGACGCGCCGGCCGTGGCCCTCTGCGCCCATCTGGACACGGTCTTCCCCCTCGAGGCGGTGACCGAGGTGACCCGCGATCGCGGCCGCCTGATCGCGCCGGGCATCGGCGATAATGGGCGCGGCCTCGCGACCCTGCTCGCCCTCGCCGAGGTCATCGACGGTGTGCGTCTGCGGACCTTGCGCCCGGTGACCTTCGTGGCGACCACCGGCGAGGAAGGGGCGGGCGACCTGCGTGGCGCGAAGGCGTTCTTCCAGGCGTCCGCGCCGCTGTTCGCCGCCGTCGCGCTCGACGGCACGGGCGATGACCGCGTGGTGCACAAGGGCGTGGGCTCGCGGCGTTTCCGCATCACGTGGGAGGGGCCGGGCGGACACTCGTGGTCCGACTTCGGCGGGGTGAATCCCATCCACGCTGCGGCGCAGGCCATGGCACAGTTGAGTGCGATGCCGCTGTCGGCCAATCCACGCACGACCCTCACGGTGTCGCGCATGGGCGGCGGGCTCGCCATCAACGCGATCCCGCAGGCCGCGTGGTTCGAGGTCGATCTGCGGGCCACTGCGACCGAGTCGCTCGCGCGCGTCGAGACGGCGTTGCGGAGCATCGTGTCGGCGGCCGTGCGCGATGCCAACACCCGTCGGACGCCGTACAGCGAAGCGCTCGAGGCGACGATCACCGTGATCGGCGACCGGCCCTGCGGGGAGATCCCGGATGACCATCCGCTCGTCGACGCCGCGCTCACCGCGACCCGACTGATCGGCCGCGTGCCCGAGTTCGCGATCGCCTCGACCGACGCGAACGTCCCGTTGTCGCTCGGCATCCCGGCGATCGCGATCGGCGGCGGTGGCGTGGGCGGGGACGTCCATACGCTCGGCGAGTGGTTCGAGAACACCGATGGGGCGCGTGGTATCGCGCGTGCGCTCACCATCACCATGGCGGCCGCCGGCCACGACGGATGACGGCGCCGTGAGCGCCGACCTGTGGCGCGCGGTCTCGCAGTGCCCTGCCCTGCCGGCGCAGGGCGTGCAGTGCTGGATGGACCAGCTGAGCGCATCGCCACCGTGGTGCACGATCCCCCTCGTCGACGACGAGCCCGCGCGCGCCGCGCGTCTGCTGCATCCGCAGCGCCGCGCCGCGTTCATCCGCGGACGTCAGCTCGTGCGGTTCGCGGTGGCGCCGGTGCTCGGGGTGACGCCCACGGCGGTCCCCATCGCGGTGCTCCCGTCGGGCAAGCCCGTGATCCGCGAGACGCCGGACCGCCCGGCGGTGCACATCAGTCTGGCGCACACCGACGACTGGGTCGTGGTCGCGGTGAGTCGCGCGGGCGAGGTCGGCGTGGACATCGAATCGACGGAGCGCCGCGTGGACCATGAGGCGATCATCCGGCGCTACTTCGCCGCGGAGGAGCAGGCGGGGATCGCGGGCGTCATGCCGCCGGACCGCGTGGCGGCATTCATCCGCGTGTGGGCGCGCAAGGAAGCGATCGCGAAGGGCACTGGGGATGGGCTCGCCGGCACCCTGAGCGACTTCGCCGTGCCGGTCGCCGAGGGGGACGCGCTGCCCATCACTCGGATGTCGCCCGCATGGGCCGATGGTGCACCGTGGTGGCTGCACGAGTTGCACGCGCCACCGCCGACCATCGCCGCCCTCGCGGTGCGGCATGCCACGCCGCGGATCGACCGGCTACGCTGGACCGTCTGAGCGGCGCTGACGGCCCGCTGCGGGATCGAATCGCATCAGCGGGGGCGGTTCGCCGCGCAAGGCGGCGAGCAGTCGCGTGGTCTCATCCAGCGCCAGCGTGGTCACGGCCTGCAGCGCCTCGCGGTCGTGTGAGAGCCCCTGATACGCCGAGAGATCCAGCGGCGTGCCGATGGACATCTGAAGGGTGCGCTTCGGGCGCAGCGTGACGCGCCGCGCGTACTGTGGCAGGATGCGCTGTGCGCCCCACTGGGCGGCCGGGATCAGCGGAGCCCCCGTCGCCAGCGCCAAGCGCGCCGCGCCCGTTCGGCCGACCATCGGCCAGAGGTCCGGGTCGCGCGTGAGGGTGCCCTCGGGGTAGATCACGATCGTGCCGCCGTAGTCGAGCACGCGCCGCGCGGCGTCGAGCGACTTCGCCCCGCCGCTGCCGCGCTCGACCGGGATATGTCCCATCGCGCGCATCGCCCACCCCATCACGGGCGGCGCGAACAGCTTGTCCTTGGCCAGGAAGCAGGCGTGGATCCCATGCACGTAGAACGCGTACCCGACGATGATCGGATCGAGCTCCGTGATGTGATTCAACGAGACGATGCACCCGCCCTCGCGCGGGATGTGTCCGAACCCCGAGAACTCGCGGCGCGTGAGCAGGCCGACGGTCGGCACGACCAGACTGGCCAACAGCGCGTACGCGGCGCGCACGCTCAGGGGGACACGGGTGGACTGACCGGCCACGGTCCCGCGACTCACCCCGCGATCGCCGCGTCGTCGGACGGCGCGTGGAACCAGCGCCAGAACACATCGGCGTCGCGGTCCACGCGCAGGGCCGTCGGCACGCCGTCGCCATCGCTGGGCCAGCCCTCCGCGCGGGCCTTGAGCAACAGGAACGCGGCTCGCACTTCGTCCACGCTGTAGCGCTCCATGGTCGCCGCCGCCTGCGCCGCGAAGATCGGATCGCCCTGCGGCTCGCCGTCGTAGGGCTCGAGCTCCGCCAGCGCGGCCAGCACGCGATCGCGGCGCTCGTCGAGGCGCATTGCGGCGAGCAGCGCCCCATCGATCGGGCGGCCGACGACGAACTCCTGCCCGCCGTAGCCCACGGGGAACTCCGCCCGCGTCCCGACGCCGGCCGCCGGCAGACCGCCGCAGAAGCGCAGCGGCACGATCGTCAGCCCGAACCGCACCGCGAGGTCGAACCACACGGCGCTGATGGTCTGCACCGGCTGACCGCCACGCACGGCCCGCGTCCCCTCCACATGCACCAGCAGCGCCCGCTCGCCGTCGTGCGCCGTGCGCCCCATCTCGGCGAGCCGCGCCAGCATCTCATCCTGCTTGGTCCGGTCCACGAAGGTGATGCTCGGCCCGCGCGACGGATCGTTGAGGCCGAGCGCGAGGCGCCCGACCCAGGTCTCCTGATGTTCGGTCTTGGCGAGCGCGAGCAGCGGGCGCCCGACCACCGGCGGCAGGAGCATGCCCGCGAGCATCGACTCGACGGCGACCTGATGGTTCGCGACGAAGAGCATGGGCCGGTCCCGCACCGCGTGCAGGGCGACCGGATCGACGACGCGCACGCCGCGCACGAACTGCGCACAGGCCTGCAGGAAGAGATCGCGCAACTCGGGGTGCGTGCTCTGCCATGCGGCCGCATGCCACCAGCCGTCCACGGCCGCGATGCCGAGTCGTGGCGGCGCGGCATCGCGCACCGTCACGGTGGCGGCGCTCGCATCGATCACGAGCCGGTAGTCGAGCAACGGCAGCGTGGCACTGCGCACCACCCCATCGCCATCGACATGCAGGTCGCGCGGGTGGACCCGCAGGCGCTGGGCCGCATGCTCGCGGGCCGCGATCGCAGCGACCGGGCTGAACGGCTCCACGGGCGCGAGGCCGTACAGCGACGCCATCGTGCCAGGCAGCCACTCCGCCTCGGCGACCGCCCGCGGGCCGAGCGTGGTGACGCCATCGGTCTCGTCGCTGAGCCGGACGCCCGCGATGAACATGCCGTCGCGCAGGAACGCGCGACGCGATGCCGGCGGCAATGCCCCGAGCCGCGTGGCCGGCAGACAGACCTCGACCAGCAGCAACTCCGCCCACAGCACCCCATCGTGCAGGAACTGCACCTGCACCCGCGGGAAGCGCGCATGGCCACCGGCGAGCCCTGCGGGTCGCACGCGCACTTCGGTGGTCCCCGCCGTGGGCGTCGGCGCATAGCGGGTGAAGCGCTCGATGCGCGCGGGATACGCGACCTGTTCGCGGGCGACCTCGGGGAACCAGGTCCACATCGCGTCGTGCGGCACGGCGTGCAGCGCGGCGTCGAGCATGATGTGGGACACGCGCTCGCGCGCATCCACCGCAGGATCCCAGCGCAACAGAGCGTCGGCCCCGGCCGCCGACCGACGCGCACTGATCAGCCGATGGTACGCGGGGCCGTGGAACAGCGCGCCGCTGGCATAGGGATCCTCCATGGCCGGGGCGTCGGCGGGCAAGGGCGCGATCGCCGCCGGCGCGGGGGCGAACGTCGCCGCAGTGACCACGCTGCCTTCCGCGATCACCGCATCGTGCGACGCCGCATCGACGAGGCGGACCTGCGCGCCGCTGTGCTCCACGCGCAGCGTGCGCGGCCGGTCGAGCGTCAGCCACTGCTTGAGCGCGAAGTCACGGACCTCCACGACCTCCGACCCCGCGGGGGCATGCTCCAGTACCATCGCCAGCGAGGCCATGCCCGGGGCCACAGGCACCGTGTACGTGGGACGATGATCGTTCCACCAGGGCTGCTGTGAGGCATCGAGCACGACCGTGGTGTCGCGCGGCGCCACCGCACGCCACGACACGCAGATCCCCTTCACATGGTAGATGCGGCGACCATCGACCCACACCGAGCCGGTGGCCGTCACGCGCCAACCATCGGTGCTGCGTACGATGGGGTCGCAGTCCACCGTGAGCGCGACCTTCGAGGACTCCGGCAGGACCTGCCCGCGGAACTGCCACGCACAGGGCGCGTCGGCCACGAGATCGAAGAACTCGCCCTGCGGGATGGCCGCCGCCGCGCCGTCGAGCAGCAAGTGCGCCTGCACCAATTGCACCAGCGCTTCGACGCCGAGCGAGCCGGGCTGCACGGGGTCGCGGTAGAAGTGCGCCTTGAAGAACCACTCCGACGGCCGCACGTCCTTCTCGCCCAACAGGCGCGCCCGTCCGTCCGCGTCCACTTCACGCACGGTCACCCGCTCGCACATGCGGAGCATCGGCGCCGGGAGCCGTGCGCGCGATGCATCGTCCAGCTGCGAGAGCAGATCGGCGCCACCGAGGCGCTGCGCCAGCGCCAGCTCGGGGCCCTCCGCCGGCAATCCGGCCTGCCCAGCGAGCGCGGCCTCCGGGAAGAAGCCGAAGGTCGTGGTGAGGTCGTACACCGGCTCGTCGCCCACGAGGCACTGCACGGTGAACGACACCAGCGTCATGCCGCCCGCGCGGGACAAATTGGTGAGTGTCGAGACCACGCGCACCGATCCGTCCTCGAGGCGGATGGGCCGGTGCACCGTGCCCTTGCCGTCGAGATTGCGGAAGAACACCTCACCGGGCTCCTGCACGGCGCAGCCCACATACGAGGCCAACCAGCCGCAGGGTTGCAGCGCGACCTCGACGAGCACGCAGACCGGCATCACGCCGCTGGGATGATCGCGGAAGTACCAGGCCTCTGGCTCAAGGTCGTACACCGACTCGACCGTGACGCCGGACTTCATCTGTCCCGGTGGAGCGGTGAGCGACGCGATGCGCGACATGAAGTGATACGGCGGCGCGGGCAGGCGCGGCACGCGCTGCCCGGGCGGCACCACGCTGTAGAGTGCGCCGAAGGCCGACTCGGGATGCCCCGTGCCGCAGGCGAGCAAGGCCGCCTGCCCGTAGGTGAAGCCGTCCATCGTGGCGATCGGCGCAGCGGCGACATCGGTCACCGTCGCGAGCTCGCGGTCCGAGAGCGGGTAGTCCGGGATGAGCTTCAGCGCCATGCGGCGGCAATGGAAGGCCGCGAGGCCATCCACCGTGCAGAGCAGGTCCGCGACGATCGTCGGCGTGTCACCGTCGATGATCTCGGCCACGAACACCTCGTACACCAGCTCCTTGTTCTCGGGCGTACACTGGCCGCGGCAGCGCAGCTTGTACGGACGATCCTCGACCGGCTCGAAGATCCACCCGTCCTTGTCCACCGTGTATCCGAGCGCGGCCAGGTAGAAGGCCATGGTCTGCAGCGAGCCGTCGAACATCAACGTGCCCGGCATGCAGGGGTCGTTGTGGAAGTGCCCGTCGAAGAACCAGAGATCCGGCGTGATGGGCAGGACGGCCTTGAGATACCCGCGACCCCAGGGGCCGCCCTGCAGATCCATCTCCACCACCTCGGTGAAGAGCTGCATGTTGCCGTGCGGGATCTTCGGCGTGCGCGTGTGGCTCGCGGCGCGGCGCGCGCCCTCGCCGAAGGCGGTGTACGCATCGCCGTCCGCGAAGGCCTTCACCTGCGCCGCGCTGTACGAGCGCGCCACGGTCATTCCGGGCCGCGGTCCCGCGAGCGGCGCGTCGGCGGCCGGCACATCCTCCTGCGGCTCCCACAGGATGCCCGCACTCTCCGCGAGCTCTTCGTCGGTGAACAGCCCGGCCTGCCCGTCGCGCACGCGGAGCCGCAACTTGCCGTCGATCAGGCAGTCGTAGTGGAAGAAGAACAGCCCGATCTCACCGTGCCGCGCGTGGCCGGTGATGTTGATGTCATAGTGCAGCGTCTCGCCGATCTGCGGCAGGCCACCCTTGAAGGTCAGTTCGCAGCCGAGCAGGCGATACACGCGGTTCCCGGGATGCGTGAGATCGATGCCCAGCCAACTGATCAGCAGCAGGTCCGCCTGCCCCGACTCGATCATGATCCCCATCGGCATCCGCCCGTTGTGCAGATACCACGAGTCGGCCTGCACGTCGTTCTCGGTCCAGATGCGCCCGGTCTTCATCGTCCCGGGCTCGCCCTCGATCCCGAGCACGCGATCGGCGAGCAACAGCGGCGGGCGCGGCATGCGCACCTGACGCCGATACCCATCCTGCCGCTCGAAGAGGGGTCCGAACAGCGTCGAGATCTTCCCGTAGGCGAGGTACTCCAATTGCTCCCGCGTGAACGACGGGCCGGGGTACACACGCGGTGCCGCGACGACGGGAGCGACGAGCTCGGTCGCGACCGGCGCGACGGGCGCGACGGGCGCGACCACGGACGGCGTCACCGCCACCTCGTGCACGGTCGGCGGCGGCGTGACCGTCGCCGGCGCAGCAGCCGGCACGTCGGTACCCCGACGCATCACGCCGGACGCTGCGGCATCGCTGCGCCCACCTCGCCCACGCTGCAATGCGCGCAGCGCCAGCTCCTGCACGCGCAGCAGGGCCGCCTGCGTATCGGCGAGAGCCGCCACCGGCGCGGTCGTCACGCGCACGCTCGCGGCGGCCGATCGCTCCGGCGCGTGGGGCACGGGCGCGACCTCCGCCACCGGCGCCACCATCGGCTCCGCGGCGCGTTCGCCCACGGGGGAGACCGCGTCGGCGGAAGGCGCGACCGGGTGCAAGAGCGTGGGAAGGACCGGCATCAGTTGGGGAGCGAGTCGCACAGGGGGCAACGAAGGAATGGCCGTCTGCTGCACGGCAGGAGGATGGTAGCGGTGCATCACGACCGCCGCACCATGCCGGGCGGGCGCGGCCGCGCCGTCGCTGCGCCGCAGCGAGTCCATCAACGCGTTCCACAGCGTGAGATCGACCGGCGCACCCGCCGCGGCGATCTCGGCCAACGCGGAGGCGAGATCGACCAACGACCCGCGCGTCCCGTCGAGCGCACAGGCCGCATGCGGACGATCACCGAGGATGTCGTGGATCCAGCCGGCGCAGGCCGCACGGGGACCCAGCTCCACGAACACGCGCACGCCATCGGCATACGCGCGCTCCACGGTCGCGTCGAACACCGCCGTGTCGCGGGCCTGCGCGAGCAGATTCTCGGCGCAGCGCTCGGCCGTGGGGACGAACGGGGCATTGAGCGCATTCGCGTACAAGCGCGGCGACGTGATGGACTGCGTGCTGCGGTGGTGCACGGCATACCATGCGGCCGCGAAGGGCTCCAGCTCCGGGCAGTGCACCAGCAGATCATGCCCCAGCGGCACGGCGGCAGCCCCCAGGCGCTGCAACAGCGCACGGCAGGCCTCGGCGGTGCCGCCGATCACGGCGTCGCCCTGGTGATGCACGATCAGCAAGCGCACGACATCGGTCGGTGCACCGGACTCCGTCGCGGCGATCGCCTCGCGCAGCGCGGGCACTGGGTGTCGCACCCGGAAGGTCGTCCAGTCGGCCGGGTCGTCGGGCCCGAGCCCGCGCGCCGTGCGCAGCGCCCGATGCTCCCCCGCGAGATGGATGTCGTACATGCCCGACTCCTCGACGGCCGCGAACAGCGCGTCGGGATCGGTCCAGGCACCACTCGCCAGATACGAGTTCGTCTCGCCGCTGGACAGGCCGAGGCAGGCGTCGGGCCGCACACCGATCGCGCGGAGGAACAGCGCGTGGGCCTGCGACACCAAGGTCGCCAGATGCAACTGGTCCACCAGACTCAACGGCGCGCCGGACTGCAGGCGTGGCAGCTCGCTGGCGAGACGCGGCGCACGCTCGGCCAGCGTCGTGCCGACGGCCGGGAAGGCCCGCAGCAGCGCGGTCCCCGCGCCGGGGTACGCCGCCGCGGCGCCCGTGAAGACCCACGCGATCTCCCCCGTGGCCCCGTGGCCCAGCCACCAACCCCGCGCGATCTCGCGGGGCGATCCGGGGGGCGACGCGACCGACGACAGCGCGGCGATGAGCGCGGTCGCATCGGGCTCACCCGCGCCGACCAACCGCCAGGCACCATCGCCACCGACGTCGGCGCGCTGCACCCGCTCGATCAGCGCCGCGAGCGAGTCCGCCTCATAGCGCGTGAGGCGCGGGGCCTCGCTCCCCGTGCCGCGCGGCGAGACCCCTTCGATCGTCCAGCCGTGCACATGCAGGACCCGCTCCGTCTCGACCCACGGCAGCGCGGGGTCGTCCGGCCGCAGCGCGTGATGCACGCAGAGTGCGCCCACGCTGAGGTCCATCAGTTCGCTGGCCACCCCGGTGTCGGCCCAGGGCACCACGACCGGCGTCGGGACGGCGGCGGCGCTGTCGCGCTGCATCCGCGCGAGCACCGCATGGTCGCCCACCTTGTCCACGCGCATCACGAGCAACAGCGTCACCGCATCGGCCGTGGCCGTATCGTCACCGAAGGCAGCGCCGCTCGCATCGACCGCGCCCACCAGCGCCGCATCGATCTCCCCGCGCGCGATCGCGTCGGCAGCGAGATCCAGCGCCCAGCGACCCGAGGCCTCGCCCTCGCTCAGCACCAAGCCCGGCCCCCCCGCGTCGAGCATGGAGTTGAGCCGATTCGCGGGCATGTTCGGCATCGTGCCGACCACCCCGGCGGCCTGCAGGGCCGGCACCACCGCATCGCGCTCGCTGGCCGAGACCGGTCGGCCCAACCACTGCTCCAAACGCCAGCGGAATCCGTGACGCGCGCCCGCGGGATCGACATCGGCCCCGATGAACACGCCCAAGCGACTGCGATCGACCCCGTCGAGCACCGGGGCGATCCGCTGCGCGGCGCGCAGCAGCAGCAACTGCTGGGGCAGCGACTGCTTGAGGTCGGACGGCGGGAAGCCCAGCCCCCGCAGCTGCAGCGCGATGTCGCCCGCGCGCCGCGCGATGGCCCGCGCACCGGTCAGCGCAGCGACGACCGCGTCCGTGTCGTCCGCATCGCCGACCGCGACCTCGGCGGCCAGCAGCGCCAAGGCCACCGGCGTCGGCGGCGAC
Organism: uncultured Gemmatimonadaceae bacterium; assembly: GCA_964503275.1. Taxonomy (GTDB): domain Bacteria; phylum Gemmatimonadota; class Gemmatimonadetes; order Gemmatimonadales; family Gemmatimonadaceae; genus DASRAP01. Next base: position 100,914 of record CAZCZO010000009.1, on the reverse strand, counting down.
TGCGCTTCGCGGCGACCACGCGTCGCCTTGGTCGCGCGCAGCTCCTCGGCGGCCTCGGGACCATCGAGGATGGCGTGGGCATTGCATCCCCCGAAGCCGAAGGCATCGATGCCGGCGCGACGCGGCGCCGATGCGGCACGCCACTCCGTCACCGTCGGGTCCAGCACGAACGCGGTGTCGGCGAACTCCGGCAGTGGCGCCTCGAGCGCGACGCGCGGGGCCGGCGGCAACGTGGACGCTTCGAAGGCGCCGCAGAGCTTGATGATGCCGGCCGCCGCACTCGCCGTGATGGAGTGCCCGAGCTGCGCCTTGAGCGATCCCAGCCGCAGCGCATGCTCGGTGCCGAACACCGCGCGCAACGACAACAGCTCTTCGCGGTCACCCACGGGTGTGCCGGTGGCATGACACTCGAGGTACTCCAGCGACGCCGGGTCGAGTTGCGCGGACTGCCAGGCCGCACGGATCGCGCGCTGCTGGCCGGCGGTGGTCGGCGCGAGCAGACCCGGGCCGCGCCCATCGTTGCTCAACCCGACGCCGCGGATGATCGCGATGACCCGATCCCCGTTCGCGAGCGCATCGTCCAGCCGCTTGAGCGTGAGCACCGCCGCGCCCTCGGCAGGCAACAGGCCATCGGCCTCGGTGCTCAACGGCGAGCTCCGGCCACTGGGACTCAGTGCACTCAACGCGGTGAACCCGACATGCAAGAACAGATCGTCCGCCGCGTTGAGCCCGGCGGCGAGCATCACATCGGCCCGCCGCGACTGCAGCAGATCGCAGGCCGTCTTGAGCGCGTAGAGCCCCGACGCGCAGGCCGCATCGAGCGCGACGCGCGGCCCCTCGATGCCACAGGCCGCCGCGGCCCAGCGCAGCGCGCCCGTCTGGCCCTCGAGCGCCGGATGCTGCTCCGTGGCGGCGTGGGTCCACAGCGCGGCCGCCGCGTCGGCGAACTCCCGCGTCGCATAGCCGAGGCTCCCGAGCACGAGCCCGGTGCGCGCCCCACCATCGAGCCCGATCCCCGCCTCACGCAACGACTCGGCCGCCGCATGCATCAGCCACTGCCAGCCCTCGGGCAGCCCCTGCAGCGCCTCGGCGGGCAGCGCATAGGCATCGGGCGTCCACACCGACCCGAACCCATGCACGTATCCGCCGCGCGCCGACGCACTGGGCTCGACCGCATCGCGGCACACGCGCGCCGGATCCAGCCCCCATTGCGACGCCCGCGTGCTGCTCGTCAGGTCTGCGCCCGACGCGACCCGCAGCCACAGGGCCTGCGGATCGAGTGCACCCGGGAGGACGCAGCCGCGTCCGACGATCGCGATGGGAGTGAAAGCGGTCACGACTGTTGCGTATGCATCTGGATCCCGCGGAGACGCGCGTACACCACGCGCCCCTCGGGATCGGTGAAGGTGGCGTCGCCGAGCAGGCGTGTGCCCTGCTCGCGCGAGGCCGTGACGTGACAGCGCAGCTCCCCGTCGGTCGGCCACGCGGCCCCGACCTCGCAGGCCGCGATCGCCGTGGGCAACGAGGGCGTGCCATCCTGCGCCCAGCCCCACACGCGCAGCAACTGCAGCGCGCCGTCGAGGGCGACGGGGTCGAGCTGCCATCCGCCGGGCCACTGCATCGCGCCGGCCGTCGCCACGCGTGCGACGATCACCGCGTCGTCGCAGGTCACGACCTCACGGATGACCGCGAACGCCGGCCCGTGGAACAACGCGGCTGCGTAGGGCTCCGTGCACACCGCGGGCAACGATGTCGATGCCGCGACGACTGGTGGCGCGGGGATCGACGCCGCCCCGCGCACGACCAGCGCACGGTACGCCGGACGCCCCGTGGGGTGCGTCAGCGTCACACGCACCGTGTCGGGCTGCAGCAGCTCCGTGCTGACCTGTAGCGTGACGTGGCCCTCCGGCGCGACCGCGCCCTGGAACAGCTGCACGTCGCGCACCGTGACCTCGGGGCCCAGCACGCGGCGGCCGATGCCGAGGATCGCATCGAGCGCCATGGTCATCGGGACGACGACCGTGCCGTTGATGGAGTGATCCACCAACTGCGGCAACTGCGCGACACTCCAGCGCAGCGTGGCCGGCCGCGGCTCGTCGCCATCATCGAGCCCACAGCCGAGGATCACCTGGGCATGACGGCCGAAACGCAGCTCGTCGACCATCGCCTGCGCGCCACCGGCCAGCGGGATGAGCCCGATGCCCCGCGCCGTGAAATGCTTGGCCAGCGACTCAGTGACCATGCCCCCATCCCACGGGCCCCAGGCCATCGACACGACGCGGCACAACGCACCGCGCGCCGCCGTCTCGGTCGCCGCCCAGTGATCGAGCATCGCATTCGCCGCCGCGTAGTCGCTCTGCCCGGCGTTGCCGCTGTGCGCCGCGACCGACGAGAAGAACACCAGGGCCTCCAGCGGCTCCGCCGCGCAGGCCGTGAGCAGCGCGGTGCCGCCGTCGAGCTTGGTGCGCAGCACGCTGTCGAACTGCTCGAGTGTCTTGTCCCCGAGGCGTTTGTCCGCCAGGACGCCGGCCGCGTGCACCAGTCCGCGGATGGGGCCCCACTGCGCCTTCACCTCCGCGACCAGCGCCCGTACCGCGTCGACGTTCGTGACATCGACCGAGGCATAGCGCACCGCGCAGCCCGCGGCCTCCATCGCCGCCATGTTCGCGCGCACCTCGCGCTGCGCCAGGATATCCTTGGCCTGCCGCGCGATGGCCGCCAGATTCGGCTTGCCCTCCGCCGCCGCGAGGAGCGCACGCTTGAGCGCCGCCTCGTCCGTCGCATCGCGGCACGCCGCGGGCTCGTCGGTGAGCGCGCTGCGGCCCAACAGCACGACCTGTCGCATGCCCGCCTTGGCCAGCGCGATGCAGCACGCCGCCGTGACCCCGCGGGCGCCGCCCGAGACCAACCACGGCCCCGCCGGGATCGCGCGCGGCGCCCCCGAGAACGGAGCCTCGACCCGCGCGAGCACCGCCCGCGACGGCGCGAACCGGACCTCACGCTCGCCGGCGCCCAGCGCCAACTCCGCCGCGATCACCGCCGCCGCGCGCGCGGCATCATCGACCCCGATGCAGCAATAGTCCGCGCCCCACTCACGGCCTGCGGTCTTCACGACCCCGGCGGCGCCGGCGGCCTGCTGCGTCAGGGCGGCCACCTGCACCAGCACCGCGGGCGGCGTGCCACGCGACGCGAGTGCGGTGAGCACCTCGAACGCGGCATGCACCGCATCGCCCTCGTGCAGCGCATGCGCCAGCACGACCACCTCGGCGTCCGCGGCCTCCGCCGCACGCAGCACCAGGCCGCGGTCCGCCAGGGCCGCGAACAGCGACGCCGACAGCCCCTGCGGGCCTCCGATCACGGCCAGTGAGGCGCCGCTCTGTACACGCGGATGCGGGCGTCCCGGCCACTGGGCCGGGAGCCACTCCACGACTTGTCGGTCGACGGACGAAGCCGCTGACTCGGAGCCGACGGCTACCGTGCCAGCGGCGCCCCAGGGCCCACGGGGGAGCCCTCCAGCAACTCGAGCAGGTCCTGCACCTTGCGGATCTTCGCCGGATCCGCCGACTTGGGATCGAGGCCCGGCACCTTGTCGCTCAGTGCCGCGAGGATCTCGACGCGCTTGATGGAATCGATGCCGAGGTCGGCCTCGAGCTCCATCTCCGGCGCGAGGGCCTCCACCGGGTAGCCCGTCTTGTCTGCGATCACGCCGAGCACGATCGCCGCGGTGTCACCACCGGCCGCCGGAGCGGCCACCGGCGCAGGGGCGGGTGCAGGCGCCGCCGCAACGGGCGCAGCCACCGGCGCGACCACGACCGGCGCCGGCGCGGCCGCGACGACCACAGGAGCCGGGGCGGCCACCGGGGCCGGGGCGGCCACGGGCGCCGCCACCGGCGCAGGCGCGACCGCTGCGGCCACAGGCGCCGCCATGACCGGCGCGGCGCTCACCACGACCTCGGCCGGCGCCGCGACGTGCGCGAACACGCGCTGCACGGGGCGCGAGACCAGCATCGGCGCGCCGGCGTCCGTCTGATTGCCCATGCCTCGGAGCGTCATCGCGAAGGACTCGAGGATGGCCTGCTGCGTGAGGCGCTGCGCCTCGAGGATCTGCGACTGCACGAAGTCGTTCATCGGTTCTGCGGAGTCAAAGTAGGCACCGCCGGACTCCTCGCTGAGGCTGAGGACCGGGGTGTCGAACGGATCACCGGACGCAGTGGGCGCGTCGGCGTGGAGAGGCGCGGCCGTGCTTGCTGCTGCAGCGACCGACGCGGGGGAATCGTGAGGAGCCGTTGCCGCGGGCGCGGACGCCGGCGCCACGGGCGGTACGGCCTCGATGATCGGTGCCAAGGCCTTGGGCGCCGGGCTCGACGGATTGGGCGGATACGGCTTGCCGATGTTCGCCCCGCCCACATACGTGACCGTCGGACCACTCGGTGGCGCCGCGATGGACGCATACGGGCGACGATCGCTGTGCAACGCGGCCAACTGCAGCGGCAGGCCCATCGTGGCCAACTCGGCCATCGCGGTCCACCACTGCGTGACGCCGTGCGTGCCCTGACGGTCCAGCGACACCGTCTCGTGCGCGCGGTCGGCGAGACACTTGCGCACCAAGCCGCTGAGCACGGTGCCCGCACCGACCTCGACGAACACCCGGCAGCCCAGCGCATACAGCGTGTCCACGCACTCGCGGAACCGCACCGGATGCGCCAACTGCTCCGCGAGCCGCGCCCGCACCTGCGGCGCACTCTTCTCGTACACCGTCGCCGTCGCGTTCGCGATCACCGGGAACCCGGGCGCCGCCGCCGGCACCGTCGCGAGGTCCTCGGCGAAGCGCGCCGCGGCCGGCGCGACCAGCGCGGAGTGGAAGGCCGCCGCCACCGGCAGCCGCTGATGCGAGAGCCCGGCCGCCGACAACACCGGACCGATCGCCTCGATGCTCGCCGTGGGCCCGCTGAGCACCGCCTGCTTGGGATGGTTGTCGTTCGCGACCACCACCGTGCCGTCCCCGGACTGATCCAGCAAGGCCTGCACGGTCTCGATCTCACCCGCGACCGCGAGCATCGCGCCCGCATCGCTGGCGTCGGACCCATCGCTGCCGTTCGACACGGCCGCCATCGCACGGCCGCGCGCACGCGCGAGGTCGAGCAGCGCGTCGGCACTGTACACGCCGCTCGCGTGCAAGGCGACGAGCTCGCCGAACGAATGCCCCACCGCCGCCTGCGGGCGCAGACCGACCAGGTCGAGCAAGCGCAGCTGTGCGAGCGATGCCGCGGCCAGCGCGGGCTGGGCCCACTCCGTCGCCCGCAGACGGGTCTCGAGCGCCTGCCGCGCGGCCGCATCGAACACCGGGCGCGGGAACACCATCTCGCCCAGGTCCATGTCGCCCTCACGGATGCGCGTGACGGCCGACTGCCACACGTCGAAGGCCTCGGGGAAATGCAGCGCGAGGTCGCGCCCCATGCCCACATACTGACTGCCCTGGCCCGGGAACAAGAAGGCCACCGCCTGCGGCGACACCACCGCGCCGCGGCGCAGCACCACGCGCCCCACGCGCTGCACCTCACCCGCCGCCGCCAACGCCGCCTCGGCGTCGCGCGTCGCGGTCGGCAGCTCGTCGAGCGCGTCCACGAGCAGCGCGAGGCGCACGGCCGCCGACGCGTCGAACGCCGCCTGCGTCTCCCGCGCATAGGCCGCCAGTTGCGCCGTGCTCTTCACCGCGGCCGGGATCCCCTGCACCGCCGTGCGCACGGCGGCATCATCGGGTCCGCTCAGCAGCAGCAGGTGCGTGGGCCCCACGGCCAGGCGCGGGGCCCCCTGCGGACCCGTGTACTCCTCGAGCGCGACATGGAAGTTCGAGCCACCGAAGCCGAACGAGCTCACCGACGCGCGCCGCGGCGTGCCCGCGCGCGAGAACCAAGGGCGCGCCTCGGTGCTCACATAGAAGGGGCTGGTCCCGATCTCCATCGCGGGATTCGGGCGCGCCACCTTGAGCGTGGGCGGAATGGTCTTGTGCTGCAGCGCGAGGATGGCCTTGGCCAGCGACGCGGCCCCGGCCGCGGCCTTGGTGTGACCGATCTGCGACTTCACCGACCCCACCGCGCACCACTGCACGCGGTTCGCGTCGGCCGCGCTGAACACCGCGCGCAGCGACTGGAACTCGGCCGCATCGCCGGCCACGGTGCCCGTGCCATGCGCCTCGACCAGCTCCACCGTCGCCGCGCTGTAGCCGGCGTCGTCGTACGCCCGCTGGAGCGCGAGCATCTGCCCCTCGGGCCGCGGCGCATACACGCTCTTGGCGCGGCCGTCCGAGCTGGACCCCATGCCGCGGATCACGCCGTAGATCTTGTGCCCGTCCCGCTCGGCGTCCTCGAGGCGACGCAGCGCGAACAGCGCCATGCCCTCGCCCATCATCGTCCCGTCGGCCTGATCGCTGAACGGCCGGCAGTCGCCCGTGAGCGACAAGGCCGGCGTCTGCGAGAAGCACATGTACATCAGGATGTCGTTCAGCGCATCAACGCCGCCCGAGAGCACGGTGTCGCTGCGCCCCGCGCGCAGTTCTTCGACGGCCATCGACAGCGCGGCGAGCGAGCTCGCGCAGGCCGCGTCGAGCACGCAGTTGGTGCCGCCGAGGTCGAAGCGGTTCGAGATGCGCCCCGCGATCACATTGCCGAGTAGGCCCGGGAAGGTGGACTCCTGCCACTCGACGAACTGCGCGCTGATGGCCTCGCAGGCCCGCTCCGCCGCCGCCTCATCCATGCCGCCGGCGAGCAGGCCCGCCTTCCACATGGGGCGCGCCATGCGGCCCGACATATGCGACACCAACGCCGTCGTCGCCGCCCCGCCGAGGATCACGCTGGTGCGCTGGCGATCGAAGCGCATCGCCTGCCCGTGGTCGGCGTCCTCCAGACAGCGCTGGGCGATCAGCAGCGCGAGGATCTGCGAGACGTCGGTGCTCGGCAGCGCCGAGGGCGGCAGCCCGAACTTCAGCGAATCGAAGGCGACGCGGGGAATGAAGCCGCCGCGCTTGCCGTAGGTCTTGTCCTTGGCCCGCGGCGTCGGATCGAAGTAGTCCTCGATCCTCCAGTGCGAGTCGGGCACGTCGCTGAAGCAGTCGCGCGCCTCGCGCACGTTCTCCCAAAAGGTCGCGAGGTCGTCGCTGCCCGGCAGCAACGACGCCATGCCCACGATCGCGATCGGCGTCGAGGAACTCATACGGTCTCCGTCATCGGGACAGGCGTGTTCCGGTAGGCCGTCGCCGGCACCGCAACACCCGCCGTCCGCAGGTGATTGATCCGGGTACAACGCACCGCCCCGGCCAACAGGTTCAGCCCGATATCCGCCACCGTGCGACGCGCCGGGTCCGCGAGGTGCGAGCCCGCCGTCCACGTGTTGAACGCCCCGATCGCCGGACCGCACCAGATCTGGAAGTCGTTGCGACGGTCGGCCACGCCCTCACGCGCCCAGCGGTTGGAATTGCCCAGGTACCAGCGGAACACCAGCGCCATTTTGTGCTGCGGGTCGGCCTCGGCGCGGGCCACCTGCGCGGGCTCGCGGTTGGTCCAGAAGCGCACGCACTCGGCCCAGATCTCGTCGAAGCCCGCGCGCAGGATGTCCTTCTCGATCTGCGCACGCGTCGCGGCTGGCACGTCGCTCCACGCGGCGTGCGCCCGGTACACGTCGTAGAGCTTCTTGCCGCGCTGGGCGAAGAGCGTGCCGCGGCGCAGGACCTGCACCTCGACGCCCAGCTCGAACATGTCGGCGGCGGGGGCCATGATCACGTCGGCCAGACCGGCCTGCGCGAGCATCTGCCGCGCGAGGTCGCTGGTGCCGCTCTCGACGGCCGTTTGATTGATGGTGCCGGTGACGATGTAGTCGGCGCCCAGCGCGAACGCCGCGGCCGCCGACTCGGGATCTGCGACGCCACCGCCGATGCCGATGCGCACGGGGCGCGGCCAGCCACCGACCGGGGCCAGTTCGTCGCGCAGCCGACGGATCACGGGGAACAGCGCCGTCATGGGACGCCGGTCCGTATGCCCGCCGGAGTCGGCCTCACAGGTCACATCGTCCGCGATGGGGACCAGCGCGGCGAGCCGCGCCTCCTCCGCGGTGAGCGCCCCTGCGGCGAGCAACTGGTCCAGCAACGCCTGCGGCGGCGGCTGCAGGAAATGCCGTGCGACCTCGGGCCGCGAGATCTTCGCCATCACGCGATTGCGGCGCACGATGCGGCCCCACGCGTCCTGTGACAGCCCCGTCGCGCTGTAGCGCACGATGGAGGGCGCGAGCGCCATGAACGCCGAGGTCTCGATGCGTGTGACGCCGCGCGCGAGGTAGAGGTCGACGAGTTTGTCCTCGAGGGCCGGCTGGTCGGGGCTGTGGATCAGGTTCGCGCCCCAGGCCGCGCCGGGCATGTCGGCGAGTCGCGCCTGGATCTCGCCGATGGCTTTCTCGACCGTGGGGTAGCCCAGTCCGCCCGCGCCAAAGAACGCCAGGAATCCCGCCCGGGCGGCGGCGACCACGATGTCCACGGACGCGATGCCCGTCGCCATCGAGCCCGCCACGTACGGGTAGCGGGTGCCGTGCTCTTCATTGAAGCTACGGTCGCCCAGCCATTCCGGATGCAGCGCGGGGAGCATGCCCAGCGCCGTCACCGGTCCGCTCAGCGTGGGCGGGGCCGCGTCGGGCGTGACCAGCACGCCGAGCCGCAGGCCGGCGCGCGTCTGTTCGCCAACGATCCAGGCCGGCAGGTCGCAGCGCGCGAGCGCATCGAGCACGGCGCGGTCGCCGAAGGCCTGCGCGGTCGGGATGTCGAGGGGGCTACTTGCGACGCTCAGGGGACCCGTCCGATAATAAGAATGACCATCCCTGAAATTTCACCAATTCAGGCCAGTTACGCAACTGAAACAGGCCGCGTTGGTCCTTCGTAGGACCATGTCGACGGGTGGCCGGCGGAGCGCCAACTGCCCCCAATGCAATGTTGATTAAAGTAAACACGCTTTTCGTGTTGACCATAGCCCACATCGCCCGTATCTTTATCGCACATGCGTCCCAAAGGCCCTGAAGAACTCGGCGCCCTCGCCCGGCAGGCGCGCATCGCGATCGGCATCAGTCAGACCGAGCTCGGCCACCTGATCGGTGCGAGCCGGTACTGGGTCGCGTCGTTCGAGAAGGGGAATCCCGGTGCGGAGCTCGGCCGCGTGATGGCGGCGCTGAACGCGCTGGGGATCGGGCTCTCGGTCGAGGCGCAGGCCCCGGCGCCGGCCCGGACGGTCGTCATTGGCGGCCGCACGTTTGAGCTGCCGGCCATCATGCAGCGGGCCGCCGAGGCGCTCAACGCGGCGCGCGAGGCGGCGGCCGGCTCGGCGGCGCGGGAGTCGTCGGCCGGTCAGACTGGCCGAAAGCCACCCCAGGTGACGGGACGGCGTCAGTAGCCGGACCTGACGCCAGGTCTCACATGGCGGGTGCGGTCAACCCCACCCTACTCCCCCCGCACCTCCGAATCATCCCCCACGGTCACACTCCCGCGCACCCGCTCCAACAACACGCGGTCGCCGATCATCGCATCGTGGATCGCGCAGTCGCGCAGCGTGCTGCCCGCGCCGACCACGGCATCGCGAATGCGGCCACCCTCGACTGTCGTCCCCGCCGACAGCGACACGTTGGGCCCGATCACCGCGTCGCGCAGCACGCAGCCGTCCTCGACATAGACGGGATCGATGATCGTGCAGCCCGGAGCCTCGGCCGGCCGACGCGCGCGGCCCTTCTCCAGCATCACGCGGTTGGTCTCAATCAGCGTGTCGAGCTTGCCCGCGTCGTACCAGCCCTCGACATCGATGACCTTGAGCTTCGCGCCGCGGTCGATCATGTACTGGAACGCGTCGGTGAGGTACCACTCCCCCTTGTTCTGCGGGCTGGCCAGCACGTGGCGGATGCCCTCGTAGAGCAAGCGCCAGTTGCGGATGTAATAGAGCCCGATGTTCGCGCGCTTCGAGATCGGCTCCGAGGGCTTCTCGACGATCCGCGTCATCATGCCGTCGGCGTCGGTCACCACCACACCGAAGCGCTGGTAGTCCTCGACCTCCTTCACCCAAATGATGCCGTCCGCGTCGGTCGTGTTGATCACCGACAAGTCCGCGTCGAAGATCGTGTCCACGAAGATGATCAGCACCGGCTGGTCCACATACGGCTCGGCCAGCGCCACCGCGCCGGCCGTGCCGTCCTGCACCTGCTGCTCGACGAACACCGAGGGCACCGGGATCGCACGGCGCACGTAGGCCTCGACGGCCTCCTTGAGATGCCCGGTGATGTACACGACCTGCTCCACGCCGCCGAGGCGCTGCACGTCGTCCATGACATACTGCATCACCGGCTTGCCCGCGACGCGCAGCATCGGCTTGGGCGTCACGTGCGTGTGCGGACGCAGGCGCGTGCCCTTGCCCGCCAATGGGATGATCACTTTCATGGTGCGCTCGTCCCCTCGCGGCCGTAGCGGTCCCGGAGGCGGATCACATCGTCCAAGTGCGGTGTGCTGGCCTCGAGCACGTCGCAGTCGGTGATGGCCTCCATTTGGTGGATGGTGCCCGGCGTGTTGCGGTAGCTGTCGCCCTCACGCAACTCCAGCACCTCGGCGGCCTCGTCACTGCCCACGCGGTAGCGCATGCGGCCGCGCAGCACGTGGATGGTCTCGTCCTTGTGTTCGTGATACTGCAGCGAGAGCGAATGGCCGGCCTTGATGTGCAGCAGCTTGCCGACGTACAGCTCCGACGACGCCCAGATCACCTCGTGCCCCCACGGCTTGGGGACGAGGCGCACAGCGACCGGTCCAGCCGTGGGAGCTGTCACCGCGCCGCTACCGGCCGGGGCCGGCCAGGGCCGCCTTGAGCGTGGCCAAGCGGCGGCGCACCGAGCCGTCCATCACCGTGTCGCCGATGCGCACGACGACCCCGCCGAGGATGTTGGGGTCCACCGCCAGATGCGCGACCACCGCCTTGTTCAGCGCCGTCGACAAGCGCGCCGACAAGGCCTCGGCCTCGCCCGCCTGCGGCGTGCGCGCGACGGTCACCGTCGCATGCACCCGGCCCTCGCGCTCGTCCACCAGCGCGGCATAGGCCACCGCGATGTCGGGCAGCAGCAGCTGCCGGCGGTTGGCGACGACCTTCTGCACGAAGTGCACGAAGGGGCGGGGCAACTGGTCGCCGATCGCCGCGGCGATCACGGCCCGCTTGCGCTCCAGCGCCACCTGGGGCGCCGCGAGGAAGCGCCGCAGCACCGGGTCCTGCGCGACCGCCGTGCCCAGCGCGCTCACGTAGCCCGCGTAGGCGTCCACCGCGTTCGCCTTCACGGCCAGCGCCAGCAGCGCCTCGGCGTAGTTGGTCGCGATCGTCTCGTTGCGCATCAGCGGGACTTCCCGACCGAGGCGAGGAAGTCCTCGACCAGCTTGCGGTTGGTGGCGTCGTCGAGGTTCTTCTCGATGAGCTTGCCCGCGCCCGAGAGCGCGAGGTCCACCGCCTCACGGCGCAGCTCGCCGATGGCCTTGCTCTTCTCCGTCTCGATGTCGCGGCGCGCGCGGGCCATCAGCTCGTCCTGCTGCTGCTTGGTCTCGGCGAGCATGTCGGCGCGCATCTGCTCGGCGATGGCACGGCCGTCGGCGATGAACTTCTGGCCCTCGGCGCGGGCGGCGTCGAGCTGGGCCTTCTGCTCGGCGAGCAGGCGCTGGGCCTCGGCGCGGTCGGCCTGCGCAGCGTCGAGCGCCTCGCGCAGCAGGGCCTCACGGGCCGCGACGGCCTGGGTGATGGGGCCGATCGCGAACTTCGCGATGACGAACGCGAAGGCGCCGAAGATGATCAGCGTCCAGAACATCAAGCCCCATTCGGGCTTGAGCAGGTTCACCGGCCCGTCGCCATCGGCGGCAGCCAGCGCGGGCGCGGCGACGAGGGCGAGCAGGGCGACGGAACGAAGCAGGGTGCGCATCGGAGGGGAGGAGAAGAGAGGTCGTGGTGGCACCCCGGGGCGCCACCACGGGTCAGACTTAGAACTTGCCCTGGATCTGGAACGCGACGACGACGGCGAACAGGCCGGCGCCCTCGACGAAGGCCGAGAGGATGAGCGCGGCCGTCTGGATGCGGCCCGCGACCTCGGGCTGACGGGCCATGCCCTCGACGGCCTGGCCGCCGATGCGGCCGATGCCGAGGCCGACGCCGATGATGGCGAGACCGGCGCCGATCGCGGCACCCATCATGGCCCACGCGCCGGCGTACTGCTGGTTGAACTCGGCGGCGCCCTGGAGCACCGGGAGGATCGAGCTGAACATGTGAATCTCCAAGAACAAGAAAGTGGTGGGACCGTTGCGCTCGCGGCCGCGACCATCGTCGCTTTCGCGTCCCGCCCTCGAGCCCCCGGGGGCCCAGCGGGATTCGCCGGTGGGACCGGCTACACACCCCCCGCGTGAGCGACGCGCGGGGAGCGACCTGAACGTCTAGTGGTGTTCGCGGATCTGCCCGATGAACACCGAGACCAGCAAGGTGAAGATGAACGCCTGCAGGAACGCGACCAGCAACTCGAGCATCATGATGGCCACGGACATCGCGACCGGCAGCGGCGCGACGTACCACTGCTGGAAGGCGAAGATCAGCCCGAGGATGGCGAGCAGCACCACGTGCCCGGCCGTCATGTTGGCGAAGAGACGGATGGCCAGCGCGACCGGCTTGGTGATCTTGCCGATGATCTCGACGGGCGTGAGGATCAGCGTCAGCGGCAGCTTCATGAGCAGCGGCATGTCGCTGGGCCAAAAGATGATGGTCTTGATATAGGCCAGGCCCTGCGCGCGCATCCCCGCGATCTCGATGGTCGCGAAGGCCAGCAGCGCCAGCGTCGCGGTGACCGAGATGTTCCCCGTGGCCGTGGAGCCCCAGGGCACGAGGCCCAGCAGGTTGGCGAAGAGGATGAAGAAGAAGAAGGCCAGGCAGAGCGGCACGAAGCCCTCGCCGTGGTGCCCCACATTGGGCAGCACGACCTCATTGCGGATGTACAGCACGACCGACTCGATGGCCGACGCGAAGCCCTTGACCGGGACGCCCTGGGCCGCGGCGCGCGCATGGGAGCGGGCGGCGAGGATCAGCACCAGGGCCGCGAGCGTCGCCGCGAGCAGCATGAAGACCACGTGGCGCGTGGGCGAGAGGTCCACGACCAGCGGGCCGATGTGCAGCGGCTCGAAGTGGGGCAGGTAGAGCTTGACGTAGCCCGGCGCCTTGGGGAACGGCACCTCGATGTACGCGCCGTCGGTGATGTGCGGCGTGATGAAGTCGTAGGCCGCGGCGGCCGGAGCGGGCTCGCCCGTCGCGGGGGCCGGGGCGTGGCTGCCCTGCAGCTTGGCGGCGACGAAGATCGCGAGCGCGAAGGCGAGCGCGACGAACGAAACGACGTACTTGGTCATCGGGGAGCGCGGGCGGGAACGGGCGGCTGCGGGAGGAACAGCGGCTCGATCAACGATGTGACGAAGAAGAACGCGGCCAGGGAGAGCAGCGAGGCGTCGAGGGGCAGGCCCATGATGCGGGCGCCCAGGAAGCCGTGGACCGCGAGGGTGATGATGCGGGCGAGCATGCCGGCGCCCCAGCCGAGCATCACGTTGGAGGGGGCCATGAGGTACACGATGCCGAAGCCGATGCCCTGGGTCATGAAGGCGATGCCGGCGCTGGTGATGATGGCGCGCTGGCGCTCCTCGCCGGGGAAGGCGAGGATGCTGAGCACGGCGACGGCGGCGATGAGCAGCGCCGCGCAGACGGCGAAGCCGAGGATGCGCTTCACTGGCGCTCCCGGTCGCGGCGTGCTTGGTCCCGCCGTTCGGCTTCGGTCACGGTGCGGTAGAGGCTGAAGAACCCAGCGCCGAACCCGGTGAAGACGCCCACATAGAGCCCCCAGGGGTCGGTGCCAAAGCGGCGGTCGAGGTACTGACCGACGAAGAGGAAGAGGAGGATGGCGCCGGCGAACTGGAATCCAAGCCCGAGGAACTGCGCCCCGGCCCTGAGGTCGGGGTTGTCGCGCCGGAGGGGATCCGGCGGCGGTTTTGGCTCTGGTTCACCGCTCATTTCCAGCCTGAAAAGATACGCGCTTGTGAAATTTTTCGCAAGCAAGATGGGGCCGCCGGGACGGGGGGAGGCCGGCGGGCGCGGGGCCTCAGCATTCACCTCGCGGCAGGGTGGCCAACCTGCGACCGGACCGTGACTTACGATGTTACCTATTGCGTTGACCTGCCGTCTTGCGGGCAGTAGCTTCGCTCACAGGACTCAGGGCCGGCACGCCGCCCCTCGGCGCTGGGTCCTCCGCCGCCGCCCCCGCCCCTCGGCACATGTCTCAGCGCCTCGTCGTCAGCTTCGTAGCCATCGCCGGTCTGGCCTTGGCCTGTGCCCCGCGTTCGCGCGCCACGACGGCCACTGAGGCGGAGCAGCGACCGGCGGCCCCCTCGGCCGACGGCACGTTGGCGACGACGCTGCTGCCCGAGCGGCGCGGCCGCGACGCGGTGTTCCAGCTGACGGTCGAGAACACCACGCCCAAGCTGGTGGAGCTGCGTTTTCCCAGTGGGCACACGCACGACTTCGTGGTGCTCGACGCTGCGGAGCGCGAGGTGTGGCGCTGGAGCAGCGGGCGCATGTTCACGCAGACGTTGCAGACCAAGCAGCTCAAGCGCGGCGATGTGATGGCCTACGATGCCACGTGGAGCGATGCGCCGGCGGGCCGGTACACGGTGGTGGCGACGGTGATCAGCGAGACGCACCCGGTCGAAGTGCGGCGCGAGATCACGCTGCAGTAGCCGCGGGCGCTTCCCCTGTGGGGGGCCAGCATTAGCTTCCGCGTCGGCGTAGTACACCGACCCCGACCCGGAGCCCCGTGGCCGCACCCGCACAATCGACGAGTGACGCGCAGGACCTTGCGCTGCTCGACCGCCTGCAACAGGCGCACGCCGACCTCAAGGCACAGATCGCCCGCCGCATCGTGGGGCAGACGGACATCGTGGACAACCTGGTCGCGGCGATTCTCGCGGGCGGGCACTGCGTGTTGGTGGGCGTGCCCGGGTTGGCGAAGACGCTGTTGATCCAAACGGTCGCGGGCGCGCTGGACCTGACCTTTTCGCGCATCCAGTTCACGCCCGACCTGATGCCCAGCGACATCACGGGCACCGAGCTGTTGGAGGAGGACCACGGCACGGGCAAGCGGGCATTCACGTTCGCGAAGGGCCCGGTGTTCGCGCAGGTGGTGTTGGCCGACGAGATCAACCGGGCGCCGCCGAAGACGCAGGCCGCGCTGTTGCAGGCCATGCAGGAGCACACGGTGACGGTGGCGGGGCAGACCTATGCCCTGCCCGAGCCCTTCTTTGTGCTGGCGACGCAGAACCCCATCGAGCAGGAGGGCACGTATTCGCTGCCCGAGGCGCAGTTGGACCGCTTCATGTTCGAGCTGCGGATGGGGTACCCGAGCAAGGAAGAGGAGGAGGCGATTGTGACGATGACGACGGGGGCCGGGTCGGCCTCGTTGCGGCCCGTGCTGGACGCCGAGACGTTGCGGGCAATGCAGGGGCTGGTGCGGCGTTTGCCGGCGCCGCCGGTGGTGGTGCAGTACGCGGTGCAGTTGGCGCGGAGCACGCGGCCGCAGGACCCCAGCGCGAGCGACACGGTGAAGCGCTATGTGTCGTACGGCGCGGGGCCCCGGGCATCGCAGTACTTGGTGCTGGCGGCGAAGGCCCGGGCGGCGATGGATGGGCGTGCCGTGCCGGACCTGGACGATGTGCGCGGGGCGGCGCTGTCGGTGCTACGGCACCGGATGGTGCTGAACTTCCAGGCGGAGGCGGAGGGGGTGGGGGCGGAGCGGGTGTTGGGGTTGTAGGGGGGGGGGGGCACGGTTGCCGCTCATCAGGAAAGGCGCCAACGGATGACGCCTAAATGACGGCCAAGTGCGTCTCTTGCAGCCGACGTCTCACGGAAGAGTGGCGCGCTGATGATTCGGGTCAAGGTTGTTGGTGAGAGCAGGATCGAGACGCCTGGCGGCCAGATCACCCCAGCGTCGTCAGTTTATTTCGCGCTGGCGCTGGTGCTGTGTGGGGAACGTGGTCGGCGCATCTACAGAAGCTGGCTGGTGGAGCTCTTCTGGCCAGGAGAGGCGCCCACACAGGCGCGGCACAATTTGCGACAACTTCTTTACCGACTGACGCACAGGAACCGCGTCCCTCTCGAGGTGGACGGCGATTCTGTCTTACTCGCCACTGAGGACGTTCAATTCGACTACCACGACCCTTCGTTTGATCGAGGAGACGGGATCGAAGCAGCAGTCGCAAACTCAGGCGACATCGCCGTGCTTCCGGGATACGAAGGGAGCATAAGTGAGGACTATAGACGCTGGGTTCAGAGCTTCCGGGAGCGAGCGGAGGGTGAGTGCCGCCGGCAGCTCACGGTGGCGATCAAGAAGGCGCGCGCTGAGAGTCGTTGGGCTCAGATGGAACGCCTAAGCAGGCACCTGCTCGATCTGGATCCTCTCAACGAAACGGCGACTCTCGCAGCCGCCGAAGCCCTAGCCATGGCTGGCTCCAAGGCACGCGCAGTTCGACTGCTACAGGACTACGAGAACGAGGTGGGCGTGGGACGGGAAGGCAAGACGTTGACCCTCGCGCCATCAACCCTGCGTGCGAGACTTGGTCGACTCAAGCAGGTTGACCGTCCTAGGCTCAGCACGCCCGAGCTAGTCGGCAGAGACGAGATCCTCGGTTCAATTCGGCTTGGACTCGACGAGGCGAGGAATCGTCGAGGCGGCGTCGATCTCATCATTGGCCCGCGCGGATCCGGCAAAACTCGTCTGGCATCGGAGCTTTGTACTCTGGGCGCAATCGAAGGCTTCCAGATCGTCCAGATCGCCATCCAAGACCAGCATCACGGCGTTCCGGGTTCCGCGATAACTAGCCTTACGAGACATCTGCTCGCGGCGGATGGCGCACTGGGAACTGACCCGGACGCGCTCGTCGTTCTGAATCAAATCACAGGCGTCGCGTCCGAATTGAACAGGCCGAAGAATGTTGGCGCCGAGGCCTTACTCGCAGCGCTCATCGACCTCCTTCGCGCACTCGCATGGGAGCGCCCGTTGTTGCTCTCGGTAGACGACGTCGACCGCGCCGACGCTTTCTCCCTTGGGATTCTGTTCCGTGCTTTGCCCTCTTTGGATGGAGAACGCATTTCGATTCTTATGGGCGCCCGTTCGGCTGCACTCGAGGGGCTCGCTGGGTCGAATGCCAGGCTCCATGTGCTAAACCCGCTCTCACCAGCTCACACCCGAGAGCTCGCCAAGGCCGCGATGACTTCCGCTGGCTGCGACCCTACAGAGTCTTGGCTCGCCGATATCGTCGAGACCTCCACGGGGGTTCCCTGGGACGTCCTCGCTGCGTGTGAGGCGTGCCTTCTTGGAAAGGGTGACGACGGGACGCTCTCGTTGGACACCTATCTGCGCCAGCGTCTTCTATCACTCGACCAGACGTCGAAGCAGGTGCTCGTGACCGCGTCGATCCTCGGCTCTGACTGTACCCTCAACGTACTACAGCGTGCATGTGATCTACGCCTGAGCGCCCTTGAGCAGGTTCTGCTCGGACTGTCGCAGGCTGGCTTCTTGACACCTCACCCAGACGGTCGCATTGATGTCGTGGCGCGTTGGCGAGAGGCTGTCGATACTCACTTCGAGCAAGATGAGCGCACACTACGGCGGCTTGCGATTGCCAGTGCACTCGAGGCATCCTCTGGATTGGCGGACGCCGATGCCCCGTTGATGCAACTCCGTGCCGCGGAGCTCTATCGAACGTCTGGCGAACAGATTGCTGCCGATACCCTTTTCCTTCGCGCAACCTCCACCCTCGCCGATCGTGGGCTCGGCTGGACCCTCTCAGACGCTATCTCGCGAGCATTGAACGACAGCCCGAATCCCGCGACACTAAAGGCAACCCTCATCGCCTCGATTCATAGCGCCCACGAGGCACAGGATACCCCGTCACTCGAGCAACTGTTGCTCGCCGTGCGCACGCACTCGAAGACACTACTGCCTTTGCTTACTCCCCACGAACTGAATGGCCTTCGCATAGTTCAGCTCGAGGTGGATGCACTCGCACTTCGCGATTCAGAGTCAATTCTCCTGCGGTGCACAGAGCTTCTAAACGACCCTACGCTGACAGCGACTCTTCGGACTCGCGTGTTGCTAACGGCTGTCAAGGCGGCGGACCACATCAACGATTTTCAGCGTATCCGGCTACTTGGGTTCGCACTCCCTCCGTTCGCGGAGGCTTCGACCGTGCGAGAGCAGGTGCGATTGCGCTATGCAGAGATGGCTGTCTCACTCGCCGAGGGTAACGTAGACAAAGCAGTCGCGCTCGCCAACTCTATAGTTGAGACGCTAGATGCCAGCCATTCTAGGCTTGACAGAGGGAGTGTGCTCCTTAACTCACGGATTCCCTTCATCTACGCCTGTGATTACGCCCGCATTCATGCGCTTCTCGCGGAAGCTTCCGATCTTGTTGTCGATCACTACCCATCGACCCTACTGGCAGTGCGAATCCTCGACGCGCAGGCGACGAACGCACTGGAGTCACTCGAGCTTCCTCGCGCGAGACGGCTGGCCGACCGCGCCTGCGAGCTTGCATCCAATCTCGGGTATGGATCTCTGGAGACATCACTCGCCGAGACTCGACAGAGGC
The DNA here is from genome assembly GCA_964503275.1 of uncultured Gemmatimonadaceae bacterium. Classification (GTDB taxonomy): domain Bacteria; phylum Gemmatimonadota; class Gemmatimonadetes; order Gemmatimonadales; family Gemmatimonadaceae; genus DASRAP01. The sequence continues at coordinate 82,205 of CAZCZO010000009.1, read as the reverse complement.
TCGCAGTCGCCTCTCGCGACACGGTTGATCTGTCCTCCGTCGCATCGCGCCTCGAAGTTGACAATGGACGCTACGAGCGTGCGCGCATGTTCGTGTGTGCGAATGCGACCGTGCTCGCCGCTCGGTCAGGAGAGTGCGAGCTCTTGACCCGTGTCCTTGAAGAGTCTCGTATGCACGTCGCGAGACTTCTCGACGGAACACCTGTCGACTATCCGGTCGTTGCTCTCGCGATTGGAATTGCTAAGACCGAGCGAGTGGACACAGCCAATGCTTGGATAGAGACATACGTTAAAAAGAGGCGGCGCGCAGCGCTCGCGCCCTCTCGATTCTGTCGCGCATTACTGGACGAGTTCTCAATCTCGCACCCGTGGGCGTAGTCTCTCATGCCGAGTTGTTCGCGACAACCGTCGCGTGGACCGCCCTACCGCTTGGGCTTTCTTGCGTCGTCTCTCCATGTGGCTCGAAGACCAAAAGGAACTGCTTCCAACCCTGAAAGGAGGTTAGCGGAAGCACTATGGCTGGGTCGAACTGCTTGCCTGACCCGCGGATGAGTTCACTCTTGACTTCGTCAATCGACAACGCACTCCGGTACGGGCGCGAGCTTGTCATTGCGTCGATGGTGTCGGCAACGGCTATGTACCGAGCGAGCAACGGAATCTCAGCGCCACCTAGGCGATCAGGATAGCCCTCGCCATCCCAACGCTCGTGGTGCGATCTGAGCGCTGGGAGAATTGGAGCGAGTCGACGGACCGTAGCCACAAGCTCGGCACTCCTGATGGGATGTGTCTCCATCAGTCGCATTTCGTCGTCATTGAGGCGGCTGGCCTTCCGTAGGATGGGCGCGAATTCCTCGTGAATCTTACCAACGTCGTGCAGCAACGCCGCAATGCGAAGTTGCTCTGTCAGCTTGGCATCGAGCCTCGCAATTCTAGCTATCTGCACGGCGTAGGCACTCACCCGAACTGAATGCCCAGACGTGTAGCTGTCCCTCGCCTCGATTGCCTTCACCATCACCTGCAACAGCTCCTCGTTGGTGTGCTCCAGCTCCCAATTCTGCTTGTAGAGTTGCCGGACGCCAAAGATTGGGAGCACGAACAACAGGACCGTCGCAATTCCCTTCTCCGAGTAGCTCCATGCTAGAAGAAACACAACGGGAAGCGCAAGCACGTCATAAGCAAGCGTGCGTAGTGCACCCGAGAGCCAAATGTCTGCGACTGACCTGCGGCTCTCAATTGCTATTACACCTGCAACCGTAGCCGTATTCACGAAGTGAAACAGGACCGCCGCGGCAAGTAGCGATAGGCCGAGTCGCGCCGTTGCCGGGACGCCAAGCGATCCTATGAAGAAGACCACCAATACCGCCACGGCAGTCGAGAGGTGAAGCTGGGCCACATTGAAGACGATCCTGACAGCCGGACGGCGAGCAGCAAGTTCGCTTACGACAGCTGCGACCGCGATGGCCAATGCCGTGACGGCGGCAGGCGCGACGACAACGCCCGCGAGAGCTGGAAGAAACGAAATGGTCCCCGTAGCGCCACTCCGCGACCCCTCGTAGCGCAGCAAGAGGGACAACAACACCAGTGCGCCGAAAAAGGCTGCTGCAGTGACGTCGGCTGCGGTACCAAACCCTGCGGACGCGAGAACAGCCATCGCAGATGCAATGGATGCACCAACGATGGCTGCTACGTATCGTCGAACCTGCGGGCTGATTGGCTCCAATATCCCGAGTTGCTCTAGAGTGTGCTTACCACACCCAGGTATCCCCCATCACAAAACTGAACAGCGCACTGAACATCGAGCTGATTGTGCTCATCGAGAATCACCCCCTTGGTCAACTAGAGTCGCGGCCGGCAACTGCCGACGCGCGCTGACTGGTGGCTCCGCTCTTGATTCACAACTCGCTCTGCTTCGCTACACTACCTCACGGCTCGGGGACTGGGCCTGCCCTCAACCTCCGCTCAACTGCCCTGCACAACACTACCACGCGGCACACGGCCGCGATACCACAACGATCTACGGCTGCTCCAACCAACGGTTCGTCGCATCCAACAGCGCCAACACCGCCGACACCTCCGCGCTCTCGCGCAACTCACAACTGCCGGTCAACAACGCCCGCTCACGGCCGAACCAGGTCTCCACTGCCACTAAAACGAGCGTTGTATTGAAGGCATCCACCTGCTTCACTCCCGCCAAGTCCAACTGGCGCTTCCCACCCTCCACCAAACGCACCGCCGCCAACGCCGCGCGCGCCGCCAACTCCGAGCGCGACCGGCTCGTCTCGATCCCCTCGGCCTCGCCCACCCAGGTCTCCGCGCCACGCCGCAACGTCACCCGGCAGGCACTGCCCTTGGTCCGCGACCCCTTGAACTCCACATCCTCAAAGTAGATCGCCCGGCCCACCGCCCCACGCGCCACCGCAGCGTCCATGGCCGAGCGCAGAGGGAGCGGGGACTCGCGCGGCGCCGGATCGTCCACGGCACGCTGCGTCGTCGCCGCCACCGAGATCTTGCGGTGGTCCACCACAAAGCCCAACTGCGCGATCAACGCGCTCTCCACGTTCCGCACCACCTGCTTGGGCTGCAACTCGCCCGTCACCAACACGTGCACCGCGTCCACCTTCCCGTCTGCCACCACCATCTTCGCCGACACCACCGACGGCAAACTCCGCATCAATACCTCGGCTTCCTCAATGGGAAGCACCGATCCCGCAATAGGCGACGGATTGGGCACGTAGGTCAGTCAGCCCCAGGCAGCGCTCAAACGCCACACCCGGGTGGGTGAATACCGAACTCACTGTCAGATAGACGTGATGAACGTCACAGAGTAACGCACCAAGGCCAATATCTGCTGGAACGCCAATTATCACAACGTCACACAACGCGACGCTGTATAGAATCGCGCACTACGACTCGTCGGCGACCCCGTCCAACTGATATTCCTTCAGCTTGCGGTACATCGTCCGCTCGCCAATGGCCAACATCTCTGCGGCCTTACGACGATTCCCGCGCGTCTCCCGCAACGCCGACTCGATCGCCGCCCGCTCGATATCCGCCATCGTCATGCCCGGCGTGATCGTCACCAGGGCCCGCGGCCCAGGGGCCACCGCGGGCTCGATGGCCCGCACCACCGGCGCCACCACCACCGCGCCCTCGGGCCGCGACGACCCCAGCGACAGAGCCGAGCCCGCCACCTCGCGGGGCTGCGCGTCCATGCGCCGCCGCAGCTCCTCCACCTGCAGCTTCAGCTCCACCAGCGAGCGCACGATGAATTCCAGCTCCCGCCCCTCGGCCTGGCTCCCCGCCCGCAGGACCGGCCCAATGGGCACCGGCAGCAGGCGCGACACACCCTCGTCGCGGATCCCGCGGGGGATGTCGTCGACCGTGATCTCGCGGCCCGGGGCCAGCACGACCATCGACTCGATCAGGTTGCGCAGCTCGCGCACGTTGCCGGGCCAGGTGTAGTCCACCAGGGCCTGCATCGCCTCCGCACTGATGCCATGGAATTCGCGCTCGTGCGCCGCCGCGAACTCCCGCACGAAGCGCCGCACCAGGTACGCGATGTCGTCGCGCCGCTCCCGCAGCGGCGGCAGGTACATGCTCAGCACATTGAGCCGGAAATACAGGTCGGCCCGGAAGCTCCCCGCCTCGACCTGCTCGCGCAGCGAGCGGTTGGTGGCGGCCACCACCCGGACATCGACCGGGATGCTCTGCGTGCCGCCCACCCGCGTCACCTCGCGCTCCTCCAGCACCCGCAGCAGCTTGACCTGCGTGCTGGGCGGGATCTCGCCGATCTCGTCGAGGAACAGCGTGCCCCCGTTGGCCAGCTCAAAGCGGCCCAGCCGCCGCTCGGCCGCGCCCGTGAACGCGCCCTTCTCGTGGCCGAACAGCTCGCTCTCGAGCAGCGTCTCGGCCAGCGCGCCCACGTTCACGGCAATGAAGGGCTTGTTCTTGCGCGGCGACAGCGAGTGGATGGCCCGCGCCACCAGCTCCTTGCCCGTGCCGCTCTCGCCCTCGACCAGCACCGTGCTGGTCACCGGCGCCACCTGTGACACGCGCACCAGCACCTCGCGCACGGCCCGGCTCACCCCATAGAGCCCCGTGGCGTCGGCCAGGCGCTGCCGCTCCAGCAGGCGCCGCACGGCCGCGCCCGCGTCGTCGGCCGAGACCGGCTTGGTGAGCACCTCGGCGAAGCCCAGCGCGCGCAGGCGCTCCTCCATGACCGGGTCGCCGATGTCGGCCAGCCCCAGCACTGCGGCGCCCGACCACAGCTGCTCGCGCACCAGGGCGACGGTGGCCGGGTCCATGAGCGCGCCCGTGATCACGATGACCTGGGGCCGCGCCTTGCGCAGCGCGGCGTGCACATCGTCCATGGGCGACACCACGGTGGTGTCGACCCCGTGCTGCTCCAGCCAGGCGTTGAGCCGGATGGCCGGCTCGACGTCGGTGAGGGTGATGAGGACGGACACGGCGCGGCCCCCGGCCCTACTTGGCGCGCTGGTAGAAGGGGAACTTGGTCACCGTGGCCGCGACGCGCTTGCCGCGGATCTCGACCTCGATGCTGCTGCCGGGCGCCGTGTGGGTGAGCGGCACATAGGCCGTGCCGATCGCCACGCCGAGCGTGGGCGACATGGTGCCCGAGCACACGTGCCAGCTGGGCGCGCCGCCCGCGAATACAGGGTAGCCCTTGCGCGGGATCGCGCCCCGCTCGCCGATGGTGAAGCCCACGAGCTTGTGCGGCAGCGGCGCGGCCTTGGCGGCCTCGAGCGCGGCGCGCCCCACGAAGTCGCCCTTGCCCAGCTTGACGATCCAGCCGAGCCCGGCCTCGTAGGGGTTCACGGTGTCGTCGATGTCGTTGCCGTAGAGGGCCATGCCCATTTCGAGGCGCAGCGTGTCGCGGCAGCCGAGTCCGGCGGGGACCATGCCCCCCGTGCCCATCAGCGCGGTCCAGATGGCGCTGGCGTGCGCGGCGTCGAAGTAGAGCTCGAAGCCGTCCTCGCCCGTGTAGCCCGTGCGGGAGATGGTGACGCCCGGCACGCCCGCCACCGGGCCCACGGTGAAGTGGTAGTAGGCCACCGTGCTGAGGTCGGCCGGCGTGAGCGTCTGCAGCAGTGCGGCCGCGGTGGGGCCTTGCACGGCCAGGAGGGCGATGTCGTCGCTGATGTCGGTGAGGGTCGCGTCGAAGCGGCGCAGGTGATGGCCGATGTGGGCGAAGTCCTTGTCCTTGTTCGAGGCGTTGACGACCAGCAGGTAGTGATCCTCGAAGCGGTAGACGAGGCAGTCGTCCTCGAAGGTGCCGCGCTCGTTGAGGAAGGCCGAGTACTGGGCCTGGCCCACCGCGAGCTTGGCGGCGTCGTTGGTGGTGACGTACTGGATGAAGTCCAGCGCCTGTGGGCCGCGGACGATGAACTCGCCCATGTGCGACACGTCGAACACGCCGCAGGCCGAGCGGACGGCGTGGTGCTCGGCGAGGAGTCCCTGGGGGTAGGTGACCGGCATCTCGAAGCCGGCGAAGGGGACCATTTTGGCGCCCGCAGCGAGGTGCTGGGCGTGGAAGGGCGTGCGCTTGAGGGCGGTGGGGTCGGTCATCTGTGTAATTTAGCGCCTTTTGCGCCGCTCTGGCAGGATCGACGCCGCGGTGGCGTGGGTGGGAGGGGCACGATCGGGCGTGCAGCGGATGCCCGAGAGGCATAGTTGCTCCCTGGCAACCGGATTCGGGACTGTTGCGCTTCCAGAGTATCGGCTGTACCGTGGCCTTACTCGATCAATGGGGGGTAACGCCGTGGGAGAACCAGAATCGGTAGTTATGCTCTCGCCGGGGCATTCGGCGCTGAGACTCCTGCGCCCGATGGACCTGCGCCTGCATGTGGCTCCGGATGCGGCTCGGCTGCTGTCAACGCTGCGTAGCACGGGGGCTGCTGTGGTGCTCGTTTCCGCGTCCTTCGATGGTGACTCAGCGTCCGCGTCGACATTGGCCAGAGTGTCGCTTCAGGCATTGGTCGCCGAACTGCGGGCGCGGGCTCCGCATCTGCTCGTCGTGGTATTGCACGAGAGCAGTGGACGGCAACCCGATGTACGTGCACTAGAAGGTGATTCTGCGTTGCTCGATCTGACCTCCCACGATGCTACGCGGCAGCTTTGGGCCGTGGTGCAGCGGGTCAGTCGGCGAGCGCGATTGGCGCGGGCTGCAGATGCATTTGCAGCTGGAGCCAATGCCCAGTCGGCGTGGCTGCTACGGCAACTAGTCGAGCGCGCGTTCGATCCCTTGCGCATCGGACCGTGGGTACGCACGCTACCAGTCTCCCGCGCTACGGCGAACCGCCGGTTGCGGCAGGCATTCGGGATCTCACTCGAACCTGCGATGCTGTGGGGGCGGCTCCTTGCCGCCACGGTAGAGCTGGAACACACGCTTCTGCGAGTCGCCGATGTGGCGTATGCGCTCGGCTATGAGGACTCAACCGGCCTGACCCAGGCGACACGATCGTTGATGGGTTGCGGGGTCCGAGATCTCATAGGAAAGGGCGGTAGTTCCCTCGTCGTCCAATGTTGGCACGAGCGCTCCCGACGCGTAGGTGGGTCAGCCTGAGCCGTTCCGTCATCGCCCGCACAACGGAGTCACGACGTGACTCGCTCAGCGCTAGTGCACGTCGTCGTTCGAGTGACACCGTTGGATTGCGTCGACAACGCGGCGCGCTTGATTCGTTTCATCTCCGCGTCAGGGGGAATCTAGATGAAGACCAGTAACTGGATCAGCACGATGCTTCGCGCTCGGTGGGGGGGGTAGCGACGATATCGGGAGGAGTCGGGCTCCTTACCCTCTTGGTCACGGCCTCATGCTCGCGTGACGACCTCGCCAGCCAGCCCGCCGGCCCTCTGTCTCAAAGCAGTGTCTCAACCGCCCCAGTCGTTGCGCGCGACTTCCACGAGGCGAGCGAGTTCCGGCAACGGCTCAGCCTGGCACGCGAGGCGACGCGGTGGGTAGGCGAGATGCATCACCGCGCCATGACGGAGCTGATTCGCGACCGCGACCAGCTGATGCGCGGCGCCGTGAACCGCGAGGCACGCACGTGCGCGGTGGCACTGGATCTCGCGAGACGTCACGGCGCAGTCGAACACTGGCGAGTCAGCCGACACGTGAGCGAGGCGGAGTTGGCCCGTGCGACGGCAAACGCTCTGCAGGCAAATGGCCGGTGCACGAGCTTGAGCACGGCGAATGTCTTCGCCCGCACGACGGAGACGCTCCCTAGAGGAGACACGGCAGTGCTGAGCGGCCACGTCGATTACTATCTGGATGCGCTCTACATCGCCATTGATGGATGGGATGGCGCCAGCGACCTTTGGGCCGATGTGGACTCGATCCTCGGCGGGCTGCACCTCCCATTGACGGATGACGACATGCTGTTGCTCGGGGCGACGCTCGAACTGGCGGTCTCATCGCACACCGATTGGCTCAGTGTGGAATGGCAGAACCCCGCGGAGTCGGTACCGTGGTCCGTCTTCCGACATCGAGAGGCGACTCGCGCAATGCCTCGCTGGCTACGCAGCGTGATCAAGGTGGTCTTGGTTGACGTCGTGAGTTTTGCATCGACGACAGCAGGGTTTATGATCGATGGCATGGAGCCCAGAACTGCGGTGACGGTGGGTGCGTATACAGGGGTCGCGTCTTCCGCGGCGGCCGGGCTGAGCTGCATGCTCGGCGAGTTTCCCTGCGCGCAATGACCCCAACACGCGAATCTCTCCGCGTGTTGGTCCTGATGGGTGCAGGGCTTGGATTGGCGTCCTGCCTCGGTGGTGGCGCACGCGATTTTGCACTGTGGGCGTGCATGGTCGCGTGCGCCTCGCTCTCAGCGCATTGCCCTCGGGCGGCTCGGTAGATCACGTACCCATCTTTCACCACAGGAGACAACTCGTGAATCGAATGTGCGTTGCGGCTCTGTGTGCGCTGCTGGCGGGGTTCTCCCATGCGTCACCTATGGTGGCTCAGGACCGACCACCGAGAGTCGAATGGGGAGTCGACAAAGCTATCATCGGGACATTGACGGACTCCGACGGTCGCCTCTCTTCGCCGACCACTATCAGGTTCAGGTGGGGCGGCAGTCCAGAGGGCCCTTTCTCGCTGGAGCAACGGATGCTCTTGAACGACCGCCGCCGGGGCGTAGCAACTGGCTCTGGCGGGACCTCAGCAGGACTGAATCTTGTGCTCCAGCGGGCCCCCCTTCCCAGCGTTCCGAGATACCTTCGCCCATTCTTCACTGCGGGTATCCTGTTGTCGGAGGGGAGGCCCGTCGGCTCCGATGACAGCGAGATGTTGTGGGGAGTCACTGGCGGGTACGGAATCAAGAGGCCAGTAGGGCAATCAGCGGTTCGCTTCGAGTCATCGCTACGGTACGACGCGGCGGGCCGAGCACGCGACGACGACAGCAGGATCCCCTCTCGCCTTCGCGCCGTCGTCTCGATTGGCATGTCAGGGTTTTGGTAAGGAATGCGGGCGGAGCTGTGCTCAGTTCGTCCATTCCAGCGCAGGGGCCAGTATGCTGCGACTGTCGTGTCGATATCCCTACGCATCGCTGGAACCCTGATGCTGGTGGAGTTCGCCGGTATTGTCGCGACGAACTCGAGGACGCCCACGGTATCCGCGGCGCTGGCGCTACTCCTGATGATCGGATTCGTCGCATTGCTCGCTTCGCGACGGCACGCTGGTCATCAACTCAGGCGCCGTGGAACTACCGCAGCGTTGCAGGCTGTTGCGGGCTTCCTGGCGTGGAGTGGCATCGGCGTCTCGTTGGGCGTAATGGATCCTGGTGACGTCGCTGCGGAGACTCTCGCCCTCTACCTCCCAGCCTTCGCGGAGGAGGTGCTGTTCAGGGGCATGCTACTGCAGGGGATCAGACTCCACCTACGCGATCGTCACGGCATTGGCCCTGCTCCAGCGGCGTTGCTCGGCGCAGTCCTGTCGGCGCTCGCCTTCGCCGTCGCTCACTTCCCCGCTGAGCATGTCCTCCGCCTCACCGTTCCGGCCGCCGGGATCTTGCGCCTGACCAGCGTGGGTCTCCTGCTCACCGCGGTCTACTGGACTGCCGGTCCTTGGATGGCCTTCGCGGTTCATGCGTCGTTCAACACCCAGGTCAATGCAGGGCTCTCACGGGCGCTGGCCTGGAGCGAGGCTGGGGCCGTCGGAGCAATCGTTACGGTCGCCATCTGCGCACTAGCTGTGCGCTTTGGGTCTCGACTCGCCTCCCGCTCTCGGGCGGCGATCGCGCCTTGATCATCGTTGGCATTAGCCCTCGGATGCTCCGGGTCGATGCTACGAAAGCTCGACCATGTGCCCTCGAGAGCAATCGCGCGCCTAGTTGTCGTTCGCAAAGCGATTGTTCACAGGGCGTAAGGAGTACTAGCCATGGGTGTCGCGTCCTAATCTCCCCCCCGTCAGTGGTCCTGTGAACCCCCATCAGCTCCCCCATCTCCCCAGGCCCGGCTGACCGTCGCCGGGCGCCAACTCGCCGTGGCACGGGTCCACGCGGGCGTCCTCGTGGTGCAGGTCGCCACCGCGCTCGGGATCTCGCGGCAGACGGTGTAGAAGTGGCTACGGCGCGCCGCGGCCTGGTGTGCCAAGCTCGGCATCCCCGTCGAGCGGGTGCTCACCGACAAGGGCAGCTGCTACCGGAGCCTGCCCTTCGCGACCGTGGCGCTGACCCTCGGCATCGGCCAACGCTTCACCGCCCCCTAGTGCCCCCGAACTAATGGAAGGGCGGTGAACTTGTACTTGAACTTGTGACGAAGGATGGAGTACTCGTAGTCCTCTCGCTCCTCAGCCTCGTCCCTTTCGTTTCCGCGTGCGGGACAGACGAGTTCGCCCCGACGCCGAATCCACCATCCCAGGGCCTGGGATGGCAGCAGAATCCACATTGACCAAGATTTGCTCGACCTGGCACCTACGAGCGCAATCGCACGATCCCATGTCGTGGTAGTCCTCCTGCACGAGGCCGCGCATTCAGCCGGCGGACATCGCGCGCACCCACGCGATGAACCGTGGCCGCAGAACCCACCGTTTGTGTACCTTACCTACGACTCCACGAATCCATGCGTCAAGTACTAATTGCGCTCGGTGTCGCTTTCGCTGGACTATCTCCGATTCCTAGTGGTCTCGCCGCACAGGTGCTCGACACGGCCTCAACGCGGACCCTGCTGATCGCGCTGCAGCGCGGCGCGACGATCGGCGACGGCGCCGTTGTCCCGATGGACCGCTGCACGGTCGAGCGAACGTTCGGCAAGGCGGGAGTCGCAGCGTACGAAGCCCGCGCCGGGAACATTCAGGAGTCCGGAGTCCGACCCGGCGGGGATACTCGGTGTACTGTGGGGTCTGGTTCGCCGGTGCGCGTCTTTGGGTCCGTTGAGATGACGGGCGATGTCGTGCGGGTCTATACGGTGCTGCGCCGAGGAGGTATGCAGGTGTCGGAGCAGTTCATTCTCACGAGGAATCGGCTGGGTTGGCTGCTCGTCGAGCGCAGGCAGTACGACTTCATCGAAATGCACTAGAGGGGAGCCGCGCGGCCGCAGTCGACATGTTCGCTGAGTGCTCGCGTTTTGACCTACCGCAGTACCCGCCGGATCGTGATGAGCGGGTCGAATGACGTTCCCGTGCGCACTGCCACGGCAACGCGGTCGCCGCGGCAGTCGAGGATGTGCGCGTTGGGCTCGAGCCGGAGTCGGCCGAGATCCTTTCCCTCGGCGCTGAAGCCCTGGTACTCCTGCGCGCGCGCGAACGGTGCGTCCGCGAGTCGCACCCACAGCGCGCCATCGCTGCACCCGGTGGCGCCGCTGGCCGGGGCGAGTACCGGCGGGAACCACAGGGCGCGGTCGGCTTCCTCGTCGGTACACATGCGCTGGGCGGCAGGGGTGCGACGCGAGACGCAGAGCCGCGAGCGCACTTCCGCACGGATCGCCTCGGTGACGGGGACGGCCGCGACCGCGAAGGTGGTCTGGAACGCGGGTGCACCGATCGCGTCGAAGGCCCGAACGGTCACGGTGGACTCGCCGCGTTGCGCGGCCGCGGGGCGGTCGATCACGACGAATCCTCCGGCGTGCCGCCCGACGACGAGCGGCGCGTCGTCGAGCGGTTGCGTGCCGCGCAACTGACTCGCTTGGCCGCCGGCGTTGATCTGCAGGACCAAGGCGCTGTTGCGCCGTGCGAGCCACATGACGGTGTCGACCGGGGCGGCCCCTCGCCGACGACGGTACAGCAGGTGTCCGGGCAGGCCGCGTGGTGGCGCTCCCCGGGCGAAGGCCGCGAGCCCGAACTCGGTACCGTCGCGCCCGACCGAGAGCGGCGTTGCTGATGCGAGGCCTGCGGGCACCCGAGGTTGTGTGGCGTCGACGCGCAGCAACCGTCCGCCGTGCACGAAGGTCACGCGGCGCAGCGTGCCGTCGTAGATCCACAGCGTGTCGGCCGTCCAGCCCATGTGGTCGATGGTCCGAAACTCGCCGGGACCGGCTCCCGTGCGTCCAAAGCGCGCGACCTCGCGGCCGTTGGCGTCGATGGTCAAGACGGCCCCATCGGAGTTGTCGGCGACGAGCAGTCGCGATCGTGCGTCGAACAGCGCCGTTCCGATCGCGCCGAGTGAGACGGGCGATGCGTCGTCGCCAATGCGGAGCAGCGGCTCGGTCCGGACGAGGCGACCCGGCGCCTGCGCGGCGAGGAGCATCGGGGCGAGGCACAGCATGAGCGCGCGCACGCGGCAGCAGGCGACTCGCACGGCGCTACGACGTGGGCGATGCGTGTCGCTCAAGGCGCTCGAGCCCGTCGTCATCGACGCGCACCACGTAGACGGTCCCCTTGCCGAAGCCGGCGACTCGGGCGCCCACGGGCACCGCACAGCGGCCGATGATCGTGCCCGAGGTGCCGATGAGGTCGTACACCGGCGGCTCATCGATCGCCGGCGTCCGCCGCACCCACACCACGTCGCGGTCGTCGATGAGTACCGCACGTTCGAGGAAGGCGGGCACATGCATCGGCCACTGGTCCGGCTCCTGATTCGGCTTCGGGATGCGGACCACCGCCATCTCGCTGCCCCGGAACTGCGTCCCCATGCTCGGGCGCTCCTGCAAGCGTCGCCAGTAGGCCTTGTGTCCCTCGTTCACGTGGACCTTCGTGATCGGGAGCTCAGGTCCTTCGACCACCGAGCCGTCGGCGAACCGCAGCGTGACCCGGTACGGGTCCGGATGGACCAGCGCGATGGTCCCTGAACTGGACACCGCCCATTCGGACCGCGTCACGAACGGCACGGCGGCCCGCTGCGGCAGGCCCGCCGCGGGGATCGGTCGCCCACGCCCAGGGTCGGCCTGCAGGAGCGGGGAGACCGGCTGGCTATTCCACCACATCAGCGTGTCGCGCTGGCCAGACCACAAGTCATAGCGCACGAGCGCCGACGAATCTGAGAAGCCGCTGCCGGGCACGACGCGCGGCACCTGGGCATAGAAGCCACCGCGCATGTCCGCCGCATTGCGGAAGGTGTGTACGCGATCCAGCCCCTCGCCACTGGCCAGCACCGCCCGGCGCGCGGGCAGCGCGCGGGCGTCGAGCATCAGCACGCCGTACGGATCGGTGAAGTCGACCAACAGCGTCGAGTCGCCGGCGAACGCGAACGCGGCCTTCGGGCCGGTATATTCGCCCGGTCCCCGTCCGATACGGCTGACGCGCGACACGAGATCGGTGTCGAGATCGACCACGACGACCGACCGGTCGAGGGCATCGACGACCAGCACGCGCCCGTCGTCGAATGTCCGGATGGACGTGACTTCGGTGAACTCGACCTGGGACCGCTGCGCCACTTGCTCCAAACGGCAACGATCCAGCGCGGTCGCTCGGGGGCGTTCAGGTCCGGTGCACGCCTGAACGATGGAGGGAACCGCCAGCGTCACCAGTACGCGCAGGATCATCGTACGGCGATATTGCTGCCGCACCATCCGCCTGTCAAGTTTGCAGCGGTCGTTCGCGGCACGCAGTCGCATCATGCGCTTCGAGGTCCATTGCCATGCCCGGTATGCGAGTCCCGCTCCCTGCCCTCGCCGCACTGCTCTTCACCGCCTGCGCCTCCCCACTGCGCCGCTACGAGGGCGTGTATCACCGCGCGTTCGAGCAACATTCGCTGCGGCCATGCACGACGTCGTCGCCCGACCGCGCGTGGTGGATCGTGATGTCGCCCGCGGCGGACAGCGTCGCCGCGGCCGCCGTCGCGCGCGACCCCAGTGCGGTCCTCCACGCTCGGCTCCGCGGCCGCGTCAGCGCACCAGGTGCCTACGGACACCTCGGCGCCTACGAGCGCATCTTCAGCGTGGAGCACGTCGAGGAGATCCGGCCGCAGCGCGAGGGCGACTGCGTGCCGTCGCGCCGCTGATCACCGCCTGCAGCGCCTCGATGTGCCCGTCCACCTTCACCTTCTCGAACACGGCGCGCACGGTGCCCGTGGGATCGATCACCACGGTGGTGCGCTGTACGCCCATGTACCTGCGGCCGTAGAGCATCTTCTCTTGCCAGACGCCGTAGGCCTCGAGCACCACGTGGTCCGGGTCGGACAGCAGCGTAAAGGGGAGCTGGTACTTGTCGCGGAAGCGCGTGTGCCGGCGCGCGGGGTCAGGCGACACACCCAGGACGACCGCGTCGAGGGCCTCGAAGCTGGGCAGGGCGTCGCGGAAGGCGCAGGCCTGCGCCGTGCAGGTACTGGTGTCGTCCTTGGGGTAGAAGTAGAGCACCACCCAGCGCCCGCGCAGCGCGCGGAGAGTCACGGGGGTGCCGGCGTGATCGGGCAGGGTGAAGTTGGGGGCTTTGCGGCCGACGACGGGATACGACATGCGGGAACGATACGGTGGGGGCACGGGGGCGAGGCGCAGGCGGCGACATCGCCATGTTCCCAATGTCGGCGCGCGGCTGCAAGTTTCGGCGATCTCTCTTTGAGGCCGAGCATATGCAGCAGGGATGGGGACGGCAGGTCGTTGCGTGGTCGCTGGTCGCGATGGCCGGTTCGGTGGGTGCGCAGCCGGCGGCGCGCGAGACGGAGGCGGTGTTGTACCGCCCGGCGCGCCTGTTCCTGGGCGCAGAGGACTCGGTGCGCACGGGCTGGGTCCTGCTGACACGCGGCGATCGCATCGCTGCGGTGGGGCCTGCGGCCTCGGTGCCATCCCCGAATGGGGCGCGCGTGGTGGACCTGCCCGATCACACGTTGCTGCCCGGGCTCATCGAGGGACACGCGCACTTCTTCTTGCACCCGTACAACGAGACGGCGTGGAACGACCAGGTGCTGAAGGAGCCCCTCTCGTTGCGGACCGCACGCGCGGTGAACCACTTGGCGGCCACGCTGCGGGCGGGCGTCACCACGGCGCGCGACCTGGGCACCGAGGGCGCGGGCGATGCCGACGCGGGCCTCAAGCGTGCGGTGCAGGAGGGGATCATTCCCGGGCCGCGGCTCCTCATTGCGGGGCGTGCGCTGATCGCGACGGGGAGCTATGCGCCGCGTCGTGTGGACCACGCCTTCGTGCCGCCGCAGGGCGCGGCCGAGGCCGATGGGGTGGAGGGGGTGACCCGCGAGGTGCGGCGGCAGATCGGCGAGGGCGCCGATGTGATCAAGGTGTACGCGGACTATCGCTGGGGCCCGGCCGGCGAGGCGCAGCCGACGTTCTCGGAGGACGAGCTCCGGGCGATGGCGCAGACGGCCGCGTCGAGCGGGCGGCCGTTGATCGCGCATGCGGCGACGGCCGAGGGCATGCTGCGGGCGGTGCGCGCAGGGGTGCGTACGATCGAGCATGGCGACGGTGGCACCGCGGAGGTGTGGGCGCTGATGCGTGAGCGGGGTGTGGCGCTGTGCCCCACGCTGGCCGCGACGGAGAGTACCTCGCGGTATCGCGGCTGGCAGAAGGGCGTGAACCCGGTGGCGTTCGCGGTGCTGCGCAAGCAGCTGATGCTGCGGGAGGCGCGTGCCGCTGGCGTGGCGATCTGCTTCGGCGGCGATGTGGGCGTGTACCCGCACGGCGAGAACGCGCTGGAGCTGGAGCTGCTCGTCGAATACGGCATGCGACCCGCCGAAGCGTTGTTCGCGGCGACGGCGGGGAATGCGCGGTACTTGGGCCTGCCGGACCGTGGCGCGCTGGAGGTGGGGCGCTTGGCTGACCTGGTCGCGGTGCGCGGTGACCCGACGCGCGAGATCGCGCGGATGCGGGAGGTGGGGCTGGTGGTGTTGGGGGGGCGGGTGGTGGTACGGTAGTTCGGTGTGGGCGCTCGCGCGGAGATGATCGCCATGCTGGCCGTCCCCGCGAGCGCGGTCTTCCTCATGCTGTGGGACCAGACCTCGCCCACAAGCAGCATCTCGCGACTGCTGCTCATCTGGGTGCTCCTGACGGCGCATCGCAGCGCATCGCAGTCGGTCCGACATTGGACCGAGAACGTGCACCTGCTTGCTGGCGGTCTCGTCTGGGCGGCGTTCGGGCTGCGGGGTGAGCCGACTCATGTCACGCCCATCCTCGGCATGGCCTGTTTCCTCGAGGCACTCGTCGTCGAGGGCCTCCACAACGGTTGGTGGGAGCAGGCTCTCGCTGGGACCGTCAGCCAGCCTACGTCTCACTCGGAGACGATCGGCTGAGCTCGGAGGGTCGCTCATGCGCCCGCCTCGGTGCCCCCACGCCGCAGCGCTGGAGAACCCAGCCTTCAGTGGGTTCCGCGACGCGGGGACTTGTGCGCGGCCTCAGACTGTGCTGGATCAACGCCGCGACGGCTCGGCCACCGCGATGTCCCCGCAGTCGCCCTTTCGGATCAGCCTGCGATCGAGCTGGTGCGCGCGGCAGCCACGGCGTCTGGCGTCGCTCCCGTCGCGAGGTACCGCCTCGCCTGTCGCGTCCACATGACCCCTCCCTGATGCTCGGTCAGGATGCTCAGGATCTGCTCGTCCGTGGGCCGTCGCCGGCCTTTGCCTGCTGCCACAGCCCCCCACTCCGGCCTCACGCCGGATCGCAATCCTCCGAACCTACGGTGGCTCACTTCCGGGGGTAAGGTCACACGACCCGTCACGGCTACCGCTCCATGAATCCCACGATCCGATACAGGGGCACCCAGTGCCGAGCGCCTCGTGGCTGATGGAAACGGTATTCTTCGACCAGTGACAACCCGCCATGTCTGGAGATCCCGTGGATCACCACAGTATCAACGGTCGCGCTGCTCCTGAGCACCTCAACCCAGGGGGAAGTCCGCGACGTTGGATCCGCAGCAGCACACTCCCGAAGGGTCGAGTACCGAGCGGGCGGCATGCCTCGCGCTCGGGGAAGCACTCCCTCCAGACCAAAGAGATCGCCGAAACTGCAATAATCTATCGGAGTCGAATCGCGCAGGAACAGACGGCGCACTTCCATAACCCCGTTCACGATCTCGGCGGGGGACATGATAGGGCGGTGCGGCTGAGCAGCGCAGGGGAGTGCCAACCACAGAATCGATACAGCGGCGCAAATCACTTTATGCATGTATTGGGACCTCGATCAAGACGAGAACGGCTGAAGAAGAGCGACGTGGTATTCCTCGAGGAAGCGCGCCGTCTGCACCGAGGAGCTCGGGGAGACCACAGAAGTCGATTGGCGTGGAGTACTGCAGACAGTGAGTGCGGAGAGCCGTGACGCCGCGCACTATGTCGGCGGGGGTCACATCTCTGGTTCTTTGCTGTGCAGCGGCGGGCAGCGCCTCGAGCACGATCAGCAGCCCGGTGCGAGTCACTGGATGCATATGCTGGGACTTCGATGGTGGTTGGAGCCAGGCGCATCAAGCACTCCGTGAGTCACCGTCTTGAGCCTCACTCGACGACGAGCAGGCTGATGACCTCGACGAGCGACCATCGTCCCTGGGCTGCCCTCTCAAAGACAAAGTCGGCCGCAGATTCGGGCGATCCGCGGGGAGAGATATGGCGGGAGATGACTCGAATGGAGTACACGTGCCGGTCTGCAAATGCGGGTTGTGCGATGAGGCCCGATGGCTGGTCAGTGGCGATACGCGTACCCCCACTGTCGCCTTGACAACACGGAGTAGAGGCCCTTGATCCGCTCCACGTAATAGTCTTCCATGACGCTTCCGTGCTGGACCAGCAACATTGTCTTCACCACCACGCTGGTATCAGTCGCCGTCCAGTCGAGCAGCAGTAGGTGTGGTCGCACCGAAGAAGGCACGCATCGCTCGCCGTCGCGCCTCGCGGCGCGAAGCAGCATCTGCGGCGCGAACCTGATACTGTCGACTGCCGCGCCAAGCTTCGCGCGCAGCGCGCATTCCTCGAAGGGAACAGGCCTGCCGTCGGCGAGGTCGGCGGCCCGCCACATCGCTCCGATCGTGCCATCCACAGGGTCGCGCCCAAGGACTTGGCCGAACGCGGCCGAGCTTATTGTGGCAGTGAGAACCAGGGCTAGAAGGCGATGCATGCGTGTTGGGAGTTCGGGCTGAGACGATTGAACGGCTCGTCGGAGTAGATGCCGCCAACATGGCCACTTGGGTGGCGGATGTTGGGTCCTGACAGGTGAGCAAATTCATGCAGCAGTAGCGCGACAAGCAGCTTGTGGCCATGCTGACTCTGTTCCGCTGCTTGAAACACATTTCTATCAATGTGAACGTGAGTCCCCATCGTACCGCTGTTTACCAGGAGCAGTCCTTCGTGCTCTCCATCGGGGCCATCGTCCAGGTGGGGGTTTCCAACGAGAATTGGAAGAACATTCCAAAGCTGATCGATCGCGTACGTGATCTGGTTGCATAACGCGAGATCACTTGCCGACATCTCAGATTCGGGCTTTAGCATTGACCTCCAGCTATCCAGCAGCGCTTGCTCCTGCGGAGTAGGAAAGAGTAGGCAATTGGGTTGTACCCGCGGATCGCATGTTCCGCCAATTTCGCCGCCTTCCCCACCCCCACCCCCCCCCCTCCGGGCACGGCTCCACGGCAGGATCGCACGTTGCGATCAGCACGGTGTCCGGCTCACACCACGCCGGGAAACACGGGTCGTAGCAATCAGGCCAGTTCTCAGGGAAGAGGCCCGCTACCGCTCAACAAAGGCTACAATCCGGTACATGGGAATCTGATGGTGCGCATCGCGTGGTCCGAGGATCGGGATCAATGGGCGACCAAACTGATACTCCTCAAGGAATGAGATCCCGAGTCTGTACGTGACCGCGTGGATCACCACCGTATCGCCAACGACGCTGCGACCGAGCACCTCGATCCGAAGGCGCGGACGCGATTCCTGAGCGGCGTTCGAGCAGTCTCGCAACGTCGGGTACAAGGCACGTGGATGCCGCGGATCTTGCGGGAGCACTCCGTCCGCACCGAACAGCTCTGGGAGACGGCAATAGTCGATCGGTGTAGAATCCTGTAAGAGATAGCGCCGAAGGGTCGTGACTCCCCACACGATGTCTCCGGCAGTGAGATCCCTCGTGTTTGGCTGCGCGGCTATGGGTAGCGCCGCGAACAGAACGAGCAAGCAACATCGGATCATTTGATGCATGTGTTAGGTCCTCTATCCATGCGTACACGGTTGACACACTCTGCCTGGTACGGCTCGGACGTCTCGCCATCATGCTTGTGGCCAGCCAAATGAATACTCTCGTGCGGTTCACCGCTAGTTGAGTCCACCCTTACGCTGACAGTTGGGTGATCTCGGCGGGTGCCGAGCGGGTAAATCGACCGACGTACTCGGCCGGCGTCAAGCCGCCGAGACTGCTGTGACGATGCTCCGTGAGGTACTCGTGCCGGAATCGCTCGATCCTGCGCTGGGCATCGGCCATCGACAGACACCAGTGCTCGTTGAGGCACTCGTCACGGAGCCGGCTGTTGAAGCTCTCGATGAAGGCGTTGTCATTGGGCTTCCCCGGCCGACTGAAGGCCAGGTGCACATCGGCCTGAGTCGCCCACTGATCCATCGCTTCACTGGTAAACTCGGTCCCATTGTCCACGGCGATCGTGTGGGGCAGTCCGCGCGTGCGGGCCAGCGCGCGCAGCGTGTCGGCGACGCACTGGCCGGTGATGCGCCGCGCCACGACGAGCGCGACGGCTTCGCGCGTGCCCTCATCGAGGATCGTCAGCACGCGAACGCCCACACGACGCAGTTTGTTCGTGAGACGCGGCACCCCCCAGCGGCGCTTCTGCTCTACCCACATCGTCAGCGCGGCAATGAGCGCGGGATCGTCCGCGCGCTGCGTCCGATACCGAATGACCGCGCGGTACATGCCCAAGAAGCGGCACGCCGCCCGCTCACTGACCTCGACGGTGGTGCATACGTGGGCCACGACCGTCCGTCGCTGCTCGGGCGTCACCACGCCTTTTCCCGCCACGTCCTTCAGCACCTGGATAATCAGCGCTTGGTCAGCCACGACCCGCTTCAACGCGCGATGCTCTTCCTCGAGTTGCCGGCGGCGCTTGGCGTCGCTGACTTTCATGCCGCCAGACGTCTTCCGCCAGGAGTATACGGTCTCTTTCGACACGCCAATCCGGCGACACAGCTCCGCGACCGAGGTCCCCGCCTCAGTCTCTTGGAGCCACACGATGATCTGCGCCTCGGTCCACTTCGACTTTCGCATCCAGTCCTCCCGCGGCCAACGCAACGCGGTGATGACTGTCAACTATAGCGTGGACTCATTCCAAGGGCTAACCAGGCCTCCGCGCCGTCCCGGCGTGCCGACCGCACGATCGGGACACGATCGCGCAGCTCGTTCACGGCGGAGTCACCCAAGACCTCTACGAGCGAACATTCGTCGACCCTTGTAGGGTCTCGATCAAGGACGGCGCTGATTCGCGCAATCTGGCCAAAGGCCCTCTGGGTTCCCCAATCGCTGACGTGAGCTCGGGCATTCGAGACAGCGCCAACGTTCAGCAACGCCACCAAGACGACCTTCAGTATGACAGGCAGGGAGACCGGACTCACGGCGCATTCACGTGCGGGGCGCTGCGCCAGTCGAACCACAACTGCCGTAATCTTCCTCGTCGATCTCGATCAGCGAGGCCACGCCGCTTGGGTGAGTCAGAAACAGGAACGTCGCTTCATACGAATTCACACAGCGCTGACCCTCGCGCTCCGGTGGAAGCCAGACGGCGCGCACTCGGACGGTTGCATCACGACGCGCCTCGAAGCGCCGAATGACCAAGCGCTCGCATGGTCGTCCTCGGCTGTAACCACACTCGCGCTCCGCTGACGCTATACCCACGCCAGCTCGGTCACCAAGCCGCACGCGCAGCGCCGCGATATTCGAAGGTGTCAGGTGCACCACGTCGTGAAGCGAGGCCGCGTCCACCACCACGAACATCGGCGACGCGGTGTTTGCACCACGTACGGCAAGCTCCTCGATCAACGAGAGTGTCGCTGAAGTCATCAGGCGCGCGGGAGCGACTCGGTGGCGCGTGCAACCTACCATTGCGAGCGACAACGCGAGCAGCGCAGCGGTTCGATAGATCGTCATCGGTTGGAGCATGACACTTGCTCGGTCCACGGAGGGGTGGTTTACGGTGGGTCTTCATCTCGAGGGTGAGCCTTGTAAGCAAGTAGATGCCACATCTCGTGCAACATCAACCCTGCCAAGCCCGCGAGATCACTCGATTCGAGAAAGTCCTGGTCAATGTGCGTGAACGGATCAGGTCGCAGTCGGCTCTGACCATCGTGATGGGCACCGCTGGAATCTGGCACCTGTGGGTTGCCCCGGTAGATGTGACCTTTCGCATGCAGCTGCTTGGCCTTAAGGAACGCTTCCCTGCAGATGGCGCGCGTAGTGTCTACCTTCGTCAGCGCGCTGTCAATCTTAGCACTATCCTGTGGTCGAAGCTCTAGTCGGCAGTTCGGATCGGAGTTCGGACAGTAGCTGTCCCCGTCATCGCCGGTATCGGGATCATCGTCGCCCCCATCACCCCCTCCCCCACCACCCCCCTCCGGGCACGGCTCCACCGCAGGATCGCACGCGCCGATCAGCACGGTCCCCGGATCGCACCATTCCGGGAAGCACGGGTCATAGCACCACGACGTCGGGTTCGCGTAATCACACTCCGCGTAGTTCCAGTCATCCCAACAATACCCCGTAGCGGCATCATAGTCCTGACACCCGACGGTAGAGTTGAGCGACACGGCACTCACAGGGAGAGACGTTGCCGCAGGCTGCACCGGGTTGTCGGCGCAGGACGCGACCACGAACGCGATGGTCGCCGCGAGGGCAGTGAGGTGGCTCACTTCCGGGGGTAAGCTCACACGCGCAGCAGAAGACTCCAATCCAGAACCGCTCGTCGAAGACCCTTGGGAAACAGCGCATGGTCCAACCGGCCTGGACCGAAGACAGGCGCCTGTGCGCCAACAACACTACGGTGCCTAGTGCTCGAAGACGAAGTCGCGTTGCAGCCGAGACACCACGAACCAAATAAACCCGTCGGAGCCACCGGAGAGAACAATCTCCTCTACAAAGCGTGTCTGCCCGCGGCGGACGTGCGCCTTGATGAACGCGGCGTTTCCATCTACGCGGAACTCCTGCAGCACACGGTAGTGGTCGCCCAGCCCGTCGAAGCATCCTGCGGCGCTAGCGGTGTCGGCCGGGGCGCTGATCGCCGCACGTCGAGCTCGCAAGGCCTCCGTCAGCGTCGCTCCGAGGACGCGCACCGCAGCACAGTACTCTAGGATCGGAGCAGGCGTACCGTCGGCCGCGCCGGTGGCGCGTGTGGCCGCAATCATCACCCGCAGGCTGCGGTCGTCGGGCAGCGACAATTGAGCGTGCACGCGCTGTGGCACGGTCACGCAGAACAGCAGGCCGAGCATCACGAATCGTTGCCGCATGCATTCCTTGGGTCGTAGGTCGGCGCCAGGCAGGGCTCGCTCGTCACCGTCGAACGAACGCCCCGATCCGATACTGCGGGACGGACCGACCACCATCGAACGGTGGAATGAAATGATACTCCTCGGAGAACGCGATCCAGCCGCGATCGGTGATGCCGTGCACGACAACGGTGTCCCCGACGACGGTCCGCCGGAGTACCTCGACGCGAGGCAGCGACCGCGACTCGCGTCCGGCGCTTGAGCAATCGCGCGATGTCGCGTAGCGGGCGGGCGGCTGCTTCGGCTCGCGCGGAAGGACCCCGTCGGCGCCAAATAACTCGGGAAGTGCACAAAAGTCCACAGGGGTCGAGTCCTGCAGGAACGAGAGCCGCACGGTCGTCACCCCCCGAACGAGATCAGCCGACGAAAGTGCTCTACTGCTTTGCCGGCCAGCGGCAGGGTGAGCAAAAAGCAGCACCAGTGCGAGCAAAAGAATTACTTGATGCATGTATTCGGACCTCGGTCGATGCGAACGCGATTAAAGTAGTCCGCCTGATAAGGCTCGGACACCTGCCCGTCATGCTCCCTGCCCTCCAAGTGTAGGCTCTCGGGCATAAGTGCCCACAGTAAGTGAACGCCCCCAGCATCAAGAACACGCGGCTCAATGTGGGCGAACAATCGTGGTCCGAGAAGGAACGTCTCGCCATGGTGGTGCGCGGGCACGGGCGTATTCGACTTTCCTCGGAAGATCTTGCCCGCGACCAGCAACGAGTCCATCTGCTGAACGATTTGCCGGCACTCTTCCTGCGCAATCACATCTGTAAACTCATCGGGCGCTCGAATGTGCTGTCGAGACGATGCCATGGAGTCGAAATCAGTCGGCGTTAGCGGTCCATGGCAACTCTTCGGATCGCCAGCAACAGGTGGGCTCAGATACAAGCAATCTGCGGACATTTCATCGTCCTCATCGTCCGGTGGCTCTGTCCCCCCATCCTCGTTATGGCGCTGCGCGCGCGAGCCAGGTATCGGGGTGCCGATGCCCATGGATGACGCCCACGACGCTGATGGCACGGGGAAAAACCCTGTACTAGACCGCGTACGGGAACCCGTGCAGCAGGAGCCGCCGCAGGCGACCACGAACCACGGGAAAGCGCTCGGGCGCGTCCGCGATCTCCGTGAGTGCGCGGTCGACGGCGTTTAGGAACTCACCGGCAGCGTCCGGGGAGCGGGCGCGATACCACTCGAACGCTTCGTCGATCTCCGCACGTGCGCGGACGCGCACGATGAGCGCGGGCACTTAGCGGAGCCGGGTGCGGAGTTCGTCGCGAAGCGCGGTCCACGGAATGCCAGCATCGGGATCCGCGTCGGCCTCGGCTTCGCGGCGATCGAGCTCGGCGACGAGAGCGGGTGACAGCGCGGCGGCGGCGGCGGGGTCCAGACTGTCCCAAAGGCGACCGATGAGCGCGATGCGCTCTTGGGCTGTCAGGGATTCGAGGATCTGGGACTTATCGACCATGAGAATAGAATGGCGAACCTACTCGACCTGCGCAACGACTGAGGAAGTCGCCATGACATCGAATCAGCTCGCGAGGATATCCCGCGAAGCTGCGACGATTCCGCATCGAGCTGCGGCCTATCTCCAACCTGCAGTGCGGCCTAACGCCTCGCAAGTACTCGCACCACAACGACTTCCGGCGCCCTCGCGACTTGCTCCAAACGGCCTAAGCGCGGTCGGCCTACGCAGACTACAGTTGCCGAAACGCCTGTAGCATCCGCACAGGGCATCCGTCCGGGCCGATGGTGCACACCTCCGCGCATCGCCCCCCCTACCCCATCAACGTCGCCAGAATCGCCTTCTGCACATGTAACCGGTTCTCGGCCTGGTCCCACACCCGCGACTGCGGCCCGTCGATCACGCTGGCGCTCACCTCCTCACCGCGGTGCGCGGGCAGGCAGTGCAGGAAGATCGCGTCCTTGTGCGTGCGCGCCATCAGTGCGTCGTCCACGATGAAGCGCTGGAACACGCGCAGCCGCGTCTCGGCCTCGTCCTCCTGCCCCATCGACGCGAACACATCGGTGTTGATCACGTCGGCCCCGTCGGCGGCCTCGTGCGGGTCGGCCGTCACGAGCACCGTCGTGGCCTGCCGCGCACGCGCGAGCAGCGCGGCGTCGGGCTCGTAGCCCTCGGGGCAGGCAATACGTAGCTCGAAGCCGAACTTCTCCGCGCCCTCGATCCAGCTGTTCGCCATGTTGTTGCCGTCGCCGATCCACGCCACCCGCTTGCCGCGCAGCGCACCGAGGTGCTGGCGGATCGTGAGGCAGTCGGCCATCACCTGGCAGGGGTGCAGCCAGTCGGTGAGCCCGTTGATCACCGGCACCGTCGCGTGCTGCACCAGCTCGAGGATGTCGGCATGCGCGTACATCCGCACCATGATGCCGTCCACATAGCGCGAGAGCACGCGCGCGGTGTCAGCGATGGGCTCCCCGCGGCCCAACTGCACGTCGCGCGACGAGAGGAACAGCCCGTGCCCGCCGAGGTGCAACATGCCGACCTCGAAGGACACCCGGGTGCGCGTGCTGGACTTCATGAACAGCATGGCCAGCGACTTGCCGAGCAAGGGCTGCTCGCGGTAGGCACCGGTGCGCATGCGCTCGGCGAGCGTGAGCAGCTGGTCGAGTTCCTCGGGGGTCCAGTCGGCGAAGTCGATGAAATGGCGCAGCATAGGCCTCACAGGATGTAGCGGCGGAGATCCTCGTCCTCGGCGATGGCCTTGAGGCGATCGGACACATCGCCCGCGTCCATGACGATCGCGCCCGTGCCGCGGTCGGGGAGTTCGTAGAGCACGTCCTCGAGCAGCGTGGTCATCACCGTGTGCAAGCGCCGCGCGCCGATGTTCTCCATGCGCTCGTTGACGCGGGCGGCGATCTTGGCGATCTCGCGCACGCCGGCGTCGGTGATGGTCAGCGAAGCGCCCTCGGCGGCGATCAGCGCCATGTACTGCTTGGTGAGCGCGTTCTCGGGCTCGGTCATGATGCGCACGAAGTCGTCCTCCGTAAGCGGCGTGAGCTCGACGCGGATCGGGAAGCGGCCCTGCAGCTCGGGGATGAGGTCGCTGGGTTTGGCCACATGGAAGGCACCGGCGGCCACGAACAGGATGCCGTCGGTCTTGACCATGCCGTACTTGGTCTGGACGTTCGAGCCCTCGACGATGGGCAGGAGGTCGCGCTGCACGCCCTCGCGCGAGACGTCGGGCCCGCTGCCGCCCTCCTTGCCGCCGGCGATCTTGTCGATCTCGTCGATGAACACGATGCCGAGCTTCTCGACGCGTTCGAGCGCGTCGGTGATGACGTCGTCGTCGGCGATGAGCTTGTCGAATTCCTGGTCGAGCAGGATGCGCCGCGCCTCGGTGACCGAGACGCTGCGCTTCTTGGTCTTCTTGGGCAGCAGGTCCTTGAGCATGTCGCCCAGGTCGCCCATACCGTCGGGCGCGCCCTGCGGCACCATCATGCCCAGCATGGGCGTGTCCACGGCGACCTCGACCTCGACCTCGCGGTGGTCGAGCTGGCCGTCGCGGAGCAGTTGGCGCAGCTTGTCGCGGGTGCGCGTGTAGCGGTCGCTGGCGGCGTCCTGCGGCTCCTCAGCGATGGCCTCGCCGCTGGGCGTGACGACGAAGACCGAGGAGGGCTCGGTGGTCGCGGCCGGCGCAGGCGGACGCGGGAGCAGCAGGTCGAGCAGGCGTTCGTCCACGCGGTCGTGGGCGAGGTCCTCGACCTCTTGCTCGCGCTCGTGGCGCACCATGTCGATCGCGCTCTCGACGAGGTCGCGGATCATGGACTCGACATCGCGGCCTACATAGCCGACCTCGGTGAACTTGCTGGCCTCGACCTTCACGAAGGGCGCGGCGGCGAGCTTGGCGAGGCGGCGGGCGATCTCGGTCTTGCCGACGCCGGTGGGCCCGATGAGGATGATGTTGTTGGGGTTGATCTCGTGGCGGATGGGCTCGGGCGCGCGCTGGCGGCGCCAGCGGTTGCGCAGCGCGATGGCCACGGCCTTCTTGGCGTTGCCCTGCCCGACGATGAAGCGGTCGAGCTCGGCGACGATCTGCCGCGGGGTGAGATCAGCCAGGCGCGCGAGCGCCTGTTCGGTGCGGGTACTGGTCATGTAGGGGCACGGGGTCCGGCACGCGGGGCGGCGGCCGGCACGGCGTCAGGTCGGTTCGACGACGACGATGTTGGTGTTGGTGTACACGCAGATCTCGCCGGCGATGGTGAGCGCCGCGCGCACCAGGTCGGTGGGCGGGAGCTGGGTGTTGGCGAGGAGGGCGCGGGCGGCGGCCAGCGCGTAGGGGCCGCCGGAGCCGATGGCGAGGATGCCGTCGTCGGGCTCGATGAGCTCGCCGGTGCCCGAGAGGATGAAGCCGTGGGTGTGGTCGGCGACGGCCAAGAGGGCGTCGAGGCGGCGGAGGACGCGGTCGGCCCGCCAGTCCTTGGCGAGTTCGACGGCGGCCCGGGGCAGGTTGCCCGGGTGGCGTTCGAGCTTTTCCTCGAAGCGCTCGAAGAGGGTGAAGGCGTCGGCGGCCGCCCCCGCGAAGCCGGCGACGACCTTGCCGCCCTTGAGGAGGCGGACCTTCTGGGCGGTGGCCTTCATCACGGTATCGCCGACCGTGACCTGCCCGTCGCCCCCCATCGCGAGGCGGCCGTCGCGGCGGACGGCGAGGATGGTGGTGGCGTGGAACACGGTAGGGGACATCCCTGAAATATACCCAAACGGGGGGCGGGCGGCATTGTGATGCCCGGCACTAGCGACAAGGCCGACGAAACATCATTGTTACAGCGTCGTCCTTCTGGACGAACGGCGTGTCCGCGCCGGATCAACCCTCCTCTAGGAGTATTCTCGATGCGTGTTGTGAATCGGCTGTTCGGTGTTGCGGCTGCGACGGTCCTGGTGGCCGGCGCCGCAGAGGCGCAGTCCTGCCTCGGGTACCCGTCGTTCGGAACGGCAGGCAAGAACGTGTCGGCGCAGGCGTACCTCCCGGACGGCGCGACGACGCTCGTGGGCCAGCTGAACATCGGCAAGGGCGACACGGGCACGTTCTTCGGGGTGAATGCCGGCTTCACGAGCTTCGACGCGGTCGATGACTCGCAGATCCAGGTCGGCGGTCTCGTGGGCACGCAGATGTCGAATGGCAAGCTCTCGTACTGCCCGCTGGCGTCGGCGGCGTACCGCATGGGCCCGGGCGATGACGTGAGCAGCATCGAAGCCGCCGGTGGCGTGGGCGCGGCGCTCGATATCTACGATGGTGGCTCGTTCACGCTGGCGCCGTTCGCGTCGGCCCGCTTCGCCTGGCACCGTGTCGCGGTCGGCGATTTCAACGACTCCAGCACGGACCTCCACTACGGCATCGGTGTGGCCTTCCGCCTGAGCAACGGCATCATCCTTGCCCCGTCGATCGACATGTCGACCGAGGAGGGCTCGGACTCGGTGCTCGGCGTTCGCATCTCGCTGCCGCTCGGCCGCCGCTAGGCCTCAGCGCAGGCCGAAGGGCCGCCGCTCCGGGTACGGGAGCGGCGGCCCTTCGTGCGTTCGGCCACCCGGTCGTCGGCCCGATGACCGACCCGCGCCCCCCGGGGTAGATTGGGGCAACCTTCCTCCCACGCCCGCTATGCGTCGCCATCTGCTCGCTGCGTTCCTTGGTACCCTGACGGCCACGACGGCGGTGGAGGCACAGTCCTGCCTCGGGAATCCCTCGTTCGCCTCGGGCCCCATCAATGTGGCGCTGGGGGGGTCGGTCGACGGCAGCCGGGTGGGCGGCGGGCTCGAGGGCACCGTGGGCTGGTGGCAGGGCCGCCTGATCACCGGGGTGGGCGGCTCCTACGATGTGTTCCGCAACCCCTCCGAGACCCGTCGGCGCGTCGGCTTCCTCGTCGGGACCCGCCGCAAGACCGAGGATCTGCTCGAGTTCTGCCCCATCGTCTCGGCCCGTTTCACGCGGGGATCCGACTTCGAGACCACCGACGGCGGCACCGCACAGGCCCGGCTCACCTCGCTCAGCGTCGGGATCGGCTTCGGCGCGCAGCTCTCCGAAGACCGCTATGTGTCGGTGGTGCCGTATGGCATCGTGCAGCTGACGCAGGTGCGCGGCACCTTCGTGGGCGTGGGCGAGACCGAGGACGAGGATGTGGGTGACACGGCGGGCGTGTTCACCTTCGGGCTCGGCTTCCGCTTCGACGAATGGATCCAAGTGGGCCCGACCGTCTCGGTGTCGAGCTTCGAAGGGGCCGACATGGTCGTGGGCATTCGCGGCTCGGTGGCCCTGCGCGTGAAGCGTTAGCCCTTGGGGTGGGCCTGCCGGTGCACGGCCTTGAGCCGCTCGACACTGGTGTGCGTGTAGATCTGGGTGGTCCGCACCGAGGCGTGCCCGAGCAGCTCCTGCACGGCGCGGAGGTCCGCGCCGGCATCGAGCAGATGCGTGGCGAAGGTATGCCGCAGCGCGTGGGTGCTCAGCCCCTGCCCTTCATCGACCTCCGCGAGACAGCGCACCACGCTGGTCTGGATGCTGCGCACACTGAGCCGCTGGCCGCGGTCGTTGAGGAACAGCGCCCGGCGGTCGGCCTTGGCGCCGATGCGCCCGATGAGCACGTCGCGCACGGACTCGTAGTTGCGCAGCGCGAGACGCGCCGCGCGGCCCACGGGCACGATGCGCTGCTTGCGCCCCTTGCCGCGCACCTTGACCTGCCCGCCGAGCAGGTCGAGGTCACTGCGGTCGATACCGCCCAGCTCGCTGAGCCGCAGCCCGCAGGAGTAGAACAGTTCGAGCAGCGCGTGCGTGCGGCGGTCACGGTGATCACCGGACTCGGCGCGCGTGGCCGCCGCGGTGAGCATGATCTCGACCTGCGTGCGGTCGAGGTACCCGGGCAGGTGCTTGCTGAGCTTGGGCGTGCCCACCGTGCGCGTGGGGTTGCGGTCGATCAGCTCCTCGCGATACATCCATCGGTAGAACGAACGCACGGCCGAGAGGGCGCGGGCGGTGGAGCGCGTGGAGAGCCCGCGGCGCGTGAGGTGGCCGAGGTAGCCGCGCATCACGAGGCGGTCGACCGTGGCCCAGTCCCAGGCCTCGCCTCCCATCTGCTGGCCGACGAAGGTGGCGAACTCGCGGAGGTCGCGCCCGTAGGCCGACACGGTGTGGGGCGAGAGGGCGCGCTCCTTGGCGAGGTGCTCGAGGAACTGCGCGAGCGCGTCGGGCGGGGGCGCGGCGTCGGTCACCGCGTGGCCGGCTGCGGCTGCAGGGCCTCGCGCCACCCGGCGAGGTCGGCGAGGGCGCGCTCGGCGTAGCGCTCGCGCTTGAGCAGTTTGTCGCGCGGCGGGGCGTCGAGTTCGTCGAGCAGCCCGAAGTTGGCGTTCATGGGCTGGAAGTGCGCGGGGTCGGCGTCGCGCAGATAGCGGTACAGCGCGCCGAGCATGGTCGTGGGCGGCGGGACCATCGGTGCCTCGCCGCGCAACGTGCGGTCGAGATTCACGCCCGCGAGCAATCCGGTGGCGGTGCTCTCGGTATAGCCCTCGACGCCGGTGATCTGCCCCGCGATGAACACCTGGCGGTCGTCACGCAAGGTGAGCGCGGGCGTGAGGGCGGCCGGCGCGTTCACATACGAGTTGCGATGGATGGAGCCGAAGCGCAGGAACTCGGCGTTGGCGAGGCCGGGGATCATGCGGAACACGCGGGCCTGCTCGGGGATGCGCAGCCGCGTCTGGAAGCCGACGAGGTTCCACATGCGGCCGGCGCGGTCCTCACGGCGCAGCTGCAGCACGGCCCAGGGCCGGCGCCCGGTGCGCGGATCGGTGAGTCCCACGGGCTTCATGGGGCCGAAGCGCAGGGTCTCGCGCCCGCGCCGCGCCATCTCCTCGGCGGGCATGCAGCCCTCGAAGTAGGGCACGGCGTCGAACTCATGCGCGGTGAACTGGTCGGCGGTGGTCAGCGCGTCGATGAACGCCTCGTACTCGTCCTTGGTGAACGGGCAGTTGAGGTAGGCGCCCTCGTCGCTGGCGCCGTCCATCGTCTCTTTGTCGTAGCGCGCGGCGCGGAAGGCGATGCCCGTGTCGATGGACTCCGCACTGATGATGGGCGCGATGGCATCGTAGAACGCGAGGCCGTCGGTGCCGAGCCGGGCGCGCAGCGCGGTGGCGAGCGCGTCGCTGGTGAGCGGGCCGGTGGCGATCACCGCCGGCGAGGGAATGCTGGTGACCTCGTCGCGCCGCACCGTGATGCGCGGGTGCGCATGGATGCGCTCGTGCACAGCCGCGCTGAACACGTCGCGGTCCACGGCGAGCGCGGACCCGGCCGGTACGCGTGCGGTGTCAGCGGCCTCGAGGATCAGCGAACCCAGCGCGCGCAGTTCAGCCTTGAGCAGGCCGTGTGCGTTGGTGTGCTCGGTGCTCTTGAAGGTGTTGGAACAGACCAGCTCCGCGAGCCGGTCGGTCTGATGCGCGGCGGTGCCGCGCACGGGGCGCATCTCGTGGAGCACGACGTCGTGCCCACGCTCGGCGAGCTGCCAGGCGGCCTCACTGCCCGCCAGCCCGCCACCGACGACGGTCACGGCCATCAGGCGATCGCCGTCTCGAGCTCGGCGGCCTCCTCGGCGACATCCCACTCGTTGGCGCACTTGAGGCACTTGCGGAAGGCCCCGCGCGCTTTGGTGGCCTTGGCCTCGGCGCCCTCGAAGCCGCACTCGGGGCAGCGCTCCTTCACGGGCTTCTCCCAGCAGACGAAGTCGCAGCTGGGATAGTTCTCACAGCCGTAGAAGGTCTTGCCGCGCTTCTTCGACTTGCGCTGGGCGATGTCGCCGCCGTCTTTGGGACAGAGCACGCCTGTCGGCATGCTCTTGGTGCCGCGGCACTTGGGGAACTTGGAGCAGCCCAGGAAGTCGCCGCTGCGGCCGTGGCGCACGACCATGAAGGCCCCGCACTCGGGGCACTTGTACTTGGTGAGCTGCGCGGGCTTGCGCTCGCCGCTGACCGGGCGCGTGTAGTCGCAGTGCTTGGGATGGTTCTCGCAGGCCACGAAGGGCCCGAAGAACCCGCCCTTGGGCAGGAGCTTGCCGCCGCACTTGGGGCAGCGCTGGGTCTCGAGGGCCGAGAGATCGTGCGCGGCGGCGATGAGCCCTTCGAGATCGACGTTGGCCAGCGAGGCCGAGAACGGCGTCCAGAAGTCGCTGATGGCTTGACGCCACGGCAGCGAGCCGTCCTCGACCTTGTCGAGCTCCTCTTCCATCTCGCGGGTGAAGCCGAGGTTGAAGAGCGCGGGGAACTGCGCGAGCATGACCTTGAGGACCTGCTCGCCGAGCGCGGTGGGGAAGAAGCGGCGCTGTTCGAGGTTGACGTAGCGACGGTCCGCGAGCGTCGAGATGATCGACGCGTAGGTGGACGGACGGCCGATGCCTTCCTTTTCGAGCTCGCGCACCAGCGAGGCTTCGGAGAAGCGCGGCGGCGGCTCGGTGAAGTGCTGACTCGGCGTGACAGCCTTGACGGGCACGGCCTCGCCTTGGGCGAGCTGGGGCAGCGCCTGTTCGTCCTCGAGTGCTTTGCCGTCGCCTTCTTCGCGCGCTTCCTTGTAGAGCGCGAGGAAGCCTTGGAACTTGATGATCGAGCCGGTGGAGCGGAACATCACCTCGCGGCCCTTGGCCGTGAAGGTGAAGTCGGCCGTGGTGGTGTCGAAGATGGCGGGCGCCATCTGCGAGGCCATGAAGCGCTGCCAGATGAGCTGGTACAGGCGCAGGAGGTCGGCGTCCTTGCCCTTGAGGAACTGCGCGACGTCCTCGGGGCGGCGCGCGGGGTCCGTGGGGCGCACGCCTTCGTGCGCGTCCTGGGCGTTCGCGTCCTTCTTGCCGGTGCCGAAGAGCTGCGGGCCAGGCGCAAGGAACTCGCTGCCGAAGCTGCGCAGCAGTTCGTCGCGCGCGGCGACCGCCGCACTCTCGGCGACGCGGCTGGAGTCGGTCCGCATATAGGTGATGAGACCGACCGAGCCTTCCTTGCCGAGCTCGACGCCTTCGTAGAGGCGCTGCGCCGCGCGCATGGTGCGCTTGGAGCCGAAGCCCAGCTTCTTGGCCGCTTCCTGCTGCAGCGTCGAGGTGGTGAAGGGCGCCTGCGGATTCTTGCGCCGCTCGCGCCGCTTGAGTTCGGTGATGGTGAAGGTCTTCTTGCCCGCGACCGCCTCGACGATGGCCCGGGCGGCCGCCTCACTGCCGATCTCGGGCTTCTTGCCGTCGAGCTGGTGCAGGCGGGCCGCGAAGCGCTGGCCGTCCTTTTCCATCGTGGCTTCGATGGTCCAGTACTCGACGGGGCGGAAGGCGCGGATCTCCTGCTCGCGCTCGACGATCATGCGCAGCGCGACGGTCTGCACGCGGCCGGCCGAGAGGCCCTTCTTGACCGTCTTCCAGAGCAGCGGCGAGGCCTTGTAGCCCACGAGGCGATCGAGTACGCGGCGCGCCTGCTGGGCGTCGACCTTGTGGTGATCGATCTCGATGGCGTTGCCGATGGAACGGCGGACGGCGTCCTTGGTGATCTCGTGGAAGAGCACGCGCTTGATGGCCGGGCCATTGCGCTTCTTGATCTGCGACTCGACGTGCCAGGCGATGGCCTCACCCTCGCGGTCCGGGTCGGTCGCGAGGTAGACGATCTCGGAGGATTTGGCCGCGGCCTTGAGATCGCCGAGCGTCTTCTCCTTGCCTTCGATGGTCACGTACTCGGGCTCGAAGTCGTTATCGACGTCGATGCCGAGCTTCTTCTCGGGGAGATCGCGGACGTGGCCGACGGTGGGCAGCACCGTGAAGCCCCGGCCGAGGTACTTGCCGATGGTCTTGGCCTTGGCCGGCGACTCGACGACGACGAGCGCACCACCGGCGGGCGCGACCAGTGTGTCGGTCGTGGCCTCCGCGCGCTTGGGGGCCGCCGGTCGGCGCGGCATGGTGGCGATGGCGGCTGACGCAGCGGTCTGCTTGGCGCCGGTCGCCGGCTTGGCGGCGGTCGTCTTCTTCGCGACGGTCTTCTTGGCGACGGCCTTCTTGGCGACGGTCTTCTTCGCGACGGGGGCCGGCTTGGCGACGGCCTTCTTGGCGGCGGGCGCCGGCGTGGCGACCGTCTTCTTCTTGACCGCGGTGGTCTTCTTCGCGGCGGTGGACTTCTTGGTCACGACCTTCTTGCGGGCAGGCATCTAATGGATACCGGTAGGAGCATCGTCGCCATCGACCAGGCCGGTGCCGGCCAGGAGTTGGCGGAGATCGTCAAGAGCGATGCGCCCGTCGACGTGTTGCAGGGCGCGCTCGATGATGTATTCGAGATCGACGGGGGTCAGGACGCCAGACTGCCGCAACGCGAGCAGATGCCCCCAGGCCTCGGGCGCAAAGCGCCCGTGCTCGTGGGGTCCAAGAACGCGGAAGGACTGCTGCGGCTGCACCGGAGATCGGGACGGGTCGGGGACTGAGGGGCCTTCAATAGTATGGTGGGCCATCCTAACCGGGCCCCGTGCGGGAAGCAAGCGCCACCAGCGTCTCGACGACCGCGTCGAACGGCTGAAGTGCTGTATCCACAACGACATCGGCCGTCTCGAAGGCCTCGCGCCGCGCGGCGAGCAATCGCCGAACGCGGTCGAGGGGGTCGCCCTGTTGCAGCAGCGGTCTGACGATGTGGCTGGCCTTCAGCCGTTCGACCACCACCTGCGGGTCGGCCTGCAACCACACCAGCACGGCCGGCGGGCGCAGGGCGGCGATGTTGCTCGCGTCGGTGACCCATCCGCTCCCGGGGGCGAGCACGCATCCGCTGCGCTGGGCGAGCTCGCGGGTCAGTGCGCGCTCGCAGGCGCGGAAGTGCGCTTCGCCCACCGTGGCGAAAATGTCGGCGATGCTCCGCTCCTCGCGCTGCTCGATGACGACGTCGAAGTCCACGAAGGGCCGCGCGAGGCGCGTGGCGACCGCGCGGCCGATCGTGCTCTTCCCTGCCCCGGGGAGTCCGACGAGGACGAGATGCGGTGTGGCCGGGTCAGTGGGCAAGGCGCGACGCCACGTGCGCGAGGTAGGACTCGACATTGCGGCGCACCTCGCCGAGCGAGTCGCCGCCGAACTTCTCGAGCCAGGCGTCGGCGAGCACGAAGGCCGCCATGGCCTCGGCGATGACGCCCATCGCCGCGACCGCCGTGACGTCGGAGCGTTCGGCGACGGCCTCGGCGGTCGCACCGGTGGCGACATCGACGGTGCCGAGCGGCCGCATCAGCGTACTGATGGGCTTCATGGCGACGCGGATGATCAGCGGCTCACCGGTGGTCATGCCCCCCTCAAGGCCGCCCGCGTTGTTGGAGCGGCGCCGCACATTGCCCGCGCGCGTGCGGCCCGGCGCGGGTTCGATCTCGTCGTGCACCTCGGCGCCGGTGCGGCGCGCGGCCTCGAAGCCGATGCCGATCTCGACGCCCTTCACCGCAGGAATGGACATCATGGCCGCGCCCAGACGGCCGTCGAGTTTGCGGTCCCAGCTGACGTGCGAGCCGAGGCCGACGGGCAGATCGAGCACGACGACTTCGCAGATGCCGCCCAGGGTGTTGCCCTCGCGCTTGGCCGTGTCGATGCGCGCGATCATCTCGCGCTCGGCGTCGGCGTCGAGGGTGCGCAGCGGCGAGGCGTCGGCAGCGGCGTTGAGGTCGTCGGGCCAGGCGTCCGGGCGACGGGCATCGACGCCACCCAGGTGCACGAGGTGCGAGCCGATGCGCACGCCGAACTCGGCGAGGAACCGGCGACAGATGGCCGCGGCGGCGACGCGCGCGGTGGTCTCGCGCGCGGAGGCCCGTTCGAGGATGTCGCGCGCGTCGTCGCGGTCGTACTTGAGCAGGCCGGTGAGGTCGGCGTGGCCCGGCCGTACGCGGGTGACCGCGCGCTTGCGGGCGCCCTCGGCGTCCTCGGGGCGGGGCGCGGGATCCATAATGTCCTGCCAGTTCTTCCAGTCGCGGTTCTCGATGAGCATCGCGACCGGCGAGCCCAGCGTCTCGCCCGCGCGCACGCCGGAGAGGAAGCGCACGTGATCGCGTTCGATCTGCATGCGACGGCCGCGCCCGTAGCCCTGTTGGCGGCGGGCGAGTTCGACGTCCACCGACTCCGCGAGCAGCGGGAGGCCGGCGGGCATGCCTTCGAGGACGGCGATGAGGGCGGGGCCGTGCGATTCGCCGGCGGTGGTGAAGCGGAGCATCGTGGGGCGACTGCCAGGGGGTGAAGCGACGATGAGCCCGACGCGCGGGGCGTCGGGCTCATCGGGAAATCTAACGGGTGGTCCGCTCAGCGATCGCGCGCGCCGGCGGGGGGCTCCGCGTCGTCGAGGATGTGCGGCGTGATGAGGACGAGCAGATCCTGCTTGCGCTCGACCGTCTCGTTCTCGGCGAAGAGGCGACCGATCACCGGCAACTGGTAGAGGAAGGGGATGCCCCGGCGCGTGCGGCTGACCTGGGTCTGCGTGAGCCCGCCCATCACGATGGTCTCCCCGTCGCGCACGATCACCTCGTTGCTCACCCGGCGCTCGGAGGAGTTCGGACCGGCGACGGTCACGCCGAGCAGGTTGGACTGCTCTGCGGTGACGATCATGCGCACGGTGCGGTTGGCCGAGATGGACGGCGTGACCTTGAGCGTGATGCCGACCTCGATCTGCGAGATCTGCGGCGGCTGCGCCTGGATGGCGCCCGGCGCGGTGGGCGGCGTGAGCAGGAAGGACACGCGGTTGCCGACGAAGATCGTCGCCTCGCGCTTGTCCATGGTATTGACGCTGGGCTCGGCCTGGATGTCGGAGAGTTCTTCCTGCGACAGTGCGTCGAGGAAGGCCGAGAGCGAGAAGCGACCGAGGGTGGTGCTGGTGATGAGGCTGAGCGCGGCCCCGTCGCTGTAGGAGCGCGACGCGTTGCCGATACCCGCGAAGGCATCGCCGCCGAGGGCGACCTCGAACTCGCGGCCCGCGGCCTGACCGCCGGTCGCGGCGCGCGGCGCCAAGGTGTTGAAGAACGAGGTCACGGTCCCCAGATCGTACGAGACGCCGAGGCGCTCCGTGCCCGTGCGGTCCACGGCGATGATCTTGGCCTTGATGTTGACCTGCTGGGTCTTGAAGTCGAAGGACTTGGCGTACGAGACGAGTTCGTCGAGGCGGGAGCCGGCTTCGAAGATGACCAGCGAGTTGGACTGCTTCTCGGCGACGACGGAGCCACGCGGGGCGCACTGGCCCGACGCGGATGCCGGCGGGCCCGAGGGTGCGGCGGCGGCAGCGGCGGGGCCTTCCCCACCCCCGACGGTCGCCACGCCACCGCCGCAATCACGCGACAGCAGGGCCTGGATGGTGCCGACGAGTTCCTCGGCCTTGGCGTAGTTCAGCGGCACGATCTGCTTGGCGAGCGGCTCGGTGGCCGCCTGCGACTGCAGACTCTGGTAGGTGTCGATGGTGATGATGCCGCCCGAGCCGGTGACGGCCGCGAGGCCTTCGGAGCGCAGGATGGAGTTGAGCGCGACGTCCCAGGGCTGGTCGATGACCTCGGCCGTGATGGTCGCGCTCACCTTGGACCCGACGACGATGGAGCGGCCGGCGAAGACGGCGAAGTCCTGCGCGACGTCCTTGATGCTGGCGTTGCGCCAGGCCACGGTGATGCGGCGCTCCTGCGACTGCGCGGTCGGCGCAAGCGGCGTGGGGCGCGTGACACTGCTCGCCGCCGAGACGTTGACGTTCGGGGTGGTGCGCGTGGGGGTGACGGTCGGCGTGGTGACGGGCGTGCGAGTCGGCTCGGGCGCGAGGCGTGGCGCCGGTGGCGCGCTCGTCGCCAGGGACCAGGGCGTGAAGTTGCCCGGGCTGCCCTCGAACGAGAGTCGGACCTCACCGGCGACCGCTTCGAGTGAATAGGCACGCGGGCCGTCCAAGTCGAGCACGACGCGGACGACGTCGGGCCGGTACTGCGCGACCCGCACATTGAGGATGCCCGCGCGTGCGACGCCATCGTAGAGGCGCGCGGGCACGGCGAGCGTCGCCCCCTGCAGATCGAGCACGACGCGGTGCGGGGCGCCGAGGACGAAGTCCTGCACCATCGCGCTCCCCGTGAGCGCGACCGCGACCTCGGTGCGGCTGGCACCGGCACGCACGCTGAGTCCCGTCACTGACGCGGCCGTCCGACCCGGTACGGGGTCCGCCGACGCGATCGTCGGGACCATCAGGGCCGCGACTGCGGCCATCATCACTGCTCGCCTCATGGCGTCCTCGTGGCTGTGGTATCCGGCTTCAAGCTGAGTCGCTCGCGGCGACTGAACCCGAACTCCTCAATGGTGAACTCGACATCGCGCGCCGTGATCTCGGAGACCGTGAGTCGCCCGATGGTCTGACCGACCCGGACGCGGTACAGCTTGGTCGCGTCGGTGAGGTCCTTGAACGTGGCCTGCGAGCCGCGTCCACCAGCGTCGTAGATAAGACCGACCAAGAGCAGATCCTGCAACAACGGGCGCAGGTCCTCGCTGTTCATCAGCGAGACCATGGGGTCGCGCCGCCCGCGATCGCTGTAGCGGAAGACTTCGCGCTGCAGCGGGATGCGCGTGAGCGGGTTGCCCTGCGTGGCCGGTGGCGTCGTGGCTTGTGCGGCGGCGGCGTCCGGCGGGGTGCTGCGCTGTGCGCCCTGCTGAGCGGCCGCATGCGCGACGACGCCGACCACGCCGGCGATGGCGACGATGGGAATGAGGCGGATCACGGCGTGCCTCCCGGGGCGGCGGCGGCGGTGCGCACCACGTAGGTGTGCAACTCGAAGGTCGCGGTGACGGTGGGCTTGGGCAGCCCCGGCCGCGGCGGGGCGGCGGTCGTGGCGGCGGCGGTCATCGCGAGACTGGTCGGCGTCACGATGCGCGAGAGCGAGCCCACCGAGGTCAGGAACTCGGCGATGGTGTGGTAGGCGCCGTTGAGACGGAAGCGATAGCGATGGGCATCGAAGTCGTTGCCCGACTCGACCCCCAGTGGCTCGACGCTGCCGATGTCGAGACCGACCTGCCGTGCGGCGGTGGAGATCTGCTCGAGCAGCAGCGGGACCTCGTTGCCTTCGGGGACCAACTCACGCATCACGGCGAGGTCGGCCGCGAGCGAGTCGCCCTGGGCGCGCAGCGAGTTGACCGAGCCGCGCGCGAGTTCCGTCTTCGCCCGCTGGTTGGCGGCATCGATGCGATCGATGCGTTCCTCGAGCGTCGCCAGTTCCGCCATGCGCGGATCGTACTTCAGGTACCAGAAGGCACCGGCGGCCAGCACCCCGAGCAGGCCGATCAGCACCATCAGCTGTTCACGCTGGGTCCGCGGATAGAGAGAGGCCATACTCAGCGTCCTCGCGGTTGCAGCGGGATCATCTCGAGCATCGACGGATCGGGGATCTCGTAGCGCATATCGAGGGTGAACACGGTCACGTCCCGGTTGTCGATGGTGGTGAGATCGGAGCGGACGAGCACCACCTGTTCGATGAACGGCGAGGCTTCGAGCACGCGCATGTAGCGTGTGAGGGCCTGGATGTCGACCGTCTGCCCGATGACGCGGAACGTCAGGAGGTCCGGACGCGGCGCATCGGCCGGCCGCGGCGGCGAGGTGTCGTTCGGCGCGCGCGGCGTCAGCAGCGAGTCGCGCACTGCGATCGACGCGGTCTGGCTGGTCTGTGTGACGGTGGTGAGCCAGGTGTAGGCCGGGAGGGCCTCGGCGACTTCGTCGAGGAGGTGCGGCCAGATGAAGCGCTCACCGTCGATGGCCTTGATGACCACCAGCTGGCGGTCGACGGAGTCCCGACGCGCCTCGGCGGCCTTGCGTTCCTTGAGCACGGCGGCGAAGCGCGTGGAGTCCTGCACGGCCTGCTGCTCGCGCTCGGCCAGATCGCTCTCGCGGCTGGAGAGGGAGAGGTACAGCGAGCCGGTCGCGAGGACCCCGATGACGAGGCCGCCGAGTGCGATGAAGAGGAACGGGTCCTTGAAGGACGCACCGAATCCAGCGAGCGGATTCCCCATCGAGAGCTTGGGGATCCCCTTGCTGCGCGCTTCCTTCTTCGCGCCCGGGTTCAGATTGATGTTGATCATCGCATCGCGACCGGTCAGCTGGGCTGGCGCAATGCCAGCCCGATGGGGAGCATCAGCAAGGGCGCGACCTCGTCCATGACGAGCAGGTCGAGCGCGCCTTCGCGCACCGTGACGTTCGCCAGCGGATTGGCGAGGACCACACGCAAGCGCAGGCGCTGCGCGAGCCAGTCGATGAGCCCCGGAATGCGGGCCCCACCGCCGGAGAGATAGACCACGCCGACCTGATTGCCCGCGCGGGCGGACGAAGCGAGGAACGCGATGGCCCGCTCGATCCCGCTGGCCAGTTCCTCACCCTTGGTCGCGATGACCGCGTCGAGATGCGGCGAGCGGTCGAAGCCCTCCAGCAGCGTCGCGGCGTCGTCGGCCCCGAGTCCGCGCTCGCGCTGCAGTTCCTCGCGGAAGCGGCGCGTGCCGAGCGGGATGTCGCGGGTGAGCACCGGGACCCCGTCGTCGAGGATGTTCACGTTGGTGACCTCGTGCCCGACGTTCACCAGGGTCACGACGCCCTTCATCCCCTCGGGATGATTGAGTTCGAAGGCGTTGTGCAACGCGAAGGCATCGACATCGATGATGTCGGGCGTCACGTTCGCATCGCTCAGCAGCTGCATGCGCGACGCGACCAGGTCCTGCTTGGCGGCGACGAGCAGGACGCTCATCTCGGGCGTGTTGTCGTCCGGATCGAGGATCTGGAAGTCCATCTGCACGGAGGCCATGTCGAAGGGCACGTGCTGCTCCGCCTCGAAGCGCATGAGCTGCCGCGCCTCCTGCTCCTTGACCCGCTCGATGAGGATCTTCTTGACGATGACGTCGCGTCCACCGACGGCCGCCACCAGCGCGCCTTTGGGGTTCCCCGCGGCGTCGAGCGCGGCGCGGATGGCGTCGGCGACGATGCCGGGGTCCATGACCTCGCCTTCGACGATGGCGTCGGCGAGGAGTGGCACGATCGCGACCCGGACCAGCTCCGGCGTCCGGGTGGAGTGGTCCATCACTGCGATCTTCACGAGCCCCGAACCGACATCGAGTCCGATCGTGGTCTTCTTGCGGCCGAAGAGCGCCATGGGTGCGAGCGAGAGGTGGAGACGCCGCCCCCGGGGATGGCAGGGGGTGGCCTACC
The DNA here is from genome assembly GCA_964503275.1 of uncultured Gemmatimonadaceae bacterium. Lineage (GTDB taxonomy): Bacteria > Gemmatimonadota > Gemmatimonadetes > Gemmatimonadales > Gemmatimonadaceae > DASRAP01. Next base: position 42,216 of record CAZCZO010000009.1, on the reverse strand, counting down.
GAACAAACGAGCGGGGGGGCGCAAGGTAACGCGGGCCGAGCGCCGCCCCCGCCCTGCTCACGGGAAGGAGAGCGCGGCCTGGCGCCCGAGCGGACGCGCCCGGACCGCCCTTTCCCAGCTGGCCACGGCGTGGAGTGCGTCGGCCCGGACCAGGGCACCGGGCCCAAGGACGAGGGAGTCCCGCGCGAGGATCAGACCGTCCACCGTGGCGCCCGCGCCGAGGACCACCACTCGGGCCCAGAGGATGCCGCGGACCGTCGCGCCGGCGGCGACGCGGAGCACCTCGGCCTCGCCGAGCAGGTCGGGCGCAGTCGCCGCGGAGGCGACCACGTCGAAGTCGCCACCGTCGGCGCGGCGGATCACCTGCTCACGCCAGCGTGCGGCCAGCGAGTCGAACGTGGCGGGACTCACGTCGGCGATGGCGGGGCACATGAGTGCGGGATCGGGGAGGACGGCCGCCGCGGGACCGCGAAGCACGCCTGCGGTGATGAGCCCAGCGCAGGGCCCGGACCACGGCGGGGTGCTGATGAGGGCGACCGCGACGCTGCGGGCATGGGCGAGCAGGTCGACGCGGTACCAGCCCCCACCGACCGGCCACACGCGCCATGCGGTGTCCGCGTGCAGCTGCACGTCGTGGCCGACCACGGCGGCCAAGGGCGTGTGGCGCAGATGCTGGGCGACGCGGGCGCGCAGCGCGTCGCGCGCGAGGGACTCGCGCATCGCGGCCTGCTGCGACTCGACCCGCCGCAGCGCGTGGAGCGCCGACAGCAGCGCCGCCTGGGCCAGTGCGGTCGCGACCACGATGACGATGAGCGCGAGGACCAGCGCGGCCCCGCGGCGACGGCTGCGGCGCGTCGTCACGGCCACCGCGCCAGTGTCGCTCGGCGTCGTGCATCGAGGCCGAGCGTCGAGAGGGCGATCAGCGTGGCGGTGGAATCGACGCGCAGCGATGTGCGTCCGGCCGGCAGTGGCCCCGTGATCGGCTGCACGGTCCCGCATCCTCCGGCGATGGCACAGCGGCGTTCGCCCCACCACCACGCGCCGTCGCTCGCCCGATACACCACGAAGCGCACGCGCCGCTCCACGTGGGCGAGCGCACGGATGGGCAGCGCACCCGCTGGCTGCGGTGGATCGAGGTGCAGTCGCCACGAACCTGTCGGGCAGCTCGGGGTCGCGGCCCGCTGCCGCACGTCGCGCACCCGATGCGCCGAGCGGGTGCCGTCCCGCTGTTCCATCGTGACGACGTCGATGGTGTCCGGCGGTCCGCCCCACCATATAGATGTGCTGCTGAGCGGGAGCAGGACCGTGTCGCCGCCTGCCGCGCAGGGCAGGCCGCGCGCCACGAGCTGGCTCCAGTCGATCGCGGTGTCGCCAAACACGGCGAGCGGGAGCGTGCCGCCGCGACCGGCGATGGCCGCTTCGCTGATACGCACCACGTCGTCGGCGACGATCGCCGCGGCATCGCGGCTGAGTCGGGCGCGTGTCGTGCGTTCGGTGAGGCGCGTGCTGCGGGCCGCGAGGGCGCCCAGCATCCCCAGCATCGTGACGACGATGAGCGCTTCGAGCAGGGTCACGCCGCGCCGCGTCATGGGCAACTCCGCAGCGTGGTGAAGACGGTCGTGTCGGCACGGGCGTGGACCCGCAGCGTGATCTGCCGGAGGTCGCCGCTGTCGCGGATCTCGCGGTCGATGGGGTGGCGGAGGCTCAGACTCTCCGCCGGGGCCGTGCAGGGGCGCGCGGTCTCGAGCGCGACCACGGCGCGCAGATCGTCGAGCTGTTCGAGACGCGTACTGGCCAGCCGCTGCCAGCGCGTGGCGTGTGCGAGCGTGGTCGCCACCGCGTGCGCGGCGAAGGCGACCAGTGTGAGGGCGATGACCACCTCGAGCAGCGAGATCCCGGCGCGATTCTGCATAGCGCAGGGTATGTCACTCGGCGGGCACTACCGTCACCGATCCATTGCGCGCCGGACCAAAACACGATGGGCCGAGGGGAATCCCCTCGGCCCATCGTGCCACTACAGGAGCGTGCGGATTACGAGCAGATCGGCTCGCCTTCGTTCGTCGCGCCGCCGCCGACCGTGATCGCGCAGGTCTTGGCCGTGCCGGTGTGCGACGAGTTCGCCGCCCAGCCCGTGCCGTTGCCCGACGTGATGGTCACCGTAACGCCCGTCGACGGAGCGAACTGCGCCGTCGTCAGCGTGGTGGTGTAGGTCTGCGCGTCCGAGAAGTACGCTTCCTGCGCCGTGGCCAGGTTCTTGAGGTCGGACTTCATCGCGGCCACATAGGCCTTCTCCTTCGTGTTCGCGAACTTCGGGATCGCGATCGCCGCGAGGATACCGATGATCACGACGACGATGAGGAGCTCGATGAGGGTAAAGCCCTTGCGGTTGGACAGCATGTGGATCTCCGAGTACGGGAAGACGGTTGGGGGCCTAGCAGTTGTAACGGCGTAATCCGCAAGATTCTTGCCACGCCCGGATGAATCAGCTCAACCCGTTCATTGACAACAGCTTACGATTCTCTCGCGCCAGCTGTGCCCGTCGATCGACCGAGAGCATTGCGCGAGGGAATCGCACATTGCGCGGGCCCGCTGGCAGATCGCCAACGCGGCCGGGACTACCGACCACCGAACGCCGCCCGAAGCTGATCTGCCGCCGCGGCACGCGCGGCCGCCTCGCGAATCTCGCCCAACGCCACCCGGGCCGAGTCGGCCTGGGCCAACAGCAACCATCCTTGCACGGCGAGCAGCCGCGGTGCGTCCAGGTCAGGGCGCAGCGCCGAGGCCCGCCCGGCGGCCGCGACGAGCCGCTCGCCGTCCAGCTGGTCCCGCGCCAGCGATGCGCGGGCCATCCAGAGGTCGTACGGCTGCGCGGCCGTCGTGAGTCCGCGCGCCAAGAGCGAGTCGGCGAGGGCGTGGCGCCCTGCCGCGACCGCGGTGCGCGCCGCATCCAGCCAGGGTGCGGTCGCCTCCGGGAACAACTCGGCGGCCGTCCGGAAGGCGTCGAGCGCTTGGTCGGTCGCGCGATTCGACAGGTAGACGCGGCCGAGCAGGGCGTGCGCGAACGAGGACTCCGGGTGCTCCCGGAGCGTCGTGAGCAGGATCTCCTTGTTCGACGCCCACGCGGGGACCCGCGTGATGCTGCGTGCGGCGAAGGCGATGGCCACCACCAGCGCGAGCGTCAGCACAGCCTGCGAGGCCCGAGACTCGCGCGCCGCCCGTGCGACCCCGAGTGCCGCGAGCAGGACGACCCCCACGCTCGGCAGATAGAGCACCCGCTCGGCCGTGACGATCCCCGTGGGGAGCAGCAGATTCGCGACCGGCAGCAGCGTGACGCCGATCCACACACCAGCGAGGGCCGCGCTCGGCGCTCGGCGCCAGGCGTGGGCCAGCGCCGCCATCGCGCCGAGCAGGAGCCCGGCACCGAGCAGTGCCGCGGGCCACGCCGCAGGCCATGCCGACAGCACTGCGGGCGCGTAGTCCACACTGAGGTCGGCGGGCGCGACGAACAGCCGCAGCCAGGTCGGGACGACGCCGAGCATCGTGAGCCAACGGCTCGGTGCCGACAGCGCCAGCCAGAGGGGATGCGCCGGCACCGGCATCGCGCCGCGGAACAACAGGGCGACGATCGTGATCCACGCGGCGACGACGGCCCCGTACGCGAGGTAGCGGAGACTGCGTCGGAGCCGCCATGCACGCTGGGCCTCTGCGGACGCGGCGTGCGGCGCGACGGTCGGGACCAGATGGTCCATGGCGAGCGCCAGCACCGGGAAGACGATCGCGTGCTCCTTGCTGAGCAGGGCGAGCGCATACGCCAGCACCGACCACCACGAGCCCCGCCGATGCAGCAGCAGCGCGGCGAGCACGCCCGCCGCGGCCATCAGCTCGGCGCGACCCACGATGCCCGCGATGGCCTCGACGTGCACGGGGTGCACGGCGAAGAGCAGCCCCGCCACGATCGCTGCGCCCAGCGACGCGACCTCGCGGGTGAACTGCATCACCAGCAGCACCACGAGCGCGTGCCACAGAAGGTTGCTCGCGTGAAAGACCGCGGGTGACCCGCCGCCGATCCACCACTCCACCGTGAAGACCGCGAGCACCAGCGGGCGGTACTGGCCGCCGACCTCGGGCCACCACGGCGCACCGAACGCACGCCAGACCCCCGACAGCGAGTGCACCAACGGGTTGCGCTGGATGATGCCCTCGTCGTCCAGTGTGAATCCATGCCCGAGCACACCGAGATGGACCGCGATGGCGACGCCGACGACGAGGGTCGCCGCGAGCACGAAGGTGTGGCGCCAGGGCGCGTAGGCGGGGCGTATCATCGGCGGGGGGTCGGGGCAGCGGGCGCGCCTGCGGCAGGCGCCGGACGCAGGGAATCGAGGGCGACGAGCATGGAGTCGGCCACGCGACGCTGCGCGCCGAACCACACGGGGTCGAGCCCCGCACGGAGGGCCGCGTCGGCCCCGTCGCGAGCCACGCGGTAGCGACTGAGTGCGAGCTGACAGGCCACGACGCCGGCGCGGGCCAGTGGGAGCCCGCCGCCGAGGGCGACCGCGCGCTCGAAGCTCGGCAGGGCGAGATCGCAGCGACCGGCATCGCGCAGACGGTACCCGAGGTCCTGATGCATGCGATGATAGTCCGGCAGGATGCGAATGGCCATCTGCCACTCGCGGATCCCGCCGGCGACATCGCCCCGCTCGAAGAGCACCGCGCCCCAGGCATAGTGCGCCTTGAACGACAAGGGCTGCTCGCGCCACAGGTGCCAGAGGATGGTCTCGGAGGAGCGCCACGCCGCGCTGCGATGGACCGAACGCAGCACGCCCGCGAGCAGGAGTGCCCCCAGCAGCACGCCGGACAGTCGCGGCCACCGTGGGGTCGGCCGGCGCTCGGACCACGCGGCCCACGCGGCCGCCAGCAGCAAGACCACCGCGACGCTGGGTACATACAGCGCACGCTCAGCGAGCAGGACGCCCGACGGGATCACGAGGTTGGCGGTCGGCGCCCACGCGACCGCGAGCCACAGCAGCGCGAACGCGGCCACCGGCGCCCGACGCCACGACAGCGCGAGCACCAGCGACCACGCGACCAGCAGCACCACGCCGTGGAGCTGCGTCGGATCGAGGGCGGCCGACACATCGATATGCGCGGGCGAGTAGTCCGCGTGCAGCCGACGTGGCCACAGCAGGACGCGCACCAGCTCGGGCAGGACGCCGAGCATGATGAGGCCTCGCTCCGGCGCCGAGCGGCCGTCGAGCACCGGGTGCGGCACGGGCGCCCCGGCGCTGTGCAGCACCGCGGCGCGCAGGGCGACCAGGACGACCACGCAGAGCACGCTGGCCAGCAGCAACGTGCGCCGCGCCGGGTCGCCGCGTGGCTGGTCGCGCAGCAACGTGCACTCGGCGATCAGCCAGACCAACGGGACGACGATCGCGTGCTCCTTGAGGAGCGTGCCCACGGTGAGCAGCAGGGTCAATCCGATCACATCGCCACGCGTCATGCCCTGCGGGCGACGCCGCGCCCGCAGATACCACGACACCGCGAGCACGATGCAGAGCCCTGCACTCAGCTCGGCCTGCCCGACCCCGTTCGCCACGGCTTCGACATGCACGGGATGCACGGCGAAGAGCGCCGCAGCGACCAGCGCGAGCGGCGGTGTCACGCAGTGCCGTGCGAGCTGCCAGACCGCGGCCGTCACCGCCGCATGCAGTGTGATGTTCACCGCATGGAAGACCCACGGCGCCCCGCCGCCCACGGCCCACTGCAGGGCGAACAGGGTGGTGGTCAGCGGGCGGTACAGGTCGGGCGCGAGCCGCGGCCAGTAGGCCTCGGTCCACCAGCTGCGCCAGTGGGTCAGTGCGTGGACGCGCGTGTTCTCGACGATGATCCAGCGATCGTCGTAGGCGAAGCCGTTCCCGAGCGAGGGCGCCGCGACGACGAGCGCGAGCAGCACGACGAGCGCGAGCCCGCGGCGTTCGTCGGCGGCCGTCGCCGCCGCAGTGATCACCGAACGAGGTTGTAGTAGATGATGTGGCGGATCGCGGCCACGCCATCGCGCCAGCCGATCTTCTTGCCCTCGGCGTAGGTGCGGCCGGAGTAAGAGATCGGCACTTCGAAGATGCGCGCCTTGGCCTGCGCGAGCCGCGCCGTCACCTCGGGCTCGAAGCCGAAGCGATCGGACTCCAGCGTCAACGCCCGCGCGACCTCGCCGCGCATGGCCTTGTAACAGGTCTCCATGTCGGTGAGGTTGAGGTTCGTCATCATGTTGCTCAGCGTGGTGAGCAGCCAGTTCCCCACCGAATGCCAGAAGTACAGCACGCGGTGCGGTCCGCCGAGGAAGCGCGAGCCGAACGACGCATCGGCGCGCCCGTCGATGATGGGCGCCAACAGAACGGGCCAGTCGGCAGGATCGTACTCGAGATCGGCGTCCTGCACGATCACGACATCGCCGGTGCTGGCCGCGAGGGCCGCGCGGATCGCGGCGCCCTTGCCGCGGTTGACCGGCTGCGTGATGAGACGATCGATCCGGCCGGCCGCGTGCTCGCGCGCGAGGATGTCCGCGCTGCCGTCCGTCGAGCAATCGTTGACGCAGATGACCTCCTTGCGGACCGGGACCGCGTGCACCTGGTCGAGGATCAGCGAGATGGTGTCCTGCTCGTTGTAGACCGGGATGAGCACCGACAGCACCATCGTCGCGGGATCGAGCGGCGTGCGTGCACGCATGCGGGGCTGTGCCATGATCAGTTCGGTGGTGAGAGCGTGTCGGGCGCGGGTGTCCCGGGGCGGAACACCCGGAACGGTGCGCCCGCCGGGGTGATGTCGTGGAGCATCCGGGGGTCGGCCGCGTCGTGGAACGGGATGGCTTGCAGCTCCGGCGCCGCCGGGAGGAACACATACAGGTCCGGCCGGAACCGTGCGTCGAGCGCCCGGAGCTCGGCCCGCATCTCGTCGGGCGTCTTGGGTCGCAGGTGTTCGTAGGGCTGCAGGATCGCCGTGGGCACGACCGTGCGCCCCGTGTACAGGCCGATCATCACATGCGCATCCGAGGCCACGCGCGTCCCGGGCGTCGTCTCGGCCTGCACGTACTGCACGAGCGGGATGAGGCCGCGCGCCATGCCGCCCGACGCCGAGCCATACCAGCCCCGGCTGAAGGCCCGCACGCTGTAGAACTCGTGGCCGAGCAACACGAGGGCCGCGGCCGCGACCGTGGCGACGCGCCACCCCAGCGGCCGCGGCGGCGCCGCGAGCCGCCACCAGGTCGTGAGCCCGGCGGCCACGACGAGCAGCAGCAGCGGCCAGATCCCCCACGCGAAGCGATCGGCCTGATACGGCCACACGATGACCAGCGCGAGATACGCGGCGACGAAGACGCCCACCGGCCGGGCGCGCCGGGACGCCGCCGCCGCTCCGGTGACCAACGCGAGCAGCACCAGACCGACCACCGCGTGCCGAGCGACGCCGCGGATGAGCGGTGAGAACATGATGCCCGTGGTGCGCCAGAGGTCGCCGAGGTTCTTCGTGGCCACCGCCATCACGAAGTCCACGCCCCCCTCGCGATAGCCCTGCACGACCCAGGAGAGATACGGCCCGTACGAGCCGTGCAGCTCGGGCGGGAATCCCACGCTGGCGCGCCACACCCAGAGCTGCCACGGCGCGAGCAGCAGCAGTACGGCGCCCAGGAACGCCCCGGCGCCACGCGCATCGCGACGGAGCACCAGCGCCAGCAGTGCCACCGGCACCGCGAGCCCGCCGATCGTGCGCGCCAGTGCGAGCGCGGCGCAGGCGAGCCCGGCCGCAACGGCCCATCGCCAGTCCCGCGATTCGATCGCGCGATCGACGAGCAGCAAGGCCGGGAACAGCAGCGCCAGGAAGCAAGCCTCGGACAACAACACGTTCGAGAGGGCCAGCAGCGGCACGACCGTCAGACCCGAGGTGACCGCGATGGCAGCGACCAGCGGACGCAGGCCGAGCACGCGGACCCCGAGCATCGTGCCACTGGCCGCGGCCACCGCGAGCAACACCGGATTCACGAGTTTGAGCACTGCGGCATTCGCGGGGAACTCGGCCGTGGCCCAGGAGACTGCCGCCAACAGCGCGGGCCACAGCGGCGGGTAGTGGATCGCCGGCGGTGCATCGGGCAGGTGGGTGAAGCGATAGCCGACGCCGTCCGCCAGCGCCTGGGCGGTGAGGGCATACACCCCGTCGTCGAAGAACACGCCGATGGGGTCGCTGGTCATCGACAGCACGCCGACGGCGAGCGTGACGAGCGCGGCCACCCACGGGAGCAGCGACTCCCAGCGCGACGGACCCGCCGCGTCGGTCACGACTCGACCCCGTAGCGCGCCAACTTGCGATGCAGGGTGGAGGGATCGATGCCCAGGACGTCGGCGGCGCGCGTCTTGTTGCCCTGCTCCGCCTGCAGCACGAACTGAATGTACGCCCGCTCGATCACCTCGAGCGTCGGGCTCGCCGCGACCCGCTCGGCCACCAGCGGTTCGGCGAGCCGTTCCCGCACGCGATCCGGCAACGCATCGGCATCGATCACGTCGCCCTTGGTGAGGATCAATGCGCGCTCCAACGCGTTCTCGAGCTCGCGCACGTTGCCCGGCCACGCGTATTCGCTGAGGGCGGTGAGGGCCGCGTCGCTGAGACGCACCCCGCGCTCGCGTGCCGATTGATCCCGGCGCAGGAAGGCCTCGGCGAGCAGTGCGATGTCCTCGCGCCGCGCACGCAGCGGCGGCAGGTGGATGGTGATGACGTTGAGCCGGTAGAAGAGGTCGCGCCGGAACGCACCGCGGCGGATCTCCTCTTCGAGATCGCGATTGGTGGCGGCGACGAGGCGGACGTCGATCGGCTGGGGCTCGGTGGCGCCGACCGGGATGACCTCACGGTGTTGCAGGACACGCAGCAGCTTGACCTGCGTCGCCGGTGTCGTCTCGCCGATCTCGTCGAGGAAGAACGTCCCACCCGCCGCCGCGGTGAACAGTCCCGAGCGGTCCTTCACCGCGCCGGTGAACGAGCCCTTCACGTGGCCGAAGAGCTCGCTCTCCAGCAGCCCTTCGGGCAGCGCGCCGCAATTGATCGACGAGAACGGGGCCTCACTGCGCATCGACAACTCATGGATATAGCGCGCGATGACCTCCTTGCCCGTCCCCGACTCACCGAGCACGAGCACCGTCGACTCAGTGGGCGCGACCGCCTGCGCGAGCGTGAGCACGTCCAACCAGGCGCGGCTGGACCCCACCGGCACGGCGGCCGTGCTGCGCTCCCGTCGCTTGATCTCGCGCTTCAGGGTCTGGTTCTCGACGCGCAGGGAGCGATGTTCCGCCGCGCGCCGGAGGATGGCGACGAGTTCGTCGTTGCGGAACGGCTTCTGGATGTAGTAGAAGGCGCCCTCGTTCACGGCCTGGATCGCGGTCTGGAGGGTCGCCTGCGCCGTCATCAGGATGACGGGCAACGTGGGGTCGAGCGCCCGGACGGCGGCGAGCACGTCGACGCCGGTCACGTCGGGCATGCGCACATCGCTGAGCACGATGTCCGGCCGAGCGGTCTCCAGACGGTCGAGCCCCGCTTTGCCGCCCTGGGCCATCACGGGGTCGAAGCCTTCGGAGCGCAGCAGGATCTGCAGCGTCTCGAGGATGCCGGTCTCGTCGTCGATGACGAGGACGCGAGGACGACGATCGGTCACGGAACGACTCCGTCAGGTTCGGGAAGCGGGACTTGCCGGCGAGGCAGGATCAAACGGAAGCTGGTACCCGCGGCGTCGGAGTCGAACAGGACCAGTCCGCGGTGCGCCTCGATCGCGCGATGCACGATCGACAGGCCGAGCCCGGATCCGCCGGGTTTGGTGGTCGTGAACGGCTCGAAGAGTCGCTCGCGCACGTCGGCGGCGATGCCCGGTCCGCGGTCGCGCACGCGGATCTGCACCGCATCCAGTGCATCGGCCACGCCGGGGAGCATGGGGCTGCCGTCGGCCGGCTCGATGGAGACGAGGACCTCCGCGCCCTCCGGACTCGCCTGCACGGCATTGAGGATCACGTTGAAGATCGCGCGATGCAGCAGGTCCTCGTCGCCGTCGATCTGCCGCGATCCGGCCGGCGTGTCCACGCGCACCGAGACGCCGACCGGCCGCGAGGGGTGTGACTCGGCGAGCGCCGCTGCCCCGTCGACCACGCGGACGAGGTCGACCGCGCCGATGCTCGTGACGCGCGCGCGCGCGAAGTCGATGAACTCCGAGAGCAGGCCCGCGAGGCGGTCCGATTCGCGGACGACCAAGCGCCCCAGCGTGCGCTCGTCGTCGGTGGCGCGCGGCGATCGACCGAGCTGTTCGACGGCACTGCGGATCGACGCCAGCGGGTTCTTGATCTCGTGCGCCAGCGACGCGCTCAGCTCGGCGACCGCCTCGAGCCGCTCCGCCCGCCGCCGGAACTCCTCCAAGCGCTTCTGCGCCGCGATGTCCTGGAAGATGACCGTGACGGTGCGGCCACCGGCGACATCGGCCATGTTCGAGGTCGTCGTGATCCCGACGGGGAAGTGGCGCCCGTCGACCAGCAGCTCCGCTTCTTCGCGCACCGCGTGCGAGCCGGAGTCCACGGCGCGCGCCGCCGCGTCGGCGAGTCCGGCCGACACCCGCGCCAACACCGGCTGGATGGCGCTGCCGATGAGTTGTTCGAGATCGACCCCGATGAGTTCGGAGGCGGTCGGGTTGGCGTACATCAAGGTGCCACGGGCATCGACGGTGATGATCCCCGAGCGGATGTTGCGCAGGATGTCGGCGGCCTGCAGTCGCACCTGCGTGAGCTCCTCGGCCAGGCCCTCGCTGCCCACCGCCAATTCCTTGAGTCGCGAGGCGATGGCGGCGGTGCCCAACGCCACCACGAAGAACACCGCCAACTGCTGCAGCAGGGCGACCGTCAGCGCCACCTCGTTGAGCACGAGCACGTCGGCCGCATACAGAACGCAGCCCAAGACGGCGAGTAAGAGGGACCCACCGATGGGCAGCAGGAGCGCCGCACTGGTGTTGATGAGCACGTACAGCGCCGCGAACTGCGATGAGTCGCCGCCCGTGACGTGCACGATCGCCGTCGCGAGGAACACGTCGAACAGATGTTGCGCGTACAGGAAGCTGTCGGTCGGGGGCGCCGCCTTCCGCTCCGTGTACACCGCCGACGACAGGGACACGAAGGTCGTCAGCACGAAGGCCAACCAGGCGATATTCTCCTCGTCGGGTGCCTCCCCCCCAAGGCCGTAGCGCGCGCCGAGATAGATGGCGGTCGCCACGGCCATGCGGACGAGATAGAGCCAGCGGACGAAGCGGCGCCGGTCGAGCACCAGGCGCAGCTGGTCGTCGCCGACGCGGAACGGAGTTCGCACTAGGCAGCGATCGGGTTCGAGGACAGATTCAACCCGTGAACGCTGGGGCTCAGCGTCGCAAACTGCAAGGACCTAGGTCACGCGTCCCGCAATGCCACGAACTCCTTCCCAGGGCGACCCGCAGGCCAGCGAGGCATCCGACGGCGACGCCCTGCGCGTGTCGGCGCGGGTGCTGATCCCTCGCGACGAACTGCAGGTCCGTGCCACGCGCGCTGGCGGGCCCGGGGGCCAGCACGTGAATACCTCGTCGAGCCGCATCGAACTGCAGTGGAACTTGCTGCAGTCGCGCGCGCTCCCCGAACCTCTGCGGGCGCTGGCGCTCGAACGGCTGGCCGGCCGACTCAGCCGCGAGGGCGCACTGCGCATCACGGCGTCCGAGCACCGCAGTCAGTCGCGGAACCGCGAGGCCGCCGAGGCGCGATTGGTCGCGTTGCTGCGGGAGGCGATCCGGCGCCCAACGCCACGCCGCCCCACGGCACCCACCAAGGGCAGCGTGGAGCGGCGGTTGGACAGCAAGCGGCAGCAGAAGTCCCGGAAGGCCGAGCGTCGCTGGACGCCTGACGACTGAGAGCGCTAGTGGAGCGGGACGATGATGCCGAGATGGAAGCGCAGGGCCTGCGCCTGACTGCGCACCGGATTGAGTTGGACGCCGCCGTTCTCGAAGGTGATGCCATCGGGGCGCAGGTACTCGCGGGAGCCGTTGTCCATCCAAGTGGCCCCGAGGTCCAACTGGATACGGGTGTTGCCCGCCCGCAGGGGTACATACAGGCCGCCGCCGGCCGTCCAGGCGAAGCCCGCGTCGGAGTAATTGGTGGAGTTCGCGAACGGTTCGTCGTTGCCTGAGCCCGTCGCGGAGGAACTCGTGGAGAAGTACGAGAAGCCCGCGGTCGCATTCGCGTAGGGCCGCACGGTCGTCCCCGGCGCCAGCAGCTGCAAGCCCACGCCGCCGTGGAAGATGCTGTTCGTGGTGTTCACGTCCACGTTGATCAGGCCGAGCGGCCCGCCACCGAGCGGGACGCGATAGCGCTCGGAGCCGTAGATCAGGAACCCGACATCCGCGCGCAGCGCGATGATGCCGGCGTCGTCGAGCGCGTACACGACGTTCCCCGCCAGTCCGCCGGCGAAGTTGACGTTCTCGGCGAACTCGCCCTGGGGCTTGAGGCCCTGCAGGTTGGCCCCGAAGGCGACGCGGCTCGGCGTGGTCTGGCCCGCGGCGGGCACGACGGGGAGTGCCGCGGCGCCCAGCACGAGGGCCCCGCGGCAAAGCGAACGGATGATGGACATGTGATGTGTGGCGCGGGTGGGTCGGCGACGATCAGCGCAGCGATCCGCCGTCCTTCTTCTTGTGCGCGTCCATGGTGTGGTGCGCCTTCATGTTCTCGTCGAACTGCTTCTGCTGCGCCGGCGTGAGCAGGGCGCGGAAGGCCGCGTGCTCTGCCGCCTTCATCTCGTCGAGCCGCTTGGTGACCGCCGGTGACTCGGCGGTGCCGGCCTTGGTGGCCTCCTCCTTGACCGCGTGCATCTTGGCATGCCACTCGTCGCGCAGGGCGACCATCTTGGCCTTGAGCGCGTCGGAGAGTTCGATGCCCTTGAAGTGCGCGGCGAAGTCGCCCTCGAAGCCCTTCACGGCCCCCGGGGTGTGATGGGCACTGTGGTCCGCCCCGTGGTTCGCCTGCGCCGCGAGGGACGCCGGCAGGGACAGCGCGAGCAAGGCAACAAAGGCAACGCGACGCATGACGTGGACTCCGATGGGATTGGGATACCGATGCACCCGGTGCGCGGCGACGAGTGGTCACCGCGCACCGGGGCGCAGAGGACTACCCCGTGGAATCTCACGGGGTCCCGGCCCAGGCGCTATAGGCCCGGTCCGCGGCGACGCGCGTGGCCAGGCGGGACCATCGCCGGTCCGCGACCATGCGCGTGCCCAGACGGGACCATCGCCGGCCCGCGGCCATGGGCGTGCCCAGGCGGGACCATCGCCGGTCCGCGACCGCGCGCGTGGGCGGGCGGACGCATCGCCGGCCCACGGCGCTCCATCATGCCCGGTCGGCGATCACGCAGGTCCGGACCGCGCCGCAGGTCGCGCCGCATCCCCGGGCGATCGTCGTCGCGTGCGCCTGGCCCGCGCCGCTGATCGGCCCCGGCGCGTGGCCGGAAGTCCGGCGCGATGCGCGCCACCGCCTCGCGCTGCCGCTCGGCCAGGGCGCGGCGCTCCTCGGCCTGCGTGCGCAACAGGGCGCGCAGTTGCTCCTGCTGCTCGGCGCTCAGACGCTGCGGGGCGGCCGCATCGGCCCGACGCGGCGGCGGTGTGGGGCCACGGCCCCGCCCTTGGGCCTCGCTGACGACAGCCGTCGCGGCGAACGCGAGCGCGGCTGGGAGGAATCGCAGAGTGTGTCGCATGGAAAGACCCTCGTTCTATAGGTGAAGTCCGGCGCGACGATCGCGCTGCCGAACGCCCTGTCGGACGTGAGCCCCCGGGGGCCGTTAATGCGGGTTCCCGCCCCCGAGCAAGGCGCGGATCGCCGGCGGCAGCGCGAAGACCTCCGCGTCCACCCTGTCCCACTCCACCGTGGTGATCGTGATGAACACCTCACCCTGCGGGATGCGGTTGATGAGCTTCGTCGGCAACAGGACCCCGCCGAACGATCGGTAATCGCCCAGCACCGAGGTGGACTCGCCCATCGGCGTCGTGGTGCGGTAGCCCAGCTTGAGCCCGCTGCGCTGTGAGAAGTGCATCGCGACCTCGGGCCCCTCGGCGGACACATAGGTCGCCCGCCACGACGCCTCGCCCTCGAAGTCCGAGGCGTTGACGATCGCCCGCGCGGCCTCGGGGGGCGCCGTGATGTCGCCGTACCAGTCCGCCTGACGGCGCACCCCGGCCTCGAGGTCGCCGTCCAGCAGCGCGGGGCCTGAGGGCTGGATGGTCCAGCCCCGGCGCCCATCGTAACCCTGCTGCACCTCGCCGACGCCGTCGAGCACGGTACGCTGACGGAAGCGGCCGCTGCGGTCGCGCCAGATGTCGATGGTCCCCGACATGCCTTCGAGCGTCAGGGTGCCACGCATGTGCAGCGAGGCGTGCGCGGCGAGCCCCTCGCGTCCACCGACCGCGGCCACGAAACGGTCATGGAGCGCCGAGAACGATGGCGGGGCCTGCGCGGCGAGCGCGGCCGCGGTCAGCACGGACGCGACCACGAGTCGAGCGGCCACATGCAGGCCGTGCCACGAACGCTGGGTCATCGGGAGATGGTATCGGCTGGGGGAAGTCCGGCTTCGAGGGCGAGCTGCACCCGCTCGCGCATCGCCGAGCTCGCCCCGGTGAGCACGGCGTAGAGGTTGATGGAGACGATGGGCTGCGGGTCGAGCCCCCACGGCGACGGCACGCCCGGCGGCGCCGCGGTGCTGGGGTCGATCCCCTCGGTCACCGCGCGCCGCGCCGTCGAATCGCCGTAGAGATACACCGCGAGCACCGCGCCGCGCCCAAGGTGGAACTGCGCCAGGGATGCGGCGCCGACGAAGTCGGGGCGCGGGGGCAGCGTGTCCGTGAGCCGCGGATTGATGCCCGCGCGGCGCAGGCGTTCGGCGATGCCGTCGAGGTCCCACTTGCCCGTCCGCGGACGATCGGGCGCGGGCGTCGGCGGCGCCGACGCAGCAGCCACCGTCTCGCCAGCGCGAGCGCTCGCGGGGCCACCGTCCGCCCGCGGCATGGGATCGCCGCAGGCCGTGAGCAGCAGCCCGGTGCCGATCCGCAGACCCCAGTGCAGATTGTACCGGCATATGAGTGACGACTCTGGCATCCGGCTCGACAAGTGGCTGTGGGCGGCGCGCTTCTTCAAGACGCGCTCCTTGGCCGCGGCGGCGATCGACAGCGGGAAGATCGACGTCAACGGTGAACGGGCCAAGCGCAGCAAGGAGCTGCGGATCGGCGACCTGGTCCGCGTGCGGATCGGCGCGTTCGTGCACGTGGTCACGGTGCTCCGCGTGGTCCCCCAGCGCGGCAGCGCCAGCATCGCGCAGACGATGTACGACGAGACGGCCGAGAGTCTCGCGGAACGGACGGCCCAGCGGGAGCGCCTGGCCCTGCTCCCTGCCGCGTTCATCCCGGCGGCGGCGCGACCCACAAAGAAGGACCGCCGCGCCCTGTCGCGCTTCCGCGGCAAGTAGCTCACGCGCCCTCCTCGGCGGCCAGCGCCTGCAGGACCTGATCGTCGAAGCGGTGCCCCCCCTCGAAGCGACGCACGCGCAGGGCTTGCCCTGCCGCGTGGACGCGGTCCACTTCGGCGACGAATCGCTCCTCGGCGATCCAGCGGTCGCGGGTGCCGCAGACCAAGGTCAGCGGGACCTGCGCCATGGGGGTGCCGGGCCCGATGGGCAGGTCGGGCGGCAGCAGCCCGCCCCAGACGATGAGGCCCGCCGGCGGCTGGCCCGCCGCCGCACGCGACGCCGCCCAGCGCGCCGCCGTGGCGGAGCCCTGCGAAAAGCCCAGGACGTGCAACGCGGTGCCGGACGGCAGCGACAGGCGCGCCACGGCGGTGTCGAGGAAGGCGTGATTCGCCGCGATATCGGCCTCGCGCAGCTCGCGGGTCATCCAGCTCGCCCCCACGGGGAGGTCCGCGTGGGAGCGACCGGCCTGCCCCTCGGTGACGTAGAACCGCGCGGGGGCCTCGGGAAAGCACCAGACCCGTGCCGGCCCGAACGGCCAGCGTGCCCGCTCGGCCATCTGCCGGGCGGTCTCGCCATAGCCGTGCAGCGCGACCCAGCAGGCGGAGGTGGCCGGGCCGACCTCGCCGACGCGCAGGGTCCGCACCGGGCGCGGGACCTCGAATCGATCCTCGGAGTACAGGGAGCTGTCAGCTTGCATCGCTATGAAGATACCCACGGCCCGGTCCCGATTGCGCGCGGATTCCAGCGACACTACAATTCAGGCTGACCTCTGTGGAGCCTTTCGTGACCGCACCTGCTCAAGACCTCAAGAACAAGGGCTGGGGATTCGCCCTCGTGATCCTGCTGCTCGCCGTGGCCGCGAACGTGACGGCCTACTCGATCCACAAGGCGACCTATCTGCAGCCCGACCAGGCCGACCACGCGGCCGAGGCCAGCCACTGAGTCTGCGCCCTGCGGCGCGATCCAACGGGCCGGCGACTTCGCCGGCCCGTTGTGCGTTGTGGGGCCTGATCGTGGGACTCGCCCTCGCTGCCCGTGCGGCGCCGGCCCAGCAGGATCATCGTTCGCCGTTGGGCTGCCGTGGCGAGCGCATCATCATCATCACCATCCTCACGCTGCGCCCGACTGAGATCGAGCGCATGAACGAGATGGGAATCCGGGCGGAGTTCCTGCGCCGGATCTGGGTGCCCACCGACCCAGCGGTGGTGCGTGGATTCCTCCAGGTCAAAGAGGGCGGCGTCTGCACCGAGCTCGCCCGCGCCGAATCGGAGCGCATCCTGCGCGCGCAGCCGTTCATCGCCGACGCGCGCATCCGGGTGATCCCGCTGGGGGGCGACTCCATCGGACTCGCCATCGAGACGCAGGATGAGTTCCCCATCGACGGCGCCCTGCAGTTCCGCGAGCTCGACGTGTCGCGCGTGCAACTCGGCACCCAGAACTTCGACGGCACGGGCATCGCGTTCTCGGCCGAGTGGCGGCAGGGCTTCGCGTATCGCGACGGGCTCGGCTTCCAGTTCCGCGACGCGCTCACGCTCGGGCGGCCCTGGCTGACCTCGATCGCCGCGCGTCGGGACCCCTTGGGCGGGTTCTGGGAGGCGTCGGTGCGCGCACCGTTCTACACGGACCTCCAACGCGACGCGTGGTATGTAGGCGCCCGTCAGGTGCGCGCGTTCGTGCCCTTCCGCCGCGCCGGGCAGCAGACGGTGTTGGTCGATGCCGAGCGCCTGCAGTGGATGGCCTCGTTCGGGCACCGGATCGGCACGCCGCGACGGTCGGGGATCGGGGGCCTGCTGCTCGAGGGTGAGGACGTGAAGGCCGCCGAGAACGCGGTCGTCGCGACCGACTCCGGCGCCGTGCCGTACACCGGTGGCGAGCTGCGAGGGCGGTATCCGGGGTTCACGACGGTGCGCGGCGGGGTGGCGCTGGGCCTCCGGTACCTCGACTTCCGGCCCGTGCGCGGCTTCGACGCGATCACCGGTCGACAGGACGTCGCGAACGGAGTGCAGCTCTCGGCCCGGATCACGCGCTCGCTGCTGGGAGAAGAAGGCGTCGAGCGCGACCTGCTCGTGGGGACCTCGCTGTACGCCGGGCGCGGCACCGATCGGTCGTTGACCGCCGTGCAGCTCGACGTCGAGGGGCGGCGCGAGCGGGGCGCCGAGGAGTGGGATGGGATCGTCGGGAGCGGTCGGGCCGCTTGGTACCAGCGGGCGACCTCGCGGTGGCTGCACTCGTTGAGCATCGAGGGATCCGGTGGCTGGCGCACGCGGGTCCCCTACCAGTTGTCCGCCGGCGACCTGCACGGCGGCCTACGCGGGTATCTGGACACGCAGGTGGGGGGAGCCCGTCGCGTGGTGGTCCGCCTGGAGGAACGCCTCCGCCTGCCGTCGATCCGCGATCGTGCGGACGTGGCCGTGGCGCTGTTCAGCGACGCGGGTAAGCTGTGGGCCGGGAGCGTGCCCTTCGGCGTCACCACGCCGTTCATCGCCAGCGCGGGCGCCTCGCTCTTGCTGGCGGCGCCCGTCGGCACCGCGCGCACCCTGCGGGTCGATGTCGGCGTGCCCCTGGTCTCGCTGCCTGGCGTGCGCAGCGTGGATGTGCGCCTGAGCTACCGGGACGTGACGCGCGCCTTCTGGCTCGAGCCCTTCGAGGTCTCCCGCGCGCGGCAGGGCGCCCTGCGCGGCGCGGTGTTCGTGGACCAGTGAGATGAGTCCGGGGCGCGGACGCATTAGGTTCCGGTATGCGTCCGACCTCTCTCGCTCTCGCCGTCGCCGGGCTCGGTGTGGTGGCGACCGCCGTCGCTGCCCAGTCGAACAGCGGCACGACGCGCCCCGACACCACGCAGGCCGACTCGGCCGTGCTCCCTCCACGCTCGCCGTTCTGGCCCGACGTCATCCCCGGCCCGGCGGCGCGGCCCGGCGCGATCCTGCCGCACAAGCGCGTCATCGCGTACTACGGAACGCCGCGTTCGACGCGGATGGGCATCCTCGGCCAGATCCCGCCCGAAGAGATGTTCAAGCGGCTCGAGGCGCAGGCGGCCGAATACGAGAAGGCGGACCCCAGCACACCGGTGCAGCCGGCGCTGGAGCTGATCGCGACGGTCGCGCAGGCCGACCCGGGCCGCGACGGCATGTACCGCGCGCGGATGTCCGACTCGACGCTCGAGATGGTGTACGCGTGGGCGAAGGCCAAGGGGTGGATCCTCGTGCTCGATATCCAGATCGGCCGCAGCACCGTGGCGAAGGAGATCGAGGTGTACCGCAAGTTCCTCGAGCGTCCCGAGGTGCACCTCGCTCTGGACCCCGAGTTCGCCATGAAGGCCGATCAGGTGCCGGGCAAGAAGATCGGCACGCTCGACGCCGACGACATCAACTACGCGAGCACCTGGCTGGCGCGCATCGTCGAGGAGAAGCAGTTGCCGCCGAAGATCCTCGTCGTGCACCGCTTCACGCGGCCGATGGTGACCAACCACACGTCCATCGTGCTGGACCCGCGCGTGCAGATCGTCATGCACATGGATGGCTTCGGTGCCCCGCGGCTGAAGCTGGCGAGCCACAAGGCGTACATCGAGTCGGAGCCGGTGCAGTGGGTGGGCTTCAAGGTCTTCTACAAGAACGACAAGCCCATCATGTCGCCGAGCGAGGTGGTGCGGGTGCGCCCGGTCCCACTGTTCATCTCGTACCAGTAGCGCCCATGCGGCGGCGGAGCGCGGCGCAGTGACGCTGATCGCGATCGCGCTGGCGCTGCTGGTCGGCGTCACGCTGGGCCTCCTCGGCGGCGGCGGTGCGGTGCTCACGGTGCCCATCCTCGTCTACGTCATGGGCGTCACCCCGAAGGTCGCGGTCCCGCTCTCGCTGATGGTCGTGGGGTCCGCAAGCCTCATCGGTGCCACGATGCACTGGCGGGCGGGTCGGCTGGCGATCGGGCCCACGCTGCGCTTCGCAGCGTTCACGGTGGTCGGGGCCTTCGTCGGCGCGCGCACGGGCCGCCTGCTCCCCGACGTCGTGCAACTGGGCCTCTTCGCGGTCGTGGTGCTCGCCGCCGCGATCGCGATGTGGCGTTCGGTGGGGCGCGAGCCCACGCCGCGCCCGGATCGTTCGCCGGCGGTGTTGCCGGTGGTGGGCATCGCGGTCGGCACGCTGACGGGCATCGTCGGGGTCGGTGGCGGCTTCCTGTTCGTCCCCGCGCTGGTGGCCCTGCTGCAGTTCCCCATCGCGCGCGCGACCGCGTCGTCGCTGCTGATCATCGCGCTCAATGCCGTGGCGGCGCTGATCGGCTACGGGCCCGGGCTCGCGGTGCCCTGGGGTATCGCGCTCCCCTTCGTCACGTGTACGATACTTGGGATGTTCGCCGGCCAGGCGCTGGCGCCGTCGCTCCGCTCCGACACGCTCAAACGGGCGTTCGCGATCCTGCTGATCGGGGTCGGCGGATTCGTCCTGATCCAATCACTCCGCTGAGGGCTCGCGATGTTCTTCCACCACTTCTACGACACCCGGCTCGCGCAGGCCAGCTACCTCGTGGGGTGCCAGGCGACGGGCAATGCGCTGGTGATCGATCCCAACCGCGACCTCGCGCCCTACGCCGCGGTGGCGGCCGAGCACGGCTTGCGCATCACGCACGTCACGGAGACGCACATCCACGCCGACTTCCTGAGCGGCGCGCGGGAGCTGGCCGCGCGGCACGGGGCGCAACTGCTGCTGAGTGGCGAGGGGGGCCCCGACTGGCAGTATGCGTTCGCGGCCGACGCCGGCGCGACCCTGCTGCACGACGGCGACGCGTTCATGGTGGGCAACCTGCGCGTCGAGGTGCTGCACACGCCGGGCCACACGCCGGAGCACCTGTGCTTCCTGCTCACCGACACGCCGCGCTCGCCCGAGCCGGTGATGCTCTTCACCGGCGACTTCGTGTTCGTGGGCGATGTGGGCCGCCCCGATCTGCTGGAGAAGGCCGCGAAGCAGGCGGGTACGATGGAAGCGGGTGCCCGGCAGCTGTGGCGTTCGCTGGAGCGATTCCGGGCGCTGCCGGACCACCTCCAACTCTGGCCCGGGCACGGGGCGGGCTCGGCCTGCGGCAAGGCCCTCGGTGCGGTGCCCTCGTCCACGGTGGGATACGAGAAGCGCGTGAACTGGGGCGTGGCGACGCGGGAGGAGGACCGCTTCGTGGCGATGGTGCTCGAGGGGCAGCCGGAACCGCCAGCGTACTTCGCGCAGATGAAGCGGCGCAACCGCGAAGGGCCGGCGCCGGTGGGCGCGCTGGCGCCGCTGTCCGCGCTGGACGATGCGACCGCCGAGGCCCTGCTCGCCGCGGGCGCGACCTTGCTGGACCTGCGCCCCGCATCGGCGTTCGCAACCCGGCACCATCGCGGCGCGGTCAACGTGCCGCTGGGCAAGAGCTTGGCGAACTATGCAGGATCGCTGGTGGCCTACGACACGCCGATCGTGTTCGTGTGCCTGTCGGAGCGCGAGGCCGAGGCGGCGCGCGACGCGTTGCGCTTGATCGGCCTCGACGACGTGCGCGGCTGGGTCGCACCCGCGCAGTTGCCGGCGCGTGCGGGAGTGGCGCAGCCGCAGCGCAGCGCCGCGGAGGCGCGCGCCGCCCACGATGCCGGTGCCTACACGCTCGATGTGCGAGGCCGCGCCGAGTGGGACGCGGGGCACCTGCCGCACGCGGTCCTGATCCCGTTGCCCGCCCTCGCCGACCGGCTCGCCGAGATCCCGCGCGACCGCCCGGTGCAGGTGCATTGCCAGAGTGGGGTGCGCAGCGCGATGGCGACGAGTTGGCTGCGCGCACAGGGCGTGGACGCGATCGACGTGCTGGGGGGCTGGAACGCGCTGCGCGTCTAGGCGCGCGGCGTCCGGCGGTCAGTACGTGATCTGCATGCCCGCTGTGAAGATCTGATCGCTCTTCTGGAACGTCTCCTCGGGCAGGTTGTCGTAGCGGACCGTGTAGGCCAGACGCAGACCGAGCCGCTTGTGCAGCGGGGCCGCCACCGCGGTCTCGGTGTTGAGCCGCCAGTCCTCGCGCACTTCGGTGTTCGGGAGCGCCTCGACGGACTGTTGCACGAAGGCACCGCCGCCGAGCGGCTTCTTGTAGAAGAGGCCGGCCTTGATCGCGATGAAGTCGTTCTCGACGCCGCGCAGGTTGCGCTGCTGGGTCCAGACGCCGCCGGCATCGAAGCGGATGGAGTCGCTGGCGAGGGTCGCGAAGCGCCAGACCACGCCCAGATACTCCTCGGTGCGCCGTTTGATGCCCGAGGAGCGATTGCGGTCGAAGGTGATGCCCGAGGTGACGGCGAGTCCGTCGATGATGGTCCAGTCGCCGGCGACCTTGGCCACGAGCAGACTGGTGTTGACGGCCCCGTTGGCCTCGCCGTAGACCGTGCGCAGGTCCTGCCGCAGGGTCCAGCGCGTGCTGGGCTTCCAGGTCAGCTTCTGGCCGAACGAGAAGGTGGTGACGCTGGAATTGCCGGTGGCCGACACGAACCCGAGATCGGCGGAACCCTTGGGCCGGTCACTGGTCGACTGGGCGACCGCCGGCGCCGCGACGAGACCGACGAGCACGAGACTTCGCAGGAGCTGGCGCATCTGTGAAAGATACGCTGGCCGGACCGCGGCGACAAAGGTCGTCGCGCGCGGTCCGGCGACCGGCCTCACTGCACCGCGTTGATCATGTCGAAGATCGGCAGGTACATGGCGACGATCATGCCGCCGACCACCGCGCCGAGGAACACGATCATCATCGGCTCGAGCAGGGCGAGCAGGCCGCTCACGGCCGCGTCGACCTCTTCGTCGTAGAAGTCGGCGATCTTCGAGAGCATCTCGTCGAGCCCACCGGTCTGTTCGCCGACGGCGATCATCGAGATGACCATGGGCGGGAAGACCTTGGACTTCTCCAGCGGCGACGCGATGGTGTCACCGCCCGCGATGGAGGCCCGGCTGGCCATGATGGCGTCCTGGATGACGCGGTTGCCCGAGGTCTTGGCGGTGATCTCAAGGCCGTCGAGGATCGAGACGCCCGAGGACACCAGCGTGCCGAGGGTCCGCGTGAACCGGGACACCGACGACTTGCGCAGCACGTCGCCCAGCACCGGGAGTTGGAGCAGGATCCGGTCGATCACCAACTGTCCGTTCTGCGTCGCGTAGTAGCGCTGCAGCATCACCACGCTGCCGGCGATGCCGCCGATGACCGCCCACCAGAAGCCCTGCAGGAACTCCGACATGCCGATCACGATGCGCGTCGGCAGGGGCAGCGCGAGGCCGACCGAGGCGAACATGTCCTGGAAGGTCGGGATGACGAAGATGAGCAGCACGACGATGGCCGAGGCCGCGACCCCCATGATGACGCCCGGGTAGATCATGGCGCCCTTCACCTTCCGCACCAGGGCGTCGTTCTTCTCCATGAACGTCGCGAGGCGCATGAGGATGGTGTCGAGGATACCACCCGCCTCACCGGCCGCGACCATGTTCACGTACAGGTCGCTGAAGGCCTTGGGATGCTTGCGGAGCGCGTCGGCGACGGTGTTGCCCGACTCGACGTCGAACACCACCTGCTTGGTGACGTTCTGCAGCGCGGGGTTCTCACTCTGGCGCGCCAGGATGTCGAGGGCCTGCACGAGGGGCAGCCCCGAGTTGATCATGGTCGAGAACTGGCGGGTGAAGATGACGATGTCGCGCATCTTGATCGACCCGCCCGACTTCTTGGGGGCCTTCTGGGCCTCCTCGACCTTGACGACATTGAGCCGCAGCCGCCGCAGCTGATCGACGACCGCCTCGCGGTCGGCCGCCTCGATGGTCGCCGACTTCAGGGCGCCGCGCGCGTCGCGGGCCGTGTACGTGTACGTAGGCATGGCGAAGCTCCGACCGAAGGTCGTCAGCGTTTGGTGCCACCGGCCATCGCGGACTTGTCATCGCGATTGCCCATGACCATGTCGTCGGTGAGCGGCGGTTTGCCGATCATCCGCAGGAACTCGTTCTTGTCGGACGACACGCGGAGGCACTCCTCCTCCGACACGTCGCGCGCGACGTACAGCTGGTACAGCGCGTCGTTCAGCGTCTGCGAGCCGAACTTCTTGCCGGCCTGCATCATCGAGTAGATCTGATGCACCTTGTCGTCGCGGATGAGCGCGCGGATGGACGGCGTGACCACCAGGATCTCCGCCGCCATCGCCCGGCCGCGCCCCGTGCGCTTGGGCAGCAGCGTCTGCGTGACGATGCCCTCGAGCACGAACGACAGCTGGGCGCGCACCTGCGACTGCTGGTGGGCCGGAAAGACGTCGATCATGCGGTTGATCGCCTCCGCGGCCGAGTTGGTGTGCAGCGTCGCGAAGGCCAAGTGGCCCGTCTCGGCGATGGTCAGCGCCGCCTGCACCGTCTCGAGGTCGCGCATCTCACCGATCAGGATGACGTCGGGGTCCTCGCGGAGGGCGTACTTCAGCGCGGAGGCGAAGGACTTGGTGTCGTTGCCGACCTCGCGCTGGTTGACGATGCAGCTCTGGTGCCGGTGGATGAACTCGATCGGGTCCTCGACCGTGATGATGTGCCCCTTCCGCTCCTTGTTGATCTTGTCGATCATCGCGGCCAGGGTCGTGGACTTGCCCGACCCCGTGGGGCCGGTGACGAGGACGAGCCCGCGCGGCTTCTCGGCCATCCGGGCGATGGCCGGCGGCAGCTTGAGCTCTTCGAAGGTCTTGATGTTGAAGGGGATCTGCCGCACGACCATCGACACGCAGCCGCGCTGCTTGAAGCAGTTGCCGCGGAAGCGCGCGAGGTTGTTGATGCCGAAGGAGAAGTCCAGCTCGTCCTCCATCTCGAAGCGCTTCTTCTGGCTCTCGGTGAGGACGGAGTAGGCGATCTGCAGCGTGTCCTTGGGCGTCATCACGTACTCGATGCGCGAGTCGGTGATGTCGCCGTCGATGCGGAGCTTGGGGCGCTCGCCGGCCGTGATGTGCAGGTCCGAGGCGTCGCGCTCGATCATCTCCTCGAGCAGCGCGCGGAGGTTCAGTTGTGGGGCGGCCGTCGGTGCGGCGGCAGGAGCTGCGGAGGACATAGGGGGACCGGAACGGGGAAGCGCGGCGGGGTCAGGTCGTGGTCTCGCGGAGGACCTGCTCCGTCGTCGTGATGCCCTTCATCACCTTGAGCCAGCCGTCCATGCGGAGGGTGAGCATCCCCTCGTCGACGGCGGCATCCTTGATCTCGGCGGCCCCGACGTTCTGCATGATCAGCTTGCGGAGCGACTGCGTCATGAACATGACCTCGTAGATGCCCTGCCGTCCTTTGAGTCCTGACCCCCCGCACGCGTCACATCCGGCGCCCTTGAAATAGGGCAGCGCGCCGATGGTGGTGTCGAGTCCCACGTGCTCCAGGAGCGGCTTGGCCTCCTTGGTGGCGCTCTGCCGGGCCCCGACGAGGGCCTCCTCGGTGAACCGCAGCGAGCGCAGCGTGGTGTCGCGGGTGACCTTGAGCGCGAGCAGCTCTTCGTCGGTGGGCTGGTACTGGATCTTGCAGTTGCCGCAGATGCGGCGCAGCAGACGCTGGGCCAGCACGAGGTTGAGCGCCGAGGCCACGTTGAAGGGCTCGAGGCCCATGTCCATGAGGCGGGTGACCGTCTCGGGCGCGGTGTTGGTGTGCAAGGTGGAGAGCACCAAGTGACCCGTGAGGGCCGCCTTGATGGCGATGGAGCCGGTCTCCAGATCGCGGATCTCGCCGAGCATGATGATGTTCGGGTCCTGCCGCAGGAAGGCCTTGAGGGCCGCCGCGAAGGTCATCCCGATCTCGTTGCGCACCAGCACCTGGTTGATCCCGTACAAGTTGTACTCGACGGGGTCCTCGGCGGTCATGATGTTGGTGTCGATCGTGTTGATCTTCGACAACGCCGAGTACAGCGTGGTGGTCTTGCCCGAGCCGGTGGGCCCGGTGACCAGCACCATGCCATAGGGGTTCTGGATGGCCTCCATCAGCTCGCGCTCGGCGCGGGGCTCGATCCCGAACTTCTCGAGGTCCAGCGTCAGGTTGCCCTTGTCGAGGATCCGGAGCACGACCTTCTCGCCGAACAACGTGGGCAGGGTCGAGACGCGATAGTCGATGACCTTCTTGCCCATCTTGAGCTTGATGCGGCCGTCCTGCGGCACGCGGCGCTCGGCGATGTTGAGCTGGGCCATGATCTTGAAGCGCGAGACCAGGGCCGCCTGCATCTTCTTGGGCGGCTTCATGACCTCGAGCAGCGCCCCGTCCACGCGATAGCGCACGCGCAGGTCGTGCTCGAAGCACTCGAAGTGGATGTCCGAGGCCCCGCGCTTCACGGCGTCCATGAGGATCGCGTTGATCATCTTGACGACCGGGGCGTCCTCGACGACCGCGGCGAGCGCGGCGGCCGAGACCTCCTCCTCGCGCTCCTCGACGTACTCGACGTCCTCGTCGCCGAGGATGCCGGCCATCTCGTCGAGCAGGGACGCCATCTGGGCGTCGCCCGAGTCGTAGTGCTTGTCGACCAGCCCGCGCAGGGTGAACTCCCCAGCGATGACCGGGATGATGTCGTAGCGCGTGATGAACTTGAGATCGTCGATGATCGCGAAGTTCGTCGGGTCCGCCATCGCGACCGTCAGGACCCGGCCGTCGCGCCGCAGCGGGAACACGAGGTTCTTCGAGGCGATGTCGGCGGGGACCAGCTTCACGATCTTGGGATCGACCTCGAAGCGCGAGAGATCGACGGCCGGCAGCTTGTACTGCTTGGCCAGCATCTTCGTGAGCGCCAACTCCTGGACGAAGCCGAGCTTGACGAGGTTGTAGCCGACCCGGGTGCCGTTGGCGCGCTGCTCCTGCAGGGCCTTGTCGAGTTGCTCACGCGTGATGAGCCCCTCGCGGACGAGGAGGTCACCGATGCGTTCACTGGACGAGGCGGGGGACGCCATGACCGCGACGACTCCGAGGCAGGGGGGCAGGACCGACGCCCCGCTCGGGTGAGCGGGGGCCGATACGGGCAATCTGCGTCCCGCCACCGACGTGTCAAGGCGAGCGCGCGCGGGGGAGGCCGGAGAAGGTCACCAAGCGCTCGATCCGGGCGACCATGCTGGGCCCGACGCCGCGCACCCGCGTCTCGAACTCGCGCAGGGACCCAAAGGCGCCGAAGGAGTCCCGCTGGGCGATGATCCGCCGCGCCATCGCCGGGCCCACGCCCGGGAGCGCGTCGATCACGGCCGAGTCGGCGCGATCGAGGTCGATCGGGTACCGGATGAGCGGGGCGGCCGGCCGGGGCGTGCGGGCCCGGACGGGCGCACGGACCGGCGCGGGTGGCGTCGCCGGGCGCGCGCCGCGCAGGCGCTGAGCCGAGTCGATGGCCCGGCGCTGGGCCTGCAAGGCCTGCTGGGCGGCGGGCGGCGGCTTTTCGCCGGTCTGGATGGCGCGGGCCACCCGGACGAGGGCGCCGGCGGCGAGCACGCCGGAGAGGAAGAGGATCGCGGTGCGTTCGGAGCGGGTCGGCATGGGCGGACGATACGGCGTCCAGCCCAGCGGACCGTCACCACAATGGCGCGACCATCACCGGATCATTGCCCGCCCGCCTCGCGGATCAGCAGCAGCGCCACCTGCCCCACCACCTCGAGCGAGCGGGCGCTGACCTTGTCGATGGTGTCGAAGGGCGTGTGATGCCACGGGAAGTCCAAGTCGATGACATCGACGATCCGGAACCCCTTCTCGATGAGCGGCACGTGGTCGTCCTGGATCTGATACTTGACCTGGGGGACGAAGATGTCCGTGTGGCCCAGCCGCGCCGCCGCATCCCAGACCAGGTGGTTGACCTCGGGGGCCGCCTTGGCCGAGAACGCCTCCTGGGGCAGGCGCAGGTTGCGGTGCCCGATCATGTCCCACAGCACGCCGAACATGGGCCGGTAGGCCGAGTCCGGCAGGATGTGCTCCGCGTAGTAGCGGGCGCCGATGAGCACGTCGGTCATGGTGTCGAAGTCGCCGTAGTCCTCGCCGTCGGTGAACAGCAGATCGACGCCCACGGTGGGCGGCAGATCGCGCAGCGCCTCGGCCAGCACCAGCAGCATCGCGGTGCCCGAGGCACCGTCGTTGGCTCCGGGCACGGGCTGCGCCTGCTCGGCGGCGTCGTTGCCCTTCTCCGAGCGCGGCCGCGTATCCCAGTGCGTGACGTAGAGGATGCGCGTCGTCGCCGCCCGGTTGAACTGCGCGAAGATGTTGCGCATCGGCAGCGCGGTGCCGTCGGCGGTGGTATGCGTGAAGCGCTGTTCGATGACGGTGTCGGCGAGCGGGCGGAGCTGCGCGACGATCCAGTCGCCGGCGGCGACGTGGCCGGGCGTCCCCGGGATGCGCGGCCCGAAGTCGAGCTGGGTCTGCACATAACCCAGAGCGCGGGCGCCGTCGAAGGCGACGACGGGGCGGGTGGGCTCGGGGTCGCCACAGGCGGCGAGCACGGCGGCCACGGCGAGGGTGGCGGCGCGAAGCAGAGGGCGAAGGCTCATCGGGCGTTGTTGGCGAAGAACTGCAAGCGGAAGACGGTCGTGACGACCAGTTGCGAGAGGCGGCGATTGAAGTTGTTGTCGTACGTGACCACGTTGGACAACTGCAACGAGAAGTTCACGTTGGCCGAGACGTCGGTGTCGGCGCTGACCGTCAGCGCCTGACGCCCGTTGTCGGCCAAGCGGCTGCGGAGGTCGTCGCCGCGCACGGTGACGAAGGTGTTGGCCGACTCGGACGCCCAGTTGACGCGGGCGTTCAATTGGCCCCTGAGGCCCCAAGACTTGGGCGGCGTGATGAAGCGCTGGAGGTCGGCCGAGATCGCCTCCGTGCGGCTCTCGCTGGTGGAACCGGGCAGGGAGTCCACGCGTCGTCCCAACGAATACCCGGCCGTGGTGCGCAGGTTGCCGA
Organism: uncultured Gemmatimonadaceae bacterium; assembly: GCA_964503275.1. Taxonomy (GTDB): domain Bacteria; phylum Gemmatimonadota; class Gemmatimonadetes; order Gemmatimonadales; family Gemmatimonadaceae; genus DASRAP01. The sequence continues at coordinate 13,807 of CAZCZO010000009.1, read as the reverse complement.
GGAAGGCCCAGGTCACGGACAGGTTGGTGGGGTAGTCCCAGGAGCGGCCGGTCCGGATATCGGGCTCCCCGTCGGGGTCGAGACCACGGTCGACCGAGGATTGCCGCTGCACGCGATATCCCACCGAGGTGTTGAAGCCACTGATCACGAGCCCGAGGATCCCCGTTGGCGCGTAGGACCAGCGGACATTGAGATCGGGGAGGGTGAGCTGGGCGCCGTCGACCGCGGCCTGCGTGTTGTCGAGGCGTCGGACGAAGTTGCGGGTCCCCGCGCGCTGCACGCGGGTATTGATGGCCAGATCGCCGGGGAGCTGGAGCGCCGATGCCAGCGAGGTCTGGTCGGTGAAGCCGGCCGCCGTCGCCGACCGGTCCTCGACCGCACGGAACTGGTCGAGCCCGCCCCACGAGAACTGGTAGCCGAGCCCCGGCGTGAATGGCGCGCCGTCGAAGATGGAGTTGATCCCGCGCGTGTAGTTCAGGTCGAGCGGCCGCAGCACCTCGGCCAGCGCCGCGATGCGCCCGCGGTCGCCACGCCACGACGCGATCGCGCGCCCCGGATCGAAGGTCAGCGCCGCGGCGACCGTCTGCGCGCTCGACAAGCGCCGCGGCAAGCGGAAGGCCCCGAGCGAGTCCTGCGCGCGCACCAATTGCCGTGACTGCGGATCGCGCACCATGGAGTACGTCGAGCCGAGCGAGACCCGCGGGCGCAGCCACACCGTGAGGGCGGGCTCGTAGCTCAGCGAGGCGTTCATCTGCCGCTCACGTTCGAGTCCGATGTCGCGACCCAGGAACCGCTCGCGCTCGCCAGACGCGATGAGCGAGATGGCGGTGGTGTCCCCGTAGTCGCGCAGATCGCGGACGCTGGTCAGGTCCCAGCGCGCTTGGATCGCCGACGTCGGCCGGAACTCGATGGCGGCCTGCGTGCGCCAGACCGCGCTGAGCCCTTCCACGACCCGCCCGGTGTCGGTGAGCGTCTCCGCGGGACGCAGGAACGTCGTGCGCCGATCGACGTTCCGGCCGATGGTGGAGTTGACGCGGAGCAGCGTCGGCGTCCACCGCAGCGAGCCCGTGCGCAGTCCCGAGACGCCACGCCAGGCCGGCAGCCAGCCGGTCATCCACCCGGGGAGACGCACCGCGCGCGCGCCCGCCTGCAGGTTGTAGTCCACGGTCGCGTTCCAGACCGACGCGCCGCCATCGGCGAACTCGGACCGGGTCGAGGAGGTCCCGTAGTTGCCCGTGAGCGAGAGATTGTTCAGCAAGGTCGGCAGCACCCCGGCCCCGGACATCGGCACCGCCCGGCGCAGCCCGAGCGAGTAGTTCGTCGTGGAGCGTTTGGGCGTGCGGAGTCCGCGGATCCCTCCGCCGCGGATGTCGGATTGCGACACGAACAGCGGCTCCGAGGCCGCGGTACTGTGATTGATCGAGAACGGAATGGAGAAGGCCGCGGCGCCGGGCAGCAACCGCTCGAGGCGCACGGAGGTCCCGAAGCTCAGCGCGTCACTGCCCACGAACGACGGCAGCTCGGCCAACTGTCGGAAATTCCCGTCGACGCGACTCGCGTTGAAGCGGAACGTCGCGACATCCCCCGCGCTCACGGCCATCGAGAGCTGCCCCGCGTAGCCCGGCGTGCGCTCGACGTCGGTGAGCCGGATGTCGTTGACCCAGAGCTCCAAGGTGTCCGTCGGCATGACCGGGAAGGCACCGGTCCCCGTCCCCACGCGCACCATCCCCACCGCCAGCTCTTGCACCGCGGCGAGGTTCGGCGGGTTGATCGCGGGGTCCAGCGAGTACACGATGTACCCATTGCGGCAGACGGCATGCCGATTGACCGGCTGGCCCACCGGCACCCCCGACCGCGCGATGAGCACCGAGTCGATGCCCGTGCAGGCCAGCGAATCGGGCGACGCCTGCAGGAAGTTGTTCTGCAGCTCCTCGCGTAGGTCGAACAGCTGCCGGAAGTCCACGCGGACCTCGGGCAGCCAGGTCGCGCGCCCGCGACCACTGTTCACGGGCGTGCGGTACAGGTAGAAGTTGTTCTGATCCCGCCCGATCTTGATGTAGAACTGCAGCTCGCCGTCCTGCCCCCATCCGGCGCCGTTGCCGCGCGCCCAGACCCGCAGTTCGCGATAGGTCATGAAGTTCCGCGACCCCTCCGCGAAGCGATAGAAGGCCTCGGCGCGGTCGCCCTCCTGCAGTCCGCCGGCGAGGATGCGCAGGGCCCGCTCGTTGATCTGCAGCGCCATGTTCTCGAGGCCCGTCTGTTGGGTCTCGGGGGCGTCACTGACGCCGGGCGGGCTCTCGTAATCCACGCCGCGCAGGGTGTCACGGTCCTGCGTCCCGATCACCGAGGCGAGCATGTAGCCGCCCGCAGGCTCCTCGCCCGCGATCCCGCGCACCGTGCGATCGTTGCGCTTGAGCCAGGGAGAACCGAGCAAGCGCAGGCGCACCAAGGGCAGGGTCGAGAAGCCCTCGTCGGCGAGCCCTTCGCCGCTGATCATCGTCACGCGGGCCGCGCGGATGCGACGGAGGTTCGGTCCGCCATTCAGCGAGTCATCGGGCGCGCGGAACGGCACACGCACCTGCACCCAGCACAGCGGCGTCGTGGTCGTCCCCCCACCGGCCACGGTGGTGTCGACCGAGGTCAGATTGCAGGTGCCGATCCGGCTGTACGAGGCGCGGTCGGAGAGGTCGATGATGTAGCGGCGGACCCGCTCCTCTTCGCGCTGCGCGGCGGTGAGGTTCAAGGTCAGGTCCAGGTCGATGTCCTCTTCGTCGAGCCGGCCATTCTGCACGGTGCAGTTGGCCCGCGAATCGCCGAGCAGCAGCAACTGGAAGGCGCCGCGTGCGCAGAGCGGCACATCGGTCCCGACGCCGAGTTCACCATCCCGCAGGATGTTCAACTGCGGGACGCGGTCCCCCGGCAGGCCCCGGTCGTCGGTGGCTTGGTTGAAGGCCCGCGAGAGCCGGTCCCGCTCGCTGTCCATTTGATCGAAGCCGAGCAGCTGTTTGCCGGTGAACAGCGAATCCTGGCCCCCGCCCGGGCGCGTGGTGATCGTCAGGTCGGTGGGGCCGAAGGCCACCGAGTTCTCCGAGATCTCGCCGAAATCGAAGACCAGCATCGGATTGGCCCGGCGCCCGAGCGTGGTGGTATCCACGAGCGTCCAGAACTCGAGTTGTTCGACGCGCGAGAGATCCGTGCCCGCCGGGCTCAGCACGGTGCGCAGCGAGCGCCACCGCCGGCCGCTGGCGGCACCGTCGATGCGCCACTGGAACTCCCCCGTGGACGGATTGCGCAGCCCGCCATTGCTCAGTGGGTAGAGCGTGAGCCAGAGGATCTGCTCGGGGGCCTGCAGGCCGGTCCCCGTGAGACGCAGCTGCGGGTCGATCTGGTCGAACGTGAAGGTGTACGGTTGCCCCGTCCGGCTCACACCGGCGTTCTGCCACGCCATGGTGGACGCACGGGACAGGTCGAGGAAGGGCGCGTTGATCCGCTGCAGCAGCCGCGACCCGAGGGCCGGCTGACTCGAGTAGTACCAGGCGCCCTCGGCGAGGGGAAGTCCGGTCCCCCCCTCGTTCTCGAACGACTCGACGAAGGCCTGACCGGCCGAGTTGGGCTGTGGTCGGCTCGTCGCCATCTCGGCGGCGAAGTCGACGCGCGAGAGCGCGGTCGATCGCACCGTCGGCAGGCGCTCGATCCATCGGGACAGCGGGGCGGCGTCGAACGAGAGTCGCGTGCTGGCGCCCGCGATCAGCGACGACTGCGGTTCGTAGCCGAGTGGCGGCCGCGTGAAGGTCGTGCGCTGGGACTGCGAGATCGCAATGAGGTCGATCGCGCCACGGTCGAGCGGGATGCTGCCCGTGAAGCCGAACACGTTGGTGGGCGCGGCCACGAGCAGCGGATTCTCCTCGTAGCGCACCGTGACGGTGCGTGCGACCGGGAACAGGGTGTCGGGACGCTGGAACGTGAGCTGCCCCAGCTCGTAGTCGATCGTGTAATCCGTCTCGCGCGAGAGCGCGATGCCGTCGATGGTGACGACCTCGGACAAGGGCCGCAACTGCACTGCATTGAGCGAGAGCGAGCCCAGACTGCCGCCGCCCTCGATGTCATACTGCAGGCGGATGCGGTACTGCGACTGCGGATGCTGCGGCGAATACAGATCCTCGCTCGGGGTGCGGTAGATCGTGTCGCTGACCGGATTGCCCGGCACCACCAAGCCGTCCCGACCGAACGGCCGGGCGCTGGGGAAGATCAGGAAGTAATCGCGGATGAGCTTCGCGTTCGCCGTGCCGCCGAGGGCGACGTTGGGGTCGCCCGGCCGCGGCCAGAGCCGGTTCTCGACGTCGAAGCTCGCGGGATTCCCGGACTGCGACAGGCCGAACATCTGCAGGTAGGTCTCTTGCGTTCCCGCCAACGGCTTCTCTTGCCCCACGCCCGCGCCGGTCACGATGCGCACCTGCAGCGTATTGCGGCGCAGATCCTCGCCGGCGACCTGGTAGGCCGAGCGGATCTCCCGGCGCGCGGCCGGATCGGTGGGACGCACCTGCGGATCCCAGAGCAGGTTGGCGAACTGCTCGCGGCCTTGCACGAACTCGACGTCGGGCGTGCCGCCGGTGGTCGCGATGGTCGTGTCGCGTCCGTTCACCCGCACCGTATAGGCGAGCACGTAGCGCTCGTTCTGCAGGCTGGGCTGGCGCGTGAGGGCGATCCAGAGCTGCGAGGGGTCGGCGTAGAAATCCACGTTCTCGCGCAGCAGCTCGTAGACCTGTCCGGCCTGCGAGTTGGGGTCGCCGATGATGCGGAACCGCGGCCCGTTCGGATTGGGCGGCTGTCCGCCGAGCACGACCCGGTACACCGAGAGCCGGCGCGGACGCACGCTGTCGGGCAGGGCCTCGGCGATCTGGCGCATCTGCACGCCGTTCAGGATGTCGATGTTCGGGAACTCGGGCCCGAAGAGGGCGGGGTCGACGGTGAAGAAGAACCGGCGCGCCGCGACCTGATAGTCCTCGATCTCGCGGTCCTCGGTCTTGAGGGTGCGATCGCCGACGGTGAACTGGTTGTTCTTCGAGACGTTGCCCCGCTGCTGGGCCAGGATCGTGGAGAACTTCAGGGGCCCCAGCTGCCCCATCGCCTGTGCGCCGTAATTGCCCTGCGGGATGGCGCCGGTGATGAACTGCGAGGGCGGCAGCTGCATGGTGACGTTGCCGACCTCGAGACGTTCGAGGAACTCGTCCGACTTGCCCCGATAGAACACGGAGATGTTGTTGGACGCCTCGAACTGGTTCTGCGAGTTGTAATCGACGTTGAGGAAGACCCGGTCCGCGATCGTCCCCCCCATCTTGGTGTTGAACTGGAAATCGAAGGATGGCAGGAAGAGCCCCTGACATTGCGCTGTCACGGCGAACAGCTGCGAGGCGGTGCAGCGTTCGTTGCGGGTCCGGTCGACCTTGGCCTCGAACAAGCCATTGAACTCGAGGTCGAGCTGGGCGTATTCGCCCAGCATGTCGGCGAACACCGCGGCGAAGGAGGTGTCGGCCGGAATCGAGTCGGCGGGCGCGAGGGCGAGCAACGGGGGGGGCGTCGCGATCCCTTCGTCCCGCGCGCGACGGACGCCGCTGGTCCAGAGCCGCGCGGACCGGACCGCCACGCGCGCCGCGATCTCGTCGGCCACCCGCCGCGCGAGCTCCGCCGTGCTGCCGTCGCGCAGCGCATAGCGCCCGAACGGGAGCAGCTCCGGCGGGGTCACCCAGGCGAACCGGGGGCTGGCCGGGCGCGGGAGTCGCACCCCGGGCGCCCCGGCGACCGTATCCGTCCCCACGCTCCCCTGCGCCGGCAGCAGCGCAGGGAGACCACCGAGGATGAGGACCGCTAGCAGGAGGATCAGGCGCAAGAAAACCTGTGGGCGAACGCGGGGTACGACACTGGGACTGGGTCAGCCGCGGGCTGCCGCCAGTTGCCCCACCTTGCCGCCACAGGGGCGGTCGGTGGAATTTACGGGTGAACCGTCCGGCAACAACCCGTGACCCGACCCGGGGTCTCGGACGGACACCCCCTCGCACCGGATGCGTTGAAGCTGCTGACGCGGTATCTGTTGCGGGAGCACGTGGGGCCGCTGCTGTTCGCGGTCTCGACCCTCACGTCGCTCCTGCTGATCAACTACATCTCGAAGCGCTTCGACCAGCTCGTCGGGAAGGACCTCCCCTGGGAGGTCATCGCCGAGTTCTTCGCGCTGTCGATCCCGTTCACGGTGGCGATGACGCTCCCGATGGCGGTGCTGATCTCGACGCTCTACGCGTTCAGCCGGCTCGCGGCCGACAGCGAACTGATCGCCATGATGGCCAGCGGCGTGGGCGCGCGGCAGTTGCTGCGCCCGGTGGTCGGGGCTGGCGTGGTGCTGTCGCTGCTGATGATCGTGTACAACGATCAGGTGCTGCCCCGGGCCAACTACCGCCTGAACCAACTGTCGGGCAGCATCAGCCAGAAGAAACCGACGCTGGCGCTGCGCGAACAGATCATCAACGAGGTCCAGCCGGGCCGGACCTACCTGAAGATGGCGCGGCTCGACTCGCGTCTGAACCGCATGTACGAGGTCACGATCTACGACCTGTCGAACACGCTCATGCGCCGCACCATCGTCGCGGACAGCGGCGATCTCGCCTTCGCACCGAACAAGCGCGACCTGCTGCTCACCCTGCGCCACGGCTACATCCAGGAGACGCAGCAGGAACTGGCCTCGCGCTACCAGCGCATCAGTTTCGAGACCGACGTGATGCGGGTGCCGGACATCGCCAACGACCTCAGCCGCTCCGAGGACGACGGCTTCAAGGGCGACCGCGAGATGGGCATCTGCGAACTGCAGGGGGTGATCGATCGTGAGGTGGTGCGCCGCGACTCGGCGCTGCGGCGGATCGCGGCGCTCGATTCGGCGGCGGCCCCGCCGCCACTCTATGCGCCGAGCCGTCTGGGCGCCTGGTACTGTGGCGTCATGGCCAACCTGTCGCTGGCGCGCCCCGTCCAGGCCCAGGGGCGGAACGCCGCCCCGCAGACCAGCAACTTCCGCCCGGCGATCTCGGTCGACACCGTGCATCCCGACTCGCTCAAGCGCGACACGGTCGTCGCCCTGCCGATCCCGACGCTGACCAAGGCGGTCGCCGGGATGGCCTCGCCGGTCGAACTGAACGCGATCGATCGCCGCGGCGCCGAGCTCGAGTTCGAGCGGGCCGAATCGCGCATGGCCGAGTATGCGGTGGAGATCCACAAGAAGTTCGCGATCTCGATCGCCTGCCTGATCTTCGCGCTGCTCGGCCCGCCCATCGCGCTGCGCTTCCCGCGCGGGGGGGTCGGGCTCACGCTGGGCGTCAGCCTGGTGGTCTTCTCGGTGTACTACGTGGGGTTGATCGCGGGCGAGCCGCTCGCCGACTCCCGCAAGGTGCCGCCGTGGGTGGCGATGTGGGCCGCTAACGCGCTGCTGGCGGTCGTCGCGCTCATCCTGGCCTGGCGGATGGGGCGGGCCGGGGCGACGGCCCGCGGCGGTGAGATGAGCGAGTGGTTGGAGCGCCTGCTCCCCGGCCGCCGGCGGCGCGCATGAGACGCACCCTCGTGCGGCCGCTCGACCGCTATATCTTCGCCGAGTTCGCGCGCATCATGACCATCACGGCGCTGGGGTTCCCGTTGCTCGTGATCATCATCGACCTCACGGACAACGCGGACCGCTACCTCGCCCGGGACATCCCCGTGGGGCAGTTGGCGCTGAGCTACCTGTATTACATCCCGGAGTCGATGTTCATGGTGTTGCCCGCCGCGGTGCTGTTCGCCACGGTGTTCACCATCAGTGCGTTGACCCGCCACGCCGAGGTGACCGCGGCCAAGGCCTCGGGCATCTCGTTCCATCGCCTGATCCTGCCCATCGCCTTCGGGGCCCTCGTGACCACCGGGCTCGGGCTCGTGGTCGGGGAGCTGGTCCCCATCGGCAACACGCGCCGGAACCAGATCCTGGGCGAGAAGGAGGCCCGGGGGCAGACGGCGCGCTTCAGCTTCACCTATGCGTCCGATGGCGGACGCGTGTACAAGGTGGCGCAGGCCCGCTCCGACTCGGGCATCGTGCGGGACATCGAGATCGAACGGCACGGCGGACGCCTCGGCGTGCCGACCCTCGTGACCATGTCGCCACGCGGGGCCTATGACCCCGCGGTGGGCTGGACCTTCGAGCGGGGGACGCTGCATATCGTGCCAGACGACTCGACCGTCCATACGATCCAGTTCCAGTCCATGGTCGACCGCCGCTTCCGCGAGCGCCCCGCCGACCTGTTGCAGAACCCCAAGGCACCGCAGGAGATGCCGCGCGCCGAGCTGGCCCGCTTCATCACGGCGATGGAGCGCTCCGGCGTGGACATGCGCGGCCAGCGCGTGGACCGCATGCTGCGCATCGCGATCCCCGTGACCTGCCTGATCATCTTCATGTTCGGCGCCCCGCTGGCGACCAGTAATCAGCGCGGCGGGGCGGCCTACGGGATCGGCATCGCGCTGGGGACCACGGTGATCTTCCTCATGCTGGTGCAGCTGACCAAGGCGATCGGCAAGCAGGGGGTGACGAGTCCGGAACTGGCGGCGTGGCTGCCCAGCATCGCGTTCGGATTGGCCGGGATGTGGCTCCTGTCGCGCGTGCGCACGTGAGCGCCGTCCGGCGTCCGACCGAGGAGCTCCCGATCCCCCTGCGGGTGGCGACCGGGGCGCTGCGGCCGATGGCCGTGGTCGGGCGGGCGGTGTTCATCAACGCCCTGGGCGCGATCGGCAGCCGGGTGTTCTTCCTGCGCGATGTGGTCCGTGCGCTGCCCGAGGTCGCGACCTGGCGGCCGCTGATCATCGGCCAGATGCGGGCGATCGGCGTGGGCTCGTTGCCCCTCACGGCGATCGTCGCGGCGTTCATCGGTGGCGTCATCGCGTTGCAGGTCCGCTATCAGCTTTTCCCGGGCATCCAGCTCACCGTCGTCGGCTGGTCCGTGCGCCAGATGATCGTGCTCGAACTCGGTCCACTCATCACCGGGCTGGTGCTCACCGGGCGCGTCGGCGCGCGCATGACCGCCGAGATCGGCACCATGCGGGTCACGGAGCAGATCGACGCCCTGGAGACCCTCTCGTTCGACCCCGTGGCGTATCTGGTGGTGCCACGCCTCATCGCGGCCACCATCATGCTGCCGCTGCTGGTCATCTTCGCGAACATCGTCGGCGTGACCTCGGGGCTGCTGGTCGCGATCACCAGCACCGACGTGACGACCGCGCAGTTCCTCGATGGCGTACGCCTGGGCTACGCCGACTTCCAGCTGATCTACAGTCTGCTCAAAGCCACGATGTTCGGCTTTGCGATCGCCTTCCTCTGCTCCTTCGAGGGCTACCGCACCTCCGCCGGTGCGGAGGGGGTCGGCAGCTCCACCGCCTTCGCCGTCGTCATCACTTCCGTCGCGATCCTGGTGCTCGACGCCTTGACCGCGATGCTCCTCGCACCGTATCTCCAAGTATGAAGCGCCGCGATGAAGTCGTTGTCGGCCTGTTCACCACCGCCGCGCTCGCGGTGCTGGTGATGGCCATGCTGTGGCTCGCGCGCGGAGGCCTCTCGCGCGGGTACCCGCTCTACGCCAAGTTCGCGTGGGGCGCCGGGCTCCGGCAGGGCCAGCCGGTGCTGTTCTCGGGCGTGAACATCGGCTTCGTGGACAAGGTCGAGCTGCTGCAGAACGGCGGTCTCGTGACGACCATCCGCATCTACAAGAGCCAGAAGGTCCCCGCCGGCTCGCGGGCGACCATCGAGGCCAACGGCCTCTTCGGCGACATGCTCATCGCGCTGCGTGCCGACCGGCCGACCGGGCAGTTCCTGGCGGTCGGCGACACGATCCCCTCGGGCCCCACCGGCGCGCAGATGGGCGAGGTGATGTCGCGGGTGGACTCGGTGGGCAGCAATCTCGAGAAGCTGACGGCGGCGCTCAGCGCCGAATTCGTCGATGCCGGCGGCTTCCAGGAGATCCGGGAGACCATCGCGGAGGCCCAGACCGTGCTCCGGACGCTCAATGGCGTGGTGCGCGAGCAGTCCGCGATGCTCACCGAGACGCAGCGTGCTGTGCAGCGCACCGCGCGGATGGTGGACTCGACGCAGATCGACTCGACCTTCCGCGCCCTGCAAGGCGCGGCCGGCAGCGCGTCGCGCCTCGCCGACGACCTGCGGGCGACCAACGCGCGCCTGAGCACCATCCTGGCGAAGCTCGAGTCCGAGCAGGGCACCGCCGGGCGCCTGCTCAACGACCCCGGCCTCTACGACGAGGTCCGCGCGTTGGTGCGCCGCGTCGACACGCTCACGCTGGAGTTCAAGGCGAACCCGCGGCGCTTCATCAAGCTGAGCATCTTCTAGCGGCGGCGGCGCTGGCGCAGGACGTACACCGGGATCCCCAGGGCCACGACGCCAAGGATCGCCACGGTCGGCATGCGGGCCGAGGCATCGGCCAGCGAGTTGCCGATGAGCGCGACGATCGACGCCAGGAACACCAGCGGCGTGAGCGGATACAGCGGCACCCGGAAGCTCGGCGCGTAGTCCGGGTCGCGGCGCAGCTTGAAGATCGAGGCCACGCCGAGGAAGTAGAACGGCAGGAACGCGATCACGAACTGGTCCGCCAGTTGCTCGAAGGTGCGGGCCAGCACGAAGAGCACGCCCAGGGTGGCGCAGAGGATGATCGCGGTGGACGGCGTGCCGAAGCGGGGATGCACACGCGCGATGGCCTTGGGGAAGAGCTGGTCATCCGCCGCTGCAAAGAAGATGCGCGGGGCGGTGAGCAGCACCGTGTTGAGGGTGCCGAAGGTGCTGACCATCACCGTGATCGACACGAACGCCACGCCGGCCGAACCCAGCAGGAGGTCGGCGACATCGGCGGCGACCAGCCGCGAGCCGCGGATCTGCTCGATGGGGAGCACCGCCAGATAGGCGAGATTGGCGGCGAGGTAGATCGCCAGCACGGCCGCGGTGCCGAGGATCAGGGCCCGCGGCAAGGTGCGCTGCGGGTCCTTCACCTCACCGGCCGCGTACGACAGGTCGGCCCAGCCATCGAAGGCCCAGAGCACGGCCACGAGGCCCAGCCCGAAGGCCGAGATCGAGAAGCTGCCCGGCGGCACGGCGGGCGTGAAGTGCCCACCCGTCGCGGGCAGGCCCAGCGCGAAGGCCACGATCACGATGAACACCAGCGCCCCGTACTTCGCGATGGTCGTCACGTTCGCGACCAGACTGCCCCACTTCACGCCGACATAGTTGAACGTCGCCGTCAGCACGATCGCGATGGCGGCCGCATAGCGCACCTGCATCGTGCGCTCCGGCGCGGCCGGATCGAGCCCCGCGACGCGGAAGGCGTACTCCGCGAAGGTGATCGCGATCGCCCCGAGCGCGGCCGCGCGGATCACCGTGAGCTGCGCCCAGCCGAACAAGAAGGCCGGCAGCTTGCCCCAGCCGTCGCGCAGGAAGACATAGATGCCGCCGGTGCGCGGCAGCGCCGAGGCCAGCTCCGCGAGCGTGAGCGCGCCACAGAGGGCGAAGACGCCGCCGGCCAGCCACACGGCCAGCATCGGGAGGGGCCCGGGGAGCCGGTCGGCGATGCCCGCGGGCGATCGGAAGATGCCGGAGCCGATCGTGGAACCGACGACGATCGCCACCGCGCTCCAGAGGCCGATGCGGCGCTGGAGGGTCGGAGTCTCGTGAGTTGCCATCGGCGGGATGCTAACGGCCGGACCCGCCGGAGGCGAGGGGACCGCCCCCACGTTGAACCCCGGCGCGGAATCAGCGATCTTTCAGGAAGGTCGACAATTCCGCTCCCCTTCGGAGTCTCATGGCTGGTCCTCTCGCGCTGGCATTCTTTTGGGTCGCGGTCGTGCTCGTCGGCGTGTCGCACGCGTTCATCCTGCGTTCGACGCTGCGGGCGATGCGCCTCGCGTCGGCGGGCGGCGCCTCGCGCGGGATCTGGGAATGGGTGTGGGCGGTCCTCCCGGCGCTCTGCGTCGCGCTGCTGCTCTGGGCGACGTGGCGGACCATGAACCCGACGACCTTCCAGGTCACATTGCCGGCCGAGCAGCTGATCCCGGGGGCGCTACGCTGATGACCAGCCCCAGCCCGGCGATCGACGCGCCGACCCCCTCGTTCGGCCGCGACCTCATCGCGCTGACCAAGCCGCGCATCATCTCGCTGCTGCTGCTCACGACCATCACCCCGATGTTCGTCGCGGGCACGCCGACGCTGTGGACGGTGCTGCTGGTGTCCGTCGGCGGCTACCTCATGGCCGGTGGGGCGAACGCGGTGAACATGTACCTCGACCGCGACATCGACGACGTGATGACGCGCACGCGGCTGCGACCCATCCCCAGCGGACGGATGTCGCCGCGTCAGGTCTTGGCGTTCGGGGTCGCGCTGGCCTGCGCGTCCACGTGGCTGCTGGGGTATTTCGTCAACGCGCTGACGGCGGCGCTGGCGTTGGCGGGCTTCTACTTCTACGTGTTCATCTACACGCGCTGGCTCAAGCGCTCGTCGCCGCAGAACATCGTGATCGGCGGCGCGGCCGGCGCCTTCCCGCCGCTGGTGGGCTGGGCCGCGGTGACGGGCTCGCTGGACCTGACCGCGGCCTACCTGTTCCTGATCATCTTCTACTGGACGCCGCCGCACTTCTGGGCCTTGGCGCTCAACAAGCAGCGGGACTACGGCAACGCACGCGTGCCGATGGCGCCGCTGGTGTGGGGCGAGCTCGAGACCAAGAACCAGATGGTGTGGTACACCGTGGTGCTCGTCGCGCTGACCCTGTTGCCGCTGGCCTTCGGCGCGTTCGGCTGGATCTACGGCGTCAGCGCGGCCCTGCTCGGCGGCGAGTTGCTGCGGCAGACCCTGGTGGTGCGCTTCGCGGCGGACTTCGTGAAGCCGGCCTGGAAGGTGTACGGCTACTCGCTGCTGTACCTCGCGCTGCTCTTCGTGGCGATGGCGGCCGACCGCCGCCTGCTGTCCTGACCGCGCCCGCGGCGGCGCGCACGCTGACCTCCCCGGCGGCGCTCGCCGCGCTGCCGCCACGGCTGCGGCCGTACACGGGGCGCCTCGCGCTGGCGCTGCTGGCGCTGGTCGTGGCCGCCGCGGTGGGGCTGGCCTTCCCCCTCGTGGTCCAGCAGCTGCTCGACGCCGCCTTCCAGCGCGGCGACCGCGCCCTGCTCGACCGGGTCGCGCTGCTCTTGCTGGCGCTGTTCGCCGTGCAGGGCGTGGCGAACTACGTCCAGGTGTTCCTGCTCTCGTCCACCACGGAGCGCGTCGTGGCCACGCTGCGCGAGGAGGTGTTCGCGCATCTGCTGCAACTGGCCCCGGCCTATTTCGCCGACCGGCGCACGGGCGAGCTGACCAGCCGTTTGTCGAGCGATCTGACGACGCTGCAGACGCTGATGAACACCTGGATCAGCGAGTTCACGCGGCAGGTGCTGTTCCTGGTCGGGGGCATCGTGTTGTTGACGCTCACCCACACGCACCTCACGCTGACCACGCTCGCCGTGACGCCGGTCGTGGTCGGCGCGGCGATCGTGTTCGGGCGGGCGTTGCGGGCGGCGACGACCGGCGTGCAGGACAAGATCGCCGACGCGATGGGACTGGCGGACGAAGCCATAGGACAGATCCGGGTCATCCAGGGGTTCACGCGGGAGCCGATCGAGCGCGCCCGCTTCGCGACGCTGCTGGGTGGCGTGGTCGCGGCCGCCGTGGCGCGGGCGCGGCTCCGGGCGCTGTTCTTCGGCGTGGTGGGCTTCGTGGCCTTCGCGGGGG
>CAZCZO010000008.1:0-122522 GCA_964503275.1 uncultured Gemmatimonadaceae bacterium | reverse complement strand
AGGGACTCCTCCTCTCACACAGAGATGGAGGCTCCACCAAACCGGGTCAAGTACATAATCCCGCTCGGTTCTGAAATCGCCCGTAGCGTCCTCCACACCAGCGCATCGCCGCGCGCTACGCTGTGTCGACCCGACCCGCCGCCTCCGCCAGCGCCTTCAGCCGCGCCAGCGCCCGGGGCCACAGCGCCTCGAACATCGGGCCGTGCTCCTCCAACACATCCATCTCGACCCGCACCTCCGTTGCGCCATCCTGCTCGCGAAAGTGGTAGTTCTCGAACGCCGGCGCCCACCGCGTCGCGGCCTCGCTCGTAGTGTCCTCCACGCCGTTCGCTACCACCCCAAGGTGCTCGATCGAGATGAACTCATACGGCCGATTCGCCGCGATCCGGCTCACCATGCCACCTTCACCGCCGGTCTCGGGGTCCGGGCCAAGGAACAGGATCTTCGACCCCTCGCTCCAGTCGCCACGGTAGAACGACCCTGGGTTGAACGCGCTCGTCCAGTCCCGGTACGGCGCGTCGTCGAGCATGGCGTGCCACACCGTCACCTTGGGCGCAGCGATCGTGGTCGAGAAGTGGAGCGTCTTCATGCCGGGCATCTCCTCAATTGCCGTCAGGGACCTACCGAGGGATCGCCCAGAGAATCTAGCACACCCTGCCCGCCGCGCCCCGGCTCCTGCGAGCACGCCCGCCGCCAGGCCCGTCGCCCCAGGGGCTCCCCACTGTCAGACCCCCGCCCCACATTCCTCGCATGCCGCTGCACTCACACCTCGTCTCCGTCCTCGACGAGGTCCTCCCCGCCCTCTCCACGCTGCTCGCCACGCCGCCGGGCGACCTCTTCGCGCGCGAGCTGGTCGTCGTACCCAGCGCGGGGGTACAGCAATGGCTCACGGAACACCTCGCCACCCGCCTCGGCGCGCGCGCCGGCGGAGCCGACGGCATCGTCGCGAGCATCGACTTCGCGTTCCCCGGCGCGCTGGTCACGCGCGCACTCGGTGGCCGCGACAGCGACGACCCGTGGACCGTGGACCGCCTCACGCCCACGCTGCTGGACCTCATCGCCGAGCAGCCGGACCGTATCTCCGCAGGCCGACGACGCGACGGCCTCCTCTCCGCCGCCCGGCGCAGCGCCGACCTCTTCGATCGCTATCACTTCCATCGCCCGGGCATGATGCTGCGCTGGGCGGCGGGCGACCCGGTGTTGCACGAGGTGGCCGGCGAACCGGAGCCGCCGTTGCCCGCGTCTGCCGCGTGGCAGTACGCCCTCTGGCGCGAGGCGCGCGCGCGCATCGGGAGGCCCTCGCCGCCGGAGCGCACGCATGCGGCACTCGCCGAGCTCCGCGCGGGGGTGCGCCAGGCGAATATGCCCGCACGCGTGTGCATCGTCGGTGTCACCGCGCTCCCTGCGCTTCACTTGGACGTGCTGACCGCACTAGGCGCGCACACCGACGTGCACCTCTGGATCGCGCACCCCAGCCCGGGTCTGCTGCAGACCACGCGGCCGCGGCTCGCGAACGTCCCACGCCAGCGCCTGGCCGTCGACAAGCATCCCGCCCGCCAGATCGCGCGGCTCCCGCAGCTCGACAGCTGGACTCGGCCGTCGCAGGGCATGCAGGTCCTGCTGGCCGCGGCGGGCATCACGCCTGAGCTTCCCGGCGCGGCTGCCGCGACGGCGACGACCCTGCTCCAGCGCGTGCAGTACACCCTGCGCCACGACCGTCTTCCCTCCGTCACGGCCGATGCGACCGCCGCGCAGGATCGGTCGCTGCAACTGCACCACACGCACGGTCTCGCGCGGCAGTGCGAAGTGCTGCGCGAAGTGCTGCTGCACACCTTCCGCGAACTGCCCGACCTCGACCCGCGCGAGGTCCTGATCCTCGCGCCCGACATCGCTGCGGTCGCACCACATCTCGACGGGGTGTTCCCGCCCCGCGAGCCCGGCGCGGCAGCCGACCCGCTGGTGCTGCCGCTGCGCGTCGCCGACCGCACGCTCATGCAGTCGAACGAGATCGCCAGCCTGCTCGCGCAATTGCTGGCGCTGCCCGAGGGCCGCGCAGGATTCACCGAGCTCCGCGACCTCTGCGCGGTACCCGCGCTGCAGCGCGCGCTGGGGGTCGATGAGGGCACGGTCGAGACCTGGTTCGGCTGGGCACAGCACCTTCGCGTGCGCTGGGGCCTCTCGGCGGCGCAGCGCGCGCCGTTCGGGCTGCCAGCCGACCTCAGCGATCACACCTGGCTGCACGCGCTGCAACAGCTGGTCGCCGGTGCGGCGATGGGGGCGGCGCTGCCTCGACCCGGAGTGATCCCGGCCCGCGGCGTCGAGATCGGCGAGCTGCCCACCGTCGCCTCGTTCGCGAGGCTGCTGCGCGTGCTCACGGACTTCGTGGGCGCTGCGGCCAGTCCGCGCCCCATCGCGGAGTGGTGCGACCTGCTGCTCGAGCTGCTGGAGCTACTGAGCAAGGTCCCCAGTGATGGCAGCGCGCAACGGGCGCGCGTGCTCCGGCTGCTCGCGACCATCCGCGACGACGCGGCCGACAGCAGCACGCCCGTCGCCTTCCACGAACTGCGCGCCCTGCTGGACCCCGCACTCAGCGGCGATCCCGCACGCGCCTACCTGCGCTCGGGACGCATCACCGCGACGTCCTTGGTACCACTGCGCGGGGTACCCTACCGCGTGGTGTGCATCGTCGGACTCGATGATGGGACCCTCAACGCCGGCGATGGCGACGGCGAGGACCTCCTGCGCACCCAGCCGCTCGTGGGCGACCCCGACCCGCGCGGCGAGCAGCGCCAGGCGCTGATGGAGGCGATGCTGCAGGCCAAGGAGCGCCTCATCATCACCTGCACCGGCTTCGACCCGCGCAGCAACAAGCCGGTGGAGCCCATCACGCCGCTGAGCGAGCTGCTCGATCTCGTGACCGCGGTGGGCACCACGCCGGAGCAGATCATCGTGACGCACCCGCGCCACGCCGCCGACGCGCGCAATTTCGCGCCCGGCGCGCTGCTCCCGGGGCAGGCCTTCGGCCACTTCGAGGCGCACCGCCACGCGGCACAGTACCTCGCGCAGCAGGATGCGCCCAAGGCATCGTCCGCCGAGTCCGCCCCAAGTGACTCGGCCTTGCCTGCACAGCCGGAGATCCCGCTGGAGGATCTCGTGCTCGTGCTGAACGACCCTCTCTCGCTGTATGTGAAGCGTACCCTGGGCATCGATGTATTCGAGGACGACGGCGACGAGGCGCCGGTGCTGCCGACGGAGATGTCGCGCCGCGACTACGCGGCCGCGACGGGAGAGCTACTCGACGCCCTGCGGACAGCGCCGGCCGACCCCGACCTGCTCGAACGCGCGGCGCCAGCGTGGCGCGAGCGGGTCAGGCGGCGTAGCGTGCTTCCTCCGCTCGCCCTCGGCGAGGCCGCGCTGGAGACCGGCAAGTCCCTGATCAGTGAGCTGCAACGGCAGTGGAACCTGCGTGGGCTCCCCATGCAGAGCGGGACCAGCCTCGACGTGCGGATCCCCCTGCGCGATGGACGTCATGTAGTGGCGACGCTCGAGGGAGTGTATGACGATGCGGACTTCCACATGATCCACATCACGGCGGCGCGCATCGACGAGCGCATGGTGCTCCGCCATCTTGTCAGCACGCTGCTGCTCGCCTTGCATCGCGGGAGCACCGAGGTACGCACTCTCGCCCTGGGACAGAACGAGGAGTTGCCTGACAAGACGTACGCAGTCGCGGGAAGCATTCAGCCCGATAGCTCAACCGATGTACTTCACGAGGCGCTCGAGGACATGGTCGCCCTCTACGACGAGGCGCTTCGCGCTCCTCGGCCGAAGTTCGGGAAGACGGCGGAGAAGCTCCTCGAGTCGCCGGAGGCGGCACTGACCGCCTTCGAGACCTTCTGTGGACGGTCGCTCAAGCCGTACCATGCGGAGTACCGTGTCTTTGGGCCGGCGCCGGAGTTCGACCTCGTATTCAGCGACGAGGCGCTGGTGCCATTCTTCACGCGCTGGCTCGCGCTGCAGAAGGGACCGGTGATCGTCGGGAACAGCCGAGCGAAGACCGGCGCCTGGCCGCCCAAAGCCCCAGCACCGCGCGCCCCACGCAAGGGGAAGTCCGCATGACCACCCCCTTCGATCTGCGCGGCGAGATCCCCCGCGGCCGGCTCATCATCGAGGCCAGCGCGGGCACGGGGAAGACCTACACGGTCGCCGGTGTCGTCGCCCGACTGCTGATCGAGACCGACCTCGCGCCCGAACAGGTCCTGGTCACCAGCTTCACCCGTGCGGCCGCCAGCGAGTTGCGGCAGCGCATCCGCGCGCGTCTGGTGGACGCCGTGCGGCTGCTCGAGCGCCCCGACGCGCCAACGGGCGATGACCTCGTCGCGGCAGCCCTGTTCTGTGAGGATGCCACCGAGCGGGCGCGTCGCCTCATCAAGGCCCGCAGCACCGTCGCGGACTTCGAGTCGCTGAGCATCGGTACCATCCACAGCTTCTGCCAGCGCATCCTGCGCATCGCCGGCCAGGACGTCACCCTCGATGAAGACAGCAGTGGCGTCGAGGCGCTCATCGACGAGGTCGTGAATGACGAGCTGATCGCGGCGGCGGCCCGTGGCGACGGCACGCAGGACCACAAGCGGCTGCGCGAGATCCTCGCCGTGAAGGTCGGCAATCCGACCTCGGCGCTCATCGCCTCGCCCGGACTCGAGGACGTCGCGGCCCGCATCGAACGCATGGCCGCCACCGTGCGCGAGCGTCAAGCCCGGCGCCTGAGCTTCGACGCGCTGCTCGCCCGCGCACACGAGGTGCTGACCACAGCCCAGAACGCGAGCGTGCGCCAGACCCTGCAGGAGCGCTTCGCCCTGGCCGTCGTGGACGAAGCGCAGGATACTGACCCCCTGCAGTGGGGGCTACTACAGGCCTTGTTCCCCGCCAGCGATCCCTCGCGCCGCTTGATCGTCGTCGGCGACCCCAAGCAGTCCATCTATTCCTTTCGCGGGGCCGACGTGGACGGCTACGTCAGCACCCGCAGCGAGGGGGCGACGGAGCGCACCCTCAGCACCAACTTCCGCAGCGACGGTCCGCTGCTGGACCAGCTCAACGCCCTGTTCGGCGACTATGGCTTCAGCGCCGGGGTGCACTATCACCCCGTCAGCGCCGCCGCGGACCGGCAAAAGAGCACACTGCCGCCAGACCGCCCGATCACCGAGCTGATCGTGCCGGCCGCACGCAACACCCGCGAGATCGCGGCACTTGCGGCACGGCGTGTGGCCGATGCGCTCGCGGCGGAGCGTCACGCCCCGCGGGACATCGCCGTACTGGTCGGCTCGCGCGTGGAAGGGGCCGCGGTGGCACATGCGCTCCGCGGGTATGGCATCGCGGCCGTGACCAGCGGCACCTCGAGTGTCGCCGCGTCGGAGGCCGCGAGTGAACTGCGCAAGCTGCTGCGTGTGCTCGACGACGCCAGCGACAGCCGCGCCATGCGCCTGGCCGCGCTGGGGTGGTTCGGCGACTTGCGCGCGGCCGACCTGCTGCACGATGACGGCGAGCGTCTGCTGCCGTTCCAGGAACGCCTGCCACAGTGGCGCGCGCTGCTCACGACCCTCGGCGTGGGTGCTCTGCTCGAGCGCCTGTTGCTCGACCCGCGCATCATCGACCGCATCGCTGCGTCCGGTCGACTCTCTCGGCATCTGACAGACCTCTCGCATCTCGCCGAGCTGCTGCACGATGCCAGCGCCGGGAGCGCTACGCATCCCGCCGCGATGCAAGCCGTGTTGACCCGACTCGCCAGCATGGACGAGAAGTCCGAGCTGGTCACGCGGCGCATCGAGACGGACGCGGAGGCGGTGCAGATCCTCACGATCCACGCAGCCAAGGGCCTGCAGTGGCCGATGGTCGTGGTGGCGAAGGCCTGGGGGGACTCGCACCGGCACACGTCGACTCGCGTGCCCCATGCGCGCATGCAGACGACCGACCATCGGCGTTCCATCGACGTGGACTACTACAGCCGCTCGGTAAGTGCCGCCAGCAAGGAGGCCTTCCACCGCGCACTCTGCGCTGAGGACGATCGCCTGTTCTACGTGGCCGTGACCCGCGCAATGCACGAACTGGTCGTGGTGCTTCCCGTGATGCGCAACGGCACGACCAACGCCCCGATGCGTTGCTTCGGCCTTCCGTCGGGCGTGGAGAACGTCGAGACCGTCCGTGATGCCTTGGCCGAGCGTACCTCCGGCTTCGGCGACCGCCTCCGCATTAGCGGCAGTGCCGACGTACTCGCAGACCCTGCGCCCGTGGTCCCCCGCAGGCCCGAACCGTCGATGGACTCGCTCCAGCTCGCGCCCGCACCACGCGTGATCCACGCGCCCTTCCGCCATTGGTCCTTCACCGTGGCGACGGCGCGCCGCGCCCGCGTCGCCGTCGCTGACGAACTCGGCGGCGAGGACGAGTTCACCGGCAGTGATATGGGTGGACCGACGCGCCCCGCACCGGCAGCGGGCGCCTCCGAGCGCTCCGCCCTCACCCCACTCCCCGCGGGCGCCGAGTTCGGCACCATCCTGCACAGCCTCTTCGAGCACATCGACTTCGCATCGCCCGATCCCGAGGCGGCGCTCCAGCCGTTGATCGAGCGCTTTGCGACGGTCCCATCGCTGCGCGCACATCACAGCGCACTCGCACGCGGCATCGCGCAGGTGCTGCGAACGCCACTGGGCGCGGCCGCCCCGCTCGACCTGCGCTTGGCCGACATTCCGCGCGCCGACCGCATCGACGAGCTGCGATTCGAGCTGGCCCTGCCCGACGCGGCCGCACTGCCATTGACACGTATCGGCGGGCTGCTCCGTGAGCGCTTGCCCAGCGACGACCCGCTGTCCGAGTACGCCGCGCACCTCGCCGCCGGCGCGCTGCCCGCCGAGTTGCGCGGCATGCTGAACGGCGCCATCGACCTCATCGTGCGGCACCCGCAGCGCCGCGACGAGCTGCTGATCGTGGACTACAAGTCGAACCGCCTCGCGAGCTATGGGGCGGACGCGCTGCGCGATGCGATGATCGACCATCACTACCCGCTGCAAGGGCTGCTCTACAGCGTCGCCATGCACCGCTGGCTGCGCTGGCGCACCGGCATGGCAGACCCCTCGGCGAACCTCGCGGGCTTCGCCTACCTCTTCGTGCGCGGCATGGTCGGTCCCGATACGCCGGTCGACGGCGCCGGTCGCCGCGAAGGCGTCTTCCACTGGCAAGCGCCACCCGGAGTCATCGCCGCGCTCAGCGACCTGCTCGCCCGCGAGGTGCCCGCGTGAACCACTTCAGCACACGCACGGCGCAACGGCTCGCCGCCTTCTCCGCCGCCGGGATCTTCGACGCGGACACCATCGCGTTCACCGACGAACTGCTCCGGCTCAGTGACGCGCTCGACGCGCCCGACGACGTGCTGCTTGCCGCCGCCCTCGCCGTGCGTGCGCCCGGTCAGGGCCACGTCTGCGTCGACCTCCGTCACATCGCCGAACACGTTGCGGTCGACGGGGCTGCCGCGCTGCCGTGGCCTGAGCCGAGCGCTTGGCAGACGGAACTCGCCGCGCGTGCAACGCTCATCACCAGCGCACCGAACGCGCCCGACACCCCGCTGGTCTTGGACGGCCCGCGGCTCTACCTCACCCGGCTGTGGCTCGACGAACGCGAAGTGGCCAGCGCCCTCACGGCCCGTGCGGGGAACGCCCTGCGCATCGTCACCGGCGGCCCGGGATCGGGCAAGACGACTCGCATCGCGCAGGAACTGCTGCGCATGCTGCGCGCGCAGCCCGACCTCCGCGTGATCCTCGCGGCTCCGACGGGCAAGGCGGCCGCACGATTGCGCGAAGCGATGATCGAGGCCCTGCAGCGCGCCAAGGCCAGCGCCGAGGAGGTCGCGCGCATGGCGGCCGTGCCCAGCCTCACGTTGCACTCACTGCTCGGGATGCGGCCCGGACAGCTCGAATTGATCGATGCACCGCCTCCGTCCCCGCTGGCCGCTGACCTCGTGATCATCGACGAAGTATCGATGGTCTCGCTGCCCCTGCTCGCTCGGCTGTTGCGCATGCTGCCGGCCAGCACCCCGCTGTGGCTGGTCGGCGACCCCGGACAGCTGGCTTCTGTTGAGGCCGGCTCAGTGTTGGCCGACATCGTGCAGTCACCCGCTGCGGCAGATGGCGGCGCCCTGCACCCATCGATGCAGCACCTGACCTCGCAGTACCGATTCGGCCCCGACTCGGGCATCGGTCAGTTGGCGGCAGCCCTGCGCTCCGGCGACGCCGAAGCCGCGCTCGCGGTGCTGTCTTCAGGTGCGCCCGACGTCCACTGGGTGGACCCCGAGGCCAGCGATGGTGAGCGCCGCCTCAGCGCCGTGCACGACCAGCTCAGCGCACACGCGACCCGTGTGGTCGAGCTCGCATCCCGCGGCGAGGCCGACGTCGCCCTGCGCGAGATGCTCTCGTTGCGCACCCTCTGCGCGCACCGCGAGGGCGACCATGGCGTCAGCGAGTGGAATCGTCTCGTCGAGCGATCCTTGGCGCTGCGCGCCGGCGACCTCTGGTACGTGGGGCGCCCGCTGATGGTCACCCGCAACGATCGCGAGCTCGACCTCTGGAACGGCGAACTCGGCGTCGTGCTCCGCAGCGGCGGCACGGTGCGCGCCCTGTTCCCGGGCCGTGACGGCCGCGCGCGGCTGGTCCCCACTGTGCGCCTCAGCGCCATCGAGACCGTGCATGCGATGACCATCCACAAGAGTCAGGGCTCGGAGTTCGATCACGTCGTGGTGGTGCTACCGCCGGCGGGGTCGCGCCTGCTCACCCGGGAGCTGCTGTACACGGCGGTGACGCGGGCGCGGACCCAGGTCACGCTGGTCGGTAGCGAGGCCGCCCTGCGCGGTGGGCTGGCGCGCACGGCGGCCCGCGCCTCGGGGCTGGAGGAGCGGCTCGGGGCCTGAGGACCGGCCGATCCCTCGCCGCTGTCAGCCCCCCGCCCCACATTCCCCAGCGTGCCTACTCAATCCAAGACCCAGCGCTGGGCCGATCTGCTCGCCGCCCTGCTCCGCGCCTCGCGCAGCGGGGCCTCGCTGCAACAGCTCCGCCGCGTCGTACCCGGCTACTACGCCAGCGACTCCGACGCCACCGTCGAACGCATGTTCGAGCGCGACAAAAAGGAGCTCCGCGAGATCGGCGTGCCCATCGAGTCCATCCACGAGATGGACGGCTCCATCAATCGCTACCGGCTCAACGCCCGCGACTTCTATCTGCCCTATCTCAATCAGGCCGACAGCGACACCGCGCCCCGGCGCGTCGCAGGCGACGGCTACCGCGCGCTCGACCAGATCACCTTCCTCCCCGACGAGATCGGTGCGCTGGTGCGCGGCGTCACCCGTCTCACCCAGCTCGGCGACGGCTCGCTGGCGCATGAGGCGCGCATGGCCCTGCGGCGACTCGCGCATGACCTCCCCGTCGACGAGACACTCACCGTCCGCGAGCTCGTGGTCGCCGAGCCGGCCCTGGACAACGATCTCTTCGACCGGCTCGCCGAGGCGGTGCGCCGCCGCAAGTCGGTGCAGTTCCGCTACCACAGCTTCAGCAGCGACCGCATCGCGACGCGGCAGGTGGATCCGTATGGCATCGCCCACATCGGCGGGAGCTGGTACCTCGTGGGCCGCGACCTCGACGCCAATGCGCTGCGGCAGTTCCGCCTGCGCCGCGTGAACGAGCTGCGCGTCAACGACCGCGCACCGGGCACGCCCGACTTCGCGCCGCCCGAGGACTTCGACCTTTGGGCCCATACCCGCTCGCGTCAGGCCTGGGAACTCGGCGACGCTGAGGCCGAGTCCATCAGCGTGCGCTTCGACGCGGTGAACGGCGTGACGGGACCGGCGATCAAGCTCGGCGCCTCCGAGGAGATGGCCGCCGAACACGAGGCGGACACGGTAGCGGTCGACGCGAAGCCTATGGACGACAGCGCGACGACGCTGCTCGCCCCCCTCACCCGCCATTACCGCGTGCGGCGACGCGCCACCTTCCTGCGCTGGGTCCTCGGCTTCGGTGGCGCTGCGCGCGTTGTTGGCCCCGTGAGCGCTGTCGAGGAGTTCCAGGCGCTCGCCGCAGAGACCCACGCACGCTACGACGCGGAGGAGCTGGTCTGATGCCCACCGTCGCCACGACCGCCGCAGAGCAGCTCCGGCGCCTGCTGCTGACCATCCCCAAGCTCGACGACGACCGGCCGCACGCCGTCGAGGCGCTCGCCGAGTCGATCGGCACCGACGCACGGACACTGCTGCGCGACCTGCGCACGCTGGTGGACCGGCAGAGCCCTGAGCCGGCGGGCTGGTACGAGCCGATCACTCTGACGCTCGACGCCGACTCGGTGCGCCTCGAACGCCCGAGCTACTTCCGGCGGCCCATGGCGCTGACCACGAACGAGCTGCGCGCGCTCGATCTGGCGCTGGCCCTGCTCCGGCAGGAAGCCGGCCCCGACGAGCACGGCGTGATCGATGGTGCGCGCGAGCGCGTCGCTCGCATCGCCGCGACGACGGTGGACGATGCCACGGTGACACACGCCATCCACCTGGGCGCGCACGATCCGGACGCCGCCAGGCGCCGACGCGTGCTCGACGACTGCATCCTCGAGCACTGCATCGCCGAATTGGAGTACCAGCGCGCCGGCGACCCGGCACCGCAGCGCCGCGAGGTCTCGCCGCTGGGTTTCATCTTCACGGCGGGCTCCTGGTACCTGATCGCCGGAACGGTGCCCAGCGGCGATCTCCGGGTGTTCCGCTTCGACCGGATCGCCGCCGTGCGGCGCACGGAGCGCCCCTTCACGCCACCGGGCGACATCGCGCTGAACGAGTTCATGCGCGACGGCCGCGTGTTCATCGGCGACCCCGCCGAGGAGCTGCGGGTACGCTACGGGCCGCGCATCGCGCGCTGGATCAGTGAGCGCGAGGGGATCGCGCCCGACGCGGACGGCAGTGTGACGGTCGTGTACCCGCTGGCCGATCCGGAGTGGGCGCTGCGCCACGTGATGCAGTACGGGCCGGACGCCGAGGTGCTGGCCCCCGCGACCGTCCGCACCCTGCTGCGCACCCGTCTGCAGGAGCTGATGCGTGAGCACGTTTGAGATCATCGCGATCGTCGCCATCGGACTCGCAGCGCTGGTCGGCTACTTGCTGGGTCGGCGCGAGGTCAGCGTGCTGCGCACCCGCATCGAGGAGCGAGAGCGGGCGTTCCAGCAACAGTTGGCGACCCTCGAGGAGAGCCGGCAACAGCTGGGGGACCGCTTTCGCACGGTGGCCGACGAGATCTTCGCGGCCAAGTCGAAGGCGGTGGTGGAGCAGAACCAACAGTCGCTGAACGCCCTGCTCGCGCCGCTGCGCACGGAGCTGGACGGTTTTCGCAAGCAGGTGGCCGATTCGGTGCAGTCGACGGCGCTGCGGCACGGGCAGTTGACGCAGGAATTGCAGCAGCTCAAGTCGCTGAACACGCAGCTGGGCGAAGAGACCAAGGGCCTGACGCGCGCGCTCAAGGGCGACAGCAAACAACAGGGCGACTGGGGCGAGATGGTGCTCGAACGCGTGCTGGAGCAGGCGGGGCTCGAGCGCGGCGTGACGTTCGAGGTGCAGCAGTCCTTCACCGACGCGAACGGCAGGATCCTGCGGCCCGATGTCGTGCTCCATCTGTCGAAGGACCGCTACATCGTAGTGGACTCGAAGGTGTCGCTCACCGCGTACGCCGAGTCACAGCAGGCGGAGGCTGAGTCACAGCGAGGGGCGCTGATCAAGCAGCACGTCGAGTCGGTGCGTGGTCACATCCGGGAGTTGGGCGACAAGGCCTACGATCGCCTGCACGGGGACCGGTCACCGGACTTCGTACTGCTCTTCATGCCTGTCGAGGGCGCGCTGCTGACGGCGCTACGATACGATGCGAAGTTGGTGGAGTTCGCCTGGGAGCGAAACGTCGTGCTGGTGAGTCCGAGCACCTTGCTCTTCGTGGCGCGCTGCGTGGCCCAGCTCTGGGACACCGAGAAGCGGGCGAAGAACATCCAGGACATCGCCAACCGAGGTGCCGCACTGTACGACAAGTTCCGGGGCTTCGCGGAGGACCTCCAGGCCGTCGGGCGCGACCTGGATCGCGCACAGACCGGCTACACCGGGGCGATGTCAAAGCTCATCGACGGCCGCGGGAGCTTGGTGCGCCAAGTGGAGATGCTGCGGGACCTGGGCGTGCAGCCCAAGAAGCAGCTGCCGGCGGAGCTGCTGGAGCGCTCGGAGGGGGAGGACTAGGGCATAGGGAAGCCACAATCTGATTCAGACTACCACTTGACATATCAGCATATTTATGTTATTGTTTATATATGCGAACCACCGTTGACCTCAGCGACGCGCTCCACAGGGCCCTCAAAGCCAAGGCGGCGAGGGAAGGACGCACCGTCCGCGAGTTGCTGACCCTGGCCGTGGAACAGCTGCTACAACCCGAGCAGCCGACCACACTGGTCCTGCGCGAGCCCACGCCACGCCCCTACTTCGGCGCGCTTGCCGAGTACGCCGATCGGGTCGGCACCCACGAGCTCGCAGACATCAGGGCCAGCGTGGCGAAGGCCCGAGACGCGGGCGCTCGATGAGCATCGCGCTCGACACAAGCGTCGTCGTGCGACTGGTGACCGGCCGCCCGGAACACCAAGCGGCCACGGCTCGGACATTGCTTGAGCGTCTCGAGCGGATCGGTGCGACCGCGCTGATCTCGGACGTCGTCGTCGCGGAGGCCTTCTTCGCACTGCGGCATCATTACCGGATCCCGGACACGCTGGCGCTGGAGCAGCTGGCGCTGGTGTTCGACGACCCTGCAGTGGTAGGTGAGTCGGCACCGGCGGTGCTCGCCGGTCTCCCGTCGGCGAGCGAACCCGGCTTCGTGGACCGTCTCATTCTGCAACACGCGCGCGACCGTCGGCATGGGCTGCTGACCTTCGACCGTGCATTGGCCGCGCTTCCCGGGGCGGACCGATTGGACGCAGTCTAACGGCATTTCGGGACCGGCCGTATTGTAAGGGTACTTCCACCCCGTGCCCTCGACATGCGAACGCCTCTCGTCCTCGCCGCTGCGGCCCTCCTCGCCCCACTGGCCGCCCCCGCGCAATCCGGCACCCGGATGCTGCGCAACCCGTCCATCAGCAGTACGCACATCGCGTTCCAGTACGCCCAGGACATCTGGGTCGTCGAGCGCGCGGGCGGCAATGCGCGACGCCTCTCATCGTTCCCGGGCGATGAGACCAACCCGCAGCTGTCGCCCGACGGCAAGTTGGTCTCCTTCAGCGCCGAGTACGGGGGCAACAGCGATGTGTACGTGGTGCCGGTGACGGGCGGTGAGCCCAAGCGCCTCACCTGGCACTCCGGGCCCGACATCGTGCAGGGCTGGTCGCCCGACGGCAAGCGCATCCTGTTCTCGTCCACGCGCGACACACATGGCCCCAACGCGGCGCCCAAGTTCTACACGATCCCCGTGGAAGGCGGCATCGAAGAGAAGGTCGGCATGGACCGCGCCATGCAGGGCAAGTACTCGCCCGACGGGTCGAAGGTCGCCTACCGGATGAACACGTCGTGGGACGACGAGCGCCGCAACTATCGCGGCGGGCAGAACCGGCCCATCTGGATCATGGACACCAAGACGCTCGACGTGGTCGAGGCCAAGCCCTGGACGGACTCCAAGGACATCGACCCCACGTGGATCGGTGACGTGGTGTACTTCATCTCGGACCGCGACGGCGTGGCCAACGTGTGGGGGTTCGACACGAAGTCGCAGCAGATGACCCAGATCACGACGTTCAAGGACTTCGACGTGAAGTCCCTGGACTCGGACAACACGACGTTGGTGATCGAGCAGGCGGGCTACATCCACACCGTGGACCCGCGCAGCAAGCGCCACGCGATCGTCAACATCACGGCGGCTGGCGACTTCGCGCACATGCTGCCGCAGTGGAAGGATGTGTCGTCGCGGATGACGACCATGGCCCTCTCGCCCTCGGGTGCGCGCGCGCTGGTCGAAGCCCGCGGTGAGGTGTTCAGCATCCCGGCGCAGCGTGGCGACGTGCGCAACCTCACGAACAGCTCGGGGGCCGCTGAGCGTCAGCCCACGTGGAGCCCGGACGGCAAGACCATCGCGTACTTCTCCGATGCGTCGGGCGAGTACGCCCTGGTGCTCGCGCCGGCCGACGGCATGGGGGCCAAGCGTGTCATCACGCTCGACAAGCCGAAGTTCTATTACACGGCCGAGTGGTCGCCGGATTCCAAGAAGCTGCTGTACCACGACACGGATCTGAATCTCTGGGTGATGGACATCGCCAGCGGCAAGGCGAAGATCGTCGGCCGCGACCCGTGGATGGTGCCGACGCGCACGATGAATCCGCGCTGGTCCCCGGATTCCAAGTACATCGCCTACGCGGCGCACCTCAACTCGATGTACAAGGCGATCTTCGTGGCCGACGTCGAGACGGGCAAGAACACGCAGTTGACCGACGGGCTCTCCGACGCGGCGTGGCCCACCTGGGACGCCAGTGGCAAGTACCTGTGGTTCTTCGCGTCCACGGACTTCGGGCTGCGCTCGCAGTGGCTGGACATGTCGGCGTATCCCTACGAGCCGACCTACTCGCTGTATCTCGCGATCCTCAGCAAGAGCGAGCCCACACCGTTCCCGCCACAGACGGATGAAGAGGGTGCGCCGACGACACCGGCCACACCGCCCGGCGGCGGCGGTCGCGCGGCGGCAGCGGCGGCGCCCGTGACGGTGACCATCGACTTCGACAACATCCAGAACCGCATCCTCGCGGTGCCCGGCGTGCCGGCACGCGCGTACTCGCGCCTCAAGGCGGGCGTGGCGGGCTCGGTGTTCTACACGGACCCCGGCGCCGGTGCGGGTGGCGGCGGCGGGAGCATCGCGCGCTATCAGCTCTCGACGCGCAGCTCGGCGCCCTTCGTGCAGGGGGGTGACTTCGTGCTCAGCGCGGACGGCCGCAAGATGCTCTACCGCGCGGCGGGCGGCGGTGGCGGCGGGCGCGGCGGCGCCGGTGGTGGCGGCGCGGCGGCGGCCGGGCCGGTGCTGCACATCGTCGATGCGGATCGAGCGGCACCGGCGGCCGGCGCGGGCCGCGTGCCCGACGCGACCATGCGCATGTATCTCGACCCCAAGGAAGAGTTCAAGCAGATCTTCAACGAGGGATGGCGCTACCAGCGCGACTACCTCTATGTGACCAATGCGCACGGCGCGGACTGGCCGGCGATGAAGAAGATGTACGGCGAGCTGCTCCCGCATGTCATGCACCGGGCGGACCTCACGTACCTGCTCGACCAGATGGGGGGCGAGATCGCCGTCGGTCACTCGTACGTGCGCGGCGGCGAGCTGCCCGAGACGCCGGGGATCACGGTGCCCGGCGGTCATCTGGGCGCGGACTTCGTGATCGAGAACGGACGCTACAAGATCAGCCGCATCTACGACGCGGAGTCGTGGAACCCCGAGCTGCGCGCCCCGCTCGCGGTGCCGGGGGTCGATGCGCGTGTGGGCGACTACATCATCGCGGTGAACGGCGCGGAACTGCGGGCGCCCGACAATCTCTACCGCCACCTCGACGGCACGGCCAACCGTCAGATCACGCTGCACCTGAACAGCACGCCGAGCATGGAGGGCGCACGGCAGATCACCGTCGTGCCCATCGCCAACGATCAAGGCCTGCGCACACGGGCGTGGGTCGAGGGCAACCGTCGCAAGGTCGATCAGTTGTCGGGCGGCAAGCTCGCGTATGTGCATCTGCCCAACACCGGGCAGGGGGGCTACACGAACTTCAACCGCTATTACTTCGCGCAACAGGACAAGCAGGGCGCGGTGATCGACGAGCGCTACAACGGCGGTGGCCAGGCGGCGGACTACATCATCGACGTCCTCCAGCGCAAGTTCGACGGCTACTTCAACAACGTCGCGGGCGACCGCGTGCCGTTCACGTCGCCGTCGGCCGGCATCTGGGGGCCCAAGGTCATGATCATCAATGAGATGGCCGGCTCGGGCGGCGATCTCATGCCGCACATGTTCAAGCTGCGCGGCATCGGGCCGTTGGTCGGCAAGCGCACCTGGGGTGGGCTCGTGCACACGGCCGACACGCCGCCGTTCATCGACGGCGGCACGATGATCGCGCCGCGCGGTGGCTTCATCGACATCAATGGCAAGTGGGCGCTCGAGAACACCGGCGAGGCGCCGGACATCGACGTCGAGAACTGGCCCAAGGATGTCGCGGCCGGCCGTGACGCCCAGCTTGAGGCCGCGGTCAAGGAGGCGATGCGGCTGCTCCAGGCCAACCCGCCGAAGCGGATGATGACCGAACCGCCGCCCCCGACCTGGGGTCGTCGGGGCGGGCGCTAGCACGATGTCGGAGCATACCGCACGGGTCCGGTGGCGGCGCGGCGACGCGCCGTTCACCGACCGGCGCTACTCGCGCGCGCACGAGTGGGCGTTCGACGGTGGAGCGGTGGTGGCCGCCGCCGCATCACCGTTGGTCGTGCGGCCGGCCTACACCGACCCGGCCGGCGTGGACCCCGAAGAGGCCTTCGTGGCTGCGCTGTCGAGCTGCCACATGCTGTTCTTCCTGTCGTTCGCCGCCGAGCGTGGATTCGTGGTCGACGCCTACGACGACGACGCGCGGGGCCTGCTGGCACCCGGCGCGGACGGTCGTGTCGCCTTCGCGTCGGTGACGCTGCGGCCGGCCGTGCGCTTCGCGGCGACCGCCGCGCCATCGCCCGCGGAGCATGTCGCGCTCCATCATGCCGCCCACGAGGCCTGCTATCTGGCGAACTCGGTGCGCTGCCCGGTGCATTGCGAGCCGACCCTCGTGGCATGAGTGCGGGTGCCCTCGAGTCGTTCGCGCAGCGATTCGCCGCCCGCGCCTTGGCGCGCGAGGAGTGGACGCACGAAGCACACCTGCGCGTGGGACTCTGGTATGTGGCACGACATGGGGGATCGGCCGCACTGCTGCTGCTGCGCCGCGACATCGCGGCGTTGAACGAGAGCTTCGGGAACCGGAACACCGCGACGGACGGTTACCACGAGACCATCACCGCCGCGTACGTCAGCATCCTTGCCCGCTACCGCACGGCGTCCCCCGATGTCCCGCTCGACCACGCCATCAGTCGCTTGCTCGCATCGCCGCTGGCCGACAAGGCACTGCTGCTGCAGTGCTGGACCGAGGACCTCCTGATGTCATCGACCGCGCGGCTCGGCTGGGTGGAGCCCGACCGTCGTCCGCTCGCAGACCTACCCGTCGAGGCCTATGCCCGCCAAACATCTCTTTGACCCCGCGGTCGCGGCGGAGCTGGACCGGCGGCTGACGCGCATCACCGAGCAGAGCGTCGCGCGCTGGGGCAAGTTCTCACCGCAGCAGATGATCGCGCACCTCGTGCACTCCGCGCACATGGCGCTGGACGAGCTGGACGTTCCCATGCTGCCTCGGCCCACGCCCGTGCGCTGGCTGATCAAGACGCTGCTCTTCTACGTGGTCCCGTTCCCGCGCGGGGCGCCGACGGCGCGCGAGCTGCTGACTCCCGACGCCACACCGCTGGAGCCCCTGCGCGACGAGCTCAGAGTGCTGATGCAACGCGTCGCGGCGCTGCCGCCCGACGCCATGGGGGCCACGCATCCGCTGTTCGGGCGCTTGAGCAACCGCGACTGGGCGCGCTTGGCCTGGCTGCACACGGACCATCACCTGCGGCAGTTCGGGGCCTAGCGCGAGCTACCCCAGCGCGATGCGCACGTGCGCCACGTGGTGCTCGCCGTGCCACGCGTAGTTCGCCAGCGCCGTCGTCAGCGCGTACTCGCGCCCCTGCTCCGGGTGGACGTACCGTCGCGTCCACTCCCCGGCGGCCATCGACTCCATCAACGTCACCCAGCGTGCGTGCAGGCCGTCGAGCAGCACCAGTGAGTGCTCGACCGGCCCCTGCGTCGCATCGGGCTGGTCGCCCCACGGACCCTGGCGGTAGGGGCGGATGACCGGCAGGTCCTCGGTGAGCGCCAGCTTGAAGCGCGTGAAGCCGTTCATGTGGCTGTCGGCGAGGTGATGCACCACCTGCCGCACCGTCCACCCGCCCTCGCGGTAGCGTCGTTCGAGATCGGCGGCATTGCGCCCCGCGACCAGTGCCGTCAATGCCGACGGCAGCGCAGCAATGCTCGCGATCATCGCCGGCCGCTCAGCAGGCGCCACGATACGAGCGGGGTCGAAGCGGCCGATCGGGTACTGCAGCGCCTCGGACATCTGGGCCTCGCGGTAGGGGTTCGCTGGATTCTACCACCCGCACACGCCGCTCGCACCACCCCGCCGGGTCGGCGCTAGATTTCGCCGAGGATGCTCCGCCACCCTGACCTCCTCGCGATCGCGCACGCGCTCGACGCGGCCTCCGCCCGGCTCGCGACGCTCGCGGCGCGGCTCGATGCGGCGGCCTGGAGCGCGCGGCGAGACCCGCAGGCATGGTCGGCGGCGGAATGCGTGGCGCATCTGGTCCTCACGACCGATGTCTACCTCCCGCTGATGCGCGGGGCACTGCATGACGCCCCGCCGGCCGCACCGCCGGCGCGCTACCGCTGCGATCCCGTGGGATGGTTGGTCGCGCGCGCCGCCGGCCCGCTGCCCCGGATCGCCGGGGCGCGGCGCGGCCGGGTGCGCACTGCCGCGGCCTTCGTCCCGGGCGGCGACTGGCCGCAACACGAATGCCTCGCGCGATTCGCCAGTGGCCAGCAGCAGTTGCACGCGATGCTCGCCCAGGGCGAACAACGACGGCTCGACCGCGCGCGTCTGCGTTCGCCGTTCCCTCCCCACCCTCACTACTCCGTCTACTCGGCCTTGGTGATCCTGCCGCGGCATCAGGCGCGCCATCTGTCGCAGGCGGAGGACCTCTGGCCGCCGTCATGATCGACGCCATCCGTCAGTTCTTCGCCAAGTCCGCGAGCGCCGCGGGCAGCGGACCGTCCACCGTACCAGCGGATTCACCGGCGCGCGACTTGCCCGGCGTGCATGTCGCGGCGGCCGCGCTGCTGCTCGAACTCGCACACGCCGACGGCGAGTTCTCCCTCGAGGAGCAACTGCACATCCACGCCGCACTGGCCCGGCATTTCGGCCTGGAGCACGGGACGGCGGTCGCACTGCTCGCGCTGGCCGACGAGCAGCGTCGCCGCTCGGTGGATCATTTCCAGTTCACGCGTGTCGTGCGCGAACAGTTCGATCTCGCGCAGCGCATGGTCCTGGCCGAAGTGATGTGGGGCGTGATCCTCGCCGACGGCGAGATCGCGAACCATGAGGCGTATCTGGTCCGCAAGATGGCGAGTCTGCTGGAGCTCGAGCCCGCCTTCCTCGCGCAAGCGCGCAACGCAGCGGCGGCGGCATCCGGTGGGTGATCGGACGCCGGTCCTCCCCGCCTCCTTCGACGAGCGCGCGAACTTTCTGATCGAGCTCGCACGCCGGCTGCATATGGCCGGCGTATCGGCCTCGCGCCTCGAAGGGGCGGTGCTCTCGACCGCATCGGCCATCCATCTCACCTGTCAGATCTGGTCCGCGCCCACCGGCCTGCTGCTGTCCCTGGGCGATGCCGACGCGATGACCGCCACACAGCAGACGCGCGTGCTGCGGTTGGAGCCGGGCAGCATCAACTTGGACGCCCTGCAGGCGCTGGACCGTATCGCCGAGGACGTGGTGCACGGACGCGTCGGCATCGCTGAGGCCTCGGTGCAGATGGCGGCGCTGGACCGGCCGTCGACCGTGCAGAGCCGCGTGCTCGCGGTCCTCGCCTTCGGTGTGGCCTCGGCGGCGGTCGCCGGGCTGCTTCGTACGGGGTGGGTGGACATCGGCGTGGCGGCCGTGCTCGGGATCGTGATCGGCGTGATCGAGGTCGCCGGTGCCTCGCGGCCACATCTCGCCCATGCGTCCGAGGCGGTCGCCGCGCTGATCGCGACCGTCCTCGCCAGCGCGTTCGCGTACTTCGTGCACCCCATCACCGTGCAGACGGTGGTGCTGGCCGGCTTGATCGTCCTGATGCCGGGACTGACCCTGACCACCGCTGTCAGCGAGCTCGCGAGTCAGCAGCTGGTGACCGGCACCACGCGCTTCGCCGGCGCCGTGGTCGTGCTGCTCAAGTTGACCTTCGGGTCGGTGGCTGGCTCGCAGTTGGTCCACGCGCTCGGCTGGACGACCCCTGCCGTGACACCGACGCCGTTGCCGGGGTGGATCGAGCTCATCGCGATGCTGATGGCCTCGCTGTCGTTCGCGATCCTCTTCCGCGCCACCTCGCGCGACATCCTCCTCGTGATGGGCAGCGCGTGCCTGGGTTACCTGCTCACGCGGGGCGCGAACATCTGGTTGGGTCTCGGTACGACCGGCACCTTCGCGGGCGGTGTGTTCTTCAGCTCACTGATCATGGCCGCACTGTCGAACGTGTACGGCCGCTGGGCGGGGCGTCCCGGGGCACTGGTGCGAGTGCCCGGGATCATGCTGCTGGTCCCGGGGTCGGTCGGCTTCCGCTCGCTGGCCTTCGTGATGGAGCGCGACTACACGCTGGGTTTCGACACGGGAGTGGCGGTGCTCAGCGCGCTGACGGCGCTCACGGCAGGGCTACTGTTCGGGTCCTTGCTGGTGCCGCCGCGGCGGTATCTGTAGCGCACGCCGCGACACGCCAGACCGCCGTATCATCCCCCCCGCGCTGCCTTCCACAACGCCAACACCTCGGCCTCACGCTCCGCGGTGATGCCCGCCCGCAGCTGCGCCTGCTCCGCCGCTGGCCGGGAATGATAGAAATCCAAGGTCGCGCGCGTGGTCTCCGCGAGCGGACGGAAGGTCAGCCCCAATGCGACCTCGCGCGTGAGATCGAAGCGCCCGAAGCCCTCTGACCCACCCGCCGCGGGACGCCACACCGGCATCTCCTGGTACGAGCGCACGCGATGCTGTGTCAGGAACTCGGTCGGCACCCAGGTGAACGTGCCCTCCGAGGTCGTCGCCGCCTTGATCCCGTGCAGGAACTCGGCGAACGAGCGCGGCGTCCGCGGCCCCACCGCGTTGTACACCCCGACCGCCTCCTGCTCGGCGAGACGGATCATCCATTCGCCCAGATCGCGCGCGTCGATCACCTGCACCGGGTCACTGCCATCGCCCGGCGCGAGGATCTCGCCACCGCGTTCGATGCGCACCGGCCAGTACGTGAAGCGATCGGTGTTGTCGCCCGGCCCGACGATCAGCCCCGGTCGCACCACCAGCGATCGGCCCGGGAAGTACTTGTGCGCCTCCGCCTCGGCCAAGGCCTTCGACAAGCCGTAGGGCAGCGCCTGGCCCTCGCGCAGCGGCGTGTTCTCGCGTGTGAACACCTCCGCGTCGATGGTCATGGGTACGCGGCTCACGTCGCGATACACACTGCGCGTCGAGACGAAGTAGTAGCGCTTGCAGGTCGGCGCGAGCAGCGCGGCCGTCCGCGTGACCCAGGTGGGATCCGTCGCGGAGTTGTCGATCACCACATCCCACGCACGGCCCGCGAGAGCGGATACATCGCCCGTGCGATCCCCGATCAGCTTCTCGACCGTGGGGAACAGGCCGGGATTCGTGCGCCCGCGATTGAACAGGGTCACCGTATGCCCGCGGTCGAGCGCATACTGTACTTGATACGGCCCGATGAAGCTGGTCCCGCCGAGGATGAGGATCCGGAGCGGCGCGCGGCGGCCGCGCAGCACAGCAGGCGCGGCCACGATGCTCGCGGCGGGCAGCGGGCGAGCGAGCCCGAGGGCGGTCCCCGCACCAGCGGCCGCCGCGAGCTGGAGGAAGGATCGGCGTGAGGTCGTGGGGTCGGTCACCATCGGGGCTCCACCAAGGGTCGGTTGCGAACGGTACATTAGGGACGGTCGTCCGTCCCTTGAACGCTACCACCGTGGAGCACCGAATGCCCCCCGCCCGCCGCCGGCGCTGTTCGCAGGCCATCCGCTTCCTCACGCTCAGCGCCATCGCTGTGCTGAGCGTCCCAGAGCTGGCGGCGCAGGCCGCCGCCCGTCCCGCGCTCCGGAGCATCGAGGACCGCACGGCCGGTCTCACCAAGCTCGACGGCTTCTTCCCGCTCTACCACGACGCCGCCACCGGGCAACTGTTGATGGAGATCGCCCGACTGGGTGAGGAGGTCCTGCACAGCACGGGCTATGGCTCCGGGCTGGGGTCGAACGACATCGGCATCGACCGCGGGGCGCTCACCGGGTCGCGCATCGTGTTCTTCGAGCGGCAGGGGCCGCGCGTGCTGATGGTGCAGCCGAACTACCGCTTCCGCGCGTCGACCAGCAGCGCGGCCGAGGCGCGCACGGTGCGCGACGCCTTCGCGCGGTCGGTGCTCTGGGGCTTCGCGGTCGCCGCCGAGAGCGATGGCGGGCGCCGTGTCCTGGTGGACATCAGTGAGTTCATCGTCCGCGATGGCGGCAACATCGCGACGCGGCTGACGCCCGGCTCGTACCGCTTCGAGCCGACGCGCTCCAGCGTGTACATGCCGATGACCCAGAACTTCCCGCGCAACACCGAGATGGAGGCCGAGCTGACCTTCGCCGCGCAGCCGGGCGGTGCGGGCGGCCGCGGCGGGGCGTACTTCGAGGGCGTCGGCTCGGTCGCGGCGACCGGCGAGGCCGCCAGCATCCGCGTGCATCACTCCTTCGTGCAGCTGCCCGACGGCAATTACACGCCGCGCGAGGCCGACCCGCGCGGCGGTTACTTCGGCATCACCTACTCCGACTACTCGGCCCCGCTGGGCCAGCCCATGGTCAAGCGCTTCATCAGCCGGCATCGGCTCATCAAGCGCAACCCCAGCGCCGCGGTCAGCGAGCCCGTCGCCCCCATCGTGTACTACCTCGACCCCGGCACGCCGGAGCCGGTGCGCACGGCGCTTCTCGAGGGTGGACGCTGGTGGGCCGAGGCCTTCGAGGCCGCCGGATTCCGCAATGCGTTCCGCATCGAGATGCTGCCCGAGGGGGTGAGCCCGCTCGATATCCGCTACAACGTGATCAACTGGGTGCACCGCTCCACGCGGGGGTGGAGCACCGGCGGCTCCGTCACCGACCCGCGCACGGGCGAGATCATCAAAGGGGTCGTCACACTCGGCTCGTTGCGGGTACGGCAGGATTGGATGATCCTCGAAGGGCTGCTGGCGCCCTACGAGCGCGGCGACACGCCGCCACCCGAGGTCGAGCGCTGGGCGCTGCAGCGCCTGCGCCAGCTCTCGGCGCACGAGATCGGCCACACGCTGGGCATCGGCCACAACTACTACAACAGTCGCGGCGGACGCATCAGCGTGATGGACTACCCGCACCCGCTGATCACCATGCGCGCCGACGGGTCCTTCGACCTCTCGACCGTGTACGACGACGGCATCGGCGAGTGGGACAAGGTCGCGATCCGCTGGGGCTATGCGCAGTTCGCGCCGGGCGCCAACGAGGCCGCCGAGCTGCGGCGCATCCTCACGGAGGCCGAGCGGCAGGACCTCAAGTACTTCACCAACCAGGACCTCGGCACACACGCCGGAGTGGATCAGTGGGCGAACGGCACCGATCTCCCGGCAGAGCTGGACCGCATGCTCGCCGTGCGCCGAGCCGCCCTGGGCCGCTTCGGCGAGAACGTGATCACGCGCGGCACGCCGATGGCCATGCTCGAAGAGGTCCTGGTGCCGGTGTACATGCACCACCGCTATCAGGTCGATGCGACGGTCGGCTACCTCGGCGGCCTGCGCTATGAGTACGCGCAGCGCGGCGATGGCAGCACGCCATTCACGCGCGTGCCCGGCGCGGAGCAGCGTGCGGCGCTGGCTGCGCTGCTGCGTGTGGTGCAGCCGGGTACGCTGGCCCTGCCCGAGGGCATCGTGCGACTGATCCCGCCGCGGCCCTCGGGCTTCGGGCGTACGCGTGAGACCTTCCCGCGCTGGACCGGCGGCGCCTTCGATGCGATCGCACCGGCTGTGGTGGCGGCCGATCAAGTCGTGGCGGGGATCCTCACGGGCGATCGCGCCGCGCGCTTGGTCGAGCAGCATGCGCTGGACCCGGCACTCCCGAGCCTCGAGGAGGTGTTGGGCACCATCATCGAGTCCACGTTCGGCGCCACGGCGAACACGCCCTACGAGCGCGAGATCCGGCGGGCCGTGGAGCGAGTGGTGATCGACAACCTGATGGGCCTCGCCGACGACGCCGCGATGCCGCAGGTGCGCGCACTCGCGCGGCATGCCCTCAGTGAGCGTGTCACCGCGTTGCGCGCGCGCACGGACATCGACATCGCGGCGGCCGCGCACACGGAGTTGCTCGTGGCCGACATCGCGCGGTGGCTGGATCGGCCGGCGGGGGCCTCAGAGCCGCGGCGCGCGGCGCCTGCCGCGCCACCGGGGGCACCGATCGGTGAGCCGGGGATGGAGTGGTTGCTGCGCCGCGATGGCGGGCCGGACTGGCTCCGCGCGATGGAGCCCTGGTGCTCGATCCTGTGGTGGTGACGCCGGCCTGACCCGCGGTCAGCGGGCTGGGGTGGTCCCCCGATAGAAGACCACCCCCCCGCCGACCGAGCCTGAGAACAGATCGATCCGACCGTCCCCGTCGATGTCGACGAAACGCGGCACCGATGCGGGCGGTAGCGGCAGCGCGAATCCATCGTACGCCGCGAAGCGTGGCGCCGACCGGGTGCCGACATTGCGGTACACCAGCAGGCCACCCTCCTCCCGGCCACTCACGAGGTCGGGTAGCCCATCGCCATCGACATCGTGGAAGGCCGGCGCACTGCGGCGGCCGACATCGAGGTCATCGAGCCGCTCGCTGGCCAGCACGAAGCGCGGCACCTGCGCCGAGCCCTCGTTGCGGTAGAACTTGAACTCGCCATTGGACTGCCCGACGACGAGATCCAGATCGCCGTCACCGTCGAGGTCGAACAGCACCGGGGCCGCATTGCTCACCCGCGTGAGCGTGACATCGAGCGTGCTGTCGCGCACGAACTGCGGCATGCGGCGCGTCCCCACGTTGCGGAATCCCTTGATGTCGTGGTTCCAGGTCCCGACCAGCAGGTCGGGGTCGCCATCGCCGTCGAGATCGCCGAAGGCCGGGACGATGTTGTAGTACGCGCCGACGTCGATCGTACCCTGCGCCTCGAACCGGGGCTGCGCCGCGCTCCCGCGATTGGCGTACACATGGAGCCGCCCCGCCGTGTTCGACGTCGGTTCGACCTTGCTCCCGATCACCAGGTCGAGCAGGCCATCACCGTCGAGATCCACGAATGCCGGCGCGGACTCGGACCCGACGTCGAGGCCGTCGAGGAACCGGGTGCTGCGCAACACGAAGCGATCGCGCGCGGTGCGCTCCCAGTGGTAGAAGTTGTCCGCGGCGGTGCGTACCGGGTTGGCCGTGCCACCGATCACGCCCATGAGGAAATCCAGGTCGCCGTCGCCATCGAAGTCCACCGGCGCCGGTGCATTGTAGCCGCTGGTGAGCACGCCATCGGCGAAGGGCAGTTGCACCGGCTGCACCTGGAAGTTCGGCGTGGCACAACTGCGGCCGATGTTCTCGATCAGCAGGATGCCACGCTCGAAGAAATCGCCCCAGAACAGATCCACGTCGCCATCACCGTCGAAGTCCGCGAAGGCCAGTGCGTTGGCGCCATGCCGCGTGGGGCGGGCGGCCGTGTCGACCACCGCGACGATCTCGATATCCTCCCAGCGCTCCTCGACGAGCGCGAAGCGCAGCGAGCCCCGCTCCGTCTGCTCCAGGCGATCCACCACGCCTTCGACCCGCCCCACGAAGAAGTCGATCCGCCCGTTGCAGTCCACGTCGGTCAGCGCCGGGATGTTCTGGCGGTCGAAGTAGATCGCGCGGCCCGCCGCGTCGCGCACCGAGTCCTGGGCCGCGAAGCGCGGCGCCGTGCGGGTGCCGACGTTCTTCCAGAAGCGGATGTAGCTGAACGGCAGCTCACTGAGGAGATCCACCAGCGAATCCCCATCGACATCGAGGAAGCGGAACCACTCGCCGGTATCGAGCCCCTGGAACTTGTCGCTGCGCCACTCGTACCGCGGCGCGGCGCGCGTCCCCACGTTCTCGAAGAACATCACGGACTGCGCGTACTCTTGCACGAACAGGTCGAGGTCCCCGTCGCCATCGATGTCCACGAACTGCGGGCGTGGGACATCGAGCCCACCCAGGAATGCCAGCGCGTAGGGCCGACCCGCGCTGTCGAACACCGGGAACGGGGACACATCGCGTGTGAAGTGCGCCGCGGTGAGCGGTTCGCCCCTCGGGGGCCGCGTGCTGGCGACGGCCGCTGCACAGGCCGACAACAGCAGCGTGCCACCCAGCAGGGCGGCACGCTCAGCGGCGCGCACGCGTGCCCATGCCCGTGAGGTTCTTGCCCAACACCAGCGCCGACGTGACCGTCCCGCTCGCCACGTCGACGATCGAGAGCGATGCCACTCCATCGCCGCCCGCGTGGCCGGCATGGCCCGCGTGGGCGTTCGGATCGGCCATGTGGTCCATCTTGTTGTTGTTCGTCACGAAGGCCCGGCGTCCGTCCGCCGAGAAGATGATCTGGTGCGGCTGCTGGAACGACGCATGCGTCAGGCGCCGCACTTCCTTCCACGTGCCGGTCTCAATGACCACGATCTCGCTGCTGCCCTTCACGGGCACCCACACGTGGCGCTGGTCCGGTGTGAAGCTGGGGTCGAAGGCCATGGCGCCGACCGTGACCTGCGTCAGCAATGTCGGGGTGGCGGGGGCGCTGAGGTCGAACACGAGGAGCCGACCCGTGGTCTCGGACGACGCCACGAGGGTCTTGCCGTCGGCGGACACATCGTACTGCACCAGCGAATGCGTCGGACCGCTGACGGCGGTCAGCGACACGCGCTCGGTGGCCAGATCGATGGTCGCCAATTGGTTCACGCCCAGCGAGCCGGTGTACGCATAGCCGGCGGCGGTCGCGGCCATCGGGTGCGGGCGCGGGAACAGCACCGGCAGCTCTTCGCCGCGCATGGTGCGGCGGTCCAGCAGCGCCACCCGGGCCGGCGGGTTCACCGCGCTCATAGAGCGGCTGACCAGCAACTGCTGGCTGCCTGGCACCAGCGCGAGCATGCCGGGCGTCTCCATCTCGTACTGTGCGACGACGCGGTCCTGCGCGTCGAACTTCACCACGCGTCCTGCCCCGATCAGCGACACGTACCAGTGCGCGCGATCGGGCTCCACCACGATGTAGTGCGGCTTGGCGGTCGCGGGGAACCCCAGGGTCTGCAGGTCCACCGTGCGCAGGAGTTCGCCGGTCGCCATGTCGATGACGGCGACCTTCGCCTCGTCCTGGATGCAGACGTAGAGCAATTCGCGCGCGGCCTGGGCCGCGGCCGTCGTCGCGGTCAGAACGACCGCGACGACGGCCAGCAACACACGACGCATCAGAAGACCACGGGACGGTGCTTGACCACGAACAGCCCCTGCTCGATGGAGTTCACGACGATGGCGCCACTCTTGAAGTAGGGATACACCGACCACGCCCCGTTGTACCCGGGGCTGTTGTCGTAGAACGGCGCCGTCTTGAAGAAGCCCACCTCACGCGGGTTCGCCGGATCGGAGACGTCGAGGATGCGCAGACCCGACCGATAGTTGGCCTGGTACATCAGGTTGCCCTTCACGTACAGGTTGTGGTCCGACGCCGACTCGGTCCCCATATGCTCCTTGATGAGCTTGGGGTTCTCGAGGTCCGCGAGGTCCCACACCAGCGTGCGGGTCTTCTCGACGCCCTGCAGCTCGTCGATCTCGTCGTTCACATAGAACCAGCGATGGTCCTCGGTGAACCAGCCCTGGTGCGTGTAGGCCACGCGCGGATACGACGCGCGCGACAGCGCCTTCGGGTTCTTCTTGTCGGTCACATCCGCGACGCTGATCGCCGTCTCGTTCGAGCCGATGCAGATCTCGCGTCCCGCATAGCGGCTGTCCGGGCCCTTGTAGTTCACGCACTGGGCGTCGTGCGAGTAGCCGGTGGACGCGCGGCCGGTGGTGGTGTCCGCGAAGCACCCGACGAAGGTCGGCTTCTTGGGCTCCCGGATGTCGATCATGTGCAGCCCGCCACCGCAGGTCGTGCCGCCGAGGCTCGACCCGACGGAGTAGGCGAAGCCGCTCTCTTCGTTGATCACGATGTTGTGCGCCGAGGCGATCTCACGGTAGATGAGATCGGCCGCGACCTTCTGCGGCTGGCCGTTGGCCTGCGGCCGCATGCTCCGCAGACGGGTCAGGTCGAAGACCTGCATCCCGTGCGGACCGGCACCATCGGACACGATGTACGCATGGTCCTTGTACACCTTCATGTCGCGCCACGCGGCCGGCCGCGCCCCCTCGGTCAACGGCAGATCCGCCACCGACACCGGATCGCCGGCGTTCGAGATGTCGACGAAGGTGGTGCCGTCCCGACGCCCGACGATGGCCCACTCCTTCCCCGTCTGCGGATCGGTCCAGCCCCAGATGTCGTTCATCTCGATGTAGTGCCCATCATGCGTCATCTTCGACGGCGGCACGAACGACAACAGCTCGGCATTGTTGCAGTCGAAGATCTCGGCCTTGCCCTGCTCCGAGCAGCGGCGCTCGCGCCCCGTGATCGCGTTGATCTCGTCGATGGCCGGCTTGAGCATCGGTGCCGCGCGCCACGCCCCGGCGTTGTCGCGCTCATAGATGAACACGCCGCCCATCCCCATCGCCGCGTTGATGGCGCCGACCGCCGCCACGTTGCCGCGGATCGCGATGGCATTGCCCTTCGCGATCGACTCCGTGACGCCCGTGGGGCTCAGGAACGCGACCCCGTCCCCACGCAACTGCCCGTCGCGCAGGGGATACACGTACACGCCGCCGGTGCCGCTGAGACCTGGCGCGCCGACCCAGATCTCGCGATCGTCGGCCGCGACCGCGGCGCCATATCCGGCACCCGTCGTCAGGACCGGCGCCGAGAGCCGCGCCACTGGCGCCCACACCATCGCACCCGGTGCGGCACCGCGGCCCGTCGCCGCCACACGGCGATACACGTAGGCCGCCCCGAAGTCGTTCGGCGCACCCGGGGCACTCACCACGGCCTGCTCACCCTGCATCGCGATCGCCGAGCCGAATGCGTGTCCGGCCGCCAGACCCTGTGGCGCGAACGAGCGCACCTGCGTCCACTCGCCGCCGGCATTCAGCGCGAACTCATGCACGAGGCCGGCTCGGCCCGCGGCACCGCTCGCCCCGATCAGCGCCGTCGTGCCCCGGATCGCGATGGACGAGCCGAAGTTATCGCCGGTGGTCTCGCCACCGGTCGCCGTCAACGTCGCCGCGAGGCCATAGCTGCCGTCGGCCGCCCGCTTGTAGGCGTACACGGCTCCCGCGGGTGCGGCCGCCGGCGCCGCACCGCGACCGCCTCGACCGCCGCCCACGACCGGACGCCCCACGAGCACCCAATCACCGTCCGCGGCGACTGCTCCGAAGCGGGCATCACCCTGCGCCGTGATGGTGCTCGCATGCACCCAGCGCGCGCCGTCCTTACGCATCACGTGCAGCGTCGAGGGGCCCGCGCCGACGATGAGCTGCGTCCCGTTGAACGCCAGCGCACTGCCGAACTGATCGCCGACCGCCGCGTTCGGTCCATTGAGGACCGCGCTCTGCTGCCAGGCGTTGGCCGTCTTGCGATACACATACACGGCGCCGGGGCGGAACCGGTTCGCGCCCTCCGCGACGAACACCTCACCGTCACCGACCACGACGGCGCCACCGAAGCCGACGAGCCCGGCGTTCGCGACCGGCGAGACATC
The DNA here is from genome assembly GCA_964503275.1 of uncultured Gemmatimonadaceae bacterium. Classification (GTDB taxonomy): domain Bacteria; phylum Gemmatimonadota; class Gemmatimonadetes; order Gemmatimonadales; family Gemmatimonadaceae; genus DASRAP01. The sequence continues at coordinate 92,713 of CAZCZO010000008.1, read as the reverse complement.
GTTCGCGTACGAGTCAGCCACCGTGAGGACCGCGAACAGCGACGCGGCCGCAGCGATCGGGAACAACGCGCGAGGGAGAACGCGCATCTGGAACCTCCAAGTGTGGTGTCAGGTCCGGGCGCTCAGGCGCCACGAAGCGGTCGGCGCCGATGCGGGCCAACCTTAGAGTTTACCCTCGCGAAGCGCCCTCGGCGAGGGGTGCGGGCCCCGTGGTTGTGCGCCCCCGTGCACCAGCGCAACTTCTGCGTCCACCCTGCGTCCCCACCCGCTTGATGATGCGATCACTGTTGCTGGGCCTGTCCCTGCTCGCCGGCTGTGCTCCCCCGAGCACGCTGCGCTCCACGGCGTCCGCACCCCCCGCCGCCGAGGTCGCGGCCTGGCCGCCCGTCGCGACCTTCTCCATCATCGCCTACGACTCCGCGACCGGCGAACACGGCGGGGCCGTGCAGTCCCGCGTGTTCTCGGTGGGCAACGGCGTGCTCTGGGCCGAGGCAGGCGTCGGCATCGCGGCGACGCAGGCGATCGTCGATGTCAGCTATGGCCCACAGGCCCTCGCACTCCTGCGCGAGGGGCGATCCGCGTCCGAGGTCGTGCGCCAGGTCTGGGAGCGCGATCCCGATCCCCAACCCGAGCAGTGGACGAAGTTCGGTCGGCAGTTCGCGGTGGTCGATGCCAAGGGTGGCGTCGCGGCGTACACCGGCCCGCGCGCGAGTGCGTGGGCGGGCGACAAGCAGGGCATCGCCGTCACTGCGCAGGGGAACATCCTCGCCGGGGCCGCGGTAGTGGACAGTATGCTCGCCGCCTTCGCGCGCACGCCCGGACATCTGGCGTACCGCCTCGTCGCCGCGCTCGAAGCCGGACAGGCCGCCGGTGGGGATACCCGCGGCATGCAGTCGGCCGCCTTGCTCATCGTGAAGCCGGGAGGTGGGGTGTGGTTGAACAACGATGTCGTCTTGCGTCTCCAGGTGGACGACGACCCCGAGCCGATCGCTGAGCTCAAACGACTCGTGGAGCGCGCCGCACGCTCCACCCCGGCGATGCGCCGCGCGCGCTGAGCCCGCCCCGCAGCACCCCCGTGGTCCGCTGCCGATACTGCGAGTGACACTCACAACCGAACGAGGGCCGTCAATGCCGACCGATGTCCAGGCGATGGAACGCATCCTGCGCACTGCTGCCACCCCGCCGTGCTGCTCCCTGTACATGCCGACGCACCGCAACCTGCCCGAGCGGGATCAGGACCGCGTGCGCTACCGCAACCTCGTCGCCGAGCTGACCAAGATGGCCACGTCGCGCCACGGGGAGGACGTCGCCGCCGCCGTGCTCGCGCCGCTGCACGAGCTCGGTGCCAAACACGACTTCTGGAAGGGGACCCAGGACGGCCTCGCGATCTTCGCAGCCCCCGATCTGTTCGAGGTGTTCATCCTGCAGCGGCCGGTCCCCGAGCGCGCCTTCTGTGCCGACTCCTTCCACACCAAGCCGCTACGGCGCATCATCCAGTCGGCCGACCGCTTCGCGCTGCTCGGGATCACGCGCACGCACATCCGCTTCTTCGCTGGCAACCGGGACCGGCTCGACCCGCTGCCGGTGCCGGTCGGCATCCCACGCACCATCGAGGAGGCACTCGGCGGCGAGCTCACCCAGCCGTCGCTGACCTCGGCCGGACACGTCAGCGGTGGTCCGCGCGGCGGCGGCGCGACCTTCCACGGTCATGGGGCCCGCGCCGACGAGGTCGATCTCGACACCGAGCGCTTCTTCCGCGTCGTGGCCAAGGCGGTCGCCGAGAAGTTCTCGCATCACAACGCGCTGCCGCTGATCCTCGTGGGTCTGGCCGAGCACCATGCGACCTTCCGCGCGGTGAGTCACAACCCGCAGCTGCAGGCCGAGGGGATCGCCGTGAATCCCGATGCGGTCGACATGGAGACCTTGCGCCAGCGCGCCTGGGACATCATCGGCCCGCACTACGTGCAGCGCCTCGGTGCGCTGGTCGAGCGCTACGGTGATCACAAGGCGCACGGCAAGGGCGATGACGATGTGAGCGCCGTGGCCGTGGCCGCGGTGCACGGACGCGTGCGGACGCTGCTGGTCGACGCCGATGTCGTCATCCCCGGCGTGCTGGACCGTGACACCGGCGCGGTGACCGCGGTCGAGCAGACCATCGCCGGCGTCGATGACCTGCTCGACGACATCGCCGAGGTGGTGACCGCGCGCGGTGGCGAAGTGGTCATCGTTCCGTCACAACAGATGCCATCGGCTACCGGACTCGCGGCCATCTACGGATATTGAGCGGCATGCGCCGCCTCGCCGCCCGATACGCCCTGCTCCTCCTCGCGCTCCCGCTCACCGGCCACAGCACACGCCGGTGGGGGGAGCGCGGGCACATCATGGCCGCGCAGGCGGCCGTCGATGCGTTGCCCTCGGAGATGCCAGGGTTCTTCCGCGCGGCGCGGCCGCAGCTGGCGTACCTGAATCCTGAGCCGGACCGCTGGCGTGGAGGCCGCGAACAGGAGGCGGATCGTGCGCTCGGTGAGGCGGGAGCCCCCGAACATTTCATCGATCTCGAGCTGCTCCCACCGTCGCGACGGGCGCAGATCCTCGCCGCGCGCGACCGACACGACTACGCGGACTCCTTGCGTGCCCTCGGCGAACGCGTCCAGACCGTCGGGGTCCTGCCCTTCGCGACGCTCGAACTCGCCCAACGCCTGCGGATCGGTTTCCGCCAGTGGCGCGGCGCGCGGTCCGCGCAGGAACGCCGCCACATCGAGGCGCGGATCCTCAACGACGCGGGCATCCTCGGCCACTACGTGACCGACGCCGCGAACCCCGCGCACACGACCATCCACTTCAACGGCTGGAAGGGCCCCAACCCCAACGGCTACGCGACGGACAGTCGCTTCCACTCGCGCTTCGAGTCAGGCTTCGTGCAGGCGGCCATCCGCTACGATGACATCCGATCCCTCGTGCCCCGCGCGGCACGGGTGTTCCCTGACCTGCGCACCGCGATCCTCGCGCACATCGCCGAGAGTCACGCGCGCGTCGAGCCGATGTACGCGCAGGACAAGGCCACGCCGTTCGGTGTGGACCAGACCAGCCCCGCCGCCAAGGCCTTCGCCGCCGAGCGACTCGCGGCGGGCTCGCGGATGCTGCGCGACCTGTGGTGGACGGCGTGGGTCACCAGCGCGGACCCTTGACCCGGCCGCCGATCCGCGTTAGTCATTCAAAAGACAACTGATATCGTGGTCATTTGCCGCCTATTGCAGCCACGTAAAACAAATGCTAAAACGCGTTGCGCCCGGCGGCCCTTCGTTCGCCGGGCGCTTTGCATTGCGAGATGCCAGCGCCGTGTGCGCGTGGGCGGCTGATCCCTCTTCGCCGTCAGCCCCGCGCCCACCATGTCCACCGCTGCCTCCGCCCCCGTCGCCGTCTATCACGAGCATCCCGACTGGTTCCGTCCGTTGTTCGCGGAGCTGGATCGTCGAGGCATCCCCACGGTCCGCCTCGACGCGGCGGCGCATGTGTATGATCCCGCCGAGGACAGCGCGCCGTACAGCCTCGTCGTCAACCGGGCGTCGCCGTCCGCGTACTTGCGCGGCCACGGACACGCGACCTTCCACACGCTCGCGTGGCTGCAGCACCTGGAGCGACTCGGCGTGCCGGTCATCAACGGGAGTCGTGCCTACGCGTTCGAGATCTCGAAGGCGCGCCAGTTGACCGCACTCGCGGCGCTCGGCGTCGCGGCGCCGCGCACGCGCGTGATCAACCACGCATCCCAGGCCACCGCGGCGGCGGCCGGCCTGCGGTTCCCTGTGCTGGTGAAGGCGAACATCGGCGGCTCGGGGGCGGGCATCACGCGCTTCGAGACCGCGCAGGGTCTCGCCCATGCCGCCGCGTCGGGCTCCTTGGACCTCGGCGTCGACGGGATCGCGCTGGTGCAGGAGTGTGCCCCGCTGCGCGGCGGCCACATCACCCGCGTGGAGCTGCTCGAGGGGCGCTTCTTGTATGCGATCAACGTGTACCCGGCCGACGACTCGTTCAATCTGTGTCCGGCGGACGTGTGCCAGACCACCGACGGCGCCGCCTTGGTGCGGTCCGCCTGCGCGCTCGATGCGCCGAAGAACGGGATGCGCGTGGAGGCCACGACACCGCCCGCCGCGATCATCGACGCCTGCGAGCGGATCGCGGCCCACGTGGCGCTCGACATCGGCGGCATCGAGTACCTGGTCGATGACCGCGATGGCCAGCCCTACGTGTACGATGTCAACGCGCTGTCGAACTTCGTCGCGGACGCGGAGCGGGTCGTGGGCTTCGATCCCTTCGCGCGCTTCGTGGATGTGATCGAGCGGCGGCGCACCGGCGCCTCGCAGCTGCTGGAGCTGCGCTGATGCGCTACGGCTACTGGCTCCCCGTCTTCGGCGGCTGGCTGCGCAATATCGAGGACGAGCAGATGGAGGCCTCGTGGGCCTATGTGCAGCGTCTGGCGCGGCGCAGTGAGGAGATCGGCTTCGACCTGACGCTCATCGCCGAGCTGTTCCTGAACGACATCAAGGGCACCGAAGCCCCGTCGCTCGATGCGTGGTCCACCGCGGCGGCCCTCGCCGCCGTCACGCATCGGCTCGAGTTGATGGTCGCGGTACGCCCGACCTTCCATCAGCCCGCCGTGCTGGCCAAGCAAGCGGCGACCATCGACCGCATCAGCGGCGGGCGACTGTCGCTGAACGTCGTGTCGAGCTGGTGGGCCGACGAAGCGCGGCGCTTCGGCGTGCGCTTCGACCAGCACGATGATCGCTACGCGCGGACCGCCGAATGGTTGGCGGTCGTCGATGGCTGCTGGCGTGAGCCATCGTTCTCGTTCACGGGCTCCTACTACAGCGTGGAGCAGTCGATCGTCGCCCCGAAGCCGCTGCGCCGTCCGCGCCCGGTGATCTATGCCGGCGGCGAGTCCGAAGCGGCCAAGTCGCTGATCGCCAGCGCGGCCGATGCCTATGTGATGCACGGCGACGAGCCGGCGACCATCGCTGCGAGAGTGGGCGACCTCCGGACTCGGCGACACGCGACGGGGCGGGCGCCGCTGCACTTCGGCATGGCCGCGTACGTCGTCGTCCGCGATACGGAACGCGAGGCGGCCGCGGAGGTGGCGCGCATCACCACGCTGCGCCCCGACGCACCGGGCTTCGCCAACTTCGGCGACTGGACCGGCAACACGCAGCTCGAGCGCGAACTCTCCCTGCGCGACTATTCGGTGTCGAACCGCGGGCTTCGCGCCGGGCTGATCGGGACACCCGAACAGGTGGCCGACCGCATCCGGGCCTTCCATGCGGCGGGCGTGGACCTGCTGCTGCTGCAATGCTCGCCCCAACTCGAGGAGATGGAGCGTTTCAGCGCGCAGGTCATGCCGCTGGTCGGCGACCTGACGCGAGGCGCGCGCAGCGCCGCCTGAGGCCGGTCGGGCCGGCGCGCGGCGCGCCGACCGGACCGGATCGCGCGCCGCGCGCTCTTCCGCCGTCCGCGACCGCGTGGCACCTTTGCGGGGCCCTCCAGCCCACCAGGCCACCATGCGCAGCGTCCTGCTCCTCCTCTGCCCCGCGCTCCTCGCGGCGCAGACGCCCACCACCCCGACGTCCGCGCGCGAGCCGCGAGACCCGATGATGGAGGCGCTCCAACTGCGCCCCACCCGGACCACGACGTTCACCACGAACGTCGGGCACTGGATGTCGGTGGACATCTCGCCCGATGGTCAGACGCTGGTCTTCGACTTGCTCGGTGACCTCTACACCATGCCCATCGGCGGCGGCACGGCGACGCCGCTGACGCGCGGCATGGGCGTGGACGTGCAGCCGCGCTTCTCCCCCGACGGCAAGCGTGTGGTCTTCGTCAGCGACCGCGACGGGGGCTACAACGTGTGGATGCTCTCGCTCGACAAGAAGGACACCGTGCAGGTCACGCGTGGCAAGACCAACAACTACGAGTCGCCCACGTTCACGCCCGACGGCAAGTACATCGTCGTCACACGTGGGACCAAGCTGTGGATGTATCACACCGAGGGCGGCCAGGGCCAGCAGATCATCCCGGGCGGCGAGGGCACCGGCGCGGCGGCGGACGTCACGCGGCAGATGGGCGCGGCCGTCAGCCCTGACGGTCGCTCGATCTGGTTCGCCCAGCGGCGCGGGAGCTGGATCTACAACACGCCGCTCTCGGACTATCAGTTGGTGGAATACGACCGCGAGACGGGGACCTCGTCGACGCGTGAATCGCGCTGGGGCTCTGCGTTCCGGCCGACGCTGTCGCCCGACGGCAAGTGGCTGGTCTATGGGACCCGCCACGTCGACGAGACCCGTCTGCGCATCCGCGACCTCCGCACCGGCGACGAACGCTGGCTGGTCTATCCCATCCAACGGGACGACCAGGAGTCGCGGGCGACGCTCGACGTGCTCCCGGGCATGGCCTTCACGCCCGACTCCAAAGAGCTCATCACCACGTGGGACGGCAAGTTGTGGCGGGTCCCGATCGCGGGTGGCGCGGCGCGCGAGATCCCGTTCACGGCCGAGGTCGTTCAGGCCATGGGTCCGGCCGTACACTTCACATACCCGATCGCCGACTCGGCGACGTTCATCGTCAAGCAGATCCGTGACGCCGTGCCGTCGCCGGACGGACGCCGCCTTGCCTTCGTGGCACTGGATCGCGTGTACGTGATGGACTGGCCTGGTGGCACGCCGCGGCGGGTGACGACGATGGACGTGGGCGAGTTCCAGCCCGCGTGGAGTCCCGACGGGACACAGCTCACCTATGCGACGTGGAGTCGCACCGGCACCAGCGCGCTGTACCGTGTGAGCGCCGTCGGGGGCACGCCGCAGCGCTTGACCACCGACACCGCGTTCTGGCAGCAGCCGGCATATTCGCTCGATGGGCGGCGCATCGTGGCCCTGCGGGGACCGCTGCGCAACTTCCGCGAAGCGACCGGCGCCGGTGCCGGAGGCGCGGCGCAGGACATCGTGTGGGTCCCTGCGACGGGCGGCGCGGCCACGGTGATCGCGCCGACCAATGGTCTGTCGAACCCGCACTTCACGCGGGCCGACAGCGCGCGAGTGTATTTCAGCAGCGGCGGGCGCGGACTCGTCTCGATGCGCTGGGATGGTTTGGACCAGCGCACGCACCTGCGCGTGACAGGCGGCGGGGCGGCTGGCGGTGGTGGTGGTGGCGGCGCGTCGTGGATCCAGGTCTCACCCACCAATGCCGAGCAGGCGTTGGCGTACGTGGGCATGGACCTCTACCTCGTGACCATCCCGCGCATCGGGGCGACGGCGCCGACGATCGCGGTCGGGAACCCGGAGCAGGCGACGTTCCCGGTCAAGAAGCTCACCGACATCGGCGGGCAGTTCCCCGCGTGGAATGCGACGGGCACACAGGTGCGCTGGTCCATCGGCAATGCGCATGTGGAGTACGACATCGCGCGGGCGAAGGCCTTCGATGACTCCGTACGCATCGCGCGGGCGGCCACACCCGCCACGGGCGACACCGCGGCCGGTGCTGGGGGCCGCGGGGGCGCCGCACCCGCGCGTGGCCCCGCACCGCAGTTCCAGCCTACGGAGACCCGCGTCCTCGTCTCGGCGCCGCGCGACATCCCCACCGGCACCGTCGTGCTGCGCGGCGCACGGGTCATCACCATGCGCGGCAACGAGGTCATTGAGAACGCCGATCTCGTCGTGGTCAACAACCGCATCACCGCTGTCGGTCCGCGCGGCTCCGTCACGATCCCCAGTGGCGCACGCAGCATCGACGTGAGCGGCAAGACCATCGCCCCGGGCTATGTGGACACGCACGCCCATCTCCGCGTGCCCACTGGCATCCATCGCGATCAGGTCTGGTCCTACGTCGCGAACCTCGGCTACGGGGTGACCACGGTGCGCGACCCGCAGACCGGTGCCACCGACGTGCTCTCCTACGAGGATCAGGTCGTCACCGGCGCCTTGCTGGGCCCGCGCATCTACAGCACCGGCCCGGGGGTCTTCGCGGGCGAGAACATCCGCGACCTCGCGCATGCGCGGCGCGTCCTCAAGCGCTACAGCGACTACTACGACACCAAGACCCTCAAGCAGTACGTGGCCGGCAACCGGGAGCAGCGGCAGTGGATCATCCAGGCCGCGCACGAGCTCAAGCTGATGCCGACCACCGAGGGCTCGCTCGATGTGAAGATGACGATCACCGAGATGATCGACGGCTACAGCGGCCACGAGCACTCGATCCCCACCTTCCCGCTGCAGAGCGACTTCATCCGGCTCATCAAGGAGTCGGGCATGGTCTATACGCCCACCGTGCTCGTCGCGTACGGCGGCCCGTGGGCGGAGAACTACTGGTACGCCACCGAGGACAACCTCAACGATGCGAAGCTCAAGGCGCTCACGCCGTGGTCGGACCTCGAGTCGAAGATCCTGCGCCGCGGCGGGTCGACCGGCGCGGTGACCACGGGTGCGGCTGCCGGCTGGTTCCACCCCTCGCAGCACGTGATGGCGCCGATCAGCGAGTCCGTGCGGGACCTCGTCGCGGCGGGCGGACTGGCCGGCGTCGGCTCCCATGGCCAGCTGCAGGGGCTGGGCTACCACTGGGAGCTGTGGTCGATGGCGAAGGGCGGGCTGAGCAACCACGACGCGCTGCGGGTCGCCACCATCCAGGGCGCGCAGGCGCTGGGCCTGCAGAACGATCTGGGCTCGATCGAGGTGGGGAAGCTGGCCGATCTGGTGATCCTCGACGCCAACCCGCTCGACGACCTGCGCCACACCAACACCGTGCGGCAGGTGATGAAGAACGGGCGGCTCTACGACGGACTCACCTTGGATGAGCAGTGGCCGCGGTCACGACCGGCGGGTCGGTTCTGGTGGCAGACCGATGACACGCCGATCGTGACGCGGGGGTCCCGCTGACCGCGACGCGCTACCGCGCGTCGAGGTCGTTCCAGTGCAGCAGGGCGTTGAAGCCGAGCATGTAGGTGCCCTGCGTCTGCCAGCGCCAGAAGGGTCGCATCGCGAACATCACGACGTGACCCTCGCCGACCTTGGCATCGACGAGCTGTGCACGGCCGGCGAGGGCTTCCCCGCCGGCCAAGGTGCCCGAGAGCAGCATGTCGTCAACGTTGTTGGGGAAGCGCAGGACCGTGCGCACCGTGGCCGGGCCGCCTACGAAGCCACCGAAGCCGCCGCGGCCACCCCCGCCGCCGCGACCGCCGGCACCCGGCGCACCACCGCGACCGCCAGCGGCCGCCCCGGCTGAGTCCGGCGGGGTCGCGCCGGTCGGCGGATCCCACGCCGAGAGCCGCGGGCGCAGGTTGTTCGCCATCGGGTTGATGTTCTGCTGCAGCGGATTGTTCGCGCCGCGGCCGCCGCCGCCCGCGCCGCCGGTGTTCATCACCGGGGCCTGGCTGAAGTACACCGGGATCTGACCGCCCGCGTAGCCATAGACCAAGGGGCTGCGCGCGTCGCCGATCACGCCGCGGTAGACCGAGCCGCGCGCGAACAGCCCGGTGGGCGACTCGACGTTGACTCCGGGCGTGAGGTTGAACTCCGGGAACAGCGTGGCCGTCCCGCCCTCGGTGATCAGCGTGCCGCCGGCCTGCACGAAGCGATACAGGTTCATCAGGCCGTCGATACCCATGCCCCCGCGGATGTCGTCGTCGGAATTCTGGATGCCCAGATGCGGCGTCTTGTCGGTCTTCTTGTACGGCAGCGGGGCAGTGCCCTGCATCGCCACGCCGTTGATCAGCGCCTGCGCGTTGCCCCCGACGTGCGGATAGATGATCACGTCGTACTTGGCGCGGAGGTCGGGCATGTCCTTGATCTTCTTGTCCGCGAAGTAGTCATACGGCACGCCATAGTGATCGAGCGCGGCCCGCACCCAGCCTTCGTCCTGCGTGCGCGTCCAGCTGTGCAGGTAGCCGATGCGCGGCACATCGAGTTCATGCGTGGCGACCGTCGGTGCCGCGGTGACCGCGACCGCCGACAACCCCAGCGCGGCGAGCGAGGCCTGCAGCACCGCACGGTCGGCGTTCTGGATGATGAACGAACCCGCGAGGAATCGCCGACCGCCGGCCTCGAAGTCCGCCTGCGCCGCGCGCATCGGGATGTCCTTGTGCTTCCAGCGGAAGGTCACCAGCGCGTTGTCGGACGTCGCGGCGACGATGATCACATTGCCGTTACCCTGGATGCCGCCGGGCGCCGTGACCGGGCCGGTGACCGGCTCCATCGCCAGCGAGAGGATCGCCTTGTCCTCCACCTCGCGGATCGTGACGTTGCGCATGAGGCCGAAGGTCCAGCCCGTGTCGTCGTAGGGCGACGGATTGCTGGGCGAGTAGGCCTGCAGCGAGAAGTACATGTCCGCCACCGTGCGGTAGGGCTGGTCGCCGCGCACGATGAAGTCACCCGGCTGCACCCGGATGCGACCGAAGGTGCCCGCCGCCGTCGCCCGGTGGAACTCCAGCCCCTGTGTGCGCATGTCGTTCACCGCCTCGGCGGTGTTCTGCGTGGCGTGCTGGCCGGCAGGGATCACCCAGGCGCGCACCGGGCCGTCGGCGGCCTTGGCGATCGCGCGCTTGTTCTTGATGTAGAAGTTCTCGAGGTACATCGTGCGGTTCGACGCGAAGTGGTGCAGCGAGAACAGCACGCCCGACTGCTGGATGTTGGTGTTGTTGCGCGGCCCCCAGTTGATGCTCGGCAGCGCCGGGTTGGGGCGGTACCACTCGCGGCTCTGGTTGGCGTTCACCACGTAGTTGTCCGGCCCGTAGCTCTGGATCTCGTAGAAGCGGCCGATCGCGTTGTGCACGTGCGCGATGAAGAACATGTAGTTCGGCGTCCAGCCATCGTAGAACCCGTAGGTCCACGCGCCGGGGATGCCGCGACGGGTCAACTGCATCACGTCGTTCTTGGCGAAGGTCCACCACTCGTCGACCGTGACGGCATCGATCGCTTCGTTGTAGGGGCCGGTGCCGGTCGAGGAGTAGAAGTAGGTGGCCGACTCGTGCAGGTCGTGCAGCACCTGCGGCTTCCATTCCAGCCACGTCTTGTTCACGGCCTTGGTCAGCTCGAGGAACTGGCCCATGCCGTCGCGATTGTTGTCGTGGGCCACATACTGGCCCCAGTACATCAGGTTGAGCCGCGCTTCGCCGCTCGCGCGCGTCTTGTTGAAGTAGTAGGTGTCCACCTGCTTCTCGCGGCCATCGACCTCGAGCACCGGCGTGATCAGCGTGATCACGCTGTCGCGGATGGTCTTGATGAAGTCGGTCTCCTGCACGACGAGGCGGTAGGCCAGCTCCATCAGCATCTCGGGGCCGCCATTCTCGGTCGAGTGCATACCGGAGGTCAGCCAGTACAGCGGCTTGGTGGTGCGCAGCAGCTCCTTGGCGCGCGCGTCGCTGATCTTCCGCGGGTCGCCCAGGAGGTCGATGTTCCGCTTGTTGGCGTCGAGCGCGCGCAGCGTGGCCTCGTTGGCGATCGCGAGCATCACGATGTCGCGCCCTTCCTCGGTCTTGCCGATGGTGAAGTAGCGCGCCCGTGGCGAGGCGTCGGCGATGGCCTTGAGATAGCGATGGATCTGCGCCGCGTAGGTGAGCTCACCCGGCGTGCCGACGATCCGCCCGTTGAACTTGAGTGGCGAGGGGACCCGATCCGAGGCCGGCAGGTGATCGACCAGCTCGGTCGTGATGCGCGGATCCTGGAGATACTCCTTGATCTTGCGCGTGTACTCCTCGTCGATGCGTTGCTGGGCCGCGACGGGCAGCGCCGACGCGACGAGCGCGGCGGCGAGGGCCACGGCGGACCAGCGGGGGATGGCGGGGACCAGCGGCCTGCGGGACATCCTGCCTCCTGGGCGGGGTGGAACGAATGAGGGCGGGGCGGCACCCGGCCGCACCCGCCCCAATCATACGGCGCCGCGAGCGGGAACGCTCGCCGGCCCGGGCCGCTCCGTCCCCTCGCCCCTACTTCCCGAAGCGCCGCGACCGGTCCAGGTCATGCGCATAGGGGCGCTCGTCGTAGCCCGTGTAGATCTGCCGAGGGCGAGCGATCTTCTGCTCCTTGTCCATCAGCATCTCCTCCCACTGCGCCACCCAGCCGGCCACGCGCGGGATCGCGAAGAGCACGGTGAAGTAGTCCGTCGGGAACTTCAGCGCCCGGTAGATGAGCCCGGTGTAGAAGTCCACGTTCGGATACAGCTTGCGCTCCTGGAAGTACGGATCCTCCAAGGCGCGCCGCTCCAGCTCCAGGGCGATCTCGAGGTCGCGATCCATCCCCGTCACCTCGAAGACCTCGTACGCCAGCTGCTTCACGATCTTGGCGCGCGGATCGTAGCTCTTGTAGACGCGGTGCCCGAAGCCCATGAGACGCGCGCCCTTGCCGTTCTTCACGTCGTCGATGAACGGCGCCACGTTCTTCACATCGCCGATCTGCGCGATCATCCGCAGCACGGCCTCGTTGGCCCCGCCGTGCAGCGGCCCGTACAACGCCGAGATCCCGGCGGCCACCGCCGAGAAGGGATCCACGTGCGAGGACCCGACGGCCCGCACCGCGTTGGTCGAGCAGTTCTGCTCGTGGTCCGCGTGCAGGATGAACAGGATGTCGATCGCGCGCGCGAACACCGGATGCGCCACGTACTTCGGCTCGGACATCCGCGCGATCATCGACAGGAAGTTCTCCGTGTACGACAGATCGTTGTCCGGATACACGTACGGCAGACCCTTCACATGACGGTACGCGAACGCCGCGATCGTCGGCACCTTCGCCAACAGGCGGATCACCGAGATGTCGCGTTCGCGCGGGTCGTGGATGTTCTTCGCCTCGGGGTAGAAGCTCGACAAGGCCGCCACCCCGGCCGACAGCATCGACATCGGATGCGCGTCGTAGCGGAAGCCCTCGAGGAAGCGCTTGATGTTCTCGTGGACGTAGGTGTGGTACGTGATGTCATGGACGAAGGTGTCGTACTCCGTCTGCGACGGCAGCTCGCCATGCCGCAGCAGGTACGCGACCTCGAGGAACGACGCCCGCTCCGCCAACTGCTCGATGGGGTAGCCACGGTAGCGGAGGATCCCCACGTCGCCGTCGATGTAGGTGATCGCCGAGCGGCAGGAGGCCGTGTTCATGAAAGCGGGATCGTAGCCCATGAGCCCGAAGTCGTCGGGACCGGTCACGATCTGCTTGAGGTCCGCCGTACGGATCGTGCCGTCGGTGATCGGGACCTTGTACTGCTTGCCGGTCCGCGAATCCGTGATGTCGAGGTGACCCTGGTCGGTCGTCTCAGGCGTCGTCATGAGCTGCTGAACTCCCGCGCGGGGCGCGCCGCGCTGTGTCGATGGCTTCTCGGGATGCATGGCCTCCGCGCCGGAAGCGTCCCGCCCGTATGGGTAGGGAGTAAGATAGGGCGCGGACCAATGGGGCGCGAGCGCTTACGAGCCCGTGGCCGCCTGCACCGTCACCGCCAGCGACCATCGCCCCACCTCGCCCACATCCGAGAAGCCCCGTAGCGAGGCGGTGATGGTGGCGAGACCCGGGGCCAGCGCCGTGAGGGTCGCCGTGCCGCCATTGCCCGAGGTCGCCACCTGCATCACGCCGGTCGCGCTGGAGCTCCACACCACCTGATAGGGCGGGAGCAGCGGAAAGGCCTGGCCCGTCTCGGTCGCCACGGACAGGGTCACCGTCGTCGTCTGCCCCACCGTCTGCGTCGCCGGCACCGCGGTCGCCGTCACCACGAACGGCACCACGTTGATGAGCACGGCGGCGCTGAACCCGTCGTAGGTGCACTGCGTGTCGGCGGTCCCGACCCCCGTCCCCGTGATGCGCTGCCGAGCACGGTCGTTCGGCGACACCTGCTCCAACAACGCGACGCGCGCGTTCGGCACGAACCAAGTCACGGGTGGGATGCGCTCCAGCGGCCGGCCGGCCGGGTCAAGCGCGGAGCAGACGACCTCGCGGCTCTCGCCGACCGACAGTCGCACGTTCGCGGGCGACACCGAGAGATCGCTGATGGACCCGAAGGGGTTCGTCCCGGTGTCGAGTGAGCAGGCGACCATCGCCGCCGCGCCGAGCACGGTGATTCCGAGAGTGCGCATCAGCGAAACGTGGAGCGGGTGGACCACGGGGGCAAGTTCTGACTTGCCCTCGCGCCGGACCGGCGCGAGGATTCGGGATCATTCCTCCTGCACGAGATCTGCCCGATGCCCCGTCGCTCCGCCCTCCTCGCGCCCCTCGCGCTGCTGCTGCTCCCGCTCGATGCCCAGGCCCAGCGCGGCGGCGGCCCCGGCACCCGCGACACGGTGCGGCGCGTCCATGTCGTTCCCGGCCAGCGGGACGGGGCCTCGGTGTTCCCGCTCACGAACTATCCCGAGACGCGGCCCAAGACGCCCGGCGTGATGGACTTCCAGCACTACCACACGGGCCCGGAGGTCGAGGCCTGGATGCAGCGCTGGGCCCGCGAGTATCCCGACCTCGTGGACCTGTATGTGGTCGGCAAGAGCTACGGCGGCCGCGACATCTGGCAGATGACCGTCACCAACAAGAAGACGGGTGTGCACACCGACAAGCCCGCCGCCTTCTTCGAGGGCGGACGGCATTCGGGCGAGGTGACGTCGATCGTCAGCATGGTGTACCTCACCTGGCACGTGCTGGAGCAGTACGGCAAGGACCCCGCGATCACCAGGCTGCTCGACGAGAAGGCCCTGTACCTGCGGCCGATGAACAATCCCGACGGCTCGGACACCTACCTGCTCACCGCGCAGGCCAATCGCAGCACGGTGCGCCCCTACGACGACGATGGGGACGGGCTGCACGATGAGGATCCCGGCGAGGACCTGGACGGCGACGGCTACGTCCGGCAGATGCGCAAGTACGTGGGGCCCGGCAACGGCAATGCCGTGAAGGACACCGCCGACAGGAGCGGGCGCCTCATGCGCAACGTGCCGCAAGGACAGGGCGACTACGTCACGTATTCGGAGGGCGTCGACAACGACAAGGACGGCCGCTACAACGAAGATGGGATCGGAGGGCTGGACCTGCACCGGAACTATCCCTTCAACTGGCGGCCGATGTCCGAGGCCACCGGCCGCGGCTTCACGCAGGGCGGCGCCGGGGAGTATCCGCTCTCGGAGCCCGAGACGCGCGCCGTGTTCAGTTGGCTGGTGCGGCATCCGAACGTCGGCGTGACCAACTCGATGGACACCTCGGTGCCCATGCACCTGCGCGGCCCCTCGACCTGCGACGATGAGGAGTGCGTGCACGCCAGCGACCTCAAGTTCCTGCTGCACTTCGACTCGGTCGGCCTGTCGCGCACCAACTATCCGTGGGCCGGCAACGTGTACCGCACCTACGCCACGCGCAACGCGCCGCCCGGGCAGGGCACGCCGCAGCCGCTGTTCGGGCACGGGCCCGACTACGGCTATTTCCAGTTCGGCAACATCTGGTACGGCGACGAGCTGTGGAACGGCGGCCGCGAGCGCGACTACAACAACGACGGCCGCATCGACCAGTACGAAGTCCTGCGCTACTGTGACGAGGCGTTCGGCGGCAGCTGCTTCAAGCCCTGGACCCCGTTCAACCACCCCGACCTCGGCGAGGTCGAGATCGGTGGCTACAACCCCAAGTTCTTCTCGCAGAACGGCCCGCCGCAGGTGCTCGAGAAGTGGGCGCGCAACCAGGCGCTGTTCAACCTCGACCTGGCCATGGCACTCCCGAGGGTCGCGCTCGGTGACATCGAGATGCGGGCGGTGGCCGCGAGTGCCGACTCGGCCACGCACGAACTGCGGGTGCCGGTGCGGAACACCGGATTCCTTCCCACGGCGCTCGAGCAGGCCAAGCAGATCAAGATCGTGCGGCCCGACCGCGTGAGCGCGAGCACGAGCAGCGCCGGCGCACGGGTGATCGGCTCGGCGCGCGAGCTGTGGCTGGGCAGCTTGGAGACCCGGACCGAGGTGATCCGGGTGCGCGCGCAGCCGGGCGCGTCGTTCACTGTGCGAGTGAGTTCGACGCGAGGTGGGGTGGCGGAGCGGGTGGTACAGGTGGAACGCTGAGCTCAGCGCGCTGCCCCACCCCCCAACAACACCCCCACCGCCGTCCGCAGCACCTCGTCCTCCCCGCGCGCGATCGCCGCGCGCGTGGGCGTGACGGGGACGTCGGGCACGACGCCCTCGCCCTCGACGCGGCGGCCGAGCTTGCCAGAGAGGAGCCCGAGCTCACTGATGGCAAGCTCGCCGCCGCCCGGCAGCGACACGTAGCGGTTGATGCCAAGCAGGCAGCCGCAACTGCGCTCCCCGACGACCGTGGCGCGACCATACTCCTGCAGCGTGCCCGCCAGCAGCTCCGCGCCACTGCCACTGCGCGGACTCACGAGCGCGACGACCGGCCCTGCATAGCGCTGTCCGTCCGCGCGGCCGGCGCGCCACTGCGTGTTCCCGCTGCGGAGCCCGAACCAGCGCCGTTGGCGCGTGGCGACCTGTGCGATGACGATCCGCTCGTTGACGAAGTGTCCGATCACGCGCCCCGTCTCGGCCGCGCTGCCACCGCCATTCATGCGCAGATCGAGCACGACCCCACGCGCATGCGGATGCCGGTCCAACCACGCGGCCACCGAGTCGGCGATCCCCGCACGGAAGCCGTCCCACCGCAACACGAGCACACTGTCGTCCGTGAGGCGTCCGATCACCTGGGGCCGCGAGGGGATCACGCGCCGCTCCAGCTGTACCGCTGACTCCGCGCCGAGCGTGTCCGCGAGTCGGAGCTCGACGGTCGCGCCGGGCGGCCCCTCGAGCAATCGCATCCACGTCAGGTAGGCGGTGCTGTGCGCTGAGGCTGTGCGGTCAGCCCGTGGGAGACGCAAGGCGAACAGACGGTCGACGGCCGCGTCATCGACGGCCACGACGCGCAGTCCGGGCGCGAGCCGTGGGTCCCGCGCCCGTAGCGAGTCGTTCACCGCGACGATGGTGGGCAGGCCCTCGACCGGCGCCACCGACACACCCGTGCTGACCGCGACATTCGCACGCCGCGCGGCGGTACGCAGCGGATCGTGCACCCGGGTGTGCGCGTCACCGAGTTCGCTCACCATGGCCGAGAGCAGGGAGTAGAGCCCTTCGAGGGCGGTGACCGTATCGAGCTGTGGGCGGTAGCGCTCGCGCACCTGGGTCCAGTCGAGCCCGTTGAGACGCGGGTCATGGTAGCGCTCCCGGACCAACTGCCAGACGCGGTCGAAGGCGAGCGCCCGGAGCGCCGGCTCCGCGGGCCGCGTTGCCCAGGTGATCACCTCGGTCGCAATGGAGTCCTGCGCCGCGACCCGCCCGCTGACCAGGACGAGCAGGAGGGCGACGGTGCGAGCGGGGCGGAACGCGGGGGATCTCATGGCGGAGGCACGCGGGCGGAGGGACACCTCCGATGTACGCCCAGGCGACGGGCGTGGTTTCGGATCATGCTGCGGGCCATCACAGCCGCGGCACCCCCGTTCCGTGCCGAGCGAATCACCGGAGCGGGGCCGCGCCGGGGGTATTGCGCGGACCGCCAGAACACCACATCGTAGAGCGCCGCCGAATCACTCGGCAGGCCCCGCCCCCGAGGAGCTGACCCATGCGCAGGACGCTACCCGCCGCCGCACTCGCCGCACTGCTGACCATCGCCGCCTGCACGGACACCGAGACGTCCGGTCCGTCGGCGACCCCCGAGTCCACCCTGTCCGTCCAGCGCGGCGGGGCGGCGGGCAGCGTGGGTAGCAGCTTCATCGTCACACTCCGCGACGACGTGGGCGACGTACCCGGGCTCGCCCAGCGCCTCGCCGCGCAACATGGCGGCGAGGTGGGGTACGTGTATCAGACCGCCCTGCGCGGCTTCTCGCTGACCCTGCCGGCCGTCGCTGCGGACGCCGCCGTCCAGGCGCTCTCGCGCAACCCGAACGTCACCCTCATCGAGCCCGATGGGATCGTGACCACGTCGACGACCCAGACCGGCGCGACGTGGGGGCTGGACCGCATCGACCAGCGGAACCTCCCGCTCGACGGGTCCTACACCTATGTCCCGACCGGTGCCGGGGTGCGCTCGTACATCCTCGACACGGGCATCCTCCCGGGGCATGTGGACTTCGGGGGGCGCGTCTCCGGCGGCTTCACGGCGATCTCCGATGGCAACGGGACCTCGGACTGCAACGGACACGGCACGCACGTGGCGGGCACGGTCGGCGGTGCGACCTGGGGCGTGGCGAAGGCGACGCAGTTGATCCCCGTCCGCGTGCTCGGCTGCAATGGATCGGGCACCACGAGCGGCGTGATCGCGGGCGTGGACTGGGTGACCGCGAACCATGTGAAGCCGGCCGTGGCGAACATGTCGCTGGGCGGCGGGGCGAGCAGCACCTTGGACAACGCGGTCGCGAACGCCGTCGCCGCCGGTGTCACCTTCGTGGTGGCGGCCGGCAACAGCAACGCGAACGCCTGCAACTATTCGCCCGCACGTGCGGCCAGCGCGATCACCGTCGGGGCCACGACCAGCACGGACGCACGTGCGTCGTACTCGAACTTCGGCAGCTGCCTCGACCTCTTCGCGCCGGGCAGCAGCATCAAGTCCGCGTGGTACACCAGCAGCACGGCCACCAATACCATCAGCGGGACCTCGATGGCGTCGCCGCACGTGGCCGGGGTGGCCGCACTGATCCTCGAGGGATCGCCGACGGCCTCGCCCGCCGCCGTGACCGAGGCGATCGTGACGGCCGCCACGACCGGCAAGGTCACCAGCGCCGGCACCGGCTCGCCGAACCGTCTGCTGTTCTCGGGTGAGCTCGGCGGCGGGGGCGGGACAGTCAATCAGCCGCCGATCGCGTCGTACATGTTCAGCTGCAACGACCTCTCGTGCAGCTTCAGTGGCGCCGGGTCGACCGATCCCGACGGGAGCATCGTCAGCTATGCCTGGTCCTTCGGCGATGGCACGACGGCCAGCGGCGTCGAGGTGAACAAGACCTACGCCTCCGGCGGCACGCGGACCGTGACCCTGACGGTCACCGACAACGGCGGCGCGACGGCCTCCATCTCGCAGGCCATCACGGTCACCGCCCCGAGCACGGGCATCGCGTTGACTGTCAGCACCAGCAAGTCCCGCGGCAATACCACGGCGAATCTCGCGTGGACGGGCGCGACGGGGTCGGTGGATGTCTTCCGCAACGGCTCGCGGATCGCCACCGTCAGCGGGTCGAGCTATGCCGACAACCTTGGGAAGGGCAGCGGGTCGCGGACCTACCAGGTCTGCGCGGCCGGCACGACGTCCTGCTCGAACAGCGTGACGATCACATTCTGAATCACGCCATCGTGATCGACCGGCGCTGATCGTCCGGTCGCAGGCGCGGTAGCGGGCAATGCCCTCCTACCGCGCCTTCCACGCCGCCAACACCTCGGCCTCACGCTCCGGGGTCCAACTGAAGCGCGGCGCCGCCTCGCGGCGCGTCGCCGGCTCCCGCTGCGGCCACCAGGCCAGCGTGTCACGCACCGTCTCCCCGATGCTGCGATGCCGGAGCCCCGCGGCCATCGCCTTGTCGTACTTGCAGAGCGAGACACCGGCGTTGTTGCCCGTCGGCAACATCCACGGCACCTGGAACGACACGCGCTGCTGCTGCAGGAAGGCGTAGTCGTCGACCCAGACCGGCCGCACATCGCGCCCGACTGCCGCGATGGCCTCGGTCATGAAGCGCTCGTTGGTGCACACCTCGCGCGTCGGACCCGAGACGATGAACGTGCCGCCCACGCCCTGCTCGAAGCAGTGGATATTGAACTCCACCAAGTCGCGCACGTCGATCATCGCCACCGCATCACTGCGCTTGCCCGGCACCATCGTCTCGCCGCCCCGCGCGAGCCGCTGCGGCCAGTGCGGAAAGCGGTCCGTGGTGTCGCCCGGGCCCACGATATAGTGCGGCCGCAGGTTCAGGCCCTTGTCGCCGAAGGCCTCCGTCACCAGGGCCTCACAGTTCGCCTTGTTCACGCCGTACTCGTTGGCGAGCGGCTTCTCCATCGACAACCACACCGGCGTGGTCTCGTCCACCCCTACGAGGCGGATGGGGAAGTACACGCCGGTGGACGAGGTGAACGAGTACATCCCCACATTGCCCTTGAGCAGCGCGGTGCTCTGCCGCACCCACGACGGGTCGGTGGCCGAATTGTCGATGACGGCGTCCCAGGTGCGGCCCTTGAGTGCATCGAGCTGGCCATTGCGGTCGCCCGTGAGGTACTCGATGCCCGCCGGAAGCTCTGCCTCGCGGCGGCCGCGGGTGAAGATCGACACGCTGTGCCCGCGCGCGATCGCGTAGCGGACGCCATGCGGGCCCAGGAAGCCCGTCCCGCCCAGGAACAGGATCTTGAGCGGCGCGGCGGCCGCGCGGCGCTCGGCGGCGATCGCGGCGAGGGTGTCCCAGGGCGACCGGGTACCGCTGACGACGGCGGCACTGGCCACCGCACTGGTCCGAAGGAAGTCGCGACGCGTGGACATCGGGGAAGGGCTGGAGGAGGGTGGCGAACGGCGGAGCGTCCCGACGGCCTACGGGTCCTGCCAACGGTACGTTGAGGGGCCGCGTTGACGAATGGGCCGCCGACGGTGTCAAAGTTGGACACCCGGACCTCGCGACGCGTTGCTTCCGCGCCGCCCTGCTCTCCCCTTTCCCCACGACGAATGACCCGCTCCCGTCGAGACTTCCTGAAGTCCTCCGCCGTCGTCGGCGGCGCGCTGGGCGTCGGCCTGCCGTTCGGCCCCCACGGCGTAGCCGCGGCGGCGACCAGCGCGCCCTCCCCGCTACCCGACCAGGTCACACGCGCGGCGAACCCGCTCAAGATCCTCATCCTCGGCGGCACGGGATTCATCGGACCCGCGCAGGTGCGCTACGCCCTCGCGCGCGGGCACACGGTCACCCTGTTCAATCGCGGCCAGACGAACCCGGGGCTGTTCCCTGAGGTTGAGAAGCTGGTCGGCGACCGCGCGACGGGCGACTACGCCTCGCTGAAGGGCCGCCAGTGGGATGTGGTGATCGACAACCCCACCACGCTCCCGCGATGGGCCCGCGAGGCCGCGGCGGCGCTCAAGGGCAACGTGGGTCAGTACGTGTTCATCTCGACCATCTCGGTGTACGCGCGCAACGACACGCCGGGCGCCGACGAGACCGCCGCGACCGCGACCACGACAGAGCCGGACAACGAAGAGCGCACGGCCATGAGCCGCAACTATGGCGCCTTCAAGGCACTGTCGGAACAGGCCGTGTCTGCGGCCTTCCCCGGGCGCACGACGGTCATCCGGCCTGGCCTCATCGTCGGGCCTGGCGATCTCTCGGACCGGTTCACGTACTGGCCAGTGCGCCTTCGCCGCGGTGGCGAGGTACTCGCACCGGGGAATCCGACGGACCCCGTGCAGTACATCGACGCGCGTGACCTGAGTGAGTTCGCGATCCGCTGCTGCGAGAACAAGACCTACGGCGTCTTCAACGTGACGGGCCCGGCCTCGCGCATCAGTGTGGCCGAGATGCTCGGGGGCATCCGCGCGGTGCTGACGACGACCGATCTGCGGCTGACATGGGTGGAGGCCCCGTTCCTGCAGGCGAACAACGTGCGGCCGTGGAGCGACATGCCGGTGTGGATCAATCCCGTCGGCGGCAGCGCCGGCTTCGCGGTGCGCTCCATCCAGCGCGCGCTGGATGCGGGCCTGACCTTCCGGCCGTTCGCGGACACGGTGCGGGCGACCCTCGAGTTCTACGACCAGCAGCCGGAGGCGCGACGGGTCCAGTTGCGCGCCGGGCTGGCCGCAGAGCGTGAGGTCGAGGTCCTCAAGGCCTGGCACGCCCGAGGACAGGGTTGATGTCGGACGCCCAGCAGGTGACCCCGCTGTACCGTGCGCTACAGCGGGTGGTGCACGTGCGCCCCAACGAGCTCTCGGCGATGCTCGGCGGCGCCGTGTACTTCTTCTGCATCCTGACCAGCTTCTTCATCCTGCGGCCCATCCGCGATGAGATGGCGGTGGCCAGCGGGGTGCGGTCGTTGCCCTGGCTGTTCCTGGGCACGCTGGGCACGATGCTCGTCATGAACCCGCTGTATGCGTCGCTGGTCGCGCGCTTCCCGGTCAAGAAGTTCATCCCGATCACCTACGGGTTCTTCGTGCTGAACCTGATCGCGTTCTATGCACTGTGGCAGGCGCATCTCGACGACGTGATCACCGGGCGCATCTTCTTCATCTGGACCAGTGTGTACAACCTGTTCATCGTCTCGGTGTTCTGGGGGATGATGACGGACGCCTTCGACCAGGGGCAGGCGAAGCGGCTCTTCGGCTTCATTGCGGTCGGTGGCACGCTGGGCTCGGTGACCGGATCCGGCCTCACGGCCTTCTTCGTCGAGCGCGTCGGCGTACCGAACCTGCTGCTGGTCTCGGCGGGCTTCTTGTCGGTCGCGCTGATCATCGTGCGCCTGTTCCCGTCGTTGCCCAAGGACGATGGGGCACCGGCGGGCCACCGGGAGGACGAGATCATCGGCGGCGGCGTGCTGGCGGGGATGACGCACGTGGCGAAGTCGTCGTATCTCTCGGGCATCGCGGTGTTCATCCTGCTGTACACCTTCGGCTCGACGGTGCTGTACTTCGCGCAGACGGACATCGTCGGTGCCTTCTCGGAGGACCGCGAAGTGCGGACCGCACTGCTGGGGACGATGGAGTTCGTGACGCAGTCGCTCACTGCGGTGGGGCAGATCTTCCTGACCGGCAAGCTGCTGAACCGCTTCGGCCTCGCGGTGACGCTGGCTGCCGTGCCGGTGGTGAGCCTGGTGGGCTTCGCCGCGCTGGGCGCAGCGGGCGCCGGGTTGCTGCCGATCCTCGGGACCTTCATCCTCTTCTCGATCGCGCGCCGCACCACGGAATTCGTGCTGACCAACCCCTCGCGCAAGGTGCTCTTCACTGTCGTGAGCCGCGAGGACAAGTACAAGGCGTCGAGCTTCATCGAGACCTTCGTGTACCGGGCCGGCGACCAGCTCGCGTCGTGGGGCTACGCGGGTCTGGCGGCGATCGGCCTGACGATCACGGGGATCTCCTTCGTCGCGGTGCCGTTCGCGGCGCTG
The DNA here is from genome assembly GCA_964503275.1 of uncultured Gemmatimonadaceae bacterium. Taxonomy (GTDB): domain Bacteria; phylum Gemmatimonadota; class Gemmatimonadetes; order Gemmatimonadales; family Gemmatimonadaceae; genus DASRAP01. The sequence continues at coordinate 69,648 of CAZCZO010000008.1, read as the reverse complement.
TTCGTGGCGACCGGGGTGTACCTGGGGCGGCGGCAGAAGGCGCTGGCTGGGGAGCGCGGGTAGCGCCCGCGGCCTCAGCCAGCGAAGACCGCCGCGAGGAATGACCAGCGCTGACACCTTCGCCGGAATACCTTAGATAGGGCTATGGGGCGCTTCCTTGACCTGTTCGCGGGTATGTCATCGGGCCAGAAGCTGGCCTGGGTCTTCGTCTGCCTGACCCTCTTCTGGGTCCTCGAAGGCGCCGTCCCTCTGGTGCGGTTCGAGTACGCGAAGTGGAAGCACGCTCGGGTCAACTTCTTCTTCTTGGCCACGTCGCTGCTCATCAACGCGTCGTTCACCGCCGCGACCGCGGGCCTGTACGTGTGGGCGGAGCTCCACGGGGTCGGGCTGCTCCGCCTGGTCGCGTGGCCGCTGTGGGTCGAGCTGCTCCTGGCCGTGCTGGCGCTCGACTTCATGGCCCAGTGGTTCGCGCACTATCTACTGCACCGGGTGAAGTGGATGTGGAAGCTCCACCTCGTGCACCACAGTGACACGCATGTGGACGCGACCACCGGCACGCGGCACCACCCGGGCGACTATGTGGTGCGCGAGCTGTTCTCCTTGGTGACGGTGCTGGTCTGCGGCATCCCGCTGGCGGCGTACGTGTTCTACCGCATCGTGACGATCTTCTTCACGTACTTCACGCACGCCAACATCGCTGTGCCGGCGTGGATCGATCGACCGCTGAGCTGGGTGTTCGTCACGCCCAACATGCACAAGTTCCACCACCACGTCGAGCGCCCGTGGACGGACTCGAACTTCGGCAATGTGTTCTCGATCTGGGACCGGCTGTTCGGCACCCTGGTCTACGACGATCCGCGCAGTGTACGGTACGGCGTGGACACGCTGGCGGGTCGGCCCGATGAGGATATCGCGTATCAGCTGAAGGTCCCGTTCGACGGCTCGATCAAGACGGACTACTGAGGCGCGACCGGGACCAGGTGATCCCCCCGGGATCCTACTGGCGCAGCACCGGCGGCGGCGCAAGCCGCCGACCCGGTGCCGCGCACGCCCTCACCGCGCCCCCCGCGCCACCGCCTCCACCCGCTCCAACACCCGCAACAGGTTCCCGCTCCAGATCTTCGCGATCTGCTCCTCGGTGTACCCGCGGCGCACCATCTCGAGCGTCACGTTGAAGGTCTCGCTGGCACTGCGCCAGCCCTCGACCCCGCCGCCGCCATCGAAGTCCGAACTGATGCCCGCGTGGTCGATGCCCACCCGCTTCACCACATAGTCGATGTGGTCCGCGAAGTCGCTCACCGTGGCCACGGGGTCCGCCGGATACCGCCGCGACACGATCTCCTCCTGCCGCGCGAGATACTCGTTGCGGCGCGCCTCGGGGAGCGCGTTGATCTGATCCTGCGCCGTCACGGCCGCGGCACCCGCGCCCGCGGCACCGGCCGCACCAGCCGCGCCCGCGCGCCCACCACCTGCGCCTCCCGCGGCGCCACCCCGTCCACCACCACCGCGGCCCTGCGGCGCCGTGATCCCGAACTCCGCCCGCAACTGAGCCAGCGCCGCCGCCCGCGCGGCGTCCTTCGCGGGGTCACACTTCACATAGCTGTTGAAGGCCACCAGCTGGATCACGCCGCCGTTCTTCGCCATCGCGTCGATCTGCTCGTCGTCGAGGTTGCGGCTGTGATTGCACAGCGCGCGCACGCCCGAGTGCGAGGCGATGATCGGCGCCCGCGTCAGTTGCAGGGTCTGCATCATCGACTGCTTCGACGGGTGCGAGATGTCGATCATGATCCCCACGCGGTTCATCTCGGCGATCACCTGACGGCCCAGCGGCGAGAGCCCGTTGTGCAGCCACACGTTGTCGCGCTCACCGGTGTTGGAGTCCGAGAGCTGCGAGTGCCCGTTGTGCGCCAGCGACATGTAGCGCCCGCCGCGCGCATGGAACTTGGCCACATTGCTGATGTCGCTCCCGATCGGGAAGCCGTTCTCGATGCCGATGAACACCACCTTCTTGCCCTCGGCGTAGAGGCGCCGCGCATCGGCGGCCGTCAGCGCGAGGCCCACGCGCGTGGGCGCCAACTCCTTGGCCAGCCGATGCACCGCGTCGAACTTCTCGATGGCCGCGTCATAGGCGCGCTGGAAGCCGTACGCGTTGAGCGAGTCGTTCTGCCCCACGTACACGATGAGGAACGCGGCATCCAGCCCGCCCTCCTCCATCTTCACGAGGTCCACCTGCGTGTTCAGGCGGCTGGCGTAGTTGGGGCCCTCGGCCGAGAAGTTCCGCGCGTTGATATCCACGTGGGTGTCGAGGGTCATCACCCGCTCGTGGATGGCGCGCGCCCGGGCCACCAGGGCCGGGTCGTCGGCCGGGCGCTGCTGCGCGAGCGCGGGGGCAGCGCAGAGCGCGCTGAGCAGGAACAAGCGGGAGGGGTGCATGCGTTAGTCCGGGTCAGGAAGGGTGCGCCGAATCTACGCGCCCCGACGGCATCGCGCTGGCCCGCGCTGCCGCCCACCCCCATCGTTCACGCCATGAGTCTGTTCGACATCCCCGTGGTCACCATCGACGGCGAGACCACCACCCTCGCGCCGTACCGCGGCCAGGTGCTCATCATCATCAACGTGGCCTCGAAGTGCGGCACGACCGCGCAGTATGCGGGCTTCGAGGCGCTGTACCGTGCGCAGCGCGACGCAGGCCTCACCGTCCTCGGCTTTCCCTGCGACCAGTTCGGCAACCAGGAGTTCGGCACCGAGGCCGAGATCAAGCAGTTCTGTTCGACGACCTACGACGTCACCTTCCCGATGTTCGCGAAGGTCGACGTCAACGGCCATGCCGCGCACCCACTGTACCGCTACCTCAAGTCGGCCTGTCCGGGGACCCTCGGCAGCGAATCCATCAAGTGGAACTTCACCAAGTTCCTCGTCGGGCGCGATGGCACCGTGCTGGAGCGCTTCGGCCCGCTCGAAACGGCGGATTCGATGCAGCAGGCCGTCGCGACCGCGCTCGCGGCCCCCATGCCAACGTCGATCACCAAGTCCGCGTAGCCGAGCGGTCCCCTTCCCCCGCTCTTGCATGCCGACGCCGCGATTCCTCGACCACCCCGACGGCATCCCGACGCCGGCCCTGCTGATCGACCTCGACCGCGTCGATGCGAATGTCGGCGCGGTGCTCGCGGCCTGCGGCGGCGTCGCGGACCGATGGCGGCCGCACGTGAAAACGGTCAAGTCGGCGGCGGTGATCCAGCGCCTGCTCGACGCCGGGGTGCGGCACTTCAAGTGCGCGACCACCAAAGAGTGGCGTCTGCTGGCGTCGCTGCACGCGCCCGACGTCCTGCTCGCCTTCCCGATGGTCGCCGCGAACGCCGCCCGGGCCCGGGCGCTGTTCGCGGCGCATCCCGCGACCCGCGGCAGCATCCTCGTGGAGGAGTCGTCACACCTTGAGGCGTGGCAGGGCAGCGGGGTCGGCGTATTCCTCGATCTGAATCCGGGAATGGATCGGACGGGCCACGACCCCTCGGACCCGGCGCGGGTGACGGCGCTGGCGCAGGAGGTGCAGGCGGCGGGCTGTACGCTCCGTGGCCTGCACTGGTATGACGGGCACCTCGCGGGTGCCGCCGAGGCCGAGCGCGACGCGGTCGGTCATGCGGGCTACTCGCGTCTCGCCATGCTCATCGAGGCCCTCGGCGCGCTGGGGATCACGATCGACGAGGTCATCGTGGCCGGCACGCCAGCGACTCCCGCAGCGCTGAGCTATCCGCACTGGGATCGGCTCGACGCCGCCGTCCGGGTGTCGCCGGGCACGGTGGTGCTCAACGACCGCGCCTCGCTCGCGCAGCTGCCCGCGTGGGGCCTGCAGCCGGCGGCGGTGGTGCTCAGCACCATCATCAGTCACCCGCGCCCGGGGCGCGTGACCTGCGACGCGGGCCACAAAGCCGTGAGCGCCGATGCCGGCACACCGACCTGCGAGGTGCTCGGCCACGCCGACTGGACACCCGCCAAGCCCAGCGAGGAGCACCTGCCGATCGATCTGGCCGATGGGGCCGCCCTGCCGCCGATCGGCACGCTGATCGAGCTGCTGCCCACGCACATCTGCCCGACGGTCAACAACTTCGACGAAGCGCTGCTGGTGCGGGGCGGGCGGCTGATCGGCCCCACCCGCATCGACGCCCGCGGGCGCGACGGGCTCGCCGACTAGGCGGACGGGACGGCGGCGGCTCCAGCGGCAGGCTCGGCCCGGGCTCGGCCGTCGCCCCGTCCGAGCCTTGAATGGGTTATCTTTAAGGGCTATAGGCGCACTGCGCGCCTCGTTGACCCCCAGCCGGACCCGATCCTGAGCACCTTCAGCGCGTTGCACCTGCACCCCAGTCTCCTTCAGGGACTGAAAGAACTGGGCTTTGCCCGCCCCACCCCCATCCAGGCCGATGCGATCCCGCCGGCCCTTGAGGGGCGCGACCTGCTTGCCTGCGCGATGACCGGCAGCGGCAAGACGGCGGCGTTCCTGTTGCCGATCCTGCACAAGCTGATCGACCGGCCGCGGGGCACCACGCGCGCGCTGGTGCTGACGCCGACCCGCGAGCTCGCCGCGCAGATCCTCGAGTCGCTGAACGAGATGGCGGTGCACACGCCGATCACGGCCGCCGCGATCTTCGGCGGTGTGGGGATGGGGCCGCAGGAGCACGCCTTCCGCAGCGGGGTCGATGTGCTGATCGCGACGCCCGGGCGCCTGCTCGACCATCTGCGGTCACCCTACGCGCGGCTCGACACCATCGAGTACCTCGTGCTCGACGAAGCGGACCGGATGCTCGACATGGGCTTCCTGCCCGAGATCAAGAAGATCCTCAAGTTCGTGCCGACGAAGCGGCAGACGCTGTTCTTCAGCGCGACGATGCCGGACCCGATCGCCAAACTCTCGCACGAGATGCTGCAGAAGCCGGCGACCATCAATCTTGAGCGCAAGGCCGCGCCGGCGGTGGGCATCACGCAGGCCGTGTACCCCGTGGCGCAGGAGCTGAAGTCCAGCCTGCTGGTCTCGCTGCTGCAGCGCGGCGAGATGCCGCAGGCGCTGGTCTTCACGCGGACCAAGCACCGCGCCAACCGGCTCGCCGATCAGCTGGTCAAGCAGGGCATCCTCGCCGACCGCATCCACGGCAACCGCTCGCAACCGCAGCGCACGGCCGCACTCGCGGGTTTCAAGGACGGCGCCCTGCAGGTGCTGGTGGCCACGGACATCGTCGCGCGCGGGATCGACGTCGAGGCGCTGGGCCACGTGGTGAACTTCGATGTCCCGCACATGCCCGAGGACTACATCCATCGGGTGGGCCGCACGGCCCGTGCGGAGCTGACGGGCGAGGCGTACACGTTCGTCTCGCCCGAAGAAGAGACGGACCTCAAAGCCATCGAGCGTGCGATCGGCAAGCGGTTGCCGCGCGTGACCCTGCCCGACTTCGACTACAGCGCGAAGCCGCAGGAGCGCTTCGAGGTGCCGGTCGCTGAGCGCATCGCGGCGATCCGGGCGCGCAAGGCGGAGGAGCGCGCTCGGGCGAAGGCGAAGTTGGAGCGGAAGGCGCAGGCGGCGAGTGGTGGAGCGAGCCGCGGGCCGAGTCCGTCGTCGACGGGGAGCGGTCGCAGTGCTGCGACCTCCAGCGGCACGCGCAGTGGCGCCTCGCGGCCGGCCGCACCGCGCCCATCCGCGGGTGGCGGCGATGCATCCCCGTACCGTGACGGTGGCAAGAGCAGTGGCCCCAGCGCTGGTGGCAGCGGCGGGCGCAGCCGTCGCGGACGCGGTGGTCCCCGCCGTACGGGTGGCAGCGGGCAGTGACCCTTGTGTCGTTCGCCGACATCCGCGTCGAGTTCGGCGCGGATGTGCTCCTCGACAAAGTCTCCTTCACGGTCGGGCGCGGTGAGCGTTGGGGCGTGGTGGGACGCAATGGGGCGGGCAAGACCACGCTGTTCAAACTGCTCACCGGTGCCCTGAAGCCCACGCGCGGGGCGGTCGCGCGCATGCCTGGCCTCAAGATCACGCTGCTCGATCAGCATCGCGACTTCGGCGACGCGACCTCGGTGTGGGAAGCAGCGGCGGCGGGCTACGGCGATGTGGTCCAGCTCGAGAAGGCGCTCGCGCAGCAGGGCGAACGACTCGCCGAGCTGGGTGAGCGGGCGACGGAGAGCGACCTGGAGAAGTACGGGCGCGATATGGAGCGCTTCGCGCACATCGGCGGGTACGATTACCACGCGCGCGTCGACGCGGTGTTGCAAGGTCTTGGGTTCGACCCTGAGGAGTGCAAGACGCGTCCGCTCTCGAAGCTGAGTGGCGGTGAGCGTGGGCGCGTCGGACTCGCAGCACCACTTGCCGCGCCCGCTGACCTCTTGCTGCTCGACGAGCCCACCAACCATCTGGACCTCGACACGACGCGCTGGCTGACCCGCTACCTGGGCGAGCTCGGCGAGACGGTGATCGTGATCTCGCACGACCGTGCCTTCCTCGACGAGACGGTGGACCACGTGTTGCACGTGAGCGCGGGCACGGCCACACCCTATCGCGGTGGCTACTCCGCCTTCGTGCAGCAGAAGGCCGAGCGGGAGCTGACGTTGCGGCGCGCGGTCGAGAAGCAGCAGGCCTTCGTGAACAAGGAGGCGGACTACATTCGCCGCCATATCGCGGGGCAGAACAGCGCGCAGGCCAAGGGGCGTCGCAAGCGCTTGGAGCGCTTGCCGCGACTCTCGCCGCCGCCGGGCGAGGCGGGCGCCATGAGCCTGTTGCTCGAGATCGGCGAGCGCGGCGGCGACCGGGTGTTCCAGACCGAGAAGCTGACGGTCGCGGTGGGCACGCCGCCGCACGAGCGCGTGTTGCTCAAGGACGCGACGGTCACGCTCATGCGCGGCGATGTCATCGCGCTGGTCGCGCCCAACGGGGCGGGCAAGACGACGCTGCTCTCGACGCTGCTCGGCGCGCGCGAGCCGCAGGGTGGCGAAGTGCGCATCGGTGGTTCGATCACCACGGCCTGGTACCGTCAGGATCTGGCGGGCGTGCCGATGGACAAGTCGATGTTCGACGTGATCCAGGAGCTGCGTCCGCTGTGGACCCGTGGGCAGATCCAAGGCCTGCTCGGCGCGTTCGGCTTCAGTGGCGACGAGGTGCTGCGCTCGACCAACTCGCTGTCGGGTGGTGAGCGTGCGCGCGTCGCGCTGGCGATGATCACGCTGCGCAAGGCCAACTTGCTGGTGCTCGACGAGCCGACGAACCACTTGGACGTCGAGAGCATCGAGGCCTTGGAAGACGGTATCGAGGAGTACGAGGGCACGACGGTGATCGTGAGCCACGACCGGGCCTTCTTGCGCGAGTTGGCGACGCGGGTGTGGGCGATCCGCGATGGCAAGTTGATCGACTTCGCGGGTCCGTTCGTGGAGTGGGAGGCCGCCGAGGCGCTGCGCGAAAAGCAGGTCGCGACGGCGGCGAGCGATGCGCGGCGCGACGAGAAGGTGAAGGCGGCGGCGCGCGCGGCGGAGAAGCCCTCGGGGCGCGGCAGTGCGGACGCCGACAAGCGGACGCTCAAGCGTCGGGTGGAGGCCGCTGAGGCCGATGTTGCGGCGGCAGAGGGCGCGGTGAAGCGCTTGGAGGCTGCGGTCGCGGATGAGTCGCTGTATGTTGGCGGCGCAGATGGCGCGCGGAAGGCGGCGACGCTGACCAAGCAGCTCGAGGACGCCCGGCGCACCTACGACGACGCGGTGACCGCATGGGCCACCGCGTCGGAGGAGTTGGAGCGGCTGGGGTGAGGGGGGGGGCTACTGCCCGATCACCACATAGCGCTCCAACCGCGACACTTCCTTCGCGTCCCAGTACTTGCCCATCTCACGGCGGAACTGCTCCATGGACCGGTACGGTCGGTACTCCTTGAACTCGCGCAGCACCCGCGGGCCGCTGCCCGGAATGCTCAGGATGTCCTCGTCGCTGGCCGTGTTCAGATCGATCGGCACGAACACATAGCTCTCCAGTCGCGCAACCTCGGCGGCGTCCCAGTACTTGCCCATCTCGCGACGGAACACGGGCAGGCCCTTGTAGGGCGCGTACTCCTGGAACTCGCGCGCCACGCGATTGCCCGAGCGTGGGATCAGCAGGATCTCCTCGCGCGTGGTCTTGTTGAGGTTGATGTGGAGCCAGAGCTTCTCGTATAGGGCCGTGCGCTGCTCACGCGACAGCGTCTGACCCAGCAGCGAGTCAACGGCCAGCATCGACAGGTGCGGACGGCCGGCGATCACGGCCTTGGCCAGTGTGACGTTCATTCCGGGCAGCGCGGCGAGATCGGCCTCACTGGCACGGTTGGGGTCGACGAAGCTGTGCTTGCCCACCTGTGCCGACGCGAGCAGCGGGAGGGCGGCCACGAGGGCCAGGGCGCGCAGAGCGCGGATCATAGTACGCCTCAACGGGTAGGTGTGATGTCGTTCGGCGGTCACTGCCTCAGTGCCGGATGGCGGAACGACCACGCCAGGCCCAGCAGTCCCAACTGTACGAGGGCCCCCGGCGCCAGTGCCGGCGTCGCCCCCATCATCGACTCGGTGAACAGCGTCCAGCCCTGCATATCCGGGTACATCTCCAACTCGAACTCGGTGTTGCCGCTGTAGTGGAACCACACGCCGACGGCACCGACCAGCACGTGCGCCGCCATCACCACCCGCATCGCCATCACGGTGGACGCCGCGCGCCGCCACGCGTGAAGGAGCCAGACCAGCGCCGCAACGGCCAGCAGCGCCAGCGGCAGCCACTGCCGCCATTCCTCGAAGTGCTCCAGGAGCAGGAGCTCGGCCCCGAGCCCAGCGATGCCAACGCCGAGGATCGCGAACAGCAGCGCGTGGAGCGTCACCGGGGGCGTCATGGTAGTCTGAACGCTAGCAGGGCATCAGCCGTTTGGCACCTGCGCGTGGCGATGGGGGTTATTCTCCTACCTATGTCCGCCGCCCTCACCATCGCCCTGTTCGGTGCCACCGGCCGCACCGGTCGCCGCGTGCTCGCCGGTGCGCTGGCGGCCGGGCACCGGGTCCAGGCGCTCGCCCGCGATCCCTCTGCGCTCGCCGAACTGCCTGGTCTGACCGTGTTCGCCGGCGACGTGCTCGACCCGACCGCCGTGGAACGCACCATCACCGGCGCGGACGCGGTGATCTCCTGCCTTGGCAACGCGGGTCTGCAGGAGCCCGGGGTCGCACTGAGCCAGGGGACCCGCAACATCGTCGCGGCGATGCAGCGTCTGGGGGTCACGCGCATCCTCAACGTCGCCGGCGGCGGCATCCTGCTCACGGCCGACGGCACGATGCTGCGCAGCGAGTCACCGACGTTCCCGCCGATCTTCCGCAAGACCTCCGAGCAGCACCGCCTCGCGTGGGAGGCGCTGCGCGACAGCGACCTCGAGTGGACGACTGTCGCCACACCCGACATCCCCGATGGCGAGGCCACCGGCACGGCGCGCGTGCTCGCCGACTACATGCCGCCGGGCGGCCGCTCCCTCACCACCGGTGAGGTCGCCGCCTTCCTCCTCTCTGAACTCACCGCGCGACAGTTCGTTCGCCGTCGCGTGGGCATGGCCACCTGACCCCGACCTGACCCGATGACGACTGCGATCGCGACCCTTGGCGGCGGCTGCTTCTGGTGCACCGAAGCCGTGTACGACATGCTCGACGGCGTGCTCGATGTGCGCCCGGGCTACGCGGGTGGGCACGTGGCGCACCCGACCTACGCGCAGGTCTGCGAGAAGACCACCGGCCACGCCGAGGTGGTCGAGGTGCGATTCGACCCGGCGGTGATCAGCTACCGCGAGATCCTCGAGGTGTTCTTCGCCTCGCACGACCCCACGCAACGCGACCGGCAGGGCAACGATGTCGGGCCGCAGTACCGCTCCGTGATCTTCACGCACGACGCCGAGCAGGCGACCACCGCCCACGCGGTGATCGCTGCGCTGACGGCAGACGCCGTGTTCGATGACCCCATCGTCACCGAGGTCGCGCCGGCGCCGGTGTTCTGGCCGGCAGAGCGGGAACATCTGGACTACTTCGCGCGGAACCCCTTCCAACCCTACTGCGCCTTCGTCGTGTCGCCGAAGGTGGCGAAGATCCGCGCGAAGTACGCCGGGCGGCTCAAGCCGGAGGCCTAGGGCTTCCGCGCGCAGGTGTTGACGCCCAGCACCGTGTAGAGTGGGCAGTAGCCCGACGCCGCTGTGAACAGTGGCACGAGGCCGATCACCGCGACGTAGCGCTGGACGCCGTCGAGCACGAAGAAGAGCGAGAGCACGCCGAGTCCGACGATCACGCGGACGACCTTGTCCGCATTCCCGACATTGTTGGTCATAGTGGGCACCTCAGCATCAGAAGGGTTGCCCTCGAGTATCGGCAGCTGACCCGCGAACCGTGAATCGCCCTACGGAACGACGCGGGTCCGACAGACGTCCGCGTACCAGGCCCCGGAGTCCTTGAGCGTGCGGCGCTGGGTCCGGTAGTCCACGTGCACGATGCCGAAGCGTGGCCGATACCCCGACGCCCACTCGAAGTTGTCCATGAAGCTCCAGGCGTGGTAGCTCCGCACATCGGCCCCGTCGCGCATCGCCTCAGCCACCCGGAGCAGGTGTTCGCGGTGGTACTGCCGGCGCGCTTCGTCGTGCACCAGACCGTCGGGGCTGACCTCGTCCGCGAAGGCGCAGCCGCTCTCCGCGACTTCGATGGGGATCGGTCCGTAGCGCCTGGTCATGCGCATGATGACGTCGTAGAGCGCCTGCGGCCACACCTCCCAGTCCATCTCGGTACGCGGGCCGTCGCGGCGTCCGAACGAGCTCTCGACGACGCGCACCCGCTTGGACGCGCCCGGAATGGCGTGTCCGCCGGCGGTGCGGATGTCCCCCTGCCCGGCCAACAGATAGAACGGCAGCTTCGGCGTGCCGGCCGACACACCGACCACCAGCCGGTAGTAGCAGTTGATCCCGATGAAGTCGAGCGGGGTGCGCATCCGCTCGGAGTCACCTCGCGTGTAGCCCAGCGACCGCGCGCTGACCTTCTCGGCGAAGGGCCCTGGATAGCCCCCGTGGAACGCCGGGTCGAGGAACAGGAGATTGAACAGGGCGTCCGCCTCGCGGGCGGCCGCGCGGTCGGCCTCCGAGTCGGTGGCCGGCTCGCAGGGTGAGAGCGCGACCACGGTCCCGACCTTCGCCGACGGGCGCACGGCACGCAGCGCGCGGAACCCATCGCCCTGCGCGAGTGTCACCGTGTGCACCGCGCGGATGAACGCCTCCGGATCGCGGCGACCAGGAGCATAGCGACCGGTGAGGTAGCCCCGCGACACGAAGATGTAGGGTTCGTTGAACAGCGTCCACTCATGCACGCGGTCCCCGAATGCCTTGGCACAGATCGCTGCATACTCAGCGAAGCGGTCCGCCGTGGCCCGCTTGGGCCAGCCGCCCTCGCGCTCCAGGGCGTCCGGCAGATCCCAGTGGTACAGCGTCGGGAACGGCCTGATGCCGGCCTGGAGCACCGCATCGATCAGGCGATCGTAGAAACCGATCCCTTCCTTGCTGGGCCGCCCCTTGCCGCTGGGCTGGATGCGAGGCCACGCGATGGAGAAGCGATAGCTCGAGACGCCCATGGCCTGCATCAGTGCGACGTCGTCGGCCCAGCGATGGTAGTGATCGCAGGCGGGGTCGCCGCTCTCGCCCCGCTCGATGGCGCCCGGCACCTTGGCGAAGCTGTCCCAGATGGAGGCGCCGCGCCCACCCGCGGTCGTCGCGCCCTCGATCTGATACGCGGAGGTCGCGACCCCGAAGTGGAACCCGGTGGGGAACCGGACGCCGCTGGCCGTAACGATCGGCGGAGGAAGCGCGGAGTGGGAGCGGGGGATCGACACGTCGCGGAGGAATCTCACTCGTGGCACGGACAAGTGCGAGTACCCCGCATTCGATACATTCGGTCCCAGCGTGGTGGGGACCGCACGCACGACGTCGTAGCATTCGGCATGCGATTCCTCACGCAGCTCACCGTTACCGCCGCACTGGCCTCGACCGTGGGCCTCGGCGCCTGCCGCGACAGCACCGCACCCGATGCCGGTGCGGGGACGCCGTCGCGTCTGTTCTTCATCGGCAACAGCCTGACCGCGGGCAATGACCTGCCCGGAATGGTCCAGGGTCTCAGTCGCGCGCTTGGCATCGAGGTGACCGTCGCGTCCTCGCTGATGGGGGGGACCAGCCTCGAGGATCACTGGGCCATCGAGTCGGTGCGCCAGGCCGTCGCGAGTGGCGGGTACGATGTCGTCATCCTGCAACAGGGCCCCTCGGCCCTGCCCGAGAGCCAGATCTACCTGCGGGAGTGGACCGTCACCTGGAACACCGTGATCCGACGCGCAGGGGGCGTGCCCGCGCTCTATGCGGTGTGGCCGAGCGAGGGGCGGTCCTTCGACTTCCCGAACGTGAGCGCCTCGTATCGCGCCGCCGCCCGCGCGGTCGACGGGATCCTGTTCCCGGTCGGCGACGCCTGGCAGCAGACATGGGCGATCGACCCCACGGTTCCGCTGTACGATGAGGACCGCTTCCACCCCTCGGTGGTCGGCACGTACGCGGCGGCGGTCGTGATGGTCGCGCGGCTCTTCGACCGCGATCCTCGGAGCTTCCCGACACAGTTCGAGACGCCGAGCGGGCAGACCATCGCGATCGAGTCCCAGCACGCGACCGCCATCCACGAGGGGGCCGCGCGCGCCCTCCTCGATCTGCGTCAGGAATTACCATTCCTCCGTGAGCCCTGACGGTCCCTTGGCGCGGTGACGCCGCTGCTCGGAGCGATCGCGGCGTTCCTGGTCGTGCAGTTCGTGATCGGGATCATCGTGTCGCGTCGTATCGCGACGCTCGACGACTACCTGGTCGCCGGGCGGCGCTTGGGTCCATGGCTGGCGACGGCGAGCATCTTCGCGACATGGTTCGGCGCGGAGACCATCGTGGGCGGCGCGGCGTTGGTCCATGCCGACGGCTTGTCACTCGCGACGGTCGAGCCCTTCGGGTACGGGCTCTGCATCCTGCTGACGGGCGCGGTGTTCGCCGTGCCCATCTGGCGGCGACGCTTCACCACGCTCGCCGACCTCTACCGCGAGCGCTATGGCGTGAGCGTCGAGCGGGTCGCTGCGGTGATCCTCATCCCGCCATCGATCCTCTGGGCCGCGGCACAGCTGCGGGCCTTCGGACAGGTGATCACGGTGAGTGGGACGGCCCTGTCCTTCGAGACGGGGCTGTTCATCGCGGCGGCGATCGTCGTCGCCTACACCGTGGTCGGCGGGATGCTCGCCGACGCCGTCACCGATCTGATCCAGGCGGGCGTGGTCACCGTGTCGCTGCTCGCACTGCTGGCCGTGGTCCTGCACTATGTCGGCGGCGTGTCGGGTGCCGCGACCTTGATCGCCTCAGCCGATGCGATCGCGTTGCAGCGGCCCGCGGCGATGCCGTGGTGGGAGCTGCTCGAGGCCTGGGCCATCCCGATCTGCGGGTCCGTCGTCGCCACCGAGCTCATCTCGCGCATCATCGCTTCGCGCTCAGCGGGTGTCGCGCGGGGCGCCACGCTGGCGGCTGGCTCGCTCTACCTGCTGGTCGGGTCCATTCCCATCGTGCTGGCGCTGTTGGCCGGCCCCGCGTTCGGCCTCGACCTCGCCGACGCCGAGCAGGTGATCCCGACCCTCGCGCGGACGGTGCTGCCGGGCTGGCTGTATATCGTGTTCGCGGGTGGACTGGTCTCGGCGATCCTCTCGACCGTCGACAGCACCCTGCTGATCGCCGGCGGGCTCGGTGCGCACAACCTGATCCTGCCGCAGCTCGCATCACCCACCGCACGCACCCGTGTGCGCGTGACGCGGGGCTTGGTGGTCCTCGGCGGCGTGGTGGCGTGGTGGTTGGCGCGGCACGCCGAGGGTGTGTTCGCGTTGGTCGAGATGGCGTCGGCGTTCGGGAGCGCGGGCGTGCTGGTGACGGTGTGCTTCGCGCTGTTCACGCGCTTCGGCGGGCCGCGGGCCGCCATCGCGGCCTTGCTCGGTGGTCTGCTGGCCTACGTGGCCGCGACCATCGCCGCGCTGGCGACGCCGTTCCTGCTGTCGCTGGCGGCCGCCGTCACGCTGTATGTCGGCGTCGCTCTCAGCGAACGGCGCGTGCCCGCGACGCCGTGAGCTGCGCTGCGCCTAGGGCGTCGGCGCCTGCGACGGCACGACGTGGACCGTCTGGGTCGGGAACGCGAAGGCACAGCCGTGCCGCTCGACGATCTGCATCATCGCGAAGAACAGGGTCTGTCGCACCTCACGGAACTCGTCGATCTGCGTGGTCTGGATCCAGGCGATCACCTCGATGTCGAGGGAGTAGGCCCCGAACTTCGCGAAGCTGACGATCACGCGGTCGGGCCACACCTTGGGCTCAGCGCGCAGCAGCGCTTCGATGTCGTCGCGCACCGCCCGCAGCTGCGCCACCGTCGTGCCGTACTCGAGTCCGATCGTCGTGCGCAGTGCGATGCGCTCGCGCTGCCCGACGTTCTCGGTCTGCTGCTCGGCCAACTGTCCGTTGGGGATGCTCACCACACTGCGCTCGATGGTGCGCAGCCGCGTGGAGCGCAGGCCGATCTGCTCGACGGTGCCCTCGACCGCGCCCACGCGGATCCAATCGCCGACGCGGATCGGCTGATCGAGTCCCAGCGCCACGGAGCCGAACACATGCTCGAGGGTCTTCTGCGACGCGAGCGCGACTGCGATGCCTCCGATGCCCAGACCGGCCACCAGCGTGGCCACGGAGTATCCGAACTGCGCGACGATCCCGATGGCCCCGAGCGCGAACACGAAGACCCGGGCCACGCGGCCGACCAGCGGGATGATCGCCTTCATCTCGGCGCGCTCGGCCGCCCACGCTGAGGCGGGAAGCTCCTTCTCGAGCACCGCAATGATCCGCAACACCAGCCAGGTCACGAACGCGACGCTCAGCGACCGGGTCATCAGCCCGACCGTCTGCTCAACGCCCAGCGGCAGGCCCACGAACTCGATCAGGATGCGGAACAGTATCGTGGTCCAGATCGCGCGCACCGGCCCACGCGTGCGGGCGATGATGGCGTCGTCGAGGGTCGTCTCGGTGCGCGAGGAAAGTCGATGCAGCACCAGCGCTGTCAGGCTCGCCGCGAGGTACGAGAGCAGGATCGCCAGCGGGATGAGCCCGAGGACGAGCCCCCACTGCCAGAACTCGACGCCGAGCGGACCCGGACGCTGCAGCCCAAGGGGGATGTGCTGCCGTAGCCAGTGATCAGCGAGGGAGTCGAACCACACGTCCACGCGGGCGGCGGTGACCCCGGAGAAGACCCACACGAAACCATCGTCCGTGCGGATCCGGCTCAGTTGCACGGGCTCGTCCTCGCCCTGCGGACCCGGTACCGCCCCGATGCGCTCGCGATCGCGCGGCAGGCCGTCGGCGGTGTCACCCTCTGCGCGGGGCGAGAGCAGCTCGAGGTCGACCCACAGATGCCGATCGAGGACCACCTTCAGCCGCCGGGCCAACTCGGCGCCGGCGTCGGGGGACTGTTCGGGGAAGAACCGCGCCGCCGCGGCGAAGTCACCCCGGCGCGTGAGCGTCAGGTACTCCGTCACCGCCGACCGTGGCGAGCGGGGATCGACCGTGGGCGCCGCCACCGCAGTGGAGTCTGCGGGCGCCGCCGTGGTGGGGACCTGTGCGCCTGCTGCGCCGACGACGATCAGCCAGCAGACTCCGAGAGCGGTAGGCAGGGACATTTCGCATAATCGACCATCGACCGCGGTGGGTCAACCGTGCGCCGGGCGGGTCCGGACGCGCATATTAGGGTCGTGCCTTCCTCCTCTGCCCCGGACCGCGCGCCACGGCGTCCCGCCGCGGGCATGCTCGTCCCACCGCCGACGTATCCGATCGCGGTGATCGCGCTCGCCGAGCTGCTGGGCCGCGCGGCGCCGCTGGGACTGCCCCGCGGCCCGCTGGCGTTGCTCGTCGGTGGGACCACGGGCGTGATCGCGCTCGCGCTGCTCATCACGGCGGCGCGCACCTTTCGCCGCGCCTCGACGGCGATCGAGCCCTGGAAGGCGACGCGGCAACTCATCACGACCGGCGTGTTCGCGCGCTCACGCAACCCGGTGTACGTGTCCTTCCTGCTCGGCCAACTGAGCATCGCGTGGCTGATCGGCAACGCCTGGGTGCTCCTGCTGGTGCCGGTCACCTGGCTCTTGCTCGACCGCCTGCAGGTCCGGCGCGAAGAGCGATACCTCATGACGACCTTCGGCGACGCCTACGACGCGTATCGTCGCCTCACCCCTCGCTGGCTCTGACCCCAACGGTGATCCCGATGCGCACGTTGCTCCGCTCCACGTTGCTCCTCGTCGCAGTGGCCTCGACCGGCCTGGCACAGGCCACGCAGCGCCCGCCGCTGCACGGCCGTCACTGGGTCGCGCTGACCGGCAAGCCACTCAGTGCCGCGGCCGGCGCGATGATCTTCCAGCAGGGCGGCAATGCGGTGGACGCGGCCGCCGCCATGCTCGCCGCGGGCGCGACGATGTTCGACGTCCTGAGCTGGGGCGGCGAGACACAGGCGCTCATTTACAACCCCAAGACCAAGCAGGTCATCGGCATCAATGCGCTGGGCGTCGCCCCCACGGGCGCCACGCCGGAGTTCTTCAAGGCGAAGGGATTCTCGCATCCACCCGAGTTCGGTCCGCTGGCCGCGACCACGCCGGGTACGCCGGGCGGCCTCATGGTGATGCTCGCCGAGTACGGGACGATGTCGCTCGCGCAGGTGCTCGCACCCGCGATCCAGCTCGCCGAGGGATATCCCATCGACGCGCAAACGGCCAACTCGATGGAGTCGAACAAGCGCCGGATCAAGGAGTGGAAGTACTCGCCGACGGTGTTCCTGCCGCACGCGGGCGAAGGCGCGACCCGCGAAGCGCCGGCCGCGGGTGAGATCTTCCGGCAACCCGACCTCGCGGCGACGCTGCGCAAACTGGTCGAGGCGGAGGCGCAGGCGAAGCGCGCGGGCAAGGATCGCGCGGCGGCCATCCGTGCCGCGTACGACCGCTTCTACAACGGCGACATCGCCGCCGAGATCGTGCGTGGCGTGCAGGAGGATGGCGGCCTGTTCACGCGCGAGGACCTCGCGAATTGGCGCGTGAAGATCGAGACGCCACTCTCCGTGGACTACAAGGGCATCAGCGTGTACAAGCTGCAGGAGTGGCAGCAGGGGCCGGCCATGCTCCAAGCGCTGAACATCCTCGAGACCTTCGACCTCAAGGGGATGGGGTTCAACAGCGCCCGGTACCTGCACACGGTGTATCAGGCGATCTCGATGGCGTTCGCCGACCGCGACTTCTACTACGGCGATCCGGCGTTCCCGCCGGCCACGCCGATCAAGGGCCTGCTGAGCAAGGAGTATGCGAAGTATCGCGCCTCGACCATGCGCCAGGATCGCAACGACAGCACGGTCGCGCCGGGCGATCCGTACCCGTATCAGGGCGAGCAGAACCCGTTCCTCGAGTACCTCAAGCAGTGGCCGCCCAAGGCCGACACCGCGCGGCGCAGCGGCGGCAGCGATGCGACGTCGTGGGACGACGCCTTCTATGCCGGCACGACCTCCATCCAGGCGGCGGACTCCGCGGGCTGGGTCGTGTCGATCACGCCGAGCGGCGGGTGGATCCCGGCGGTGATCGCGGGGCGCACCGGGATCGGACTCAGTCAGCGCATGCAGTCCTTCGTGCTCGATGCGCGCGAGAATCCCTTCAACGTCGTGGCGCCCGGGAAGCGCCCGCGCGTGACCCTCACGCCGACGCTCGCCCTGAAGGACGGGCTGCCGTGGATGGCCTTCTCGGTGCAGGGCGGCGACTCGCAGGATCAGAACCTGCTGCAGTTCTTCCTGAACGTCGTCGAGTTCGGGATGACGCCGCAGCAGGCCGCTGAGGCCCCGAACATGAACTCCTTCCAGATGCGCAATTCCTTCGGCGATCACACGGCACAGCCCGGACGCATGCTGGTGCAGGACCTCACGCCACCCTGGGTGCGGAGCGAACTCGTGAAGATGGGGTATACCTTGCAGTTCGGGGAACGGACCTCCGGCCCCATCACCGCCATCTGGTTCGATCGCAAGCACGGCACCATGTGGGGTGCCGTCTCGAATCACGGCGAAGACTACGGGATCGCGTGGTGATGCGTCAGCTCATCGTGGGAGCCGCGCTGCTCGCCGGCACGGCGGCGTCGCTCTCCGCACAAGTGATGACCGTCGGCTTCGGGGCGACGGTGAATGCGCCGGCCGGCGAACTCGCCAACCGCGCCAGCACGGGCTTCGGCGGCGTGATGCAGGTGGAGTACGCGCTCGACCCGCGCTGGTCCGTGCTGAGCGGCCTCTCGCTGGCGCGGTACATGGGCCGCGCTCCGGAGGCCGGCGATCGTCGGCGCGATCTCGACATCACGGGCGTGACCCTGGGCGCGCGCACCTTCTTGTCGAGCGCGACGGAGAAGCCCCGTGGCCCGTACCTCGCCACGGACTTCGGCTGGTATCGCATCCTGGCGCAGGACGCCGAGGGGAAGTGGCAGCGCGAAGAGACGGAGATCGGCCTGCTCCCCACGCTGGGCTACCGTGCGGGGTCGGTCGACATCTCAGCGCAGCTGAAGTTCATGGGGCGCTTCCAGTGGGTGCAGCTGGGCGCCTCACTGGGCTTGTTCCGCTTCTGAGCGACCGCGCTCAGCGCGCGGCGGGTGCCGCGCCTGAGCGCATCGGGGTGCACCCGGCGTCCGTCACCGGCGCCCCGTAGCGCGCGCGAATGACCTTCGGCTCGGCGGCGGGCCGCAGCTGCACGATGAACAGATGATCGTATTCGCCGTCGCAGAGATCGGGGAGCCGCGGACCACCGAGCGCGGCGAGGATCGCCGGGATCGTGTTGCTGTGGCCGACCACCAGCACCGTCTGCTCCGAGCGTGCGCGGACCGCTGCAGCGACCTCGGCCGCGTGGGCGGCGACGTTCCGCGGCATCGCAGTGGTATCGACCGTGATGCCGAGGGCCGTGGCGAGCGGGAACGCGGTCACGCGCGTCCGCGCGGTCGGTGTCGCGATGATCGCCCCCACGCCAGCGCCTGCCAGCGCATCGCGCAGCGCAGCGGCACGGACCAGGCCGGCCTCGGAGAGCATGGGATCAGCCGCCGGCTCCGCCGCCTTCTCCGCATGTCGGACCAGGATCACCGTCGATGGCCCCTGCGCCAAGGCGGCGGCGGGTGCCACCATCAGCAGGCCCATGGTCAGCATCGCCAGCACAGGTCGCAACGTCATCTCGCACTCTCCGGTGAGGATCGTCCGCGGCCCCAACGGCCACGCGACCGCGAAGGATCAGTCTGCCGCAGGGCGCGTCGCGCGGAACGCGACCGTGGCCTGCTTGAGGGCCATGAGCGCCGAGCGCTCCAGCTCGTACTCCATCGTCAGCTCGGTGAGCTTCTCCTTGGAGTGCTTGCCCAGGAGCCGCGACACACGGTCGCTGCCCGCATGGCGGCGCCCGTACTCGCGACTGGCATGCCACAGCGCATTGGCCGCGTGCCACCACGGCTGATCCTTGGCCTCGGCCGCACTGTTCGCCGACGTCTCGTACGAGGCGGTCATGGCGTCGAGGTGCGCATCACAGAGCGCGGTGACCTCGGCCAAATGCTGGGCCTCGGCGTCGGAGCAGCCAAGCTCGAGGCAGCGGCCGAGGCGCTCATGCTGCCGGGCCGCCTCGGCCGCGGCACGCGACAGCGCATCGGCACAGTGGAGGGCACGCTCGGTCGGCGTGTCGGTCGCTTCGTCAACGGGCGCAGTGCGTGGCATGTCGGGTCTGGAACGGGTCTCCTGCAAGATGACGGGGTGGTCCCCCGTTCTACAAGCCGGGCGTCGCGCCCTGCCCCGCCGCGATCACGGTCCCCACACAGGTCCCGAAGCCGATCCGCCGGAACCCGTCCCGTTCGCACCAGCCACGGAACACGACCTCGTCGCCGTCCTCGAGGAAGCGGCGCTGCTCGCCGTTCGGCAGCGCGAGCGGATCGGCCCCGCGGCGCGTGAGTTCGAGCAGGCACCCGCGCTCGGCGGGTCCGGGCCCACTCACCGTCCCGCTGGCGATGAGATCGCCGGCGCGCAGATCGCAGCCGTTCATCGTGTGGTGCGCGACCATCTGCCCGAAGGTCCAGTACAGCTGCCGCAGATCGCCGCGCCCGATCACGACGGGCGCGCTGCCCTCCGTGCGCATCCGCGCCGTGCGGAGCGTGACCTCGAGCGACAGGTGCACGCCACCCTGGGCGCGGTCCGTCGCATCGTCGAGGTACGGCAGCGGGGCCGGATCGCCTTCAGCGCGCGGCTGCAGCGGGGCACGGAACGGGGCCAGCGCATCGAGGGTCACCACCCACGGCGAAATGCTCGTGGCGAAGTTCTTGGCGAGGAACGGTCCGAGCGGTTGGTATTCCCAACTCTGCACATCGCGCGCGGACCAGTCATTCACGAGGCACAATCCCATGATCCGCGACTCGGCCTCGGCGAGTGGCACAGTGGTCCCCAAGCGCTGCATGCCGCCGATGAACGCCCCGACCTCAAGCTCGTAGTCCAGCGCGCGCGTCGGCGCGACCTCGGGCGGCGCGGAGGCGTCGGGACGCAGTTGTCCCAGCGGGCGCTGCACCGCCGTACCACTCACGACGACCGAACTCGCGCGCCCGTGATACCCGATGGGGATCCACTTGTAGTTCGGGAGCAGCGGCTGATCGGGGCGGAACAGTGCGCCGACATTCGTGGCGTGATGCACCGACGCGTAGAAATCCGTGTAGTCGCCGATGCGCGCGGGCATGCAGAGGGAGACCTCGGAGCGCAGATGCAACAGTGCGCCCGACCGCGCCCGCGCGGCGGCCCCCTCGACCGTGTCCTCGCGCAGCAGACGGCTCAGCAGCTGGCGCAGGGCCTGCAGCGGGCCGCGTCCCAACGCGAAGAGCGCGTTCAGGTCCGGCGCGCGCGCGGCGGCGCGCAGCGCGGGCGGCAGCGAGTCGAGCATTCCCGCCCGCTCGCAGGCCGGTAGATCGAGCACCCGGTCCCCGATCGCGACCCCGATGCGCGGCGGCTCGTCGCCACGCGGCCGCACCACGCCCAGCGGCAGGTTCTGGATGGGGAAATCGTGCAGCGACTCGTTCGCCGACTCCACCCAACTGCGCAGCGACTCGCGGTGCGTCTCGTCCGTGACCATCAGTGCCATCCCTCGACGAATCCCAACTCAGCGACCGGCTCCCGGAACGAACACGAGCCGACCGCGATGAACCACGACTGCCGCAGCTGCTCGAGCCGCGGCGTGAGCAAGGTGACGTCGCGCCAGCGCACGCCGGTATCGGAGAACACGATCGCGCGCGGGTCACGCTCGAGCAGCAGCTCGACGGCTTGCGCGTCGGTCGCGCCATCGCGGAGCCACGCCGCGGCCAGCACGACGTTCAGGAACCCGAACATCGATCCGTGCGCGCTCCCGGCCTCATACGTGAGGCGATACTCGCCACACAGTGGATGGTGCAGGCCCGCGGTCGCCTTGCAGGGCACGGCCGCGCGCACACAGTGCCCGAGGAAGCGCGCGACCATCGCCGCCGTAGGAAAGGCATCGACCGTGACGCCACCCGTGCGGATCTTGGCCCGCAGCCCCGCGACCCGCAGCGCCGCGACCGATGCCGCCGGATCCTCGGCCACTGGGATCTCGACGTACGCGGCGAGGCCCGAGGGGCGCAGGTGACGGGCCAAGGTCACGATATCGCCGGCCGAGCCCGCCCGCACCTCGACCGCGTCGCACACGACGCCACGGTGCGCGGCATTGAGGGCAGCGATGCGGGCGAGGTCCTGCTCGATCTCGGGCCCCAGCAACACGCTCAGGTGCCACTCGCCGTGTGCATCGGGCAGGTAGGCTGCCACCGCGGCCGCGAACTCGTCGAGGCGCGACGCGGGCACGACGAAGCGGCCGAGCATCCACTGGTGCGCCGCCCGGCGATACGCGGCATAGTGCCGCACGGCGTCGTCCATCGACTCCTGCGCCGGCGGGAACAGACCCGCGTAGTCGATGAGCCCGCGCAGGGCACTGCGGACCGAGCGGGGCAGGCTCACGGGGCGTCGTCCGGCTCGACGGCCCGCGCGAAGCGAACGTCCCACTGCAGCGTCTTGCCCGGCTCGACCCAGCGCGCGGCCTTCCAGGCACCGACCGCGTCGAGCAGCGTGTCGGGCGCGCCGACCGTCGGTGCGATGCTGACGGTGCGATGCGCAGGACGCCGACGCCACCAGCGCGATGGCGCGCGACCCGGCACCGGAGCCTCGTGGTCGATCGCGACCCGAAGATGTGAGACGACCCCGCGTGTCCCGCGGATGGTCATCGCCCCGGCCGACGTGCGCAGGGTCACACCGGCGGCCGGGAGCTCCACGAAACAGGTGACACCGAACCCCTTGGGCAGCTGCGTCGGCCGCGCGAGGTCGATCAGTTCACCGCCGTTGCGCAGTTGCGGCCACGTGAACTCGCTGCCCGCCGCCGGGAAACCCTCGCCCCAGGACGCGGCCACCCGCGCCCGCACCCCGGCGGGCAACTCGATGCGCACGCTGGGGTCCCACGCGAGCGGAATGGAGATCCCCCAGATGAACGGCACGGGCGTCGCGCGCGGGTTCGTCGCGGCGTAGGCCAGGTGGATCGCGCCGTCGGCATCGAATGCGACCGTCCGGCCGACGGCCAGCGGGTACGCCTCGGCGTCCCAGTCCGACATGACGGCCTCGCGCGTCCCGTCGGCGGCGACACTGACCCGTGGTGGGACGGCGGCGAGCACTCCACCCTCGGGCAGTACCTGACCCGCGACCCCCGCCACGAAGGTCGGCATGGTGCAGCCGCCCAACGTCGGGAGGTGGTCGACCCAGCGGCCGCGCGCGCACCACTCGATGTCGTCGAGCTGCACCGAGGTGATCGCACCGCCCGCAGCCAGCGTCGTGCGCACCGCAGCCCCCGCACGACGGAGTTCCGCCGCACCGTCCGCGTGCGGCAGCGACACCGTGCCGACCGCGGACGCCTCGGTCACCCGACCCGCTGGGGATCGATGCCGCGCGTGGCCAGCACCAGCGCGACCGCCTCACCGATCTTGTTGTTCGGCGTGCTCGCACCGGCGGTCAGGCCCACACGCAGCGGTCCGTTGCGCGGCAGCCAGCTGCCGAGCTGCACCTCGGACTTCGACCCGATCGGCTGATGGCGGATCCCGCCCGAGGCCGGATCGATGCAGGCCGCGTCCTCGATGTGGAACGTGGGAACGCGCTCCGCGCAGATCGCCGCCAGCGAGATGGTGTTGCTCGAGTTGTACCCGCCGATCACGAGCATCACGTCCAGCGACTCCTCGAGCAGCGCGAGCACGGCGTCCTGCCGGTCCTGCGTCGCACTGCAGATGGTGTCGAAGGTGCGGAAGTGCGTCGCTCGGCGCTCGGCGCCGTGGTAGCGGGCGATCGACGCACCGACGAGCTCCCCGATGGCGAGGGACTCGCGCGCCAACATCGTCGTCTGGTTCGCGACGCCGATCCGCGCCAGATCGGCGTCGGGATCGAAGCCCGGGTTGGACTGCTGGGCGAACTTGGCCAGGAAGACCTCGCGGTCCCCGCGACCCTCGATGTAATCGCAGACCAACTGCGCCTCGGCCATGTCACGCACGACCAGGTAGCGACCCCCGGGGTACTTCAGCACCTGAGAGGCCGTGGCCCGCGTCTCCTCGTGGTAGTACTTGCCGTGGATCAGCGCGGTGAACCCATCGCGGGCATAGCTCTCGACGCGCTTCCAGACGTTCAGCACCGACCCGCAGGTCGTGTCGACCATCACGCAGCCCAGTTGGCGCAACCGCTCGAAGTCCCCGATGGTCACCCCGAACGCGGGCAGGATCACCACGTCGGTGGGCTGGACGCTCGAGAAGTCGAAGCCCTCGGTGCCGGCGTCGAGGAACACGATCCCCATCTCACGCAGCTTGGCGTTGACGTGGGGGTTGTGGATGATCTCGCCGGCGAGGAAGATGCGACGATCCGGGAACTTGCGGCGGGTCTGGTAGGCGTACTCCACCGCGCGCTCCACCCCGTAGCAGAACCCGAATTCCTTGGCGAGGCGGATCGTGACGTCGTCCACGACCAGCGTGGAGTCGTTCGCACGGAGGAGGTCGACGAGGTGCCCGGTGTAGTCTGCCGCCAACTCCTGCTCGACGTCGGACTTGAGCCCGAAGCCTTTGCGGAAGTACGTGGTCTCTGGGGTCATCCCTGAAAAGTAACCCCCACGGCCCCCGGCGCGGACTCGGCGCGGGCCGGGCCGTGACGGCGCGCCATTGCGCCGGGCGCGGTCCGGAGGCATCGTTTGGCGCGTGACCACTGCGCATTCCCCGGCGGCGATGGCGCCCGACCTGCTCGACGTCGATCTGGTGGTCATCGGCGCGGGGCCGGGCGGCGAGAAGGGGGCGGCCCAAGCGGCCTACGCCGGCAAACGGGTGGCGCTGATCGAGCGCTCCCCCAAGCCCGGCGGCGCGGCCGTCAACTCCGGCACCATCCCGACCAAGGCGCTGCGCGAGACGGCGCTCTACTTCTCGGGTCTCAAGCAGCGCGGGCTCTACGGCGTCGACTATCACGTCAAGGCCGACATCACGCTGCCGGAGTTCATGTTCCGCGAGCGCTTGGTGGTCGAGGCGCAGTGGGCGCAGATCTCCGAGAACCTCGACAAGCACGGCATCACGCGGCTGCAAGGGACGGCGCGCTTCGTCGGACCGGGGCTCGTCGAGGTCCGCCGCTATGGCGAGGAGCCGCGTCGCGTCCGCGCGCCCAACGTGCTGATCGCCACTGGCGCCCGACCGCATCGTCCGTCGCAGGTCCCCTTCGACGACGAGGTCATCGTGGACGCCGACACCATCCTGCAGCTCACGCGGATCCCGCGGCGGCTGATCGTCGTGGCGGGCGAGCCGACGGGCATCGAGTTGGCCGCCATCTTCGCGGCGCTGGGCTCGAAGGTGACGATCGTCTCGCGCGATGCGCGGCTCGTGCCGGCGCTGGACGCCGAGGTGAGCGAGGTGCTGCGCGCCGAGATGACCCGGCGGCTCGGGGTCAGCGCGATGCTCGACGTCGAGGTCACGAGCGTCGAGCGTGCCGGCGACATCGCGCTGGTGCACCTCGCCGATGGCAGCGTCGTCCACGGGGAGTGCCTGCTGTGGTGCGGCCGCCGCACCGGCAACAGCGACACCCTGCAGCTCGAGGCCGTGGGTGTGGCACCCGACGCGCACGGCTTCATCGCCGTGGACGAGCACTTCCGCACGGCCGTCCCCGGCGTGTACGCCGCCGGTGACATCACCGGATTCCCGGCAGCCGCCGCGACGGCGATGGAGCAGGGGCGGATCGCCATGTGCCACGCGTTCGGGCTGGCCTACAAGCAGCGGCTCGCCACCGCCCTCCCCAGCGTCCTCTGGACCATTCCCGAGGTGGCGATGGTCGGCGAGACCGAGGAGACGCTGCGCAGCCGTGACCGGGCCTACGAGACGGGCAAGGCCTATTTCAGTCGCAATGCGCGCGGCCAGATCCTCGGCGACGACGGCTTCGTGAAACTGCTCTTCGACCCCGACTCGCAGCGGCTTCTGGGTGCGTCGCTGGTCGGCGAAGGCGCCTGTGAACTGATCCATGTGGCCAGCACGGCGATGTCCTTCGACGGCACACTGGACACCTTCATCCAGGGGGTGTACGCCTACCCGACGCTCGCCGAAGCCTACAAGTACGCCGCGTACGACGGCCTGCAGCGCCTCGCGCGCCGCATCTCGCGGCGGAGCGGGCTGAGTCGTCAGACACCGTCCTAGGTCGGCGGCGTCGGGATCGTCATGGGCTGCAGCGCCTCGCGCAGCCAGTCCGGCACCGGTCGCTTGGTGATGCTGGGCTTGTCCACACAGACCACGGTGAGGGTCGCGGTCGCGCGGGGGGCGCCGTCAGCGGCACAGGTGGCGGTGAAGCGCAGGGTGATGGAGGTGGTGCCGATGGCCTGTACGCCGACGCCGACGGTCAGCAGCTCGTCCATGGCCGCCGGCGCCGCGAACTCGACCTGGAAGGCCTTGCGGGGAAGCCAGACGCCCCGGATCGCGCGCAGGGTGTCGAAGGGCAGCCCGATGGACCGGAACATCTCGTGCTCCGCGATCTCGAAGAGCCGGATGTAGGCGCCGTAGAAGATGATGCCGAGCGGGTCACAGTCACTCCAGCGGACGCGTTCGTGCACGGCGAACGGCGGGACGGGCGGCATAGGCTGGTGCGGGGATGGAGTGAAGGAATCCTGCAGGACGGCCGATACTGCTATACGCTTCAGTCTTGACCGAGGAAGGTATCCTCGCGTCCGACGTCGCTCTATCCGTCAGGAGTCCCGATGTCACTGCGCATCCTCGTCCCGCTCGACGGGTCCACTCTCGCCGAAGGCGCCGTGCCGATGGCGGCGGCGATCGCCGATCGTGCCGATGGGGAGCTGGCCCTGGTCCGCGTGCATGTGCCGTCCATCCCGATCGGGGCGATCGGCGACCTGGGCGTCCCGCTGTATGACCCCTCGTGGGATGCCGCGCTGCGCGGGACGGCGGAGCACGACCTGCGGACCGCGGCCGCGCGCACCCTGAGCGAGTATGGGATGCAGGCCACGACCTACCTCCGCAGCGGGCTGAACATCGCCGCGGAGATCGAGGCGGCCGCCGAGGCGTTCGGCGCGGATCTGATCGCGATGACGACGCATGGGCACGGCGGGCAGTCCTTGGCGTGGATCGGGAGCATCGCAGATGCCGTGGTGCGCACCACGCATCGCCCCGTGTTGATCACGCCGGACCGCGCGGTGGCTCGCGGCACGGCGATCCGCCGCATCATGGTGCCGCACGACGGCTCGGAACCGTCGGACACCGCTCTGCGGTCGGCGATCCGCCTCGCCACGCTGCATGGGGCCTCGATCGCGTTGGTCCGCGTGATCGCCCCGCCGATCGTCGGCGACGTCCTGACGGCCCTGTCGTCCGAGGCGCTGGACCGCTTCGGCGTGGACACGATCGCGGCCGAGGCGAAGGAGGAGCTCGACGCGACGGCAGAGGAGGTCCGCCGCCATGTGCCGACGGTGACCGCGACGGTGTTGGTGCACGCCAATGCGGCGCGGGCCTTGCTCGAACACGCTGGCGAGACCGATCCGGACCTCATCGCGATGGGGACGCACGGCCGTGGCGTGTCGCGACTGTTCGTCGGCAGCGTCGCCGACAAGGTGCTGCGAGGGAGCGGACGCATCGTCTTGGTCCAGCGCTCGCCGGTGCTCTGATTGCCGCAGTGGCGGTCGCCGCGTAGTCTCCTGCGTGATGACCGTCGCGACTCCCTCCCCGCTCTGGCTGGCGTTCGTCAACTCCGAGGCCCCGGCGGCGCGCGGCGATGCCCTCGCGAGCTTCGACGCCTATGTGCGGTGGCTCCGCGACGCCGCGGTGATCCACCAGGAGCGCGCGGCGCTGTTGTTGCGCCGGGCGCCGCTGCAGCCCGCCGGCGCGACCGCAGCGCTGCTGGAGGCCCGGCGGATGCGCGCCGCGCTCGCGCTCTTGACGGAGCCGTCCCTGCCGGCCTCGCGTGGACGCGATCCGGCCCTCGCCGAGTTGAACCGCGTCCTGGGGCGCACGGCCGGGATGCGCCAGATCGTCGCCCAGGGCGCGCAGGGCTTCGCGTGGGAATTCGTGCCGACCGGCGATGCGTTCGCCGGTCTGCTGTTGCCAGTGGTGGAGTCTGCGACCGACAGTCTCGTGCGCGGCGAACTGGCGCGCGTGGCCCGCTGCGCGGCGCCGGACTGCCGCCGGGCGTTCCTGGACCGCAGCAAGAACCGCACGCGCCGCTGGTGCGCGATGGCCGGTTGCGGCAATCGCGCCAAACAGCGTCGGCTCAGCTCGCCTTGAGGTAGCCCATCGTGACCGCGTACTCGCGCAGCTCCTTTTGGAGGATGCGACGCCCGCGGAAGAGGCGGCTCTTGACCGTGCCCTCGGGCACATCGAGGATGCGCGCGATCTCGGCGTAGCGCATGCCGTGCAGGTCGCTGAGGATCAGGGCCGCGCGGTACTCGTCGGGCAGGCGCGTGATCGCCGATACGATCTGCTCGTCGAGGAAGGAATCGTAGAAGGTCCCCTCGGGATCCGCATCGCCCACCGCCTCGTAGCCGGCCCAGCCGTCGGGCTCGTCGGGCGGCGCCACCTCACGCGCATCGATCCGGCGCTTCTTCGAGACGAAGGCGTGGTAGAGGATGGTGAAGAGCCACGCGCGGATGTTCGTGCCGAGCCGGTACTGCTCCCAGCGGTCGAAGGCCCGGACGAGCGTGTCGCTCACGAGGTCCTCGGCGTCGTCCCGCGAGCGGGTGAGCTTGAGGCCGAAGCTGTAGAGCGCATCGAGCTGTGCGAGCGCTTCGCGCTCGAACTGCGCGCGCCGGACGACGACCATGTCCTCGGCGGCGGGCAAGTCGGCGGCGACGAACTGCTCCACATTCGCAGTGGTGAGCACCATCTCCTGCACTCCCTGATCTCGCGCGTCGCGGCGTGCGCCGCGGGCACTGGTGGACTTACGCATGGGCACGGGGCCCCCCGTGGCGGACCTGCGATCCGATGTAGCGCTTCAGCTCGAAGGCGACACCTTGCATGACACC
Organism: uncultured Gemmatimonadaceae bacterium; assembly: GCA_964503275.1. Lineage (GTDB taxonomy): Bacteria > Gemmatimonadota > Gemmatimonadetes > Gemmatimonadales > Gemmatimonadaceae > DASRAP01. The sequence continues at coordinate 40,982 of CAZCZO010000008.1, read as the reverse complement.
GGCGTCCTGCTTGACGCGCGACAAGGTGACGGCCCCCTCGAGCGCCGACATGATGAAGTGCGCGGTGCGGCGCGAATCGGTGCCGACCACGAAGCGGTCCCGCATCTCCCACAGCAGCGACTGCAGCTGCGTGGCCCAGCGGTCGAAGACGGTCGCCACACGCTGCCGGTAGCCGTCGTCCATGCCCGCGAGGTCGATGCCGATGGCGCCGAAGGGTGACCCGCCCTTGAGGCCGCGCTCGACCTGCAGCGCGACCAGGGTGTCGATGAACAGCGTGAGACGGTCGAGCGGGTCGATCATCGGCTCGCGCAGGATCGCGAGGCCGCGCTCGCAGACGCGCTCGAACTGCCGCTCGATGACCTCGTGCGCGAGCTGCTCCTTGGAGCGGAAGTAATGGTAGAAGTGGCTCTTGCCCGAGAGGCCGGACTGGCAGATCACGTCGTCGACGGAGACCTGCGAGTAGCCGCGCTCCGCGAGGAGAGTCGCGGCGGCGTCAAGGATGGTGGCGCGTCGATCGCTCATGCCTTGAATATGGACTTGTCAGTCCAATAATTCAAGGGGTCGTCATTCGTCTGCCTAAAAGCATATACAGCAACAGCTTATTCGCTTCGAGGCTTTCCAGCCGTCCGATTTTCGGACACTATTGGGACAAGCTTGGTCCCACGAGTCCTTCACCGGCGACCCTTTCCGCGACCTCCGCCTTTCCCGCCACTGCGACCACCGCGGCCTTTCCCACGACCCCCATCGCGGCGCGCCTCGTGACCGCGGCCACCCCCGTGGACCCGGTCGCCAGACCGCTGCGCGCGGCGCAGCTCCTCCACCTTCGACCGGCCACCGGTCCCGCCGCGAGGACCACGACGCAGCTCGTCATCGCTCCACGGCCGATCCAAGGCCTCCTGCACCGCCGCCAGACTCGCGCCCCGCGCGGCACCCCGCGCGCCGCGAGGCACCACGAAGCGCAGCGGACGGTCGAGCGTCGGGAGCTCTTCGTCGACCAGCGTCCGCGCCAGCTTCTCGTGCAGTCGCAGGCGCACGACGCCGAATGGCGCACCCGTGGCGTCGTACTCCACGTCGTACTCCAACGGCACCGCGCGGTCCCGGATCAGCACCACCCCGGGCAGGGCATCGAGGCGCTCGCGCAGCGCGGCGGGGACCAGGTCGCCCAGCGCCAACTCCGGGCGCGCGGCGCGCCACTGCTGGACATCCTGCACGTCGCGCAGCGCTTCCTCGTAGCGCGCCGCCAACTCCTCGACGCCAAGCCGCGGGGTCGTCCCCCCACTGCGCCGCCAATACTCGCGCACCGCCGCGATCTCGCGCTCGTTGCGACGCACCGACGGATGCAGGGCCTCACCGGTGGCCAACGCCGTCGCGAGCACCCGTCGCGCCTCGGCCCCCTGCGCACCGGACCAACTGCGCAGCGGCTGCTCGTCGGACTCGAGATCGAATCCGAAGTAGCTGACCCGATGCCGGAGCAGCAGCGGCGTGTGCGCGCGTTCCTTGTCGAAGCGGATCTCCGGTGGATGCTCGCGCGCGTGCCGCCGGATCAGGTCGCGCGGGATCTGCGTCCCCTCGATGGCCGCCCGCGGGGTGCCGAAGCGGTCAGCGAAATAGCGGATGGTGCCCGCGACCGCGCCCCAACTCCCGCACATGCTGGTGCGTGACACCCGCGCGGACTCACCCTCCGCCGTCTCTTCGTCGATCACCAGCGCGAACGGCATCCACTGCGCGACCAACTCTTGGAACGCACGCAGCATGCGGTCGCCGGCCTGCGGCAGCGCGGCAGGCAGCGGCAGCTTCAGCGCGCGATACACGCTGGCCATCGCCAGCGCGGCGTCCTCCAGCGCCTTCACCAAGACCCCGCGCCCCTCGGCCCACTCCGCGATCTCCTCGTGGAAGAGATGCCGCGGCAGCCCGTACACATCGCCCACGAAGCCGTGCTTGGTGTAGGCCTCCGCGTACACGTTGTACGCCGTCAGATGATCGCTCCCGGCCAGCGCGAGGCCCCGCAGGTCGCGCTCCTCGCGCGTCATGCGGTGCAGCGACTCGATACCGCTCATGACGGCCAGCGCCGGCAGCATCGCATCGTCGGCATGGACGAGCAACTCCGCCCAAGGACGCTCGCAGGGCATGGCCTCGACGGCGCGGCCGTACGCCGTCAGCACCCCGTTGTCGGCGATCCCGCGCTCCTCGAGCAGCGCCAACGCACGGCGATACGCCACGCGGTCCAACGGGACCGGCAGGTCGAGCGCATCAGCGCGCACGCCGAGCGCTGCGCAGGTCAGAGCGACCCGCTCGGAGTCACCTGCCAGCTGGAACTCCGGCGCGATCGGGCGCAGCGACCCGAAGTCGAGATCGCGGTCGCTGAGGATGAACACCCGGCCGCCGGCCACGCGCCCGTGCACGCGCCCCGCCATCTGCAGGATCTCGTTGGGGCCCAAGGTGAGCTTCGTCAGCACGTTGCGGCCGCGCTCGATCACGTTCGCGAAACGCGTATCGTCGATCACCACCGTGTCGAGGCCGCGCACGTTGAGTGCGCTCTGCCCGGCGGCGGTCATCGTCAACAGGAAGGGGCCCGACACATCGCCGTCGAGGAACGGGCGGATGACGCGGATCGGCTCACCGCCGTGATAATGCGCCACGGTCAGCCGTGGCCAGCGCGCCCGCACACTGTCGGCCACCTGCTCGACCATCGCGCGCGTCGGCAGGAAGACGCCGACACCACGCTTCTCCTTCACGACGCGCGCCAGCCACTTGTCGTCGAGGAAACTGACGGGATCCTTCGCCTCCACGCGCACGTCGGCCGCGCGCGCGGGATCGAACACCGAGCTCTCCACCACCGCCGCCGCATCGAGATACCGGCGGTAGAAGGCCGGATCGACCGTCGCGGAGAGCCAGATGAAGCGGCACCCCGTGCGCTTGCCGAGGGCGAGGCAGAGTTCCAACTCGGCGGAGGTCTGGTGCACCTCGTCCACGATCAGCGTGTCGCGGGCGGTGATGTCGCCGTCCTGGAACCAGCGCCGCGCGATCCCGGTGGTCACGATGACCACGTTCCAACTCGGCGACTCGGGCGTCGCTTCGCGTTCGCGGTTGATGACCCCGACCCGGAGCTCGCCGGTCCCGAGCAACGCGGCGGCGATGGGGCGCACGGCAAGCGTCTTGCCGGTGCCCGTGCCCGCCATGATCCCGAAGGGCTTCCGGGCCTCGGCGAGTGCCGTCAGTTCCCGCCCGTGCCGCTCCCAGAGGATGGTCTCGATGTCGAGCTCGAAGGCCAGCTCGATGGTCTCGCAGGCCGCACGCGTCGGCGCGATGACGATGACACGACCGGTGGGCGGGCCCGCCGCGACGAAGACCTCGCGGTCGAGGGGCAGATACGGATCACGGACTTCGCGCATGGCGGGAAGCTAACGCGGGGGCGGCGCGACGCCCCCGCGCCCATTCACCCCACCGAATCCCGCCGGATCGTCGAATCGCGACGCCGTGACGAGTCGCGCAGACTGAGCGAATCGCGCCGCAGCAACGAGTCGCGTGCCGCGCCGGCCGATGTCGTCCGGGCCGGCCCGCTGCGCGTCGCCGCGGCCCCGGCCGGCGGTGCGGCGACTCGGCCGCCGGACAACGCCGCCGGCAACGGCAACGCCTTCGAGCGCAGCAGCCCCGAGAGCGCCCCGGACCGCGCGGTGTCCTTGCTGGGACCGAAGATCACGCGCCCATTCGGCGGACTGTTGCGCAGCGCGGTCGGGCAATCCGTGGGCGCCGGTTGCTTGTCGGCAGGCACGCCCTGCACCCAAATGCGGCACATCCCTGCGGGCGGCATGTAGGCCGACGGCACCGGCGACTCCACCGCACGCACCTGCCCACGAGCGATCGCGGGGAGGGCGAAGAGCAGTGCAGGGAGGGCGAAACGCGCAGGCGACACGGGTCCGAAGGTCTGGGGTGACCTGTGAAGTTACCCCGCGCGGCCACCGGAGTTCACCCCCCGCGGCCCCGGCCAGCCGGCGGCGCGTTCGGCGGCGGCGGTCGCCGCCCGTCGCGCTCCGTCCGAGGCCCGACCCGACGCAGCAGCTCGGCGAAGCGCGGATCGCCGCGGATGGGGTCCCACACATGCAGGGACAGGGGTTCCGACGCGAACGAGGGGTCGCGCGCGTCCGCCGCCTTGTACAGGTACACGAAGGCCGAGTCGCGTTCGCCGAGCGAGACCAGCACCTTGGCGGTCGCGGTCGCCGCCGACGGCGCATTGGGGTTCGCTCGCAACTGATTCAGCAGGTCCTCGGCGCGGACGCGCTCCCCATTCAGGGCGAACGCCGCGCCCAGCGCGCCCAACACCGACGGCGCGTTGGGCGACAGCGCCCGGGCCGCCTGCAACTCCCGGATCGCCTCATCGGTCTGGCCACCGTCGAGGAGCAGCGAGCCGTACACCAAGCGCGGCGCGACGAGGGTCGGCGCCGACTCCGTCGTGCGCCGCGCCGTCGCGAGAGCGCTGTCGAGCGAGCCGGTCGAGTGGCGCGCCAGCGCACGGAACGTGGCGATCCCGGGGCTCGCGGGGTCGAGCACCTCTGCGCGCCGCAGCACCGCGGTCGCCCCGCTGGCGTCGCCGCGCCGCAGGCGCAGTTCCCCCATCCATTGCAGGGCGAGCGCATCGTCCTGATCGAGACTCAGGGCCCGCGCGAGATCGCGCTCGGCGGCGTCGAACTCCCAGTTCAGCATAGCGAGCATCCCGCGCGCCGCATAACCAGCGGCGAGCTGCGGGTCGAGCTGGATCGCACGCTCGGCGGCCGCAAGTCCACGGGCACTCGCGGTGCGCGCATCGAGCGTGGTCACCGACGGCAACTGCGCCTGCGTCGTCGCGATACCCGCCCACGCGCGCGCGAACCCGGAGTCGCGGCGCACGGCGAGACCGAATTCACGCAAGGCTTCGTTGAGCGAGGCCGCATCGCGCCGCTGCGAGAGCGCGAGGCCGCGCAGATAGTGGTCGTAGGCGACGGGATCGACCGCACTGCGCGCGACCAACGCGACCGGCGGCGCGGGGGCGGGGGCGGCGGCACTCCCGACCGCGACGGGCGACGGGGTCGCCGGCGTCGAGGCGCTGCGATCGGCCAACGCCGCCCCCACCGGCACGCCCAGTTCCTCGCCGACCGCCTCGACCACCGCCAGCGCCAACTCGTCCTGCACCGCGAAGAGGTCGCGGCCCGCACGGTCGTACACGTCGGACCACACGGTGAAGCCATCGGCAGCGCTCACGAGCCGCGTCGTGACGCGCACCCGGTCACCCTGCCGTTGCACCGTACCCTCGAGCAGATATGAGACCCCGAGGTCACGGCCGATCTCGGTCGGTGTGGCCCCCCGCTGCTGCGCCAGCTGCGAGGCCGACCGCGACACGACCCGGAAGTCACCCACACGCACCAGCGCGCTCGCGAGCTCGTCGGTCATGCCGGCCGCGAGATACTCGTCGGTCGAATCGGCACTGAGACTCACCAGCGGCATCACGGCGATGGCCCGGGCATCGAGGCTGGCGACGGGCGGCACCTCGCTCGGTGGGACATCGCCGCTCGTGACCCGCAACCTGGGCGCAAGGAACGTCCCAAGGGCGAGCAACAGACCCGCTGCGAGCAGCGCGGTCGCGGGCCGGACACGCGGCGGCGCCGGCACCGATGCCATCGTCGCGGGCAGCGAGGGCGCCGATGCGAAGGCACCGCTGACCATGGCCGGATCCTCGAGCGCCTGTGCGACCTCGAGCGCGGAGCCAGGACGCGCGCCAGGCTCCTTCTGCAGACAGGCCATGACCAGGTCGGCCAGCGCGCGGGGGACATCGGACCGCGCCGCCGCGATCGCCGGCGGCGGCTCGGCGATGTGCGCGGCCATCAATTGGGCGGGCGAACGCCCCGTGAACGGCGTGGTGCCGGTGAGCATCTCGTACGCCATCACGCCGAACGAGTACAGATCCGTGCGCGAATCCGCATTGGGATCGCCCGCCGCCTGCTCCGGCGCCATGTACGCCGGCGTCCCCAGCGCCATGCCCGCGGCCGTGATGGACCCGGAGCGTGCGGGCTCGTGCCGGTCCTCACGCGCCGAGGTGAGGGCCTTGGCGATCCCGAAGTCAGCCACCACCGCCGCGCCGGCCGACAGCAGCACGTTGTCGGGCTTGATGTCGCGGTGCACCACGCCGCGCTCGTGCGCGTACGAGAGCGCGCGCGCTACATCGCGCAGGATCGTCACCGTCTGCGCGATGCTCAGCGGCCCCTGCCGCTCGAGCCGCATGCGCAGCGACTCGCCCTCGACGAAGGGCATCGTGAAGTACGGCAGCCCTTCGACTTCGTCGGTGGTGAGGATGCCGACGATGTTCGGGTGCTGCAGCGAGGCGATGGTCAGGATCTCGCGCCGGAACCGCTCGTGCGAGACCGTCGCCGCAAGGTCGGGCGGCAGCACCTTGAGCACGACCCGCCGGTCCAGCGCGACCTCCCGGGCCACGTAGGTCCGCGACATCCCCCCGCCCCCGAGCTCCCGCTCGATGACATAGGCGTCGTGCAGAGCGGCTTGGAGACGCTCGGGGGTGTCCAGTCGGAACATCGGCTCGGATCGAAGGAGTCGCGGCACATCGGTGTGACACCGCGCCGGTCGGCAGGGTTCACTCGTCAGTCCCGCGAAGGACCGCTCACTCTGGTAGACGCCACGAACCGCCGTTCGGTTAGCCCACCCACGCCCGACACTAGCGCGTGCGCGGCTCTCCGAAACTCACTCCCGTCGCTCGGGCGGTCCGCACCACATCGTGCATGGGATCCACCCGCTTCAACTCCTGCAGCACCTCGGCGATGGGGACCGTCACGATGTGCGGCGACTGCAGCGCCACCATATGACCCCACTTGCCCGCCGCGAGTGCCTCGATCGCGGCACCGCCGAACCGCGTCGCCAGCAACCGGTCGTACCCCGTGGGCATCCCGCCCCGCTGCAGATGCCCCAGCACCATCGAGCGCGATTCCTTGCCGGTCCGCGACTGGATCGCCGCCGCGAGCCCGTCGGCCACCCCGCCGACGCGCCGCGCCTGTCCCGGCAGCGACGCACCCATCACCGAGGTGTTCCCTCCGATCGGCTTGGCCCCCTCCGCCACGACCACCAACGTATAGCGCCGCCCACTCGCGTCGCGGTCGCGCACCACCTGACACACCGCGTCAAGATCGTACGGGATCTCGGGGATGAGGATCACGTCGGCCGATCCCGCGAGCCCCGCGTGCAGCGCGATGAACCCGGCGTCACGCCCCATCACCTCGAGCACCATCACCCGGTCGTGGCTCTCCGCCGTGGTGTGCAGCTTGTCGATCGCCTCGAGCGCCGTGCTCACCGCGGTGTCGAAGCCGAAGGTCGTGATCGTGCCCGCGACGTCGTTGTCGATGGTCTTCGGCACCCCCACGATCCGCACCCCGCGCTCGAACAGCCGCTGCGCGATGGCCAGCGAGCCGTCCCCACCGATCGACACGATCGCCTGGATACCGAGGTTCTGCGCGTTCGCGATCAGTTCGTCGCTGCGGTCCACCGAGCGATAGGTGCCGTCGGCGTCGAGCACCGGATACTCGAAGGGATTCCCGCGGTTCGTCGTCCGCAGGATGGTGCCCCCCAGGTGCTGGATGCCCCGCACGAGCTCGCGCGTGAGCGGCACGATCTCGTCCTCGCCCAAGAGCCCCATATAGCCGCGCTTGATGCCCAGCACGGTCCAACCACGGTCCAGCGCCGACAGGGTCGCCGCACGGATGACGGCATTCAGGCCGGGGGCATCACCCCCGCCAGTCGAGATCGCGATACGCATATGGCAGGAAAATAGCGGGGCGCACCTCACTGGCGCCTGTCACCGCGCATAGCTTCTGCGTACCCCCCAGCCCTCCCGCACCATGCGTCGACTCCTCCTCACGCTGCTCGCCGTCCCCTTCGGCGCCGCCGCGCAGACCCCCGCCGCGCTGCACACGAGCATCGACCGCCTCGCCGCCGACGCCAACGCCCGCGTCGTCAGCTGGCGGCGCGACATCCACCAGCACCCCGAACTCTCTGGCGAGGAACAGCGCACCGCGGCGCTCGTCGCGGCCGCCTTGGTGGAGATGGGGATCGAGGTGCGGACCGGGGTCGCCAAGCACGGGGTCGTGGGGGTCCTCCGCGGCGCCCGGCCCGGGCCCACCGTCGCCCTGCGCGCCGACATGGACGCCCTTCCCGTCGCCGAGGCCACCGACCTCCCCTTCAAGTCCACCGTGCGGACCCAGTACCGCGGGCAGGAGGTCGGCGTCATGCACGCCTGCGGGCACGACGCACACGTCGCCATGCTGCTCGGCGCCGCGCAGGTCCTGTCGCGCCTGCGCGACCGGCTGCCCGGCACCGTGGTGTTCATCTTCCAGCCCTCCGAGGAAGCCCCCCGCGACGGCGCGCCACTGATGATCACCGAGGGCGTGCTCGATGCCCCCAAGGTCGACGCGATCTTCGGCCTGCATGTGTTCCCCGGCCCCGTCGGCGAGATCGGCTACCGCGAGGGGCCGCTGATGGCCAGCTCGGACAACTTCCGCATCACCATCCACGGGCGGCAGACCCACGGCGCGCGGCCTTGGGACGGCACCGACCCGGTGGTGCTCGGCGCGCAGGTCGTGACCGCCCTGCAGACGCTGGTGAGCCGCCAGACCGACCTCACCCTCACCCCTGCCGTGGTGACGGTCGGCGCCTTCAACGGCGGCGTGCGTGAGAACATCATCCCCGACAGTGCGGTGCTGATCGGCACCATCCGCACCTTCGACAATGCCGTGCGCGACCGTCTGCACGAGCAGCTGCGCCGTACGGCCACCGGCATCGCCAGCAGCGGCGGTGGCCGCGCCGAGGTCGCGATCGACATCGGCAACCCCGTCACCGCCAACGACAGCACGCTGATGCGGAGCGTGCTGCCCACCTTGGAGCGCGTGAGCCCCGGCCAGGTGAAGCTCGCCAAACTGTCGATGCCCGCCGAGGACTTCTCGCACTACCAGCTGCGCGTCCCCGGCGTGTTCCTGTTCCTCGCTGCGACGCCGGCCGACACCCCGCTCGATCGAGCGCCGGCCAACCACTCCCCGCTCTTCCACGTCAACGAGGACGTGCTCCCGCTCGGCGTGCGTACGCTCTCGTCGCTGGCCTTGGACTACCTGCACCGCACGCGCTGAGTCGCGGCGCCCTCAGCGGCGCAGGACGGCGAGCGCCCGCGGCGTCAGGAGCGCGGTCCAGCGCGCGTACATCGCCGCGCTGGGATGGAGCCCGTCGGCGACGACCGCCGCGGGCTCCTCGCGCGTGGCGGCCGTGACATCCACCCACGCGACCTGCGCCGCCTCGGACTCAGCGCGGTTCACCCCGTTGAATGCGTCGATCTCGGCGGCCACCGCAGCAGGGTCGCGGCGGCGGTTGAAGGGCGTCACCCCCCAGTCCGGAATGCTCACCACGATCACGCGCGACGCATCGCCGCCGGCAAAGCCGACCGCGCGTTGGAGCAGCGCCCGGAATCGTACCTGGTACTCGTCGACCGACCGCCCGCGGTACTGGTCGTTCACGCCGATGAGCAGCGTGACCAGGTCGTACGGACCCTGCGGCGCACGCGCGGTGATCGCGGCATCGAGCTCGTCGGTGGTCCAGCCCGTCCTGGCGATGATCTCGGGCGTGCCGACGTCGCTGCCGGCCGCGCGCAACGCGACCGCGAGTTGCACCGGCCAGCGCTCCGACTCGTACACGCCCTCGCCGATCGTGTACGAATCGCCCAGGGCCAGGTAGCGCTGCTGCGCGGCAGCGGTCGGCGCGAGCACGGACAACACGGTCCCGACGACGAGCACGAACAGCCCGCCGACGACCAGCACGAGCAGCACTGCGCCCGCCACTACTGCGGCCCGCCCCGCGGGATCTGCACCCCGGTGAACTCACTCAGGCGCACCAGCGCCGAGTCCTGACGCACGGCCACCCGCACCAGCGAGTCGACCCGCATCTCGAGGTCCGCGACATACGCGCGGGTGTCGTTCAGTGCATCGCCCATGGCCGAGATCTCGGCCAGCAGCTGCGCCTCGCGCTCCGGGTTGGTGCACGATGCCGCCGCCAGGACGACACCTACGAGGATCGCGCGCGGCGCCACGCGGCGCGAAGACGACCGATCGATTCGCATTCCTGCGCACTCCACGAACAGGGAACGATGGATGGATGATGCCCGCGGCGTTCGGATGCCGGACCGCGGCTGATGGGACTCTATCATGCGTGAGCGTCTTGGACCACCCACCGGCCACCCTCTGCCACGATCGCCATGTCGCGCCTGCCGCCGCGCCCCGGGGCCACGCTCATCGAGCTGCTCACGGCCTTGCTGATCCTCGCCGTGCTGACCGGCCTGGTCGTGCCGCCGATCAGCGCGGTCGGCGACCGGCTCGCCGTGCGCGCCGCGACGCGGGCGATCGTGACGACCTTCACCGACGGGCGACGCGGTGGCCTGCGCTACGGGCGCGCGACCGTCGAGATCCAGCCCACGGGCCTCCGCCTGCTCGTGCACGACTCCGTCGCCGTGCAACACGACCTGGCGACGCGCTTCGGCGTGAGCATCCAAAGCTCCACCCCGGCGATGACCTTCGACCATGCCGGGCTCGGCCGCGGCGTCGCGAACGGGACGATCATCCTGTCGCGACGGCAGGCGGTGGATACCGTGATCGTCTCTCGACTCGGTCGCGTGCGGCACTGAGCCGCGGTCGCGCGGCGGGGTCCGCGGGTGGCCGCGCCGTGCGGCTCAGGTGCCGAAGTCGAACCCCGGCTCCGAGACGCGGGGGATCGGCGTCCCGAGGACGCGCTCGATGGTCCGCACCATGCCGATCTCGTCCGCCGACATGAAGGTCACCGCATCGCCCGAGGCCGCCGCGCGGCCCGTGCGGCCGATGCGGTGCACGTAGTCCTCCGCCTGCTGCGGCACGTCGTAGTTGAACACGTGCGTGATGCCCGAGATATCGAGCCCGCGCTGCGCGATGTCGGTCGCCACCAGGACGCGCACCGCACCTGAGCGGAAGCCCTCGAGCGCCTCGATGCGCTGCGCCTGCGACTTGTCGGCGTGCATGGCCGTGGCCTCGATCCCCGCGTCGAGCAGGGTCCGTACCACGCGGTCCGCGCCGTGCTTGGTGCGCGTGAACACCAGCGACGTCCCGTCGCCATGATCACGGAGCAACTTCACGAGCAGCGCACTCTTCCGCGCGTGCGGCACCGGATATACCACGTGCTGCACCGTGTTCGCCGCCCCCGAGCGTCGACCCACCTGCACCACGATCGGCTGGCGCAGGTACTTGCGAGCCAAGGCCTCGATCTCGGGTGCCATCGTCGCGCTGAACAGCAGGGTCTGTCGGAACGGGTGCATCTGCGCGACGATCTTCTGCAACTGCGGCGCGAAGCCCATGTCCAGCATCCGGTCCGCCTCGTCGAGCACCAGGATCTCGATGTCGTCGAACACGACATGCTGCTTCTCGAGGTGGTCGATCAACCGGCCCGGCGTCGCGACGATGACATCGACCCCGGCGCGCAGGGCCTCCTCCTGCGGCTCATAGGGCACCCCGCCGAAGATCGCGACCACATCGATCGCCGACTGTGCACCGTAGGTGCGCACACTGGCCTCGACCTGCAGGCAGAGTTCGCGCGTCGGCGTCAGCACCAGCGCGCGGGTGCCGCGCGGCCCGCCGTGCAGACGGTGGATCATCGGCAACGTGAACGCGGCCGTCTTGCCGGTGCCGGTCTGGGCCAGCCCCATCACGTCGCGACCGCGCAGCACGATGGGGATCGCCTCCTGCTGGATCGGCGTCGGCGACGTGTACCCAGCGGCCTCCACCGCGCGCACGAGTTCCGGGATCAACCCCAGGTCCGCGAACGACGGGATCGTGGGCACCGCGTCAGGCGCGGGCGACGACATCGCCGCCCTCGTCGCGGGTGCCTTCGTCGCGGGTGCCTTCGTCGCGGACGGCTTCTTCGCGGGCGCCTTCGTCGCGGTCGACTTCTTCTTGGCGGGCATCGTCACGCGGGAAGCTACCGCGCGGCCCGCAGGAACTCCACCAACAGCGGGTTCACCTCGTCCGGGGCCTCCTCGCAGACCACGTGCCCGGCGTCCTGGACCCACCGCAGTGACGCCGCCGGCATCGCGGCGACCCGCGATTCCACGCCCACGGGACGCACCGTGCGGTCCCGCGTCCCGAAGATCACGAGGGTCGGGACGGCGATGCCCCCCAGCACTGCGGCGTCGAGCACGCGCCAGTCGAACTCGGCCAGTGCCTGCCACAGGGCGGGGATCACCCCCGGTCGCTGCGCCGCCCGCCAGTAGATGTCGACGTCGTCGTCCGTGAAGCTGCCCCGGCTCCCGTAGGCGAAGCGCTTGGCGATGTCCACCATCCAGCGCCGCAGGAACACGGTGGTCGGCAGCGTCTGCGGACGCGGGAGTCGCGAGGCCAGTGGCGTCAGCGCGGGGGCCTCCCCGAGCCCCACGGCACCGAAGAGCGCCAGGCAGGTCACGCGGTCAGGGCAGCGGCGCGCGAGTTCGAGCGCGACGCGCGCACCCATCGATTGCGCCAACACCGCGACGCGCGGGATCGCCAGCGCGTCGAGCACGGCGACCAGATGCGACGTCAGCGCGTCGAGCGTGAGAGCGCCCGCCGCGGGGAGCGACGACTGCCCGTGGCCCGGCAGGTCGATCGCGTGCACCCGGTAGCCCGCCGCCGCCAACGCGGGCAGCGTCTTGCGCCACAGGTAGCTGTGGATGCCCCACCCGTGCACGCAAAGGACCGGCGCGCCAGACGCGGGTCCCGCCGACACGACATGGACCAGCGCACCGCCCGGCACCGTGATCAGCGACGACTCGAGGCCAGTCCCCGGCGTCGGCCACGCCGCCGCCATCGTGCGGTCCTAGACCAGCTCGATCGTGCGGCCGCTGAGCTTGGCGATGAGGCCGAGCCGGAACGTCAGATCGGTCCAGCGCTCGTCCCCATCGGCCGCCAGCGTGTCCAGCGGGAACCAGTGCCACACGTACGGGTTCTCGGAGCGCGGCGTCGCCATCCCCTTGTGCGGATGCCACACCGCGTCGCGCCCACGGTCGTCGAGCAGGCGCTCGAAGAGCTTGGACCAATGCTCGTTGCGCTTGAGGAATCCGAGCCGCGCCATGAGTTCGAGCCACGCGACACCGGCCGGGGTGTCGGCGTCGAGCGCATTGCGATGCGGCAGCGGATCGCCGAGGACCAGATGCGGCACGTCGATGAGATCATCGCCCACCTGCTGCACCGGCGCCTGGCGGGGCCAGGGCTGCGAGATCCACTTGTAGATGGCCTCCATCGCCGTGTGATGCTCGGTCCGGATCAGCGGCAGATGCGCCAGGAGGTGCAGCGTGTAGATCGACGGCGGCGAGGCCTCGGGCGGGAGCACCTGCTTGTTGCCCACACGGACCCAGGGCTTCTCGGCCAGTGGCGATTCCAGGAACTCCAAGGTGCGGTCGAGGATGCGCTTGGCCACACCGCGCAGGCGCGGGTCGTGTTCGTAGCCCGCCTGCGCCAAGGTCGCGGCCGCCGCCTCGCGCAGGATCTGCCGGCCGAAGAGCGCGACATCCTCGTCGAGCTTCTTGCCGGCGAGCTTGCGCGTCTCGAACAAGAACGCAGGATCGGCGTCCTCGGCCAGCAGACGGAACAGCAGGCGACGCGACGCCACGAGCGGCGGCGACTCCTTGTCCCAGCCGTACTCGAGCAAGCGCCGCAGGGCGGTGACCATGCCCACGCCGCGCACGCCGTCGCTGGTCGCGCGCGCCGTGGTCGGCGTGGCGAGCATGGTGCCATCCCAGGTGCCATCGGACTGCTGCGCGAGCGCGAGCCGCAGCGCATCCGGGCACCCATAGGCCGTCATCGCGATGCGCTCTGCGGCCTCAGTGAGCCCAGCGACATCGCGCAGGGCGCGGTAGCGGATGGGTCCCGACGCGTGATCCAACAGCCACCCCAGCGGAAATTTCACCGGCGGCGGCGGAGGCGGCGGCGGTGGAGGTGGCGGAGGCGGCGGCGGAGGGAGCGGCGGCAGCTCCGACAGATCGGCGTCAAAGGAGTCGGTCACGAGCAACCTGGCGGGGTAAGTCCTTGTGGTGCAATGACATGACGCGCGAGTACCCCTCGCGCACAGGCCATCCCGTAAAGCTAACCCCGGGCCCTACCGACCGCCAATCGTGGACGGGGCATTAACACTTCGGGCCGAGGCTTCGTAGACTTCGGCGACTTCGCGCGTGGGCGCGAGGTCGCGTGAACAGTCAATCTCTTGAGAGAGGCATCGACGATGCGTAGCATGATCCGGGTCGGCGTGGCAGCACTGGCGCTGCTCGTGGCCGCCAATGCGGCCGAGGCACAGGGCGGTGGCGGTGGCGGCGGTGGGATGGGCGGACGCGGGGGTGACCCGGCGGTGGCGGTCCAGCGCCAGACGGACGCCCTCATGCAGGGGATCACGCTCGACGACGCCCAGAAGGCGAAGGTCGACACGATCTCGAAGAAGCTGGTGGCCGACCAGGCCAAGATGCGTGAGCAGATGGCGGCGGGGGGCGACCGTCAGGCCATGATGGGCCAGATGCAGGAGATGAACGCCAAGTTCCGCGCCGACCTGCGTGCCGTCCTGACCGACGAGCAGAAGGCGAAGTTCGACGAGAACGTGAAGAACATGCCGACCGGCCGCGGCCGCGGCGGCTTCTGATCGCTCGCTGACTCGCCGGTGACGTGACGGGCGCGCTGACCTCCGGGTCGGCGCGCCCGTTCGCGTTCCACGCGGGCGCCCGCCGCCCAGTAAGTTCCGGGGATGCGCGGCGAATTCGTCGACCTCCACGGACAGCGCCTCTACTACTACGCGGCGGGCACCCGCGGTGAGGGCGTCCCGCTGCTGTTGCTCGCCGGGCCGCCGTTCGGCGCCGCCATCTGGGAGCCGCTGCTCCGGTCGCTGCCCGCCGGGCACCGCACCGTGGTCGTGGACCCCTTGGGTTGCGGTCGCAGCGATCCACCGAGTGCCACCCAGCGCTCGCCCGCCGCGCATGCGACGATCCTCTGTGCCCTGCTGCAGCAGTTCGGCATCGAGCGCATCGCCATCGCCACGCACGGCACCGGCGCCGCGATCGTCCTCGCGATGTTGGCGCAGTACCCCGAGTGCATCGACCGCGTCGCGTTCATCGCCCCCATCACGGACGGCCGTTTCATCGGCGACACGGCGGCGCGGCTCGGGCGCGTGCTGCCGGCGCCGCTCGCGCATGCGGCGCTGAGTCGTGCGCTGGCCGACGCTTGGGCCGACCCGCTGCGCGGGGCACGGGCGGCGTCGGCACTCGTCCGCACCGGCGCGGCACGGTGGACCGAGCACGCGCGTACCTTCGGCGACCCCCTCACGGTGCCGACCAGCGCCCTGCCGCGGCCGGTCGTGATCGTCGGTGAGGTCGATCCGGTCGTGCCGGTCGCACTCGCCGAGGCCTTCGCGAAGCGCATCGCCGCGCCCTGCGTGCGGCTGCCGCACGGCAGTCACGCGCTGCCGCACGAGTTCCCGCTGCATCTCGCGCCCCCTCTCACCCAGTGGCTCAGCGCATGACCGACCGGCTCAGCGCCCTCCGCGCGTTGCTCGACAAGTCGCCCACCAACGCCATCGCCCGGTTCGGACTCGCGAATGAGCTGAGCAAGGCGGGGCAGTTCGACGATGCCGCCGCGCACTACGCGGAATACCTCAGGCAGTACGACGACGAAGGGAACGGCTGGGGGCGCTACGCCGACGCGTTGATCCAGCTCGGTCGGCTCGACGACGCCCGGGATGCGCTGCGGCGCGGGATCGCGGCGGCCGACCGCTACGGCCATCCGGGGATGGTCGAGGATCTCCAGTCGCGCCTCGACGACCTCTGACCCCGACAGGAGGCGCCGTCAGCGCAGGTCCCGCACCTCGGCAGCTGCCCCCACGACGCGCTCGATATCGCGGCTGAGCGCACGGGCTTCCTGCGTCACCGAGTGCAACTCGGACGCCGCTCCGATCCCGGACGAGCGCAGGCGCAGCAGGTCCAGGCGCATCGTCTGCAGGACCAGCGCCGCGTGCTCCAGCTGCTGGACCAGCGCGCTGCGGCGATCGGCGAGATCGTTCAGCGAGACCACCTGCCGCTCCAGCAATTGCACGCGTCGTTCGCGATCCGAGCCGTCGGGCAGCGCCCGGGCCTCCTGCAGGCGTTGCTCGAGCTGCGTGATCTGACCGGGCTTGAGGTCGCGGTCGAGGCGGTCGAGGGAGCGCGCCAGCGAGGCGATGCGCTCGACCAGACCGCCCACGGTCTGCACGACATCGGGCAGCTGCGCGGCGTCGGCGGCCGTGAGCGTCGTGAGGGTGTCCTTGATGGCGAGCTCGTCCTCGACCGCACGCCGCACCGTCCCGCCGTGGGGGCCGTGCAACACGGTCTCGCCGGCCAACGACAACGCGCGCTGTGCGACCGGGTCGCCGAGCGCAGCGGCCGGCGGGGCGCCCCCCGCGAACTGTGCCGGCGACGACAGCGCGAGATGCGCGGGCGAGCGTACCAGGTCGCGGAGCCGCAGGCCATCCTGCCACAGGTTGATCCCGCGCTTGATGCTGCCGCCGAAGATCCCCATCCAGGCGAACAAGACCCACGGGAACCCGCCGGTCTCCACGTTGAGCACGAAGAGGAACAGCGAGAGCGGGATCCCGAACAGCGCGGTGAACAGCGCCTTGCGCTGGAACTCGCGCAAGCGGTCCGCGAGGGGCCGATGGCGATCATCGCGCGCGGCTTTGCGCTGGGCCTGGCGTTGCTTGACATCGTCCATCCACGCGTCCTGCTGCGCCCGCACCCGTTCGCGCCACTCCTGTTGCGCGCGACGCCATTGCTCACGCTCTGCCTCCCCACCGCCGCGCCACGCGGGGTAGGGCGGCAGTCCCTGATGGGCGGGCGCGCTCGGCGCCGGCGCGGCGGTCGGCGCAGCGAGTGCGGGCTGGCGCGTGGACGCCGACAGCGCGGGGCGTCCCAGCCCACCGACCGTGGGGACGACGGCATCATCGGCGAGGGCATCGCGCATGGACGCGGCATCGGGCCAGCGGGCACTCACGTCCTTGGCCAGGGCGCGCTCGACCGCGAACACCAGTGGCGAGGGCAGGTCGTGCCGTTGGGCGCGCAGTGACGGCGGCGGCTCGGTGACATGCTTGAGCAGCAGCGCCGGCGTGTTCGACGCCGCGAACGGCGGCGCTCCGGCCAACATCTGGTAGCCCACCACGCCCAACGAGTAGAGGTCGGCGCGCCCGTCGACATCGTGGTCCCCGCGCGCTTGCTCGGGCGACATGTACGTCGGTGTCCCCACCGCGACTCCGGTCGCCGTCAACCGCGCATCCCCCTCGGCCGCACGCGCGATGCCGAAGTCCGTCACCTGCACGCGGTCGCCGTTGGCCTCGAGGAGGATGTTGTCGGGCTTGATGTCGCGATGCACGACGCCCCGCGCGTGGGCATGGGCGAGCGCATCGGCCGTCTCGCGCAGGATACGGCGCGTCAGCGCGACGTCCAGCTGCGGCTGCCGATGGAGCCGCTGGGCGAGGGTCTCGCCGTGCACGCGGCCCATCACGATGAACACCAGCCCGTCCACTTCCTCGACCGCGAAAACGGGCACGATGTGCGGATGCGCGAGCCCGGCCGCCATCTGCGCCTCGCGCAGGAAGCGCTCGCGGACGTCCGTGCGGAACGCCAGCTCCGGCGGCAATACCTTGATCGCCACCGCTCGCTTGAGACGCAGGTCCGTGGCGGCGAACACCACCGCCATCCCGCCGCGTCCCAGCTCCTCGTCAATGCGGTACCGCCCGCCCGTCGCCTGCGCGAGCCGCTCCGCCACGTCGAGCACCGTCATGTGCCCCGGGCCTGGCCGCTGCGGGCCTTCACCATCGCGTCCACATCGTCGGCCAGCGCCATCGCGCGTGCCGCCACCTGGGTCACGGACTGGGTCGTGCCGCCGCCCGAGGACAAGCGCACGACGTCGTAGCGCAGGTTCTGCAGCGCCAGGAGGCAGCTCTCCAGCTTGCCCTCAAGGTCCGAGCGGTCACCCCCGCGCGACTGCAACGCGCGACGATCCCGCTTCAGCAGGGCCAGCCGGCGCACCCGCGCTTCGCTGGCCTCGCGGTCGAGCGGATTGGCCTGCGATTCCAATAACGCGATCTCACGGTCGAGCGCGGCCGACTCTGCGCTCGTCGGCGAGGCGCGCTCGAGATCGGCCAAGGTCACCACGAGCCCACGGATCCGCGCGAGCAACGCGTCGGCCGTCCGGGGGACCTCGCCCAGCGCCTTGCGGTCCCGGTCGGGCAGCGCCGCGTACAGCGTGCCCAGCTCCTCGTGATCGCGCACCGCGCGAGCCAGCTTGTCGCCGAGGGCGCCGCCGGCGCTGAGCACGTCGGCCTCACGGTACACCGGCGCCGACCGGCCTTCGCGGACCGGCTCCATCAGCCCGGGGCGTTGGCGCTTGGCCCGCCACTTGCTGCGCACCACCTCGCGGGTCGAGGAATCCGCGAGCCCCTTGATGTCGTCCACCGTCTCGGTCACGACGTCGAAGAGCAGGCGGTCGCGCGGCTGGCGGAACACATCGCGCCAGTCGTAGCCCTCGGCCCAGAGCTTGGAGTAGCGGAACGCGAGGAACACCGTCCAGATGGCGGTGATCCCGAGCAAGTCCGGGCCGTTGAAGATGTTCAGCACCACGAACACACCGTTCACGACCAGGTACGGCGCGAGCCGCTTGCGGAAGTCGTGGACCACGGGCGCGTTCCAGCGCAGCAGCGCCGCGGCATCGGGTTCGGCCGTCGCGGGTTGCGTGCTCCAGCCTGGGGTGAGGGGCACCGGCGCATGCGTACGGGCGACCGGGACCGGCCCGGCGCCATCGAGCGCGGCGACCAGGGCCTCGGCGCTCGCGAAGCGGTCGGACGGGTCCTTCTCGAGCAGGCACATCACGATCTGCGCCAGGTCCGCCGGGATGCCGCGCCGCTTGAGCTGCACGGGCGTCGGCGTCTCGCTCAAGTGCTTCACGAGCATGGCCGGCGTGCTCGAGGCGATGAACGGCAGCTCGCCGCTGAGCATCTGATAGGCGACGACCCCGAGCGCATAGAGGTCGGTGCGCCCATCGATGACCTTGTCGCCCGCGGACTGCTCCGGACTCATGTACGCCGGTGTGCCGATCGCGATGCCGGTGGCGGTGAGCCGCGCGTCGGCGCCCTCGCTGATGGCGCGGGCGATACCGAAGTCCGTGACCAGCGGCCGCCCGGAGCCGACATCGAGCAGGATGTTGTCGGGCTTGATGTCGCGGTGCACCACGTGCCGCTGATGCGCGTAGGCCAGCGCATCGGCCACTTCGCGCAGCACCTTGCGCACGCGTTCGGGCTCCATCGCCCCGTGCTTGTGGATGAGCTGTCCGAGGTTGTCGCCCTCCACCAGCGCCATGACGAAGAACACCAGCCCGTCGCGCTCATCGACCGAGTAGATGGGGACGATGTTCGGATGCGTCAGCTGCGCCGCCGTCTCGGCCTCGCGCAGGAAGCGCTGCCGGATCTCTGCCCGGAAGCCCAGCTCGGGCGGGAGCACCTTGACGGCGACATCGCGCTTGAGGCGGCGGTCCTTGGCCTTGTAGACGACACCCATCCCACCACGCCCCAACTCGTAGTCGAGGTCGTAGACACCAGCGAGCACGCGCTCCAGATGGGCGCGCAGTTCAGCGTCCTGCGGGTGGGCCTGCGGGTCGTTCAAGAGGATCGCAGCTGAGGAAGACGGGTAATCGAACATAGCCGGCCCTGACCGGAGCGGCCGACAAGGCCGCCGCGGCAGTCCCTACGTCAGCACGGCACTGAAAAGTTGCACTGTCGGCCAACTTGTCGTAAGTCAGGGCGTGGCCCGGTGCTTGCACTATCCGGCTCCATCCCCCTGGTCCTGGCGCACCGCCGGGGGCCAGCTACCCAGTGAGGAAGGATGAGCACACGCCAAGTCTTACCCGTTCTCCCGTTGCGGGGCACGGTCATCTTCCCCGGCATCACGGCGCCCATCGCGGCGGGCCGGCCGGGGACCCTGCGCGCCATCGAGGCGGCCATCAAGGGCGACCGGCTCGTCTTCGCCGTCGCCCAGAAGGACAACACCGACGAGCCCAACCCCGAGATCCTCTACCACATGGGCGTGGTGGCGCGGATCGGGCAGGTCCAGCGCGGACTGGGCGGCGTGCAGCTGCTGCTCCAGGGCGAGCAGCGAGCCACGGCCCTGCAGTACAACGAGCACGAGGGCTATCTGACCGCCGTCGTCGCGAACGCCGAGGAGATGGCGCCACTCGACGGCAACGACCCGGCCTTCGAGGCGCTGCACAAGGAGACGCGCGAGCGGGCGGCCGAGTTGGGCGAGCGCCGCGGGCTGCCCGAGGAAGTGGTGCACCAAGTACTCGACGCCGTGGACGAGCCCGGGCGCTTCTCGGACCTGGTCGCGGGCTATATCGAGCTGACGGTCCCGGAGAAGCAGGCCCTTCTGGAGACGCTGAGCATCGAGGAGCGGCTGCGCCGCGTGCTGGTGCACGTGCAGCGGCAGATCGGGCTCTTGGAGGCGCAGGAAGAGATCAAGACGCAAGTGCAGGAGGAGCTGGGCGAGCGCCAGCGCGAGATGTTCCTGCGCGAGCAGCTCAAGGCCATCCAGAAGGAGCTGGGCGAGGAGGACTCCAGCAAGGAGATCGCCGAGCTCCGCGAGAAGATCACGGCGCTGGACCTGCCCAAGGAGGCGCGCGTCGAGGTGGAGCGCGAGCTGGGCCGTTTGGAGCGGGCCGGCCGCGAGTCGATGGAGGCGCAGGTGATCCGCACCTATCTGGAGTGGATCGCCGAGCTGCCGTGGGGCGAGCGCAGCGACGACCAGCTCGAGCTGGTGCGCGCCGGCGAGATCCTGGACGAGGACCACTACGGTTTGGGCGATGTGAAGGACCGCGTACTGGAGTTCCTCGCGGTGCGGCAGTTGCGCGCGCAGCAGGAGGCCGAGGCGCTGGCGAAGACGCAGGAGCATGGCGACCCCCGCGAGGCCAAGGCGCGTGCCATGGCCAAGGGGCCGATCCTGTTGTTCGTGGGGCCGCCGGGCGTGGGCAAGACGTCCATCGCCAAGTCGATCGCGCGGTCGCTGGGCCGCGAGTATGTGCGCGTGGCCTTGGGCGGTGCGCGGGACGAGGCGGACATCCGCGGGCATCGGCGCACCTATGTGGGCGCGATGCCCGGGCGCATCATCGCCGGCATGAAGCAGGCCGGCACCAAGAACCCCGTGTTCCTGCTGGACGAGGTGGACAAGCTAGGGGTGTCGTTCCAGGGCGATCCGTCGAGCGCGCTGCTCGAGGTGTTGGACCCGGCGCAGAACGACACCTTCACGGATCACTATCTGGGGGTGCCCTTCGACCTCAGCGAAGTGATCTTCGTCGCGACGGCCAATGTGATCCAGAACATCCCCGGCCCGCTGCTGGACCGCATGGAGGTGGTGGAGTTCGCGGGCTACACCGAGCGCGAGAAGGCGGAGATCGCCAAGAAGTATCTGGTGCCGCGGCAGCTCGAGGAGTCGGGGCTGGCCGACAAGGACGTGCAGTTGGAGGACGAGGCCATCGCGGCGTTGATCACCAACTACACGCGTGAGGCCGGTGTGCGGCAGTTGGAGCGCGAGGTGGGCGCGGTGCTGCGCAAGGTGGCGCGGCGCGTGGCCACCGGTGCGGCGACCACGACCATCGAGGACGGGCGCATCTCGGCCGACGAGGTGCGGGAGCTGCTGGGGCGGCCGAAGGTGCGGCCGGAGCGGCTCAGCGAGACCAACGAGGTCGGTATGGCCACGGGTATGTACTACACGCCCATGGGCGGCGACATCATGTTCGTCGAGGCCTCGGCGCGGCGGTTGGAGACGGCCGGCCAGGGCGAGCCCGCTGGCGGGCCGGTGGCACTGATCCTCACCGGGCAGCTGGGCGACGTGATGAAGG
The DNA here is from genome assembly GCA_964503275.1 of uncultured Gemmatimonadaceae bacterium. GTDB lineage: Bacteria > Gemmatimonadota > Gemmatimonadetes > Gemmatimonadales > Gemmatimonadaceae > DASRAP01. The sequence goes on along the minus strand of CAZCZO010000008.1, from coordinate 19,023 downwards.
AGTCGGCGCGGGCGGCGTTCACCTACGTGACCAACCACGCCGAGGAGCTGGGCATCCCGCGCTCGCGGCTGGGGGCGGTGGAGACGCACATCCACGTGCCGGCGGGCGCGATCCCCAAGGACGGGCCGTCGGCGGGCGTGGCCATCGCCACGGCGCTGGCCTCGGAGATGTCGAAGCGGCCGGTGCGCCGCGACATCGCCATGACGGGCGAGGTGACATTGCGCGGGCGCGTGCTGCCGATCGGCGGCGTGAAGGAGAAGGTGCTGGGCGCGCACCGGGCGGGCATCACGCACATCGTGATCCCCAAGGAGAACGAGGCCGACCTGGAGGACGTGCCGCAGGAGGTGCGGGACGTGCTGAGCTTCCACGCCGTGGAGACGCTGGAGGAGGTGTTCCGGCTGGCGCTGGTGGACACGCCGAAGGCGGCGGCGGAGCGGGTGCTGGCGGGGGTGTAGGGGCGGAGGCATCCCTCCCTCTTTTGGCGATGCTCGGCCCGAAACCGCACTTTGTTGCAGTACGACTGCCACAGAGTGCGGTTTTCTCATGAGCGTGGACGGGATACCATTCACAACGCGTTCCCCGACCGGAACTACCGCCCATGAAGCTCAGCTACTTCGCGGATACCGATTCGCTGTATATCGACCTGGGAGACCGACCGGCCGTTGACAGCCGGGAAGTGTCCGACGGCGTCGTCCTCGACTTCGATGCGGAGGGACGGGCGGTGGGCATCGACATCGACCATGCGAGCCGCTCGGTCGCGTTCGATCGGCTCGTGTTGCAGGCGATGCCGGCGGACATGCAGGTGGGGGCGGCCTGAACCGCCACCGACCCTAGAACACGATCGCGCCCCACCCGAACAACCGCCGCGCATCCAGCCGCAACGCCGCCGGCTCCGTGCCCGGCAGGAACCACTCCACATAGCGACGCTCCGGCGGCGTGTCCGCCGTCGCCAAGGCACCCGTCACACGATCCAGCTCAGCCTGGACCAGCCCCTCAGGGCCGGCCCACACGGCGCCCGGCCCACGCCCGCGATACCACTGTGCCAACGCGCCCGCGAAGATCGGCGCCGCCAACGTGCCGCCCGCCGCACCGGGCACGATGGTCTTGGGCCGATCAAAGCCCAACCATACACCAGCTACCACGTCGGGCGTCATCCCCACGAACCACACGTCGCTCACATCGTCCGTGGTGCCGGTCTTGCCCGCCACCGGCACCGAGGCTGGAATTCCGCGCCGCGCCGCACTGCCCGTGCCGCGCTCCACGGCATCGCGCAACATGTCGCGCACGATGAATGCGGCGTGCGGGTCCAGGGCCCCCGTGCGCTGCACCGGGCCCCGCGTGTACAGCGTGCGGCCTGCGGCATCGGTCACGCGCGCCACCAAGCGCGGCTCCACCGGCGCCCCAGCATTGGCGAAGGCGGTGAATGCGCTCACCAGGTTCAGCGGCTGGATCACGCTCGCGCCGATCGCACTACTCGGGAACGGCGCCACCGGTGCGCGCACGCCCAAGCGCCGCGCCAGCGACACGATGCTATCGGCGCTCAGCTGCTCCCACAACTGCACGGCCACCGGGTTGCGCGAGCGGGCCAACGCCTCGCGCATGGTCATCAGGCCCTGGTACTCACCGTCGGCGTTCTTGGGGCGGTACACCGTGCGGTCGTACGCCACCGTGATGGCCGTGTCGGCCACCAGTACGTTGGCCGGCAACGAATCACGGATGGCCGCCGCATACACGAAGGGCTTGAAGGTCGAACCCGGCTGCCGCAGCCCGTTGGTCGCGCGGTTGAACGGCGCCTGCGCGTAGTTGCGGCCACCCACCAACGCCAGCACATCGCCCGTACTCGGATGCAGCGCCACGAACGCGCCCTGCAGGTAGTCCGTGCTGCCGGCCGGGTGCTTGGCCAGCGTGGCATGCCGATACCCTGCCCGCTGCTCCACGGCGAGGGCCCCGGCCTTGAGCGCCGAGTCCGCCGCGCGCTGCAGCGCCGGGTCCAACGTGGTGTGCACCGTCAGGCCGCCCGCGCCCAGCGCGATGCCCTCGGCCTCCAGCGCCTGCCGCACCGCATCCACGTAGTACGGCGCCGCCACCGACATCCCCGCGTTGGGCGCCACGCGAATGGGCTCCCGCTTGGCCGCCGCCGCCTGCGCCGCCGTGATGTACTTCTGGTCGGCCATGCGCGTGAGCACTAGGTCCCGCCGCTGCTTGGCCCGCTCCGGCCGATTGATGGGATCATAGATCGCCGGCCCGTTGGGGATCGCCGCCAGCAACGCCGCCTCGGCCAGCGTCACGTCGCGCGCGGACTTGCCGAAGTAGTGCCGCGCGGCGGCCTCCACCCCGAACCAGTTGCGCCCAAAGCTGATCTGGTTGAGGTAGGCCTCGAGGATCTGCGCCTTGCTGTAGCGCTTCTCCATGTCGCGCGCGGCCTGCTGCTCGCGCAGCTTGCGCCCGATCGACCGGTCACTGCGGTCGATGATCTCGGGATGCATGTTGCCCACCAACTGCTGCGTGATGGTGCTGGCCCCGCGCGAGGCGCCAAGCACGTTGTCCTTGACGGCCGCGGCCACGCCGATCAGGTCCACGCCGTCGTGCTGGTAGAAGCGCTGGTCCTCCACCGCGATGAAGGCCTGCGGCAGGTAGGGCGGCAGCGTGCTCAGCGCCACGCTCGTGCGCCACTCGCGGCCGATCTCGCCGATCAGCGAGCCATCGCGGGCCAGGACCAGTGAGGACTGGGGTGGCGCGATGAGGCGGGCGGGGTCCTGTGACTCTTGGGCACGCGTAGCGGTCGCCCCGGTCAGCAGGACGAAGAGCGTAGCGGCAACGCGGGCGGCATGACCACGGAGCATGACACCAAAGGTACCCCAGCAGGGGCGCCCGGGTGCCCGCCAACGCTAGCTTTCAGTGATGCCCGCCCCCCTCCACCTCGCCGTCGCCCAGTACCAGCCCCGCAAAGGCGACTACGTCGGCACCCTCGCGCGGCTGCAGGCGCTGTTCGCGCAGGTCGCGAGCGCGACGCCACGCCCCACCGTGCTGCAGCTGCCCGAGACGGCCCTCAGCGGATACTTCCTTGAGGGCGGCGTGGAAGAGGTCGCCGTGAGTGCGGGTCAGCTTGCCACCGACCTCGATGCGGCTTGGCGGGCTGCTGCTCCGCAGGGCAGCACCCTCGACCTCGTCACCGGCTTCTACGAGCGCTTCGAGCACACGCTGTACAACAGCGCCGCCTACCTCACCCTAGGTGCCGTCGGTGGGCCCGTCGTGCATCACGTGCACCGCAAGCTCTTCCTGCCGACCTATGGGCTCTTCGACGAACACCGCTTCGTGGAGCCGGGCCTCGACCTCAGCGCCTTCGACACGCCCTGGGGGCGCGCAGCCCTGCTGGTCTGCGAGGACGCCTGGCATTCGCTCACCGGCACCATCGCCGCGCTCGACGGCGCACAGGTGATCTTCGTCTGCGCGGCGGCCCCCGCCCGCGGCACCGCGCCTCGGGTCGATGGGCCCGCCGGACCCGCATCCCTGGCGCGCTGGGAGCGGCTCATCCGCGACATCGCTGAGGAGCAGGGCGTGTTCGTGTCCCTGGCCAACCTCACCGGCAGCGAGGGTGGCAAGCTGTTCCAGGGCGGCTCGCTGGTCAGTGGGCCCGCCGGCGACCTGCGGGCGCGCGCGCCCGCGCTGCAGGAGGCGCTGCTGCGCGTGGAGTTGGACCTCGGCGACATCGGCCGAGCACGCGCGGACCAGTCGCTGCTGGCGGACCTGCGTGCGCATCTGCCGCATCTGCTCGAGGAGCTACAGCGGGTGCACGAGGGGCGGCGGGCGGCGCCGGTACGCTTCGACGAGCCGCGCGGCGCACGCGCCACGACGGCGACCAGCGCGGCACCGGCCAGCGCGACCGCTGCGTCGGGGCACACGAGACCCCCGGTCCTCCCCGAGATCACCGGCGCGAACGAAGGCCGCAGCGCCCCGCCGACCCTCGACATCGACCCCGCACTCGTCGCGTCCTGGCTCGTCGGCTTCCTGCGCGACGAGTTCGCGCGCCGCGGCTTCACCGACGCCGTGCTCGGTCTCTCCGGCGGTATCGACTCGGCCGTCGTCGCCGCGCTCTGCGCACGTGCGCTGGGCCCCGAGCACGTGCACGGCATCATGATGCCGTACCGCACCAGCCATCCCGACTCGAAGGCGCATGCCGAGCTGGTCGCGCAGGCCCTCGGCATCCACACGCGGCTCATGCCGATCACCGGCGCAGTGGACGGCTACCTCGAGCACGAGCCCGACGCCGACGCCGCGCGGCGTGGCAACATCATGGCCCGCACGCGCATGATCGCGCTGTTCGACCTCAGCGCCAAGCTGCGCGCCCTGCCCGTGGGCACCGGCAACAAGAGCGAGCGGTTGCTGGGCTACTTCACCTGGCATGCCGACGATTCGCCACCGGTGAACCCCATCGGCGACCTGTACAAGACACAGGTGTGGGCGCTCGCGCGGCACTTGCAACTGCCCCGTGAGGTCATTGAAAAGCCGCCCAGCGCGGATCTCGTTGAAGGCCAGACCGACGAGGGCGACTTTGGGGTGAGCTACGCGACCGCTGACAACATCCTCAACTGGTTGCTCAACGGGTGGCGTGCGTCCGACCTGCCCGCGCGGGGCTTCGACCAGCGCGAGGTGGAGCTGGTGCGGCGGCGCCTCGACGGCACGCACTGGAAGCGGCGCCTACCCACGGTGGCCATGCTCAGCGGCACGGCCATCGGCGAGAGCTACCTGCGGCCGGTCGACTACTGACATGCCGACGCGCGGCGCGCGCCACACGACGCCGGGCAGCCCATTCCTGACGGACCTTCGGCTGGACGAATCGTTCGTCGAGCCAGGACAATTCCCTTTCACGCTCCCCTGCGTGGCGCAGGGGCTCACGCTGCAGTTCACCACCCCGGTCACCTTCTTCGTCGGCGAGAACGGCAGCGGCAAGTCCACGTTGCTCGAAGCCATCGCCTGGAAGACCGGCTTCGCTGCGCGCGGTGGCACGCGGCAGCATCGCAGCGACGACGACGGCGATGGACACGCCTTGGGCCGCGCACTGCGACTGGCCTGGCGACAGCGTGTGACCGATGGCTTCTATCTGCGCGCGGAGACCTTCCACGAGTTCGGGCGTTTCCTCGAGGACATGGGCAGCACCTTTCGCGGCTACGGCGATGCCCCGCTGCGTGAACGCTCACACGGCGAAGCCTTCCTCGCCGTGATGCAGGAGCGCTTCACCGACGGACTGGTCTTGCTCGACGAGCCAGAGGCCGCCCTCTCGCCGCAGCGACAGCTGGCCCTGCTGACCCTGCTGCACCAGCTGGCCGCGGGTCGAGCGGTGCAGTTCGTGATCGCCACACACTCGCCGATCCTGCTCGCGCTGCCAGGGGCGACGTTGTTGTCTTTCGACGACGGCGCACCTCACCCTGTGCGGTACGAGGACACCGCGCACTACCAGGTGACCCGAGAGTTCTTGCTGGATCCGGCTCGGATGCTGCGGCACTTAGTGGAGTGAGGAGGGGGGCGGGTCCATTCGGGACTATCAAGTTGTTCGGAAATAGTATAATTTCAGAATATGTGGAGCTTTGAGTTCGACCCGCGAAAGAGCGCGGCCAACCGGACCAAGCATGGGATCGACTTCGCCGACGCGCAGGCGCTTTGGCTCGACCCTGATGTGCTGGAGATCCCGGCACGGACCAGCGACGAGCCTCGGCGCCTTGTGATCGGCCGTCTCGAGTCAAAGCACTGGGCAGCAGTCATCACCGTCCGCGACGGGGTGGTCCGGATCATTTCGGTGCGCCGGGCACGGCGCGAGGAGGTGCAGTGGTATGAAGGCCAAGTCCTTTGAGCGCGCGTTCGACCGTGGCGACGACCTGAGGGAGGCGCTCGACCTGTCGCGTGCCTCGCGCCCCAACCACGCGGCTCGGCGCGTCAATGTCGACTTTCCGGCCTGGATGGTCGACGCGTTGGACCGCGAGGCGAACCGCGTGGGCGTGACGCGTCAGTCGATCATCAAGCTGTGGTTAGCGGAGCGATTGGAAGCCGCGGTGCGCTGAGTCGCGTCGCGGGCCTGACCCCGCCCGCCCCGTTTTCGGGTGGCCCCCGCCGCGTCGTGCGGCTAGCCTCCGAGCATGACGAACCCCTCCGAGTGGGACCTCGCCGCCGCCGCGATCGACCTCCTCAACGCACCCGACGCCGACCCTGACACGGTCGCGGCTGCGCTGGGCATGAGCCCGGACCACTTCCGGCGCTTCTTCACCCGCTGGGCGGGGATCTCCCCCACGCGGTATCGCCAGGCACAGGTCGCCGCCCGCGCCCGGGCGATGCTGCGCAACGGCCAGGACGTGCTCAGCACCGCCCTCGACGCCGGCCTCTCCGGCCCCGGCCGATTGCACGATGTGATCGTCCACGCCGACGCGGTCACACCCGGCGCGCACCGCCGCTTCGGCGCCGGCCTCACCCTGCGCACCGGCGTGCATCCCGGCCCGCTCGGCGATGCCTTCATCGCCACCACCGAGCGCGGCATCTGCCACCTGACCTTCGTCAACGATGCCCGCGAACTGGATGCGCGACGGGCGCAGCTCGCCGCGCAATGGCCGGCAGCGCGCATCATCGACGACCCCGTCCACACCGCGCCCATCGCCGAGCGCGCCGTGGGACCGCTCCGCACCGCGCGCGCGCCGCTCGCGCTGCACCTCAAGGGCACGAACTTCCAACTGGCCGTGTGGCGCGCGCTGCTCGCGGTCCCCGCAGGCGCGCTGGTGCGCTACGCCGATGTGGCCCGCGCCGCCGGCAACCCGCGCGCCGTGCGGGCCGCCGGCAGCGCGGTCGGCGACAACCCCGTGAGCGTGCTGATCCCCTGCCACCGCGTCCTGCGCAGCGACGGCGGCATCGGCGGCTACTCCGGCGGCCTCGCCCGCAAGTGGGTGCTGCTCGCCTGGGAACTCGGCGATGTCACGGACGCCTAGCGTTCGCCGCGCAGGACCAGCACGTCGCGGCGCGTCGCCCGCACCACCTTGTCGGTCACCGAGCCGAACAGCAGACGCGTCACCGCGCGCCGCCCGTGCGTCGTCATCGCGATCGCTGCGGCCCCCATCCGCTCGGCTTCGGCGAGGATCGCGCGCGCGGGCTGCTCGTCGACCAGCACCCGCGTGGTCACCGCCACGCCACGCGCCCGCAGATCCGCCGCCGCGTCGTTCACGAACGACTCCGCCGCAGCGATGCGTGCGTCCGTCCCCTCGCGATCGATATCGATCACCGGGTTCCCGATCACGCGCGCATGGATGAGGATCGGTTCGGCGACCGTCGCCACGACCAGCGCGGCGCCGAGCGCTCGCGCATACTGCGCAGCCGCGGGCAGGATCTGCACGGAGAACTCCGAGCGGTCCACGGCCACCAGCACCTCCGCAGGTGATGCGATCGCTGGGGTGGCGTCCTCGCCCACGGGATGATGCACCAGCACCGGCACCGGCGCGTGGACGATGATCGCCTCGGTGCCACTGCCCAACCACGCGCGACCCAACCCCCCGCGTCCATGCGTCGAGACCACGATCAGATCGATCGCTTCGCGCGCGGCATACTCCGCGACCACCTCGCCGACCGGTCCGGTGCGCACGTAGGTGCGCGTCGGGATCGGCGCGAGCCCCTCAGCGACCCGCGCCAGGTACGCCTGCATCTGCTCCACGAAGTCCGACGATGGGCGCGGATCCTCCGCCATCCCGGCCAACGGCCCGAGGACCACCGGCGGCTGATGTGCATGCACGAGATGGATCACGGTGTCCGACCCGCGCGCCACCGTCCCTGCGATCGCCAACGCCGACTCCGCGAAGGCTGATCCATCCAGTGGGACAAGGAGATGTTGTGTCATCGTCATCGGTCTCCGTGTGCAAGGGCCGGATCGCCCGGCCGGGTGAGCAGCATCGTCTTCGAGGTCCCTCGCACCACCTTGTCGGTGATCGAGCCCAGCACCACCCGCGACCAACCGCGCCGCGCATGCGTCGCCATCGCGATGAGGTCGCAACCCAGCGCCTCGGCCCCCTGCAGGATGCCCGTGGCCGCGTGCGTATCCCGGAACACGGCCACGCGCACACGCAGTCCCGCGGCGCGCAACGGCTCAGCCGCAGACTCCAAGTATGCGCGCGCCGCCTCATCATGCGCAGCGGCCGACAGCTCATCACTCGTGAAGCGCACGCGGCTCACGACCTCGGCGCGCACATCCATCGGCGCGATCACCATCGCCAGGACGACCTCGGCATCGACGATGCCCGCCAGCGTCGCGACCGCCGACAGGATCACCGGTGCGACCTCGGAACGATCGATGGGCACGAACAGCGACCGCGGAAGCGCGGGAGCCATCGCCGCATCCGTCGGCGCAGCCGCCGGACGATGCAGGAGCACCGGCACGGGCAGCGTGGCGAGCAAGGCCTCGGCCACACTGCCCAGCCACGCCCGGCTGACGCCGCCGCGCCCATGCGTCGCGAGGACCACGAGGTCCACCGCCTGTGCCCTCACATGGTCGGCGATCGCATCCTCGGTGGTCCCGGTGAGCAGCGCGGTGCGGATCCCCGCCTGGACGCGGTGCGCGAATCGGTCGCGCACCGCATCCAGATACTCCCGCATCGCGGTCACTTCGAACGCCGACGCCGCGACGTGGACCACGTGGAGCGTCGCCCGACCCTGCTCCGCGAGCCCGATGGCCAGCGGCAACGCCGACTCGGCGAACGCCGAGCCGTCGAGCGGGATGAGGATCGCGCGGTACCGGTCCATGGTCAGATGCGCCGCTGCGCCACCGCGCGCACGATATCACTGCCGCTCACGACGCCATGCAGGCGGTCCCCCTCGATCACCAGCAGCCGGTGCACGCTGGCATACAGCAACAGCGACGCGGCCTCATGCACCTCCGCGTCGGGAGCGATCGAGATCAGGCGCTTGGTCATGATCTCCTCGATGCGGTGCTGGTCCAGGAGATCGCGACCGATCCCGGCCAGTTCATCCTGGAAGTCCGCCAGATCCATCTGCGAGGAGAGGTAGAACTCCGAGGGGGCGTCATCGTCATCCTCATCGAAGACCTCGCCGTCCTCGTCGCTGTCGTCCTCCCAGTCGGCAGCGTCGGCATCGCTGGCCTCGTCGAACAGCGACACGCGGCTCGCCACGAAATCGAGGATGTCGCTGGACGACAGCACCCCGACCACCCGGTCATTCTCGACCACGGGAGCACCGCCCAGACCCCGATCGGCGAGCTCCACGATCGCTTCGCGCAAGGTCAAACGCGGACTGAAGGCGACCACGTCATCGGTCATGATCTCGTGGACGCGGAGCGGAGCAGCGCTGGTCATCGGGAGGCCTCCTTGGGTCTGGGGTGCCTGTCAATCATCGCCCCGGGACCGCCGGGGCTCCAGTCTCAGCGCCCGCGCCACACCACGCCGAGCACCGCCATCGGCCCCGGCATCGGGAAGCCACTGGCATCGAGGGCCTGCGCGCGCCCGAGATTCGTCAGTTCCAACGACACATTGGCCGCGCCCACCGCGACGCCGAGGCGCGCCCCGACGGTGGTGTATGCCGCTTCGCGAACGCGCTTGGCGTGCGACGCATCGACCAGCGCCCACCAGCGGCTCGACGGCGACCAGCGCGCCGTGAGACCCGCGGTCTGCGTCAGAGGACGCAGTGCGTACTTGCCCTCGACGCCAGGCGCGGCCGACGCGGACGCGGTGAGGGCGCTGGCACGGAGCTGCCAGTCGACGCCGGCGAACGACGGCGTGCCACCCAGCAGCTCGACCCCGGTGGTGCGCACCGTGCCGAGGTTCGCGCCGACCCACCGGGCCGGCGGGGTCTGACCGGCGGGACGCACCCAGTCCAGCGCGTCACGTCCCTCACGGTGGAACGCCGCCACATCGCCGTGCCACCCACTCCGACTGCGCAGCGCGAGACCGAGCTCGCCGTTGTCGAAGCGCTCGGGCCGCAGATCGGGGTTCCCCAGATTCGCCGGGTCGCTGTAATACCGCTCGAACCACGTGGGCTGACGCCAGCCCGCCGCATAGTTCGCGCGGGCCGTGGCCCCCTGGCCGATCGCGACCGTCACCCCGGCACTGGGCACCCACTGCGACCCGAAGTCGGACCCACCGTCGAGCCGCAGCCCGGCGTGCCCGTCGATGCGGCTGGAGAACCGCTGGCGCAGCTCGCTGAACAGCGCCCCACGCCGCTGATCGCGCTCGCCGAGGTTCGTCGAGTTCAAGGTGGCGAGCAGACCCTCCGCGCCCACCGCGAGGGTGGTCGCATCACTCGCGGCGATCCGCACCGTGGCTTCCAGCTCGCTCTGGTGCGAGCGATGGTCGTTGCGGTAGCGTGCGACGTTGTTGCGGTCCAGGATGAAGTCGTCGGTGTGGTAGCGGTAGCCCGCACGGATCCGGGTCGCGATCGTGGGCGTCGGGGCCGCGTCGTGCACGACCCCCGCCGTCAGCGTCCGCGTCCGCTCGAACGAGTCGAAGGGGCCGTAGAAGGTGTTGGCCCCGAACTCGCGGACCCCCACGCCGATATCGGTGCGAAGCATCTGGGAGCCGATCCTCGTCCGGACCGATGCGCGCGCCTGGGTGAGTTCGGCGTCCGTGCCCGCTCGGTGACCGTCGGTGCGCTGGTGCTCGGCGTGCAGTGCCGCGGCCGTGGCACCGCGGGTCACGGCATACGAGGCACCGAGGTCGGCCGTGCCGAACCCGCCGCCGCGGACGCGCAGCGCACGGCCCGACGTGCGCGTCACGATGTTCACGGCGCCACCCACGGCGTCGGCCCCGTACTGCGCCGCCGCCGGTCCGCGGACGATCTCGATCCGCTCGATCGCCTCGTACGGCACGGCGAGATCCAGCGCGAAGTGACCGGTCTGCAGATCGCGCATGCGCTGGCCGTCGACGAGGATCAACGTCTGCTCGTACGACCCGCCGCGCATGGCGAAGTCCGCCTGGGCGGTCGAGCGGCCCTGCAGGTCACTCCCCAGCGCCCAGGCGAGTGCGGCCTGCACGCTGGTGCCGGGCAGGCGGTCGAGGGTGGCACGGTCGATCACCTGCAGTGATCGCGCGGGGTCGCCGCCGACGCGCGAGGCGACGGTGATGGGGGGCAGCGTCGCGGCCTGGGCGCGCAACGCGGGCGCCGCGGCCATGAGGCCCAGCAGCGCGATGACAGGAACGGGGAGGAGGCGCATACCAGGCGAAAGCTACCGCCCGCAGCGCGGTTCCTCGACTAGGCCGCCTTGGCCAACGCCAAGCTCACCACGCGCCGCGCACCCCGCTTCAGCGCCCGGTGCACCGCGCGGGCATAGCGCATGAAGTTCGCGCCGGCCCACGGATAGCGGAGGAAGAACTCCAACGGCAACAGGTCGCCCTTCAGCTGATTGCAGCTGCGGCAGGCCACGACCAGGTTGCCCGGATCGTGGGTCCCGCCCCGTGAGGCCGGGTGCACGTGGTCCAGCGTCGCGGTCTCGGGGGTCAGGCCTGCCGCGCAATAGACGCAGCGCCGCCCGCAGTCACGCAGGGTGGCGCGCTTGACCGCCTGCTTCTGGTGTCGACCGGCGTCGGGCCGGGACCGGCGGGTGGAGCGCAGTCCGCGCGGCCCGCGCGGTGAGAGGACGCGGAACGTGCGACGCAGTGCCATAGGGCCTCGCCGAGGGGGAAAAGACGACACCCCATCGAGCGCCCGGACGGCTCGATGGGGTGACGTGTCTGTGACCCGCGCTGGTGATGACTCCTCCCCCGACACTCGGCGTGACGTCCGGGTCGTACTCTCGCTGACCGACGGATGCGTACATACGCCTCACGAAGGGAAGGAACCAGCGCTCGCCACTACGACGAGCGCAATAGTTGCTCCGTAACACGAATTGCGCAAGCCCCCGGCGTCACCGGGGGCTTGCCCGCAGTCACGACTCCGCCCGCCGCAGGGGATTCCGCAGCCCCGCGCTGATGCGCGCGGCGTACGCGTCCAGCAGGTGCCGGTAGGGCATCTCGCTGCGCGGGAAGGGCAGCTCGACGTTGAACCCGTCGCCCGGGCGGCGCGGGATCAAGTGGATGTGGAAGTGGTTCACGTCCTGTCCGGCCGCCGCGCCCGAGTTGACGATGATGTTCATGTCCTCGGCGCCGCTCACGGCCTGCACCGGACCGATGAGCTGCGTCACCACCTGGAACAGGTGCGCGCCGACGACCCGCGGCACGTCCTGCAGGGTCTCGAAGTGATCGCGCGGCACGACGAGGACGTGCCCGGTGTTCACTGGCTGGATGTCCATGAAGGCGAGGGCGATGCCGTCCTCGTAGCAGATGGAAACCTCCGCTGCGCCCCGGACCAGGTCGCAGAAGATGCACGTCCCGTCACTGGTCGTCGTCATCGCTCACTCGTGGGTTGGACCAGCGCGCCGCGCGTCGCGGGCGCCGGTGGTCGGCTGGGGACGCCCCCCTGCCGGCGCGCCCTCGCCGTGACGATACCCTCGGGGCGCCCGTCCGGGTAGTTTCCCTGAGGTATCCGGACGCGGACCCGCCGCCTGACCCGAACGCGGCGCCCGCGCCCCTCTCCTCAGCGAAGCACATGGCCTCTTCGACCAAGCCGGCGCGCCCGCGCGCAACGCACGGACTCTCCAGCGCCGAGCTCCTCGCCGCCTACCGCACGATGCTCCTGTCGCGCCGCATCGACGACAAGGAGATCCAGCTCAAGCGGCAGAACAAGATCTTCTTCCAGATCTCCGGCGCCGGCCACGAGGCGGTCCTGACCGCGGCGGGCCATGTGCTGCGCCCGGGCCACGACTGGTTCTACCTCTACTACCGCGACCGCGCGCTCTGCCTCTCGCTCGGGCTCACCCCCGCCGAGATGCTGTACTCCGCCGTCGGGGCGGCGGCCGACCCCAACTCGGGCGGTCGCCAGATGCCCTCGCACTGGGGCCACGACAAGCTCAACATCGTCTCGACCTCCTCGCCGACGGGGACGCAGTTCCTCCAAGCGGTCGGCTCCGCCGAGGCGTCGCTCCGTGGAGCGGCGCTTGGACTCGACGGCTTCGGCGGCGACGAGGTCACCCTGGTGACCACGGGCGACGGCACCACCAGCGAGGGCGAGTTCTGGGAGTCGCTCAACTCGGCGGCCAATCTCAAGGCGCCCGTCGTGTACATCGTCGAGGACAATGGCTACGCCATCTCGGTGCCCGTCGAGGTCAACACGGCCGGCGGCTCGATCTCGAAGATCGTGCAGTCCTTCCCGGGGCTCTACGTCCAGGAAGTGGACGGCTGCGACTTCCTCGCCTCGCTCGAGGTCATGAAGAAGGCCGTGGCCTACGCGCGCGAGCGCAAGGGCCCCGCGTTGGTGCACGCCCACGTGATCCGCCCGTATTCGCATTCGCTCTCGGACGACGAAGTCCTCTATCGGCCGCCCGAGGAGCGCGAAGCCGACGCCGCCCGCGACCCGCTCACGACCTTTCCCGCCTGGCTGATCAGCGAAGGGCACGCCACCGAGGCCGAGATCGCGGAGATCAATGCCGCGGTGGACGCCGAGGTGCTCGCCGCGACCGATGACGCGCTCGCGCAGGCCCAGCCCGGCGCCGACACCGTGTACTACGGCGTGTACTCGCCCGACATCGACACCACCGGCGAGCACTTCGACACCGAGGACGATCCGCAGTTCAGCGGCGAGCCCACCACGATGATCGACCTCATCAACGCCTGTCTCAAGGACGAGATGCGGCGCGACGAGCGGATCGTCGTCTTCGGTGAGGACGTCGCCGACGTCTCGCGCGAGGAGTACCTGGGTCGCGTGAAGGGCAAGGGCGGCGTGTTCAAGGCCACACACGGGCTCCAGACGGAGTTCGGGTCGACGCGGGTCTACAACTCCCCGCTCGCCGAAGCGAACATCGTGGGCCGCGCGATCGGCCTCGCGCTCCGCGGCTTCAAGCCGGTGGTCGAGATCCAGTTCTTCGACTACATCTGGCCCGCCTACATGCAGCTGCGCGACGAACTCGCGACGATGCGCTGGCGATCGAACAACATGTTCAAGGCCCCGGTCGTGGTCCGCACCACCTACGGCGGCTACATCCGCGGCGGCGTCTACCACTCGCAGACCGGGGCCGCGCTGTTCACCCACACCCCGGGGCTGCGCGTCGTCTGTCCCAGCAACGCCCTCGACGCGAACGGCCTGCTCCGCACCGCGATCCGCGGCGACGATCCGGTGCTGTTCCTCGAGCACAAGCACCTGTACCGGCAGACCTACAACAAGGGCGCGCACCCGGGGGCCAACTTCATGATCCCCTTCGGCAAGGCCCGCACGGTGCGCGACGGGACGGACATCACGCTGGTGACCTATGGCGCCACGGTCAACCGGGCGTTGGTCGCCGCCAACGACGTCGCGGAGCGTGGCATCAGCGTCGAGGTCATCGACCTGCGCACCCTGGCGCCCTGGGACCGCGAGACGGTCTTCGCCAGCGTGAAGAAGACCAACCGTGTGATCGTGGCCTATGAGGACTCGATGAGCTGGGGCTACGGGGCCGAGATCGCCGCCGCCATCGCCGACGAGTGCTTCCCGTGGCTCGACGCCCCGGTGAAGCGCATCGCCAGCACCGACACCTTCGTGGGCTACGCGCCGCAGTTGGAGGATGCGATCCTCCCGCAGACCGCGGACTTCGTGAAGGCCTATGAGGCGCTCGCGGCCTTCTGATGCCTGACCGAGCGACGCAGCCGGCCAGCGCACCACGGGTGCCTGCTGCGTCGCTCACGACGCGATATGTCCTCGCGCTGGTGACGCTCGCGGTGCTCACCGTGGGCGGCCTGGTGGCCCGCGAGCTGGTCCTCGCCAAGCAGCGCGACAACACGCGGATCATCAATCTGTCCGGCCGGCAACGCATGCTGAGCCAGCGCGTGGCCAAGGAGCTGCTCCGCACGGCCCCGCCGTCGACCGCCACTCCGGCGTCACCCGGTGCCGCACCGAGTGCGGATCTGCGGCGCGCACTCGACGAATGGGGCGCCGCGCGCCGCACGCTGCTGCACGGAGACTCCGCCAGCGGCGTCGGCGCGGTCTCCGACGACGCCCTGCGGGCGCGGATCGAGGCGCTCGGCCCCATCGTCGCGCGCCTCCGTCAGGCGGCCACGACCGGCGACGTCGCTGCGTTCCTGCGTGACGAGGGCGCGTATCTGCGCGAGATGGACTCGATCACCTTCGCCCTCGTTGACCGCTTCGAGCAGCAGCAGCGCGCCCTCATCTCCGCGGACCGTCTCCGGGTCCTGTTGGTGCTGCTGACCATCCTGGCCCTGGCGCTCTTCGTGTTCGACCCCGCCGTTCGGGCCATCAAGGCGGCCACGCGTGAGCTCGAGGAGAAGAACGCCGCCCTCGCGGCCTCGCTCGGCCAGGCGCAGTCACTCGCCACGATGAAGGATGACTTCCTCGCGATGACCTCGCATGAGCTGCGCACACCGCTCAACGCGGTCATCGGCCTCAGCGGGCTCCTCAAGACCACCCCGCTGGATGCGCGGCAGCGCCAGTTCGTCGAGACCATCAACACGTCGGGCGAGGGGTTGTTGCAGCTGATCAATGACCTGCTCGACCTCTCGAAGATGGACGCCGGCAAGCTCGAGCTCGAGATGGTGGACTTCGAGCTGCGCGATGTGCTCGAGACCGCCGTCGAGTCGCTGGCCCTGCGCGCCGAGTCGAAAGGCGTGGATCTCGGCATCGTCGTGAGCCCGGACACCCCGGAGGTCATCCGCGGCGATGCCGGACGGCTCGGTCAGGTGCTGCTCAACCTGCTCAGCAACGCCCTGAAATTCACCGACAGTGGCTCCGTGATGGTGCGCGTGAGCATGACCGGCGCCGATGTACCGACCATCCGCTGCGAAGTCGAGGACAGCGGCATCGGGATCTCCGAGGACGCCCAGCTCCGACTGTTCAAGCCCTTCAGCCAGGCCGACTCGTCGACGACTCGAAAGTACGGCGGGACCGGGCTCGGGCTCTCCGTCGCACGGCGGCTCATCGAGTTGATGCACGGCCGGATCGGCGTGCAGAGCACCATCGGCGTCGGCAGCGTGTTCTGGTTCGAGATCCCCGCCGTCGCGCCCCATGGCTCGTCCGTCGCGGAACCGCTCGACACCTCGCTGGTGGCTGGGATGAAGGTCCTCGTGGTCGACGACATCGCGGCGAACCGGCTCGTCCTCTCTGCCTTGCTGAGCAATTGGGGCATGCTGCCCATCGAGGCGGCCAGCGCGGAGCAGGCACGGATCCTGCTCGGTCAGCATGCCGCCGATGGCGAACGGATCCCCCTCGCGATCATCGACTGGCAGATGCCCGACGCCGACGGCCACGAACTCGCCCGCGCGATCCGGGTCGACCCCGCCCTCGAGGGCATGAAGCTGATCCTGCTGTCGTCGTTCAGCCGCGGACGCGACGAGTCCGGCGCTACCGAGGCGGGCTTCGACTACGCGCTTGCCAAGCCCGTCCGGCTGCGACCGCTCTGGCGCGCGATCCATACGGCCCTCGGGTCGGTCGGCACCACCACGCCCGCGAACGGGACGGACATGCTGCCGCGGTACAGCGACGTGCGCGCGCTGGTCGTGGACGACAATCCGGTGAACACGCTGGTGTTGCGCGCCATGCTCGAGCCCATGGGCATCGCGGTCGACACCGCCGCCAACGGCCTCGAGGCGGTCCAAGCCATGGAGCGCAACAACGGCTGGTACCACCTCATCCTGATGGACGTGCAGATGCCGGAGCTCGATGGCCGCTCCGCCACACGCATCATCCGGGAGAAATTCAAGGACGCGCCGAACTATGTCCCCATCGTCGCCGTCACCGCGGCCGCGATGCCCGACGACCGCGCGCTCTGCCTCGAGGCCGGCATGAACGACTACGTCACCAAGCCCATTCCCATCGAGGCCTTGGTCGCCACCGTCAAGCGCTGGATCCCGCAATGAACCACACTCGGCTGCTGTCGTGCACCGCGCTCCTCCTCGCTGCGACCGCCTGCACACCGGACGTCGCGGTCCCCGTCGCCGAACCCGCGACGCCGGCCCCTTCGGCTGCGACCATCGACTCCATCCTCGCGGCCCCGATCCCCGACGATCGCCGCGCCGCGATGGAGCAGCAGCTCGCCGAGGCTCGCGCCGCACTGGCCGCCGCGCCCGAGGACCCCGATGCGTTGATCTGGGTGGGCCGCCGGCAGGCGTATCTCGGTGACTTCCGGGGCGCGATCGCGACCTTCACCGAGGGGATCACCCGCTTTCCCACGGACGCGCGCTTCCGTCGCCATCGCGGGCATCGCTACATCACCACCCGCCAGTTCGACCTCGCCATCGCCGACTTCACCGAGGCCGCCAAGCTCATCGCCGGTCAGGACGATGTCGTCGAGCCCGACGGCCAACCCAACGCCCGCGGCATCCCGACCAGCACCCTCCAGTTCAACATCTGGTACCATCTCGGCCTCGCGCATCACCTGCGCGGCGAGTGGAACGAGGCCCTGTACGCCTACGAGCGCTGCCTCGCCGTCTCCAAGAATCCCGACGCGGCCGTTGCCACGGGCTACTGGATGTACCTGACGGCACGACGGGCCGGCGACACCGCACGTGCCCAGCGGATCCTTGCCATGGCCCCGCTCGACGCGGAGATCATCGAGAACACGGCCTATCAGCTGCTGCTGCGGTACTTCGCGGGACTCGAGCAGCGCAGTGCAGTCGTGCCCGCCGACGGCGATGCGATCGGTGACGCGACGCTCGCGTACGGCCGTGCCGTCTTCGACCTCGTGCAGGGCGTGGACACCAGCGCCGCCGCGTTCCAGCGCATCGTGGACGGCGCGGGGAGCCGCGCCGCCTTCGGCTACATCGCGGCCGAGGCCGAGCTCGCGCGGCGGCGCTGAGGCCCTGCGGGACGCGCGGCGTACAGAAACCCCTGCGCCCCGCCCGCCGTACGCCAGTGGCATGACGCTCACGCCCGCCCTCGGCTCCGCACTCGACGCGCTCCGCGCGAACCCGCTCCGCACCGTGCTGTCCACCACCGGTGTCGTCATCGGGGCTGCGGCGCTGGTGGCCGTCCTCTCCGTGGGCGATGGTGTGGAAGGGTACGCGCGGCAGATGATCGAGCGTTCGGGCTTCACGACCATCACGATGGAGCCCCGGCGCGGCGAGCGCATCGACGGCGTGTTCGCGGCCTTCGGCGATCGCCTGGAGTTCGACGACGCGGCGCTCGATTCGGTGCGCGGACACGTGCCGGCCAGCGCGGATCTCTCGCTCACCGCCAGCACCTCACTGCTCACGCCCCTGACGCCGGGCGGCGAACGCCGCGGTCTGATGATCACCGGACTCTCGGCGAGCCGGATCCCCGCCACCCTCGACGCGCTGCTCGGCGCCGGCCGCTATCCGACCCCTGCCGAACTGCGCGAGGGCGCGCTCGTGGCGGTCGTCAACGACACCCTCGCGCGCATCATCTCGGGCGACACCGCGCCCGCGGCCGCGCTCGGACGTACGATCACCCTGCGCGATCGCAGCCTGCAGATCGTCGGCGTACAGACCAAGACGCCGTTCCCGGTGCGCTTGCTCATGGTCACCGTGCCGCTGCCGGTGCTCCGCTCGGTCATCGACGACGGCCGGACGATGGTGCCGCGACTCGACATCGTCGTCGCGGAGGCCACCGAGGTCGATTCGACCGCCGCGGCCCTTGAGCGCTACGTGGAATCACGCAGCGACTGGACGGGGCGCGTGGCGGTCGCCGCCACAGGGCCCGACCGGCTCGAGCAGGTGTCGCAAGGCCTCCTCGTCTTCAAGCTGGCGATGGGGTCCTTCGCCGGCATCTCCCTGCTCGTCGGAGGCATCGGCATCATGAACGTGCTGCTCGCCGCCGTCGCCGAGCGCACGCGCGAGATCGGCATTCGCAAAGCGGCCGGCGCCCGACACCGCGATATCCTGTATCAGTTCCTCGCCGAGTCAGTGGCCATCACCAGCGTGGGGAGCGCGCTGGGGTTGGTGCTCGGGGTCGGCGGCGCCAGCATCGTCACCTGGGTGATGCGCCTGCGCACCCAAGCGGTGGTGTACGCCG
>CAZCZO010000007.1:0-139255 GCA_964503275.1 uncultured Gemmatimonadaceae bacterium | reverse complement strand
GCCCTGCTTCGCCGAGGCGTAGATCACCGGCGCGTCGAGCTGCGACTCGTCGGCCTCGAGCTCGATGAACAGATCGAGCACCTCATCCTGTACGCGCAGCGGGTCCGCGCCGGGGCGATCGATCTTGTTGATGACGATGATGGGCGTGCGGCCGAGCGCCAGCGCCTTGCGGAGCACGAAGCGCGTCTGGGGCATCGGGCCGTCGAAGGCGTCCACGACCAGCAGGACGCCGTCGACCATCCGCAGGATGCGTTCGACCTCGCCCCCGAAGTCGGCGTGGCCCGGGGTGTCGACGACGTTGATCTTCGCGTCCTTCCAGCGGATGGAGGTGTTCTTCGCGAGGATGGTGATCCCCCGCTCGCGCTCGAGGGGATTCGAATCCATCACGCGCTCGGCGACGACCTGGTGTGCCTGGAAGGCCCCGGCCTGGCGCAGCATCTGATCGACGAGGGTGGTCTTCCCGTGATCGACGTGCGCGATGATGGCAATGTTCCGGATGTGCATAGCCCGGAAATATAACTCACCCGCGCGTGCGATGGGCGAGCGAGGCGGCCAGCAGGAGGGCGGCCCGCATCGAGCCGGGATCGGCGCGCCCCGTCCCGGCGATGTCGAGCGCCGTGCCGTGGTCAGGCGAGGTGCGCGGGAACGGCAGTCCCAGTGTCACGTTCACCGCCTCGCCGAACGACGCCACCTTGATCGCGGTCATGCCGACATCGTGGTAGGGCGCGATCACCGCATCGAACTCGCCGCGCAGCGCGCGGACGAACACGGTGTCGGCCGGGAACGGGCCCGCGATCCCGGCCCGTGCGGCGGCCGGCGCCAACCGCGTCGCATCCTCCGTCCCGAAGCGGCCGCCGTCGCCCGCGTGGGGATTCAAGGCACAGAGGGCGATGCGTGGCTCAGCGATCCCGAACCACTCACGCAGCCCCGACCGGGTCAAGGCGGCCGCCTGCTCCACCGCCGCGGCCGTCAGCGCGTCCGGGACCTCGCGCAGCGCGATGTGCGTGGTCGCGAGCACCACCCGCAGGCGGTCCGACGCCAGCATCATCGCCGTCGGGGTCCCGACCAGCCGCGCGAGCATCTCGGTGTGGCCCGGGTCGGTGTATCCCGCGAGGGCCAACGCCTGCTTGTCGATGGGCGCGGTGACCAGCGCGGACGCCTCGCCGCGCTGCACACAGGCGACCGCCGCCTCGATCGCCGCGCCGGCGAGGGCACCGGCCTGCCGCGCGTCACCGCTGGCGTCCCACGGGCCGACCGACAGATCGGGGGCCACAGCCGTTCCTGTGGGACCCACGATCAGCCAGGACGCCGCCGCCGCGACCTGCGGATCCACCAGCGCCCGTGCGAGGACCTCTGCCCCGATGCCCCGCGGGTCGCCGAGGGTCACGGCGATCCGCGGGCGGGTCACAGTTTGATCTCGACGAAGGTCTCGCGCCGGAGCTGATCGAGGAGGCGCCGGTACGAGCGCTCCTGTTGCAGAGTGCTGCGGATCCGGTTCTGCCACTGGGCCAGCTGCGGCTCACCGGTCTCGCTGCGCGTCAGCGTCTGCACGATGGCGACCTTCGGGATCGGCGCGTTCGGGTCGGGCAATGTGAACGGGGCCGACACCGCATTTGCGGCGAGCGTCGCCAGCACGGCACGATACGACGCCGGCAAGGAGTCCACGAGGAACGGGTCGGCCAGCACGCGGTCCTCGATCATGTCGTGATGCGCCGTGACCAGAGAGTCATACGCGCCGGTCTGCCGCCATGCCTCCGCGACGCCCGTCGCGATCGCGAGCGTGTTCGTGAGATCGAGCGAGTCCCGGTCCGGCACGATCAGGATGTGGCGCACCCGCGTCTCGGCAGGACGACTCCGTTCGACACGCAGGAAGTGATACCCGTACACGGTGCGGAACACCGGCGACAGCGCGCCGGGCCGCAACGCGAACGCGAGCCGGTCGAACTCCGGCACATAGGACCCGCGCTTCGCCCAGCCGAGATCGCCGCCATTCGCACCGGATCCTTTGTCGGCGGAGAACAGCTTGGCCAGACTGTCCATCGGTGCACCGGCCACCACCAGCGCGTGGAGCGAGTCGGCGAACCGCTTGGCTCGTTGTTCGTTGTCGTCACGCGGCTTGGGCGTCATCACGATCTGCCGGAACGTCACCGTCGCTCCGCTGCGCGGGAACGAGGCTTTGAGCGAATCGAAGGCCGCCATGACCTCGGCCTCGCTCACGTTCATCGACGGCAGTCGCCCTTTGGAGCGTAGCGAATCGATCGCCTGCTGCTGCATGCGAATGCGCCGCAACTCGTCGAGCCGCTTTTTGCGGTAATCGTCCGGCGTCCCCCACCCGGCCTCCTTCAACGCGGCGACGTACTCGCGGTCGTTCATGTCGCCCCGCTGGCGCGCGATCATGCGATCGACCTCGTCGATCAGGTCCGCGTCCGCGATCGTGATCCCGAACTTCGTCGCTTGCTGGGTCAGGACCTCGGCATCGATCAGCTCATTGAGCGTCGTCCGCAGCGCCTCGGTGGTGTCGCGCGGAATCGGCTCCTTCCGGGCGATCTTCGTGTTCAGCGCCTCGTAGAGCTCCGTCAGGAGGATCGGCTTGCTCCCCACGACAGCCGCGACGCGGTCGAGCAGGACGGCGCGACCGGGGGCATCCTGGGCCTGCGCGGCATCGCTCGCCCAAACGAGGGCCGTCACGACGACCGCGCGTCGGACAGCGCGAGAAGAGAGGACCGTGATCATATGCACTCGGACCCCGGCCCGGGGCCGCGCGTTCCCTGCGCGACCCCGGGCTGGGCGCCGTGATTACTGTCCGCCGCCGGGCGGCGTGGTGGTCGGCAACGGCTGCAACTGCGTCCCCGGCGGGACCGCCTGCGGCGCTCCGACGCCGGCACCACCCGGCGCCCCGCCCGAGCCACCGCGCGCGCGCGTCGAGTCCAGCGCGGCACGGACGATGGTCGCCCGCTCCGTCGCCCGGTCCAGGCCGGCCGTGATGATCCGCGAGGAGTACTTCGAGCGCAGCGCGTCGGCGAGCGGTTGCGGGATGTCGACGTAGCCCTGCCCACCGGTCTTGAGCATTCGGTCGATCAGGTCATCGACCCGCGCCGCGTACAAGCGTTCGCGCTCGCTGGCCGACTTGCCGGCGTTCGCGCTGTCCGCGGGATCGACGCCGAGCCCCTGCCATGCCTGCGCGACCATCACGCGGAACGTCGCACGGATGTCCGAGAGATCCCCCTCGTCCACCGCGACCTTCTCCTCATCGGCCTTGGCGACGAGCAGCTCATTGCGTACCATCGCCTTGACGAAGCTTTCGACCGACTCGTCCGGCCCCTGCTGCAACTGCGGGCGGATCTGCGCCTGCGGCGGGAACGCGAGGATCCAGCGCGCCAGCTTGCCGGTCGTGAAATTGCCCTTGCGTGACGACGCCAACACGAACTTGTCGCTCAGGAATGACTCGGGATCCTTCGCCACCTCGCGGACCTTGGCCACGACGTTCGGCTTGACCGAGACGTTCGCCTCAGTCTCCAGCTTCTCGTAGTACGCCTGCTCGGCGCGCTGATCGCTGCTTCCGGCGACCGCCGCCGTGAAATCCGACCGCACCTCCTCGAACAGCCGGCGGCGGATGATATGGTACCCGAAATCGCTCTCGACCAGCGCGGGGCTGATCGCCCCAGGCGCCAGCGCCTTCACGCCGGCCTCGAACTCAGGCACCATGTCGCCCGGCTTGAAGACGCCGAGACTCCCGCCGCGGTCCTTGGAACCGGGATCCATGCTGTACTGCGCCGCCAGCTCCCCGAAGTTCGCCGAGGTCACGCGCGCCCGGACGGACTCGGCCACCCGGCGGATGGAGTCGCGGCGCTGCGCCGACAACCCTTCGCGCGGCGCACCGAAAAGGATGTGCTGCGCCGCGAACATCTCGCCCTGCAGGTAGCGCTGATCGAGGTTGGCCGTGTCCGCAGCCCCGAAGGTCTCAGCCACCTGCAAGAAGAACTTCCGGGCCTTGGCCTGCGCGATCTGCGCCCACATCACCTCATCGATCATCTTCTGGTCGTTGAGCGAATCGCCGCGCGCGGCCGACAGCGCCACGAGCTGGTATCCGACCCAGAGGTCGGCGACGGCCTTGACGACGTCGGGCTGCAGGGGGATCGAGGAGTTGCCGACCATCGCGCCCAGGCGCTCGGTCGAGAGCTCCTGCGAGCCGGCGCGCGCAACGACGTCCACGTGCGCCGTGAACGCTTCCTTGAGGCCATCGCAGGCACCGACGCCCACGACGAGACCGGCAACGCTGAGGAGAATGTGGGTACGCTTCATGACAGGGACGGAGAACGGGACGGGAGCGCTCAAGGCAGGGTGCGCAACGCGCGCACCAGCCCCTCCAACAATGGCATCGCTCCCTGAGGGATCACTTTGACGGCCAGCGGCTGCGCCCGCCGCACCTCGACGGTGCATTGCACCGCGTGGAACGCCGTGGCGAGCGCCTTGAACCGGGGGGTGGCCGACTCCCGAAAGGTAACACGGCCTTCCCCGGCATGTACAAGGATGCCCTCGATGCCCAGGGCGCCGCCGACCAAGCGCAGGGTCGCCGCCGCGAAGAAGGCGTCGGCGGCTGCGGGGAGCGGACCGAATCGGTCCCGCACCTCGGCGCGGATCGCGGCCACCTCGTCGGGCGTGGTGACGGCCGTGAGTCGCCGATAGACATCGAGCTTCGCATCCGCCGATGTCACATAGTCGTCGGGCAGGTACGCCGGCACATCGAGCTGTACGTCGGTCGGCGGGGGAGGCGGCGCCGTCTCGCCCGCCACCAGCCGCCGGACGGTCTCGTCGAGCATCCGCAGGTACAGATCGAAGCCCACCGCGTGCGCGAAGCCGGACTGCTCGGGGCCCAGCAGGTTGCCCGCCCCGCGCAGCTCCAGGTCCTTGAGGGCGATCCGATACCCCGCCCCCAGCTCCGTGTGGTGCTCGAGTACCTTCAGCCGGCGCTCCGCATCGGGGTCCACGAGGTCGGGGACTAGGAGATAGCAGAAGGCGCGCCGGTGCGAGCGTCCCACCCGACCGCGCAACTGGTACAGCTGCGCCAGGCCGAAGTGATCGGCCCGGTTCACGAACATCGTGTTCGCATTCGGGACGTCGAGCCCCGACTCGACGATCAACGTCGACACCAGCACATCGGTCTCGCCGGCCACGAAGCCGTGCATCACCGTCTCGAGGTCGCGCTCCTTCATTTGTCCGTGCCCCACCGCGATACGGGCGCGCGGCACCAAGCGCCGCAGGTGATCGGCCACCGCCTCGATCGTCTCGATGCGATTGTGTACGAAGAACACCTGCCCACCGCGGTCCAGCTCGCGCGCGATCCCCTCCTCGAGCAACCCATCGTCCCACGGCTCGACGAAGGTGAGGACCGGCGAGCGGTCGCGGGGCGGCGTCTGCATCAGCGTCAGGTCCCGGAGGCCGGCCAGCGACTGGTGCAGGGTGCGCGGGATCGGCGTCGCGGTGAGCGTCAGCACGTCCGTCTCCAGCCGCAGCTGCTTGAGGCGCTCCTTGTGCTTGACCCCGAAGCGGTGCTCCTCATCGATGACCAGGAGCCCCAGTGCCTTGAAGCGCACGTCGGGGCTGAGCAGGCGATGGGTGCCCACGACGACGTCGATCGTCCCCTCGGCCAGCGCCGCGAGGACCGCCGTCTGCTCCGCGGCCGTCTGGAAGCGGCTCAGCGCGGCCACCCGCACCGGGAAGTCCGCGAAGCGCTCGCTGAACGTCCGCCCGTGCTGATCGGCGAGGATCGTGGTCGGCACGAGCACCGCGACCTGCCGCCCCGACTGCACCGCCTTGAAGGCCGCCCGGACGGCGACCTCCGTCTTGCCGTAGCCGACGTCGCCCACGAGCAAGCGATCCATCGGCCGCTCGCGCTCCATGTCGCGCTTGATGTCGTCCGTGGCCTTGCGCTGGTCGGGGGTGTCCTCGAACAGGAACGACGACTCCAGCTGCCGCTGCCAGGCCGTGTCGGCCGCGTGCGCCGGACGTGCCGCCACGCGCCGCCGCGCGTAGAGATCCAGCAATTCGGTCGTCATGGCCTGGATCGCCGCCCGCGTCTTGTCGCGCTGCTGGGCCCAGCGTTTGCCGCCGAGGGCATGCAGGCGCGGGGGCGCCGCGTCCTCGTCGGCGTCGCCGGCCGCCCGGTAGCGCTCGAGCTGGTCGATCCGATACAGCGGGACGTTCAGCCGATCGCCGCCCGCGTACTCGACCACCGCGACCTCGACGACGGACTCCCGGACGAAGATGCGTTCGAGGCCGCGATAGATGCCGATCCCGTGCTCGAGATGCACCACGTAGTCGCCCGACGACAGGGCGGTGATGGCCTCGAGCACGGCGGCCGTCGCGTAGCGCCGCGCCCGCCGCAGCCGACGCTCGCGTCGGAAGATCTCATGGTCCGTGAGCACCCGCAGCGGCGACACCCCCGGTTCGACGGGCAGGGTGAACCCGCCGTGCAGCACGCCCAAGGGCATCGACGCCGCACTCGTCCCGCCGCTCTCGCCGCTCAACAGCTCGTCCAGCCGCTCGGCCTGCCCCGCGTTGTCGCAGAGGATGACCGTGGGCGTCCCGTCGCGGACCAGCCGTGCCAGGCGTCTGATGTCGCGGTCGATGGGCTCGGGCGGCAGCACGCGGAAGCGGACATCGGCCGGATCCGGCGCCCCGAGCTCAAGGCGTCCGAACCGCGCCAGCGCGGCCACCGCGCGCGGCGGCTCCACGAACAACGCCTCGCGGGGCGGCGCGTCCTCACCACGGCGACGGGCCAACTGCAAGTGATGCGCGGCCTCGTCCCAGGTCCGCTGCATCTCGGGCTCGATCGCCGTGCCGGCCGGATGCACGACGATCGTATCCGGCGGCCACAGCGCCAGGACGCTCTCGCGCGGCGCGTCGTCGGCCTCGTCACCCACGGCCCCCTCCACGGGCAGGAGGACGACATCGTCGGCATCGCGGGTGGAGCGCTGCGTCGCGATATCGAAGTGCCGCAGCTCGCTGATCTCGTCGCCCCAGAACTCGATGCGGACCGGGTCGGCCATCCCGAACGAGAACACGTCGAGGATGCCCCCCCGCAGCGAGTACTGGGCGACGTCATCGACCATCGGGACACGCTCGTAGCCCAGCGCGTCCATCCGCTCGATCAGCGCCTCCGGTCGCCACTCCTCGCCCCGCCGCAGCACCAGCCGCAGGGCCGCGAGCGCGGCCGGCAGGCGGGTGCGCTCGAGCACCGCCCGCGACGTGGTGAGCAGGACGCGGATCTCGCCCCGCATGAGTCGCGCGAGGGTCTCGACCCGCTCCCCGGCGATCTCGGCGTGCGGTTCGACCTCGCCGAAGCCCTCGCGCGGGGGGTGCAGCGCCACGGCCAGCGCATCGTCGACCGCGTGCAGGTCCGCGAGCCAGCGTTCCGCCTCGGGGAGGGTGTCGGCCACCACCACCACGAAGCGGGTCGGCAGGGCGCGCGCGAGGGCCGCGGTCAGCACGGCATCGGCCGAGCCCGCGAGCCCGCCGACCGTGGTCCGCGCCCCGGGTGCCGGGAGCGCCTCGAGCAATCGGGTGAACGCGCGGCGCGAGGCCAGCGCATCGAGCAGAAGCGGCAGTGCCATGGACTAGGGATTCACAGGACGCGCAGGACGGGCCAGCCAGCCCTCGAGCACGAGAACGGCGATGAGGAGGAGCAGCAGCGCGGAGGCGATGGGCTGCGGGGCCGGCACGGCGAAGGCGCGGGGGAGCGCCTCGTCGCCGCGCGCGACGCGCAGCACCGCCCCATCGGACCGTGTCGCGATGGCGGCGGCGGACGCGAGTGGCGCCGGGTCCGTCGCCTCCGGCTCAGGGTCCACCACCAAGGCGGCCACCACCCTGCCCTGCTGCCGCAACCAATGCACGCCCACGACGGACGGTGCCATCAGCGTCGCCGCGGTGACCGGTCGCGTGCTGCCGTCCGGCGCAATGATCTCGTCGATCGACAGGGGCAAGGCGACCGTCTGCCCGGGTGCGGCCCCGAGGATCGGCCCTCCGTCACGGGTCAGGTAGGTCTGCGTCATCTCGCTGAGCCACGGGACGAATGCGGCGCGGAGCGGTAGATCGGTCGCCTCGCCGTCCAGCGCGCTGCCGATGAGCACGTAGCCGATCCCAGCGACGATCCACGGCTGGCCGCTGACGGAGGCGAGGATCCGCGTGTCGGTGGTATCGCCATCGACCGTGAGCGTGAACGCCCGCCGCACCCGCACGCCGTCGAGCGGGCCCTCGCGCACCCGCGCCGAGTCCGGGCGCGGCGGGCCGAGGCGCCATGGGATGCGGGCGGCCGCCAGCGCCCGGTTCGCCGCCACCAGCTCCGTCGCGGAGCGTGGTGCCACGACCAGCGCGGGCGCTCCGCCGGTCAGCTGCGGGGCGGCGACGACCTGCACGGCATCGCCGCTGCGCACACGTCCCGCCGCGATCAGCGACGCGACCGCCTGTTGCGCGAACGGACCGGCGGACGCATCGACCCGCAGGGCTGGCGGCGCCGCACCGATCACGGCGAAGTGCCGCACGTCATCGCCGCGGAGTTCATCGGGCGGCAACTCGACGCGGCCGGCGAGCCAGCCCGCGGACGGCGCCTGCGCGCGGACCGTGAGCGGGGCGTCCGGCGTCACGGTACCACGGGCGACGGTGCGCTCCCCGATCACCACGCGGACGTCGACCGGCGTCGCGGTACGGGCCGCGATCTCGAGGGTGCCCCAGGGCGCCCAACGGTCGGGGGTGCTGCGCAGCGCCGTCAGTGCCGCGTTGGGCGCCGGCGGGCGCGGCGGGACCACCAGCGTCACCGCGACCCCCTCGACGTCCGCCGGCCTCGGGAATGCCGACGCACTGCCCTCACTGAGGACCACGATGTGGCGTGCGCGGCGGTCGCTGCCGGTCACCAACGCTGCGGCGCGCCCCAGCGCCTGCGGCAGGTCGCCACCACCGGGGAAGGGCACCAGTTGCCCGAGCGCCGCGTCGATCGCCGCTGCACCGACGTGCACGGTGCCATCGGCCAGCACCAGCCAAACGGCATCGGGCGGCGACGTGGCCGCGATGAGCGTGCGGGCCTCCGCGACCAAGGCCTCGAGCACCGGCATGCCGCCCGGGGCCGCCGTGCTCCGCAGGGAATTATCGAGCACGATGGCCAGGGCCGTCGGCGCGTGTCCCGTCCCACCCGGCCGTCCCAGCGGCCGCGCCGCGGCCAGCGCCAGGGCGAGGATGGCCAGCACGCGCAACGCCAACAGCACCCGTTGCCGCAGCGTGGTCTGCTGCCGACGATCCCGCTGGGCCTCTTCGAGGAAGCGCACGGCGGGAAAGGCGACGGTGGTCGCTGACCGACGCCGCAGCAGATGCAACAGGATGGGGACGATCGCCGCCAGTGCGAGGGCGAGCCCCAGCGGGGCGAGCAGCGTCACGGGAGACGTTGCCGGGCGAGGAAGGCCGTGCGCAGGGGCACGACGAAGGGTTGGTCCGTCGTGACCATCGCATAGCCCGCGCCCGCCGCAGCGCAGGCGTCGCGATGCGCCGCGATGTTGCGCGTCACCGCCCGCTGGTACGCGTCGCGCACATCGGCCGTGACCGCGTGCAGCGCCTGCCCGCTCTCCGGGTCGACGAAGGTCGCGTCCCGCACCGTGGGCAGCGCGCATTCGTCGGGGTCGAGGACGTGCAGCACCAGCACGTCGTGGCCCGCTCCGCGCAGCGCCGTGATCGCGCGGTGCGTCTCGTCGGGCGCGGCGAGCAGGTCCGAGAGCAGGATGGCGAGGCCGGGCCGCGCGAGCAGCTGCGCCGCCGCCCGCAGGCCCGCGGCCGGGTCGGTGCTCGTATGCTGGCCGCCGGCGTCGAGGGCCGCGACGAGCCGGTGCCATTGTTGCCGGCGGGCCCGCGGTGGCACGACGGTGCGTGGCGCGCTGTCAAAGAGCACCAGCCCCACCGCGTCGCGTTGCCGCAACAGCAGCAGGGCCACGGCCGCAGCGATGCGCTCGGCGTACGCCAACTTCGTCAGCCGGGTCGGCGCGCCCGTCCACTGCATCGAGCGGCTGGTGTCAACGACGAGGAAGGCCCGCAGATTGGTCTCCTCCTCGTACTGCTTCACCAGCCAGCGGTCACTCCGGGCGGCCACGCGCCAGTCGAGGTAGCGCAGGTCGTCGCCGGGTTGGTAGGCGCGATGCTCCGCGAACTCCACCGAGAAGCCCCGTCGCGGCGACCGGTGGAGGCCGGTCAGGAAGCCGTCGACCATGAAGCGGGCGACCAGCTCGAGGCTGCCGAGCGCCGCGAGCGTGGCCGGGTCGAGGAGGTCGGCGCGGGAGGACGGAGGGGGGAGGGGCATCGCGAACAGGGGAAGCTACCGCGCGGACCAGCGACGGAGAACGGCCAGCGCTCCCGTCACGTTGGACGGGGCATCCGCCTCGGTTAGATTGAAGGGTTGTCCGCTGAAGTCTCCCCGTCGTCCGCAGGCCGTGACCGCACCCGAGCTGATCCGCAACTTCTGCATCGTCGCCCATATCGACCACGGAAAGTCCACGCTGGCCGATCGCTTGATCGAGGCCACGGGGATGCTCCAGAAGCGCGAAATGAAGGCCCAGGTCCTCGACACCCTCGACCTGGAGCGGGAACGGGGCATCACGATCAAGCTCAACGCGGTGCGGATGTCCTACGAGGCCAAGGACGGGCGCAGCTACGAGCTCAATCTGATCGACACGCCGGGCCACGTGGACTTCACGTACGAGGTCTCCCGGTCCCTCGCGGCCTGCGAGGGCGCGATCCTCGTGGTCGACGCCTCGCAGGGCATCCAGGCCCAGACGCTGTCGAACCTGTTCCTCGCGATGGATGCGGGGCTCGAGATCATCCCGATCCTCAACAAGATCGACCTGCCCGGGGCCGAGCCCGAGCGCCGGCGGGCGGAGGTCGTGGAGCTCCTGGGCTGCGCCCCCGAGGACATCCTGCTGGTGAGCGCCAAGGAAGGCCTGGGGATCCCCGAGTTGCTCGAGGCGGTGGTCGCGCGCGTGCCGGCCCCGCGCGGTGACCGCCACAAGCCGCTGCGGGCGCTGATCTACGACTCGTACTACGACCGGTATCGCGGCGCGATCCCGTCGGTGCGCGTCGTCGACGGCGTGCTCAAGAAGGGGATGAAGATCACGTTCGGTGCCTCGGACGCGGAGTACGAGGTGGACGAGGTGGGCTACAACCAGATGCGGCAGGTGGTCGCCCCACAGCTCGAGGCCGGCGAGGTCGGTTTCGTCGTCGCGAACGTCCGCTCCGTGAAGGAGACGCGCGCCGGTGACACCATCTTCGACGCGACGGACCACGCGCAGGAGCCGCTGCCTGGCTACCAGGCCGTGCGCTCGTTCGTGTTCGCCGGCATGTATCCCACCGACACCCAGCAGTACGAGGACCTGCGCGACGCGCTCGAGAAGCTGCAGCTCAACGATGCGTCGCTGCAGTACCAGCCCGAGTCCTCCACCGCGCTGGGCTTCGGGTTCCGCTGCGGCTTCCTGGGGCTGCTGCACATGGAGATCGTGCAGGAGCGCCTGGAACGGGAGTTCAACCTCTCGCTCGTCAGCACGGTCCCGAGCGTGGAGTACCACGTGTTCAAGACCGACGGCACGGAGGTGCTGGTCGAGAACCCGGCGCTGATGCCGCCCAGCACGGTGGTCGACTACATCGAAGAGCCGTATGTGAAGGCGCGCATCATGGTGCCGACGGAGTACATCGGCCCGGTGATGACCTTGGGCACCGAGCGCCGCGGCGAGTTCAAGGGAATGAGCTACCTCGACACCACGCGGGTCGAGATCGACTTCGAGTTCCCGCTCGCCGAGATCATCCTGGATTTCTTCGACCGGCTCAAGAGCATCTCGCGCGGCTACGCGTCGCTGGACTACGAGATGGCCGGGTACCGCCGCTCGGACCTCGTGCGCCTCGACATGCTGATCAACGGCGACCCTGTCGACGCCTTCTCGGTGATCACGCACAAGGACAAGGCCTACGAGTGGGGCCGCAAGATCGCGGACAAGCTCAAGGAACTGATCCCGCGCCAGCTCTTCGAGGTCATCATCCAGGCGGCGATCGGCACGAAGGTGATCGCCCGCACGACCGTCAAGGCGCTGCGCAAGGACGTGCTCGCCAAGTGCTACGGCGGCGACATCTCGCGCAAGCGCAAGCTGCTCGAGAAGCAGAAGGAGGGGAAGAAGCGCATGAAGCAGGTCGGTGCCGTCGAGATCCCGCAGGAAGCCTTCCTCGCCGTCCTCAAGGTCGAATAGATGCCGGGCCCCTTCGTCGTGGGTGTGGATCTGGGTGGTACGAACATCGTCGTCGGCGTCGTGTCGGTCGATGGGGCGACGCAGCTGCCTGTCCGCAGTGAGCCGACGCGCCCGGAGCAGGGCGCGGAGGCCGTGACCGACCGCATGTGCCGGATGATCGATACGGTCATCGCGGAGGCGCGGGTCGCCACGGGGGTGGACCGCGATGCCTTCGTCGGGATCGGGGTCGGCGCACCCGGGCCGCTGGACCGCGAGCGTGGCATCGTCATCGTCGCACCGAATCTGCGCTGGTTCGACTATCCGCTGGCGCGGGAGATGCGCCTGCGTACCGGTCTGGACGTGACGCTCGACAACGATGCGAACTGCGCCACGATGGGCGAGTGGTGGCTCGGCGCGGCGCGCGGGGCTCGGCACGTCGTCGGGCTCACCATCGGGACCGGCATCGGGGGCGGGCTCATCCTCGACGGTGCGCTCTACCACGGGTCCTCCGACGTCGCCGGTGAGATCGGCCACACGACGATCGACGCCAACGGCCGCCGCTGCGCCTGCGGGAACTACGGCTGCCTCGAGGCCTACGCGTCGGGCTCGGCGATCGCCGAGCGCGCCCGGGAGGCCCTCAGCGGCAACGAGCATTCGCAGCTGCGCGAAATGGCCGGCGGGGATCTGGCGCGGATCACGGCACAGCTCGTGTACGAAGCGTCCGCGGCGGGCGACCCCGTCGCGCGCGAAGTGGTCCGCGACACCGCGAAGTTCCTCGGCATCGGCATCGCGACCCTGCTGAACATCTTCAACCCGGAGGTCGTGGTGCTCGCTGGCGGGGTCACCCAGGCCGGCGCGGCGCTGTTCGACCCCATCCGCGCCGAGGTGCGGCGGCGGGCGTTCAAGCCCGCGTGGGAGGCCGCGCGCATCGTGCCGGGGTCCCTGCCGGGCACCGCGGGGGTCGTCGGGGCGGTGGCCACGTTCCTCCAGCAGCGCTCCGCCTCGTGACGCGCCCGCCGCGCCGCCGACGACTCGGTGTGCTCGGCACGTTCGTGTGGGACGTGATCCACGGCAGGGATGCCCGTGCCGCGGCCGTCGAGGAGTGGGGGGGCATCGCGTACGCGCTGGCCGCCTGCGACGCGGCGCTGCCGCCCTCGTGGGAGATCGTGCCGATCGCCAAGGTCGGCGACGACCTGGCGCCGCGGGCGTCGCATTGGCTGCGCTCGCTGCGGCGCCTGGCCCCCGACGCGGCGGCGGTCGCGGTGCCCTCCCCCACCAATCGCGTCGAACTGCGCTACCTGGACGACGCGCGGCGCAGCGAGCGCCTCATCGGCGGCGTGCCCGGCTGGCAGTGGCAGGCGCTGGTCCCGTTGCTGCGCGATCTCGACGCCCTGTACATCAACCTCATCGCGGGGAACGAACTGGATCTGGCCACGGCGACGCTGCTGCGGCAGCACTTCGCCGGGCCCATCTACTGCGACCTGCATTCACTGACCCTGGGGATCGACGCGACCGGGCTGCGGACGCCCCAACCGCTCGCCGACGTCGCCGCCTGGTGTCGCTGCTTCGACGCGGTGCAGGTCAACGAGGACGAACTGGCCTTGATGGCGCCCGACGGCATGGCCCTCGCGGCCACCGCCCTGTCGGTCGGCGTGTCGTCGTTGGTGGTCACGTTGGGCGCGCGCGGCGCGGTGTACTTCGTCGCCCCCGGCGTCTCGGGGCTCGCCGACCTCACGCGGCGCGACCGCTGGGGCGTGAGCAGCGGAGCCATACGCACGGCGCGGGTCCCGGCGGCCGCGACCCGCAGCGCGGCCCCCGATCCCACGGGTTGCGGCGACGTGTTCGGCGCGACGTATTTCTCCCGGCTGTGCGCGGGTGATAACTTCGACGTGGCGCTGGTGGCCGCAGCTGAGGCCGCCGCCCGGAATGTGGACCATCGCGGGGCGACCAGCCTCGCGTACTTCCTTCGTCGAGAGCCGATCCCCGCGTGAGCGCTGTCATCACCATTCCCGACGACCTCACGGAATCGTCGTTCGAACAGGTCATCACGCAGGCGGCCGCGCATCCGCTGGATGCCAAGCTCATCCTCGACGCACGGCACACCACCTTCGGCACGCCCTACGGGCTGGCGTCGCTGCTCTGCGTGGCCCAGTCCCGCGCCACGCGCCCCACGCTCCTGGTGCCCGAGACCGAGCGGACGCTGTCCTACTGGCATCGCGCGGACTTCTTCACCTACGCCAGTGAGTTGTTCGAGCTCAGCGGCCGCATCCCCACCGGCCGGACCGGACAGTCGAACGATGTCTGGCTACCGATGACCGCCATCGCCGGCTCCGAGGACGTGCACCGGGTCGTGGGGAGCATCCAGGAGCGCTCCGAGGCGATCCTGGGGCAGCAGCTGCAGGCCGATGTGCGCATGATCGGCCGGTTCGCGATGACGCTGTCGGAGGCCTGCCAGAACATCGTCGAACATGCGGGCCGCGGGGGCTGGGTGATGGTCCAGACCTACACTTGGCGCAGCTTGGCGCGGCGCGTCGTGCAGATCGCGGTCTGCGACGCCGGCGTGGGCTTCGCGGCTTCATTGGCCCCCGCGCATGCGCGGCGCTTCGGCGACCGCTGGTCCGACGCCCGGGCACTGGAGGCTTCCGTGATCCAGGGGCAGTCGCGGTTCCCCGATCCGGGCCGCGGCCAGGGTTTCGCGGGCATCCGCCGCTTCCTGGGTACCTGGGACGGGAAGTTGGCGGTCCGGTCCGGAACGGCGCGCATCGCTATCGTTCCCAGTTGGGACAGTGACGTGCCGTTGCGGGAGGGTCTGTCGTCGTTCCCTGGGGCGCAGGTCTCCATCATCATCCCTGGCCGAGCCGCGTGATGCAGCAGACGCACATCGATGTGGGCGCGATCCTCGAAGCGGCGTATCAGCCGGTCTATAACGATCTGGTGACCCGCGCGACGGGGCGCGCCGTGCGCTCGGGCATCGAGGCCCGGCTGCCCCAGCGCGCGGCGGCGACGCTGACGGTCATCGACTTCTCGCGCGTGGGCCTGATCGACTTCTCCTGCGCCGACGAGATCGTCGCGACCTTGGTCCGGCGCGCGTGCAGTGACACCGTCGGGTACGAGGGCTGCTTCCTGTTCGACGGCATCTCCGACGATCACCTCGACGCCATCGAGCAGGTGCTCGAGCGGGACCGCCTGGCGCTGGTCGTGCGCACCATCGGCCCGGGGGCGCACCGCCTCGTGGGCGTCGTGGATCCGCTGGAACGACAGATCTGGGAGACCATCGTCCGCGAACGGCTGCAGGAGACGGCCGCCGTCGCGGCCGCGCTCGCGATCGCCGTCGAGGTCGTCGAGGTCGCGGTCGCCGCCCTCGTCCAGCGCCGGCTCCTCGTGCAGGACGGCCCCCTCATCCGTCCGCCCTTCGGCGCTGCCGCATGAGCCGGACCCATCATCCGCTGCAGGTCGTGCAGTACGTCGCGACTCGCCGTGGCGATGCCGAGCGTGGGCCGCAGGTCCGGCTGCGTGCGGCCGAGGCGGAATTGCGGCTCGTGGACGACGGCGAGCTGGTCTGGGTCTACGGTCCGCGTCGGCACGAGCTGGCGCAAGTCGTGTATGACGAGGAGGTGCCGAAGGGCGGCATCGTGGTGCGCGACCTGGCCGGCGTGGCCGTCTCCGAGATCGTCCGGCTGGTGCGCACCGACACCCAGCGCCCGATCCTGCAAACCCCGCGACAGCGGATCACGCTATGAGCACCCCCGCACGCCCCCACGGGCGCTCGACCATCGCCGTGCACGGGACGCCGTCCCCCAAGCGGGCCGACACACCGGTCGCACCGCTGCTCTCGCAGTCGGTCAACTACGTCCAGCAGTTCGGGAGCAGCGAGGGGCTGCTGTACTCGCGCTACGGCAACACGCCGAACCACACGTCGCTGCAGGAGCGCCTCGCGCTGCTCGAGGGCGCGGAGGCCGCTGCGGTGCTGTCGAGCGGCATGGGGGCCACCGCCTGCGCGCTGCTGGCGTTGCTGCGGCCGGGCGACCGACTGCTCGCGAGCCAGTACCTCTATGGCGGCACCTATCGCCTGCTGATGGAGGAGTTCGTCGGGCTCGGGATCAACGTGACCCTGGTGGATCCGTTCGAGCCGCGGGCATGGCGCAAGCGCATCACGCGCGAGACGCGCGCGGTGTTCATCGAGACCCCGGTGAACCCGACCTGCCGCGTGATCGATCTGCGGCCCATCAGCTTCCAGACGCAGGAGAGCGGCCTCGCCCTGGTGGTCGATTCCACCTTCGCCAGCCCCGTCAACTACCGCCCGCTGGAGCATGGGGCGGACGTGGTCATCCACTCGGCGACCAAGTACCTGAACGGGCACCACGATGTGCTCGCCGGCGTGGTCTGTGGGACGGCCTCGTACATCGAGGAGGTCCGCCACAAGATGATCGTGTGGGGACAGGCCGCCGACCCCTTTGCCTGCTGGTTGCTCGAGCGCGGCCTCAAGACCCTCGACGTGCGGGTGCGGCGCGCGAACGAGAATGCGATGGCGATCGCGACATGGTGCAGCGGGCGCAAGGAGATCCGTCGGGTGCATTATCCCGGCCTCCTGAGTCACCCCGACCACGCGATCGCGACCGAACTGCTCGACGGCTACGGCGGCATGATGGCGATCGAACTGGTCGGCGGCGGCCGGGCGGCGGATCGCTTCCTGCGACGCCTCAAGGTCTTCCAGCATGCCTCGAGCCTCGGCGGCGTCGACTCGCTGGTGATCGAGCCGCGCTACTCGTCGCACGCGAGTCTCACGGCGGCGCAGCGCGCGAAGATCGGGATCCCCGATGGCTTCATCCGCATGAGCATCGGCATCGAGGACGCGGAGGATCTCATCGCCGACCTCGAGCAGGCGTTGACGTGACAGCACGGGGGGTCGCGTGATCCGCTTCTCGAAGGTGTCGATGGAGTATCCCCGCAGTGGCATGGCGCTGGTGGACATCTCGTTCCAGGTCGCCAAAGGGGAGTTCGTCTTCTTGACCGGTGCCAGCGGCGCAGGCAAGAGCACCATCCTCAAGTTGATCTACGGGGCCGAGCGGCCGACGCACGGCGAGGTGCGCGTGGCCGGCGTCTCGGTCGGGACGGCCCGCAGCGCCGAGATCGCGGCCTTGCGGCGGTCCCTGGGCGTGATCTTCCAGGACTTCCGCCTGCTCGACGACCGGACTGCCGAGGCGAACGTCGCGTTCGCGCTCGAGGTCACCGGTGCGCCTGCCGCGTCGATCGGCCCGAAGGTCGCACGCGTGCTGGGACAGGTCGGGCTCGCAAGCAAGGCGACCGCGTATCCGTCGGAACTCTCGGGCGGAGAACAGCAGCGGGTCGCGATCGCCCGGGCGCTGGTCAATGACCCCACGGTGCTGATCGCCGACGAGCCGACCGGCAACCTCGACGACCGGGCGACGCGCGGCGTGTTCCAGCTCCTGCGCGAGATCAACGCCTCGGGGACGGCCGTCCTGATGGCGACGCACGACCTCGAACTGATGCGCCGCGCCGATTGCCGCGCCCTCGAGATCCACCGCGGCGAGCTGGTGTTCGACAGCGCGGCGCCGGTCCCGCACTGATGCGCACCCTCCGCGAGGTCCTCCGCGCCAACGAGCGCGCGCCCCTGCTCAACCTGCTGAGCGTGGTGACGATCGCGTTCTCGCTGTTCGCCGTGGGACTCTTCGGTCTGGTCGCGCTCAACATCCGGCAGGTCCTCGGTCAGATCGAGGAGCGCGTCGAGATCCGGGCGTTCA
This sequence comes from uncultured Gemmatimonadaceae bacterium, assembly GCA_964503275.1. Taxonomy (GTDB): domain Bacteria; phylum Gemmatimonadota; class Gemmatimonadetes; order Gemmatimonadales; family Gemmatimonadaceae; genus DASRAP01. The sequence continues at coordinate 121,248 of CAZCZO010000007.1, read as the reverse complement.
TCGCCGACGGGACGCCGATCGAGGCCGTGAGTGCGCTGCTCGGCGACGCGGCCGCGTTCCCCGAGGTGCAGCGCGCGACCTTGGTCACCGCGGAGGAGGCCCTGGAGCGTGCGCGGCGTGAGCTGGGGGAGTTCAACGATGTGTTCGACGCGGCGATCCTGCCGGCGTCGATCGACATCCGGCTGCACGAGGGGTTTCGCACCCCCGACGCGGTCCGCGCGATCGCCGACCGCGTCGGGACCTACCCCTTCATCGACGACGTGCGCTACGGGGAGGAATGGGTCGAGAAGCTGTATCGGGTGCGCTCCATCGCCGGCGTCGCCGGTCTGCTGCTCGGAGCCACGTTCGCGGCCGTCGCCATGATCATCATCGGCTCGACCATCCGCATGGCCGTGCTCGCGCGGAGCCGCGAGATCGAGATCATGCGACTGGTGGGGGCGACCGATGCGTTCATCCGCCGTCCCTTCCTCATCGACGGGCTCCTCAAGGGCGTGGTCGGTGGTACGCTCGCCGTGGGCCTGACCTGGCTCGCGCATCGGGCGGTGACGCAGTGGGTGGTCGCGAGCACCTTCTTCGACCTGCCGATCATCGTGCTCGGCATCGCGGCCGGCGGGCTCCTCGGCCTGGGGGGCTCCGCCCTGTCGGTCGGGAGGCACCTACGCGAGCGCTTCTAGTCGCGGCGCTGCTGACGGCAGCGAGCGTCCCCGTCGCCGCCCAGGACGGGGGGGCCGAGGCGCGCCTGCGACAACAGCGCGACGCATTGGAGCGCATCCGACGCGAGCGGGATTCGCTCGAGAACGTCCTGCGCCGCCAGCAAGGCACGGTCCGCGACCTCAACGCGGAAGCGCGCAACCTCGAACGTCAGGCCGACGCCACGCAGCGGGCCGTGCGGGCGTTGGATCAGCAGCTGGAGTCCATCACGAGCGACGTGCAGTCGGCCAACGGCCGGCTGGTGCTCGCGCAGGACGAGGCGATGATCAAGCGGGCGACGTTGCAGCGCCGCTTGGTGGACATCTACAAGCGCGGCCCGCTGTACACGGCCGAGGCGATGCTCAGCGCGGAGTCCTTCGGGGAGCTGATCGCCCGGTACAAGTACCTGCGGCTCGTCGCCCTGCGCGACCGCGCCTTGCTCAAGCGCGTCGAGGAATTGAATCGCCAGGTCACGCGGCAACAGCGGCTCTTGGTGCGACTGCAGGATGAGCTCGAGATGTCGCGGCAACAGCGTGCGAGCGAGGAGCAGCGCCTGCGCATGCTCGAGCGCGAACGGGAACTGGCCGCGCAGCGGACGCAGCGTTCCGCCGCACAGATCCAGGCGCGGCTCGACGCGATCCGCCGCGACGAATCGCGCATGAACAGCCTCATCGCCTCGCTCGAAACGACCCGACGCAGCGTCGAATCGCGCGCCAATGCGCCCGCGCCGCGCGCCAGTGCGCTGAAGACCTCCGACCTCGGACGCTTGAACTGGCCGGTGGACGGCGAGATCATCTACCGCTTCGGCCGGGTCGTGAATCCCAACAACACGGCGACGCGCTGGAACGGCATCGGCATCGCGACCGCGTCGGGGACGCCGGTCGTGGCGGTCGCACCCGGCACCGTCACGCTCGCCGAATCGATGGGGACCTACGGCGACTGCGTGATCCTCGACCACGCGGGCGGTGACTACTCCATCTACTGCAGCCTGGGTCGCATCGGGGTCCGCGTCGGCCAGCGCGTGGACAAGGGCGACGCCCTCGGCACCGTCGGCGTCGCGGACCCGGAGCTCGGGCCGCACCTGCACTTCGAGATGCGGCCGAAGGGTCGCGCGGTGGATCCGCTGGAGTGGCTCCGCGGGCAACGCTGACCCGCCGGTCGCCGTCCGCCGCCACGGCGCGACGACGACCGATGGTGCGGCGGGTGCTCAGGTGCCCGGGCGGAACGCGAAGGTCACCGGGAACGGGCCGAAGTCCTCGTGTTGCTCCTCGAGATGGAAGAGCGAGAAGCGGACCGTGACGTTCTCGGCCGCGGCGGCAGGTGTGAGCGTACCCGCGAACGGATTCGTCGTGCTGCGCGCGAAGGTGGCTGCCGCCGTCGGCGCGACCGTGACGTTGAGCTGGAATTCCGCCGGGGACAGCTCATCGATGGGCGCCCCGGCGTCGTCGAGGAACTCGGCCGTGATGGTGGATGCCGCGACCGGGAGCACGATCGTCCCCGACGGCGACACGGTGCCGTTGTCGCTGATCGTGATCACTTGGCCGCCGATGGTCAGGCGGACCGAGGCGACCTCGGGCTCGTCGTGGTCATCGAGTCCCGTCGCGTCGTCCTTGCACGCGGACATGGACAGGGCGAACACGGTGGGCACGAGCAGCGCGGTACGGCGGGCGAACGAGTGGAACAGCATGCAGATCTCCAGGGAAGAAGTGATCGGGTCAGAACAACACACGGTACAGCAGGGACACATTGCGCCCGGCCTCGGGGATGATCTCCTTGGTCCGGGACAGATGATCGCGATAGGCGCGATCGAAGACGTTGTCGACGCGCAGGGTGATCGCATGCAGGCGATCGCCGAGCAACAGGCGCAGCCCCGCATGGAGCTCGGCCACCGTCGCGCCGGCGGTGCGCGTCTCGAAATCACCGAGGCGCTCCTGCGCGCCGATGAAGCGACCCCCGGCGGAGGCGAACCACCGCGGACGATCCCAGCGCAGCGCGACGCGCCCGTTCAGTGGCGGCAGCAACGGGAGATGCCGCGACGACAGCACATCGGGCGCCCCGTCGATACCGGCGATGGTATCGCGCGCGCCGAGGATGACCCCACGCACCAGCGACGCCGAGCCCTCGAGGACCACCGCCGAGGCCAACACCCAGGAGAGCGACGTCTCGCCGCCGACCATCTGGGCATCGCGGCCGGTGTACTGGAACTTCCAGCGCTCACCCTGACGGCCCAGCTCGCCCGTGTTGCGGGGGAAGATGTAGGACGACAACCGGTTGCTGAACACCGACACCTCGCCATTGAGGCGGCTGCGCTCGAATCGCACGAACAGATCCGTCCCCAGGCCGGTCTCGGCATCGAGTCGCGGATTGCCGACATCGTAGGAATACGCCGCGAGGTGCGGGCCATCGGAGTAGAGCTCGTTGAAGTCGGGGACGCGGAACGAGCGGTTGAGGTTCGCACCGACGCGGACCGAGGCCCCCACGCGCCGGACGACGCCGAGCGACGCCGAGACGTTCGCGAAACTGCGCGCGGCGGTCGGGATGCGTTCCCCCTGCACGATCACCGCGCCGGCCTCGCGCGGCGTGAAGCGCGCCACGTCGCCACGCAGACCGGCCTGCCAGCGCCACGGCCCGCGCTCCAACTCCTCCACGACGAAGACCCCGACGCTCCAGTCATCGGTGCTGGGCGTACGCAGAGCGCCGCCCGTGGTGATGCCACGCAACTGCACGCGCGCACCGACCGCGCCGGAATGCAACTGGCCCACCGAGCCGTGCGACGCGAGCACCTCGCCCGCGAGCATCTGTTGCTCGAACCGCGTCGCGACCGTGCCCGATTTCGTGCGCTCATCGTGCGCGTAGTCCGTGAGCACCAGTGAGCCGCGCAGGGTCTCGAACAGGCCGGCGCTCCGGTGCAGGTCGCCCTCGATGCGCAGCGCGTGCCGGCGCATCGACAGGTCCACGCCACCGGGGTGCGCACCCACGAAGCCGCCAGGCAACCCATAGTCCGACGCGTACGCCCGGTACGCCACGCCCACGTGACCGCGCTCGCCGACCCGCGACACACCGAGGGCCGCCCCCAGTGCCTGCACCGGTGTGTTCGCGAGGCGACCGTCGGGCGTGCGCAGGTCGCTCGCCGAGCGCACGCTGCCCTCGGCCCGCCATGACAGCCCGGCGAGCGGTGCGCGTGCCTCGGCCCCCAACGTCCATCCGTCGTTCACGGAACTGAGCTGGCTCGACACGGTGCCGTGGACGGCGTCGGGCATGGTGCGCGGGATCTCTTCGCGGACCGCGTTGATCACTCCGCCGAGGGCCGAGCTGCCGTAAAGCAGCGAATTGGGACCGCGCACCACCTCGACGCGCCGCAACGTCAGTGCATCCAGCGCGACCGCATGGTCGGCCGAGGTCGATGACAGATCGCCGGTGCGCGTCCCGTCCTCGAGGATGAGCACGCGGTCGCCGCTGAGTCCGCGCAGGACGGGCCGTGCGGTCGCCGGCCCCATGCGCGTGGCGCTGACCCCGGGCTCGGTCGCGATGCTCCCCGCCAGCGTTCCGTCGAGCCGACGGTCCAACGCGGCGCCCTCCAGCACCGTGGTGGGACTCACGGCATCGACGGCACGACGCTCGCGGACGGTACCCGTGACCACAGTCGCCGCCAGCGTCACCGGCATCGCACGCAGGGACAGCACGATGGTGGTGTCGGCACCCGCGCGCACCTCGAGGGTCACCTCGGCCGGCGCATAGCCGATACGCTGCGCCAGTACGGTGTACCGACCGGGCGGGAGATCGCCGAACCGAAAACGCCCGTCACTGTGCGTCTGCTCGACTCGGTGCAGTTCCAGCACCCGCACGATGACCAGCGGCAGCGCGGCGGCGCCATCGGCATCGACGACACTACCCTGGACCGTGCCGGTCCGCGCTTGCCCAGCAAGCGGCGAGACCCCGATCAGCGGCGCGAACGATAGAGCCAGCAGGAACGAGAGGCGGCGCGATCTGACGAAGCCACGACGCAGAGAACGAAATTGATAGCGCATTACCATAAGACTACCCAGATGTGCCGCTGAACGGAAGTCCCGCACCACGGTGACCGCTCGGTGTGGGGTGACCGCTGCGCGCCCGCGCCAACGTCCCGGCCCGACGATGCGCGCGATCGCCACCGTCGGCGGCGAAATGGCTCGCCCCGCGACAGCCCCCTCGGTTAGACTCATCGCATGGTGCTTCGTTCCCTGCTGACGCTCTGCGCCGTGCTCTCGCTGAGTACGGGATCGGTGACCGCCCAGGCACCTGACGGCGCCTGGCGTGTTGGCGTCGCCCTGATCGCCCCGTCCCGGCTCCTCGACGCCACGGACGGTGAGCTGCGTTCGGCACCCGGTGTGGCGCTGGAGGTCGGCCGACGCTGGCGCCCGACGTCTGAACTCCCCCCCTTCGTTCGGGTCCGGCTCTCCCGTGTGGCCACCGAGGCGACCCGCGGCACCGAGTCGTGGGACCCCGGCGCCATCACCTCGGTGGATGTGGTCGCCGGTGCCAGCCACCCGGTGAGTGCCCGGGTGCTCGCCCACGCGGGCCTCGGCGCCGGGCTGTGGTCGACGCCCGATGCCGGCGCGCCGTTCGCGGCGATGGGCGCGCTGCGCCCGCTCGTTGAGCTCGGCGTGGACGTCGCCCTGACGCCGCGGCTCCGGGCCACGCTCAGCGCCTCGGGCACCACCGTGCCGGCCGATGCAGCCCGTGCGCAGACGGCCGGGTACTATTGGCGACCCATGCTCGGAGTCGCGCGTGCGTTCTAGCCCATCCGTCGTGGGACTCGCACTGGGCCTGCTCGTCGCGGTGTCGGCCTGCGACACGCCCACCGTGCCCGCAGACACACCCGCCTACGACCCGACGGGCCTCACCGGATTCCGCTATCACTGGGGCGCAGGTCGCGAGATCGCGATCTTCGTCGATCCCACCGCGGCACCCGCTGGCACCGACCTCACCGGGGACGTCCGCCACGCGATCACGGTCTGGTCGGCCACGACGCGTTTGGGTGAGTTGCGGGCACGACTCGTTCCCTCGCTGGCCGACGCCGACGTCATCGTCCGGCATGCCGATGCGCCGCGGCTGGTGGGATCCGGCGACTGCGCGCCGTCCGCCGTCGGCGCCGCTGGCCAGACGGTCTTCTGCGTTGACGGGGACGTGCCACGGATCCTCACCGCGCGCGCCGGACCACCGGGTCGCGTGCAGATGGAGGTGATCGTCGATCGGGACTTTGCCGACGACGCCGACCATTTCCGTGCGATCGTGACCCACGAGCTCGGCCACGTCTTCGGCCTCGGGGCCCACACGGGGTCGATCGACGACGTCATGTTCGCCTTCCCGCGCCGGAGCACGCCGAGTGCGGCCGACGCGCGCACCCTGCGCGTACTGCTCGGGACGCGACCCGACGTGCGATTCTAGGGCCGTCGATCCCGATGGACACCATCCGCGATCCGCTCTGGCAGACCATCCGGCTCGACGACACCGCGCGTCGGCTCGTGGACACCGCCGTGGTGCAGCGTCTGCGATACGTCCGGCAACTCGGCCACGCGCATCTCGTGTACCCAGGTGCGAACCACTCGCGTTTCGAGCACGCGCTGGGCGCCCAGGAACTCGCGCGTCGCACGCTGGCACTGCTGGCGGAGGATGGACAGCTCGCGGCGCTCCCCAACGAGGAGCCGGCGCTCATCCGGGCGGCGGCGCTGTTGCACGACGTCGGTCATTACCCCTACTCGCACGCCGTCGAGGAGATCGGGGTCCCGCACCACGAAGATGTGGCAGCGCCGCTGATCACCGAAGGGCCCATCGCGGCCATCCTGCGGGCTGACCTCGGTCACGACGCTCCCGACCGTGTCCTCGCGCTCATGCGCGGCACCAGCGACTCGCCGCTGGCCGGCCTGATCTCGGGCTCCACGGACCTCGACAAGCTGGAGTACCTGCGCCGCGACGCGCTGATGTGCGGTGTTCCCTACGGCGAGATCGACGTCGATCGCCTGATGCACGCCTTGGTGGTGGTCGATGACCCGGTCCGGGGTCGTCCGGCGATCGGCCTCCGCCATAAGGGGCTTTCGGCGCTCGAGTCGCTGCTCTTCGCCAAGTACCAGATGTACCGCAACGTGTACTGGCATCACGCGGTGCGCGCAGCGACAGCCATGTACAAGCGGGTCGTCGAGGACGCCCTGCGGGAGGGGCAGGTCACGTTCCGCGCGCTCACCGGACTCACCGACGAACGCCTGATGCACACGCTCGACGAGCCTGGTGCATCGCCGCTGGTCGCCGCGCTGCGCGAGCGTCGCCTGTTCAAGCGTATGGTCGAGGCCCCGGCGGCAGACCTCGACACCGACGCCCTCGAGTGGATCGCCACCGACCGCGGCCGTGTGCGCGCCGCCGAAGCGGCGCTCGCGGACGCCTGCGGCCTGGCGTCGCACGAGATCCTGCTCGACTTCCCCGCCAAGACCCAGATGCTCGGGCTGGACCTGCCCGTGCTGCAGCGTGATGGCCGCGTCGTGCATCTGACGCAGGCCGGCCGCGCCGGCGCGATCGATCTCCCGATGATCGCCGAGTCGCTGTATCGCTCGGCACGCTGGCTCAGGGTCTTCGTCGCCCGGCCCGCGCGCCTCGACCTGCCGCAGGTGCTCTCGATCCTCGGGTCAGGCTGACCCGAGCGCGTTCACGGCGCCGAGCGCTCGCGTCCGCGGGCCTCGGCGAGCAGTCGGGCGATGCCGCGGTAGTAGGCCGCGTCCTCGGGCTTCGCCTCGCCGTCCAGCGACAACGCGCAACGCTCCAAGGCATAGAGGATGTTCCCCAGGTACAGCGCGGCCACGGATCCGACCGTGTCAGGGGGCGTCGGCGTACCGTCGAGCATCAGTCCGCGACGAGTCCCTCGACCCGGATCACGATCGCGGTGATGTTGTCGAGACCACCGCGACCATTGGCCTCGGCGATCAGGGCATCCACGATGCGCCCAGGCCCCGAGCGCGCCAGCAACATGGTCTGCAGGCGGCGGTCGTCCACCATCCCCGTGAGACCATCGCTGGCCACGAGGAAGACATCGCCCACGGCCATCTCGCCCGTGAACACATCGGGCTCCACGGAATCGCCGGCGCCGACACAGCGCGTGATCACGTTGCTGTACGGATGGTAGCGCGCCTGCTCCGGCGTCAGGAAGCCGGCGTCCACCTGCTCCTGCACGTAGGAGTGGTCCTTCGTGAGCTGGCTGAGCATGCCATCGCGCAAGAGGTACACGCGCGAGTCGCCGACCTGCCCGATGAGGTAGCACCCGTGGGACATCATCAGGACCGACGCCGTGGTGCCCATGCCCTGCTTGTCGGACTCCGCGAGCATCCGCTCGTAGATGGCGCGATTCGCCGCCCTCAAGGCATCGCCCATCTGCTGGGCGGCACTCGCCTCGCGGACATCGACGAGGGTGGCGAGTTCGCGCGCGAGGATCTGCACCGCCATCTCGCTCGCGACCTCGCCGGCCGCGTGCCCTCCCATCCCGTCCGCGACGACGAAGATGCCCCGCTGCACCGTCGCATCTGCGTAGAAGTTGTCCTCGTTGCCACTGCGGATCATGCCCACATCCGTCCGGGCCGCAACCGATAGCTGCACGTTACCAGCCTTGCATCAAGAAGAAGCCGACGAGGGCGACGAGCGCGACCACGACAGCGATGACCATCCACGGAGACCTGCGCCCTGCCTCGGCCGTCGGCGCGGCCTGCGCCGGGCTCGGGGCCGACTTCCTCAACGCGTCCGCACGCTGCACCTCAGCGGCCGCGCGACGCGCCTCAGCGGCCGCATTCCGCGCCTCAGCGACCGCGGCCGCACCCATGGCACGCGTCCCCTTCCCGGAATCGGACGCCGCCACCACGGGCTGGAACTGCACCTTCACGTCACCGAAGCGGAGATCCGGCGCCCCTTCGAGGCGCTGCTCCGCGTCCACTCGGCGACCACCGACGAAGGTGCCATTCGTGGACCCCATGTCCACCAGCACCCACCCATCGTCCCGCTGCTGCAGCTTGGCATGCGAATCGCTCACCGAGCCGTCCTCGATCACCACGTCGTTGTGCGCGCCGCGACCGAGGTGCGTGAGCGGCGAGCGAACTTCGTAGGTGCGCCCCTGCGTCGGCCCCACGTTCTGCACGCGCAGCGTGGCCAGCAGTGGGCGCACAGGCGGAGCGCTCGCGGGGGCAGGCGCAGGGGCCGCGACGGGGGCCGGTGCCGGTGCAGGCGCAGTTGCAGGTGCCGGTGTCGGTGCCGGTGCCGGTGTCGGTGCCGCCACCGCCGCCGCAACGACCGGCGCGGCGCCCGCCGGCGCGGCCGCGGCGGGCGCTGCCTTCGCGACGTCGGCATAGAACCGGAACTCCTCGGGGCCCACGCGGATCACGTCGGCACGGCCCAGCACCCGGTCCGCGATCACGCGCTCCCCATTGACCCACACACCGTTCGTCGAGAGATCGGTGAGCGTGTAGCCGTCGCGCCCCGGCGCGATCCGGGCGTGGCGTCGCGACACCTCGGTCGCCGGCACGACGATGTCGGCGCTCGCATCGCGACCGAGCACCACGCCGTCGTCGGCGATGGGGTACTCGCGGCCGTCCACGAGCGAGACGAGCCGTCCGCCTGTGGCCGTCGTCGGCTTCGAGGCCGCCCCCGAGCGCTTCGCGACCGCATCGGCCACTGCGGACGCCGTGACGAACTGGGTACTCCCGTCCTTGGATTGGTCCGAATAGCGCAGCTCGAACAGGCCCACCTCGATGCGGTCACCGTGCATCAGCGGCGAGGGCTCGAGCCCCAGCGTCACCCCGTTCACCCGCACCTCATCGCCGTCCGTGCCCCGGGCGATCAGCGCCGACCCGTCGACCGCCAGCGTCACGATCGCCACCGCGCCGGCCCCAGGCAACGCGATCTCCGCGATGGGATCTCCGCCCACGCGCTGCGCGCCGACGCGCAGCGGGAACTCCTGGGAGCCGTACTGGAGATGGGCCATGGACCAAAGAAGGGAGGCACGGGCATCCGGGCAGGACCCCCGTCGGGAGCGTCTTTAACCGCTGAAAGCTACCCGCCGCGCCGCGCCATGGGCAAGGCAGGAGCGGGGGCGACCCCCGGCCCCCCGTGGCCATGGAGCGCCGCCAGCCGTGCGTACACGCCGTTCGCCACGAGCAGATCCCCGTGCGTCCCACGCTCGACCACCGCACCGTGGTGCAGCACCAGGATCTCGTTCGCATGCGTGATGGTGCTCAACCGATGCGCGATCGCGATGGTCGTACGGCCCGCCATCAGCGTGTCCAGCGCACGCTGGATCGCGCCCTCCACCTCGCTGTCCACGGCGCTGGTCGCCTCGTCGAGGACCAGCAACTCCGGGTCGGCGGCGATCGCCCGCGCGAACGCCAGCAGCTGCCGCTCCCCCACGCTCAGCGACGCGCCCCGTTCGCCGAGGGCGTACGTCAGTCCGCCGGGAAGCCGATCCACCACGCGGTGCGCACCGACCTCCGCCAGCGCCCGCTGCACCTCCGCGTCGCTCAGCGGACGGCCGAGGCGGATGTTCGACGCCACATCTCCCGCGAACAGGAAGATGTCCTGCTGCACGTACGCCAAGCGCTCGCGGAGCAGCGCGATCGGCAACTGCCGGATGTCCACCCCATCGAGCAGGATCTGTCCGCGCTGCGGATCGTGGAATCGCAGCAGCAGGTGCACGATGGTCGTCTTGCCGGCGCCCGTGTGGCCGACCAGCGCGAGCATCTCGCCCGGCGCCACGCGGAAGCTCACGTCGCGCAGGGTCCACGCCGGCTCACGGCCCTCGACCGACGCCCGCGCCGCGTCGTACGCGAACCACACGCCCCGGAACTCCACCGTGGCCCCGGTCCCGCGGGCCCGCGGGGGCAGCGTCGCCTGCCCATCATCCGGGATCGTCGGTTCCTCGGCGAGCAGCTGGAAGATGCGCTCGGCCGAGGCGAGAGCCTGTTGCACCGTGTTGAACTTGTCCGCCAAGTCCTGCAGCGGCTGGTAGAAGCGCCGCGCCAACTGCAGGAAGGCCGCCAAGGTCCCCACCGACACGGCCTCGCTCCCCCGGCCCTGCAGGCCGGCCACGATGAGCATCGCCAACGCGACGGTCGTGAGCAGTTCGATCACCGGGAAATAGAGGGCGTAGGCCGTGATCGAACGCAGCTGGGCATCGAGATGCGCCGCGTTCAGGGCGGCGAAGCGACCGCGTTCCGCACGCTCCTGCCCGAACACCTGCACGACACGCATGCCGACCACGCGTTCCTGCAGATACGCATTCAGTGCCGCCACGCGGCCGCGGATGTCCCGGTACGACCGCCGCACGCGGCGCTGGAACAGGTGCGACACCAGCGCGATCACCGGCACCACGGCGAAGGCGGCCAGCGCCAATCGCCAGTCCACCCAGAGCATCAGCGCCCCGATGGCGAGCAACGTGAAGATGTCGCCCAAGCCCGCGACGACGCCCGCGGTGAACAGCTCGTTCAGTGACTCCACGTCCTGCGTCACCCGCGTGACGAGCCGCCCCACCGGGTTGCGGTCGAAGAACGGGATCGACAGCCGCTGCACCTGCGCGAAGATCCGGGTCCGCAGGTCCTGCATCACCCGCTGCCCCAGCTGCGCCGTGAGCATGGTCTCGGCCCAGCCCGCCGCGAACTGCAGCACGAGCGTCGCGATGAACAGCAGCGTCGCACGCGCGATCATCCCGGCATCCCGCGCCGGGATCGCGACATCCAGCACGTGGCGCGTGAGCAGCGGGCCCACGGTCTGCACCGCGCCGTCGAGCGCCAAGGCCGCCAATGCCGCGAGCACCCAGCGCCAGTACGGACGCACGGCGGTCAGCAACTGGCCGACCAGCCGACGGTCCGTCCCGCGACGACGGATGTCGTCGTCCTGCTGGAAACGGTGGGGGGCGCTCACCCGCCGAACGCTACCGAGCGGACCACGCCCCCCCAAGACCCCACGACACCGCCACTACATTCCACGGGTGTCTGGTCGTCTCATCGTGCGCGGGGCCCGGCAGCACAACCTGAAGAACATCTCGGTCTCGCTCCCGCATCGCGCCATCTCCGTCATCACCGGCCCGTCGGGCTCGGGCAAGTCGTCCCTCGCCTTCGACACCATCTACGCCGAGGGCCAGCGGCGCTATGTCGAGTCGCTCTCGGCGTACGTGCGGCAGTTCCTCGAGCGGATGCCCAAGCCCGAGGTCGATGCCATCGAGGGGCTCGCCCCGGCGGTCGCGATCGAGCAGCGCAGTCCCTCGCGCTCGTCGCGGTCCACGGTGGGCACGGCCACCGAGGTCTACGACTACCTCCGCCTGCTCTGGGCCCGCGTGGGTGCGCCGACCTGTCCCCGCTGCGGGGAGGTGCTGCGGCCCGATGCGCCCGGCCCGGCCGCGGACCGCGTGCTCACGGCCACGGCGGGGGCGCGTTGCCTGATCACGTTCCCGCTCAAGCGCAGTGCCGCCATCACGCACGAGGTGATCGTCGAGAACCTGCGTGCGCAGGGCTTCGTGCGCGTCGTGGTCGATGGGTCCACCCTGCATCTGGACGAGCTCGGGACCGCCGCGCCTGATCTCGCCGCCGCGCACGAGCTGCTGGTCGTCGCCGACAGGCTCACGGTCCGCCCCGAGGACCGCACCCGGCTCACCGAGGCCATCGCCAGCGCCTTCCGCCACGGCGACGGCGACGCGGTCGTGCTGTTCACCGAGCCGCAGCGGCTCGCGGACGACCGCGAACCCCGCCAGCGCCTGCCCCTCACCGAGAAGCTCGCGTGCCGCAACGATGGCACGACGCTCCCGGAGCCGACGCCGCAGCTCTTCTCGTTCAACAATCCGCGTGGCGCCTGCGCGACCTGCAACGGCTTCGGGGCGAATCTCGAGTACGACCTCCGGCTCATCGTCCCCGACACCGCGCGGAGCCTGCGCGACGGTGCCATCCATCCGTGGACGATGCCGCGCTACGAGGCCAAGCGACGCGCCCTTGCCGAGTTCGCACGCACGCACGGCATCCCGATGGACGCGCCGTGGTCCACCCTGAGCGAGGCCCAGCGGCAGCGGCTGCTGCACGGCAAGGGGAAGGGCTTCACCGGGGTCTTCCCCTTCCTCGTGGCGCTCGAGGAGAAGCGCTACAAACAGTACATCCGGGTCTTCCTGCGCCAGTATCAGACGGCCCAGACCTGCGCCGGTTGCGAGGGGACGCGGCTCAGCGCGGAGGCACGGCAGATCAAACTCGCGGGCCGCGCGATCAGCGACGTGGCGGCCCTGTCCATCCAGGCGCTGCGCCCGTGGCTCGAGGCGCTGACGCTGCCGCCCCAGCAGCAGGCCGTGGCGGATTCCATCCTGCGCGAGGCCCGGGCGCGCGTCCGCTTCCTCGACGACGTCGGCCTGGGCTACCTCACGCTCGACCGCGCCGCACGCACCCTCTCGGGCGGCGAAGCGCAGCGCATCGCACTCGCCAACGCGCTGGGATCCGCGCTCGTGGACACGCTCTACGTGCTCGACGAGCCGACGATCGGCTTGCACCCGCGCGATGTCGGACGCCTGTTGGCCCAGCTGCAACGCCTGCGCGACGCCGGGAACACGGTGGTGATGGTCGAGCATGACCTCGAGGCCATGCGCATCGCGGACTACCTGGTGGAGCTGGGCCCGCGCAGCGGTGAGCACGGCGGCGCACTGGTCTTCGCCGGCGACATCGCCGACGCGGCCGACAGCCCGCTCACGGGGCAGTACATCAGCGGCGCGCGCCGCATCGCGCCCCCGGCGCGGCGGCGGACGCTCGGCCCCCGGCGTCTGCGCCTGCGGGGCGCCACGGCGCACACCCTGCAGGGCGTGGACATCGACATCCCGATCGGCGCCATGACCGCCATCACCGGTGTCTCGGGGAGCGGCAAGAGCACGCTCGCGCACGATGTGCTGTTCCACGCGCTGGAACAACTCCTGACCGGGAGCCATAGCGCCCGCGAACATCTGGGCGAGGTCGTGGGACACTGGACATCGCTCACCGGATGGGAAGGCCTCGCGGAGGTCGTGCTGATCGATCAGGAGCCGATCGGGCGCTCGCCGCGTTCGAATCCCGTCACGTACGTGAAGGCCTTCGATCCCATCCGCGCGCTCTTCGCCGATCTGCCGCTCGCGCGGCAACGGCGCTACACGGCCGGCACCTTCAGTTTCAATGTGGCGGGCGGTCGCTGCGACGCCTGCGATGGCGCCGGCCACGTGCAGATCGAGATGCAGTTCATGGCCGACGTGTTCGTGCCCTGCGACCACTGCGCGGGCCGACGCTTCAAGCCCGAGGTGCTCGACGTCACGTACTTCGGCAAGTCGATCGTCGACGTGCTGGACCTGACGGTGGACGCGGCCATCCGCTTCTTCCCGCACGAGGAGAAGCTCGGGCAGGCGCTCTGGGAGGTGCAGCAGGTCGGGCTGGGATATCTGCGGCTCGGCCAGCCGGCGACCACGCTCTCGGGCGGCGAGGCCCAGCGCCTCAAGATCGCCCGCGAACTCGCTCTCGCGGCCAAGAGCAAGGGCAAGAAGCTCTATTTGCTGGACGAGCCGACCACCGGGCTGCATCTGCGCGACGTCGAGCAGCTGCTGACCGTGCTCGACCGGCTCGTGGAGCACGGGCACACGGTGGTGGTCATCGAGCATCACCTCGATGTGATCCGCCACGCCGACTGGATCATCGACATGGGGCCGGAGGGCGGCCCCGACGGTGGCCACGTCGTGGCGATGGGACCGCCGGAGACCGTACGCGCGCACCCGGGCAGTCACACGGGACGCGCGCTGCGGGAGGCCGACTGAGCGGGTCCGCGGCCATCGATCGACGCAGCGCACGGAGGCGGCGCGCCCCCTTCCATCCGCCGGAGAACCGCTGTACATTTCGATGTTATTCCCGAGTAGCTCAGGTGGTAGAGCAGGTGACTGTTAATCACCCTGTCGGGGGTTCGAGTCCCTCCTCGGGAGCTGGTGCATTCCTTACGCGCGGGTCCGGTGCTTCGGCGCCGGACCCGCGCGGTGCGTTACCCCCGCGCGTGTAGATTCCCCCGGACGCACCCTCTCTCCATCGCTTCGCATGCGACTGCCTCGACGACTCCTCCTGGGCGCCCTCGGCCTCGGCCTCGTGTACGCGGGGGACGCCCCGGCCCAGCAACTGCCGCGCATCGCCTACGAGAAGTTCACGCTCGACAACGGGCTCGAGGTCATCCTCCACGAGGACCACTCCACCCCCATCGTCGTCGTCAACACCTGGTACAAGGTCGGCTCCGGCGACGAACGGCGCGGACGCACGGGCTTCGCGCACCTCTTCGAGCATGTGATGTTCATGGGCTCGCAGCACGTGCCCGTAGGCAAGTTCGACGAGTGGCTCGAAGCCGCCGGTGTCAACAACAACGGCTCCACGACCACCGATCGCACCAACTATTACGAGGTCGGCCCGTCGAACGCGCTGCCGCTCATGCTCTGGCTCGACGCCGACCGCATGGGCTGGCTGCTGCCCACGATGGATCTCGCCAAGCTCGACCTGCAGCGCGATGTGGTGAAGAACGAGCGGCGTCAGGCGGTCGACAACGCCCCCTACGGCCGCGTCGACGAGACCCTCCTCGCCGCGCTGTACCCGCCGGAGCACCCCTACTCATGGTCGGTCATCGGATCCATGGCCGACCTCTCGGCTGCCTCGCTCGACGATGTGATCGGGTTCTTCCAGCTCTATTACGCGCCGAACAACGCCACCATGGTCATCGCCGGCGCCATCCAGCCCGACTCGGCCAAGGCCTGGGTCACGCGCTACTTCGGTGCGATCCCGCGCAATCCGACGGCGGTGCGACGCCCGAGTGTGACCCCGGTGACCCGCAACAGTGACACCGTGCTCGTGCTCGAGGACAAGGTGCAGCTGCCGCGCGTGTACTACGCCTGGCCCTCCGTGCCCGCCTTCCACCCAGACGAAGCCGCGCTGGACCTGCTCGCCGCCATCCTCGCGTCGGGGCGCTCGTCGCGGCTGCAGCAGCGGCTGGTCTATGGCGCCCAGCTCGCCCAGGATGTGTTCTCCTACCACGATGCCGCCAAGCTCGCCGGCACCTTCAACCTCGTCGCCACGCCGCGTCCGGGCCACCGCCCGCAGGAGATCGCCGCTGTGTTGACGGAGGAGCTGCGCCGCGTGGCGAGCGAGCCGGTGACCGAGCGGGAATTGGAACGGGCCAAGAACCAGTACCGCGCCTCCTTCCTCGATCGCTTGGCCTCGGTGCTCGGCAAGGCCGAGCAGCTGAACCTCTACAACTACTTCGTGGGGGAGCCGGACTACCTGCGCCAGGATGCCGCGCGCTACGATGCGGTCACGCGCGACGACCTGCTGCGCGTCGCACAGACCTACCTCGGCCGCGGCAAGGTGGTCCTCACCGTCGTCCCCGAAGGGCAGACCGCCCTCGCCCTGACCGGAGCCTCCCGATGATCGGACGCCTGCGCTCGCCCGCGCTCCCCGCCGCGCTGGCACTCACGCTGCTGTGCCAGCGCGCCGAAGGCCAGGCCTTCGACCGCAGCCAGCCGCCGACCCTGGGCCCCGCGCCGGCCCTCTCGCTGCCGCCGATCGTCGAGCGCACGCTGCCGAATGGCCTGCGGGTGATCGTCGTGCGGCAGACCGAGCTCCCTTTGGTGGACCTGGCGCTCGTCGTCCGGTCCGGCAGCGAAGCCGACCCCGCAGGGCAGGCCGGCATGGCGTCACTCATGGCGTCGCTGCTCACCGATGGTGCCGGGTCCCGCTCCGCAGATGCGATCGCAGAGCAGCAGGCCTATCTCGGGGTCCGCCTCAGCAGCTCAGCGAGCTTCGACCGCACGGTGGTCTCGCTGCATGCCCCCACGGCGGTGCTCGATTCGGCGCTGGCGATCTTCGCGGACGTCGCCCTGCGACCGACCTTCCCCAACGCCGAGTTCGACCGCGCCAAGCAACAGCGGCTCACCGCGCTGCTCCAGACCGCGGACCGCGGTCCGGCCGTGGCCGATCGCGCGTTCAACACGATCGTATACGGGGATGCCCATCCGTACGGCCGCCCCACGGCCGGCGTCGAGCGCAGCGTCGAGACCATCACCCGCGATGCGGTCGCGGCCTTCCACGGCCAGCAGTTCCGCCCCGACAACGCGTTCCTGTTGGTCGTCGGCGATGTGGACGTCGCGACGATCAGCGAGCGCCTCTCGCGCACGTTCGGGCAGTGGCGGGCGTCCGGTCCCGCGCCATCGGTCGCCGCAGCGAGCCGCATCCCCGACGCTGCCGCGCGACGCATCTACCTCGTTGACAAGCCCGGCGCGGCGCAGTCGTCGTTCCGCATCGGTGGGGTCGGCGTGCCACGCTCCACCGACGACTACTACGCGTTGCAGGTGCTCAACACCGTGCTCGGGGGCGCCTTCACCAGCCGGCTGAACAACAACCTGCGCGAGACCAACGGCTATACGTATGGCGCGGGCTCGTCCTTCGCGATGCGCCGCGAGGCCGGCCCCTTCGTCGCGCGCGCCGAGATCGTCGCCGCGAAGTCCGACTCGGCGCTCCTCGAGTTCATGAAGGAGCTCGCCGCGATCCGCGAGCGCGTGCCCGACGACGAATTGGCCAAGGCCAAGCAGTACCTGCAACTGGGCCTGCCGTCGTCCTTCGAGACCACGCAGGACATCAGCGCGGCCCTGTCGGCGCTCGCGCTGTACGGGATCCCGCTCACGCAACCCGAGGAAGAGGTCGCCCGCATCGCAGCCGTGACCGCGGAGGATGTCCAGCGGGTCGCGCGTCGGTACCTCGACCCCGCGCGCATGGCGATCGTGATCGTCGGCGATGCGGCCGCCATCGAAGCGTCCCTGCGCGCCACGGGCATCGCCCCCGTCGAGCGCCGCGACATCTACGGCCGACCGATCATCGTCCCGCAGTGACCGCCGGCGCGGGCGCGGCCCTGGCCGCGCCCGCACGGCGAGTCAGGGACTGAACGCGCGGTCGATCGGTCGCTGGCCCAACGCGCGCAGCCGTGCATCGAGCCGCGTCAACGCGCCGCCCTCGACGCTGGCCAGCGCGCTCACGACCCGCGCGACGTCGTCCGTGAGTCCGCGCAACACGATGTACGACACGTCCGTCGGTCGCCCGTCGCCGAGCTCGATGCTCTGGCGCAGCGCATGCAGCCGGTTCCCGAGCCGGATGGGGAAGTTCAACAGATCGAGCGGACTCCGGCTGCGCCACTGATACAATTGTTCCTCGATGCTCCAGAGCGCCAACAGCGCCGTGTCGGCCAGCGCGATCGCCACGGCGTCGCCCGCGAGGAGTCGCCGCTGTTCGACACTCGCGCGCAGGGCCCGCACGCGCAGGACCGTTCCCGTCACCCGGTCCTCCTGCTCGAGCACCCGGCGCGCGAAGACATACTGCGCCCGCAAGTCCGAGAGATCGGCGTTCGGGTTCCGCTCATCGCGCGCCACGATCACCGGGCGACGCTCGCGTACCCCATCGACGTCGAGCTCGACGGTATAGCGGCCTGGTGGCACCACAGGGCCCAGCGCAGGCTCCGCGCCCCGCACGATCATGCACGGGAAGGTCAGCGCGCCTTCGGCCCGCAGATCCCACGTGAGGGCGTGCATGCCCGCACGGGACGACGGCGTCAGGGTCGGCCTCGTCGGGGCGTCACATCCCGGGACGGGAGCCGTCGACGCGGGCGTCGGCGCTCCGGTCCACCCGCGGACGAACGCCCCGGTGCTGTCATGGATGTTGATCGACACCCGCGACGCGTCGGTCGCCAGGTGATACTGGATGCGTGCCTCCTGCACGCGGCGCACCGCCACGCGGGGCGCGTACAGATGCGCCCGCTTCGCGGCGGTGGAGCTGCTCGCTTCGCGCAACGGAGTGATGTCCCGCAGCACCCACACCCCGCGGCCGTACGTGGCGATCACGACGTCCTGCCCGGCGATGATGAGGTCCACGACGGGCGCGACCGGAAGATTCAACGACAGCGACTGCCACGTCGCACCATCGTCGAACGACAGGCGCACGCCGGACTCCGTGCCCACGAACAGCAGACCACGGCGCACCGGATCCTCGCGGATCACGTGCGCGACCTCGGTGGCCGTGAGTGCCCCGTCGAGCCGCGTCCACGTGGCGCCATAATCCCGGGTGCGATACAGGTAAGGGGCGTGCTCGCCGAGCCCCATGCGCGTGACCGCCATCAGCGCCGCGCCCCGCTCGCGCGCCGAGGCCTCGATCATCGCGATGCGCGAGTGCGGCGGCAGATCGGGCGGTGTGATCCTCCGCCACGTACCGCCGCCGTCCCGTGTGATGTGCACCAGCCCGTCATCCGAGCCGGCCCAGATCGTCAGCGAGTCGAAGCGCGACGGGGCGATCGCCGACACCGTACCGTAGAGCTCCGTCCCGCCCATGTCCATCGTGAGCGGCCCGCCCGAGAAACCCAGCGTCGCCGTGTCGGCCCGGGTGAGGTCGTCGCTGATGCGCTCCCAGAACTGCCCGTCGTTCTTGCTGCGCCAGATGTGCTGCGACCCGGCGAATAGCCAGCCCTTGGCCACCGGCGAGTGCACGAGCGGGAAGCTCCACGACCAGCGCTCCGGGATCGCATACGCCGGCTCACCGCTGAAGACCCGGGGATACACCTGCACATCGCGCAGCGCGCCGGTGCGTCGGTCGTACTGTGTGAGCAGCCCCGCCTCGCCGCCGGCAAAGAACACATCGGGCTGCCGAGGGTCCGGTGCCACGTAGCCACCCTGCCCGCCCCCGACCCCGTACACCCACTCGCCCAGTGATCCACCAGGCGGCGTCCCGGGCGCGCGCACAGAGCTCGGTGTGCAGAAGGTCGTGCGGTCCTGCTGCGCCCCACAGATGTGATACGGCGTGTCCTGCGTCGCGACCACCCGATGCACCTGTGCCGTCGCCGCGCGCATGGCGGTCCACGTGGCTCCCGCCGTCACCGACACCCCCGCCCCGCCGCTGGTCGCCCGACCGAGTCGGCCGCTGTCCCGCGCCGAGACCCACAGATCCTGATGGTCGCCCT
The DNA here is from genome assembly GCA_964503275.1 of uncultured Gemmatimonadaceae bacterium. Taxonomy (GTDB): domain Bacteria; phylum Gemmatimonadota; class Gemmatimonadetes; order Gemmatimonadales; family Gemmatimonadaceae; genus DASRAP01. The sequence continues at coordinate 101,544 of CAZCZO010000007.1, read as the reverse complement.
CGGGACCGCCCGGCACCTCGGCGAAGCGCACGCCCGCATCGTCGGAGCGCCAGAGCGCCGCATTCAACACATACACGCGGTCCTTGACCAGTCCGTCGGCGACGATGCGGGAGAAGTACATCGGGCGCTGGCGCAGCGCACGCACATCGCTGCCCTTCCGCCACGACGCGCCGGCATCGTCCGAGATGAACACCCCGCCATCCTCGGCCTCGATGATCGCATACAACCGCCGTCCGTCGACGGGCGACACCGTGATGCCGATCCGACCCAGATACCCCCTCGGCAACCCCGGCTGCCGCGAGATGTCCACCCAGGTCTCGCCACCATCGGAGGACTTGAACAGGCCGCTGAACTGCCCGCCCCCCCACAAGCGCCACGGGCGACGCGACACCTGCCACGTCGCCGCATACAGCACCTCCGGATCGGTGGGATCGATCGCGAGGTCGATCGCGCCGGCGGAGTCCGAGCGGAACAGCACCTGCTGCCAGGTCACCCCTCCGTCGCGCGAGCGATAGACCCCCCGCTCCACGCTCGGCTCCGACGGTCGCCCGAGCACGGCGACGAACACGCGGTCGGGGTCCTGCGGATGTACGCGGATGCGTGCGATGGTCTGGGCGTTCGGCAGCCCGCGGTGGACCCAGGTGCGCCCCCCATCACTCGAGCGATACACCCCGTCGCCCGTGCGATGATCGCCCCGCCACTGCGGGTCGCCTGTGCCTAGGTACACGACATCGGGGTCAGACGGCGCCACGGCCACCGCTCCCACCGCCGCCGACGCGATCTGGCCGTCGGTGACCGGGCCCCAGGTGGTGCCACCGTCGGCGGTCTTCCAGAGCCCGCCGCCCGCCAGGCCGGCATAGTACTCATGCGGCCGCCGCTCACTGCCGGCGATCGCCAGCGCCCGACCAGCGCGCAGCGGACCCACGCTCTCCCAGCGCAGCCCATCGTAGCTGGAGACCGGCGGCGTCTGCGCGGTGGCGAAGGCGGGCAGCACAGCGAGCCCGACGAGGAGAATACGCATCGGTGGAAACTGCGCTGTGCGGCCGCACTCCTCAACTGCACGTGGCCGCGACCGCATCGCACCTTCCCCTCCCGTGCCGGGCACAGCACTTTTCACATTCGCCGTTCGCTCCATCGCCCCAGCCCCGCGTCATGTCCGCCTCCCCCCTCGTTGGCATCATCATGGGCAGTGAGTCCGACTGGCCCACCCTTGCGCCAGCCGCCGACCTGCTCACCGAACTCGGCGTCCCCTTCGAGGCCAAGGTGGTGTCGGCCCACCGCACGCCGGACCTCATGTTCGCGTATGCCGAGGCGGCGGAAGGGCGCGGACTGCAGGTCATCATCGCGGCCGCGGGTGGAGCGGCGCATCTCCCCGGGATGGTCGCCAGCAAGACGCTGGTCCCCGTGCTCGGCGTGCCGGTGCCGGCGACGGCGCTCCAAGGCATCGATGCGCTGCTCTCGATCGTGCAGATGCCGGGCGGTGTCCCGGTGGGGACCCTCGCCATCGGCAAACCGGGCGCGATCAACGCCGCGATCCTCGCGGCCGAGATCGTCGGCAACCAGCACGCCGAGGTCCGCGAACGCTTGCGGCAGTACCGCACGGCGCGCCGCGATGCCGTGCTGCGCCAGACGCTACCGCCCAGCGCCCCGTGAACCCGATCCTACCTGGTGCCGCCATCGGCATCCTCGGCGGGGGACAATTGGGGCGCATGACAGGCTTCGCGGCCCGCACCCTCGGATACGACGTCCACATCCTCGATCCCGACCCCAAGGCGCCGGGCTTCGCCGTCGCGTCGCTGGCCATCACCGCCCCCTTCGATGACGAGATCGCCGCGGCACGACTCGCCGAGCACTCGAAGGTCGTGACGCTCGAGATCGAGCAGGTCAGCACCGTGACGATCGAGGCGGCCGCGCGCTTCGCGCCGACCCGGCCGGGGGCCACGGCCGTGTACACGGTGCAGGAGCGCGGGCGGCAGAAGGCGTTCTTGGCCGCCAACGGATTCCCGCTGGGCGACTTCGCCACCGTCGACAACGCCGACGACTGTGCCGCGGCTGTGCAGCGCTTGGGGCGCTCGATCGTGAAGGCCACGATGGGAGGCTACGACGGGCGCGGTCAGGTGCGCGTGGCGAGCGCGGAGGACGGGCGGCGCGCCTTCAGCACGATCGGGGCGCAGCGCTGTGTGGTCGAGCAGTTCCTGGACCTCGAGGTCGAGTTGTCCGTGCTCGTCGCGCGCTCCGCGACCGGCGAGGTCAAGGCGTACCCACCGTCGCGCAATCATCACGAGGCGGGTATCCTCGTGTGGGCCGTCACCCCCACCGGGCTCGACCCGCAGCTGGAGCAGCGTGCGCGCGAACTCGCGCTGGGCATCGCCGAGGCCTTGGGCATCGTCGGACTGCTCGCAGTGGAGATGTTCGTGACCCGTGACGGGCGTCTGCTCGTGAACGAACTCGCGCCGCGTCCCCACAATACCTACCACCACTCCGAGCGGGCCGTTGCCACGTCGCAGTTCGAACAATTGGTGCGCGCCGTCTGCGGGCTACCGCTGGGCGACACGAGCATCGTGCGGCCGGCCGCGATCCACAACGTGCTCGGCGACTGCTGGGAGGGGCGCACGCCGGATCCTGCCGCGGCGCTGACGGTGCCGCGTGCGCGGGTGCATCTCTACGGCAAAGCCAGCGCGCGGCCGGGTCGCAAGATGGGCCACCTGAGTGGCTGCGGCGACACGCCAGAGGAAGCGCTGCACGTCGTGCAGGAGTCGTTCCGCCGCTTCAACGGGCTTCCCTGAGGGGCAGCGAGTCCGGCGTGACGAACCGGAACCGGACGTCGGCGGCGGCACGCACGGGTGCAGGGCGGCTCCGCAGGTACTGCACCAGCGCATCGACATCGACCACGCCCACCGGGCGACGCTCGAAGGGCGTGAGCATCGAGAAGTAGTCGCCGCCAGCGGCGACGAAGTCCGTGAGCCCCACGCGGACCGTATCGTCGTCCGCGATCGGGCGACCATCCGCACGGTCGAGTCGGAGCACGCGGGCACCGCGTTCCGCACGCGGGTCCACCGTCACGCGCAGGCCGGCCACATGCACGCTGCTGCGTGGGCCGCCACTGCTGACCGCCAGCTCGAGCGCGGCCCGCAGGACCGCCCCAGGGATGTCGATCGTCACCAGCGCATTCTGGAACGGCTGCAACTCATAGAGCATGCCGTAGGTGACCGGGCCCGCCGGCAAGGGCCGGCGCAACGACCCGTTGTTGACCAGCGCGACCTCGGCACCGGTCGCGTGCAGGATCGCGTCGGCCACCAGGTTGCCGAGCTTGGAATCGACGAGCGCCCGGCTGAACTCCTCGGCGAGCTCTGCGACGACCGCGTCGGTGAGCGGTCGCGCGGTCGCGTTCCAGCGCTCGACCAACCGGGCGACCTCCGGGTTCGCCGTCACGCCGCTGTCGGTGACCCACTCGACCCGCTGGTCCAACACACGCACCGTCCCCTCGTGCCGCTCGAGGTCGGTGACACTGTACGCCTGCGCATACGAGGCGGCCTCGACGAGCGGCACCCCGGCCGCCGTCGTGATCACGCGGCGGTGGGTGTGCCCCCCGATGTACAGATCGACGCGCTCGGTCACCGACTCCGCGAGGGTGATGGCGTCGCCGGTGCAGTCCCGCGAGGTCTCGCGCGGGGCGCGGGCCGCATCGAGGCAGACCACGCCGATGTGCATCGTCACCACCACGAAGTCCGCGCCCGCGCGGCGCACCGCGCGCACCGCCGCGTCGATCGCCGGCGCGGGATCGGTGAACCGCAGCCCACGCACGCGGTCCGCCATCACGATGCGCGGCGTCTGCGGCAGGACCGCCCCGATGATCGCCACCCGCACGCCCATCGTGTCCAGGAGCACCCAGGGCCGCACCCACGACGGGACCGCCCCTGTCGCACTGTCGATCAGGTTCGCCGCCAGCCACGGGAACCGGCTCTCCGCGATGCGGGCGCGCAGCGTATCGAGCCCCCAGTCGAACTCGTGATTACCCAACGCGGCGGCGGTGTAGCGCAGCGCGTTGTGCGAGGCGATGGTCGCCGCCCCCCAGCTCAGATTCGAGATCGCGGTGCCCTGCAAGTCGTCACCGGCCGACAGCAGCAGCACGGGCCCATCGAACTGCGCGCGCGCGGAGTCGAGATGCGCGGCCAGCAGCGCCGACCCGCCGACGGCCCCCGTGGCGGACGCGACCGGCTCGGGCAACAGGCGCCCGTGGAAATCGTTGGTCGCGACGATCCGCAGCCGCGGCGTCGCCGGGCGCTGGGGTGCCGCCGCGGCGGACGCGCGGTGGGTCGCGCCACCGCGGACACACGCGCTTCCGAGGACGACCAGTGCCAGCGCGGCGAGCACCGCGACCGACCGGCCGGCACCGATCATCCTCGGTCCCACCTTAGAACGCGTAGCGCAGCGAGAGCTGCATCTGGAAGAACTGCGCCGCGCTCGGGACCGCGGTGAACAGCGTGCGCGGGTTCACCAAGGTCGGATTGAAGTTGAACACGGGACCGTTCGCATTGCTCGTGCTGTGCGTCAGGACCGCCAGATTCGTGTTGCCCGTGGCCGTCCGGATCTTGCCCCAATCGCGACGGATGAAGTTCGCGACGTTGTAGATGTCCAGCTGCACCGAGAGGCGGCCGTTGTCGAACTCGGGGAAGGTCTGGCGGATGGTCATGTCGATGGTGCTGGTCCACGGATTGCGGCAGGAGCCATTGGTCATGATACGGCCGCGCTGGCTCCGCAGGCAATCGTTGGTCTCGATGAAGCGCTCGAAGGCCTCGGCCTGCTGCTCCGCGGTGTACGTGACCCCGCTGAACGTCGCCGTCGCGAACTGGATCTGCGTCGCGCTCGTCGCATCGGTCGGGATGTAGATCGGATCGTTGGCCGAGCTGCCGTCGGCGTTGAGGTCGCCCCGCCCCGATGAGCCCGTGTACGAGAAGGCGAAGGGCGTGCCCGAGGCCGCCTGATAGATGAACGAGACGTCGGTGCTCTTCCACGGGGCCGTCACCGTGCCCGCCAAGAGGATGCGGTGCGGCTGATCGAAGGCCGAGGGCGCGGTGCGGCGCGAGTCCTGCCCACCGGCCAGCATGCGGCCGAACTGCCAGTTCGAGAACGCCACGGACGACGTCAGATCGCTCACCGAGTACGAGCGGCCATAGGTGTACGCGGCGGTCCCTTCCCAGAAGTCCGTGAAGCGCTTGCGGAGCTGGCCCGTCAGGCTGTACGAGTAGTCCTCGCTCTGGTTCTTGGCCTCGAGCACGGCGTCGAGCCGCGGATCGACGCGCGCATAGGTCGCCTGCCCCGTCGCGTTGAAGGTCCCGAACAGTACCCGCCCGTTCGCGTCGGTCTCGCTCTGCGCCACGCGGTTGATGTTCTCGTACACGAAGTTGTTGAGGCCCTTGGTGTAGAGGCCCTCGATGGTGGCCACGACATCGCCCGGCAGCTCCCGGTCGATCGCGAGCGTGCCGCGCAGGACCTGCGGGTACTTGAGGTCCTCGCCCACGAGGTTGATGGTGCCCGGGAAGCGATCCGCGCTCAACGTGACGCCGGGTTCGCCGTTGCGTGCCGCGTTGGCGCCCGTGAAGCCCGCCAGCGGACCACAGGTCGTCGGGGCCACCGGGTTCGGGTCGAAGGTCGGCGCCGAACCGTTGGTGCTCGCCGGGCCGCAGGTGAGCTGACCGAGGGCCACACCGCTGTTCGAGAACTGGTTGGACATCCACACGAAGGCCGGCTGCCCCTGGAACATCCCCAGGCCGCCGCGGACCTGCATCCGCGCGGCGGTCCCGGTCAGGTCGTAGTTGAAGCCCACACGCGGCGAGAACTGGACGTTGCCCTCGGGCATCACATCGGTGCGGCGCCCCAGGGCATCCTCGACCAGCGCGCTGTAGCCGGGCTTGTCGAAGAAGTAGGGCAGGTCGAGCCGCAGACCGGCCGTCACCGCCAAGCGGTCGGTGACCCGGAACTCGTCCTGGCCGTAGACCGCGAACTGTCCGGCGGTGAACCGCGCCACCGGATCTCCGCCGAGGCTGCCCGAGCCCGAGTACAGCGACGGCGTGCCCGCGGCCAGCGCCGCCAAGCTCGCGAAGGTGTAGTTGCCGTACGAGTTCTGCAGGAAGCCGTTCTCGACCTCGTAGAACTCATTGCGCGTGCCCAACGTCAGCGTGTGCCGGTCGCCCAGCGGCCGCGTGAAGTTGTTCGAGATCTCGAGCAGGTTCTCATTCAAGAAGTTGCCCTGCGAGCTGTTCTCGGTCCCGGCCCGCAGCTGGGCGTTATTGGCGCCGCCGACGTTCTGCACGGTGATCATCGGGGCCAGCACCGCCGGATCGCGCTTGAAGCGCGTGGTCGTGTAGCCCACCGTGAACTCGTTCAGCGCACCGTTGCCCAGCGTAGAGAATACCTGCGCGGCGAGGCTGTTCGCCGTCTCGGTGCGGGTGAAGTTGTGACCCGTCAGGGCGAAGACGCGGTTGGTCCCGGTCGCCTGCCGCGAGAAGGCATCGAGCGAGGACTCGTTGTAGATGTTGCGCAGCACGAGCCGGTGCCGCTCGCCGAGCTGGACGTCGAGCCGCGCGAAGGTGTTCGCGATCGGGTTCTGGTTGGTGAGCAGTCCCCCGGTGCCTGCCTCGATCCCGTAGCCACGCAGGATGTTCGCGAACGAATCGATCTGTGCCACCGTCACCGGCACCGTCGAGGTCGCGTTCCCTGGCTGTCCCACATACGGCCCCGAGGCGCCCCGCTGGTCCGAGCTGAACTCGGCCGCCACGAAGAAGTGCGCCTTATCCTTCACGATCGGCCCACCGAGCGAGGCACCGTACATCAGGCGCGAGAACTGGGCGTCCCGCGTGAATGGGTCATCCTGCGACATCCCCTCGTTGCGATTGAAGAAGAAGGCGCTCCCACTGACGTCGTTCGAGCCCGCACGCGTCACCGCGTTGACCGCGCCACCCGTGAAGTTGCCCTGCCGCACGTCGAACGGCGAGATGAGCACCTGGTACTCCTTCACCGCCTCCATTGTCATGGAGCGGCCGCCGGCCTGTGCGCCAAGCTCCTGCGAGTCGCCGAGCCCGAAGCGGTTCACCACCGACGCGCCATCGACCTGGATGTTGTTCAGCCGGTTGTTCTGCCCCGCCACCGACGTGCGCCCGTCCGTCGCGCGCACCGACACCTGCGGCGTCAACTTCACGAAGTCGTACAGGTTGCGGTTCAGCGTCGGGAGGCGCCGCAGCACCGTGTCCGACACCACCGTCTTGGTGCCCTGACGCGTGGCCGTGAAGTCCGACTCCGCGCCCGCCGTGACGGTGATCGCTTGCAGCTCGACGCTCGCATCCTTGAGCGTGGCATTCACCTGGACCGTCTGCGTCAGCGTGACGCGTACATTCGCCCGCTCGAACGGCGTGAGGCCCACTCGGCGCAGCGAGACCGTATAGTCCCCGTTGACGTCGAGCCCGGGGATCACATAGCGCCCGTTCGCCCGGGTCACCCCGGCCACGGCATAGCCCGACGCACGATCGACGACACGCACCTGGACCCCTTCGAGCGGACGACCCTCGGCGTCGGTGACCAGACCACCGATCGCGCCGGTCGTCGACCCCTGCGCGAACCCAGGCGCGACCATGAGCAACAGAGCACTGCATGCGCAGAACAGCGCACGACCTACGGAACGGAGCAACATGTCAGTGTGGTGAGGAGTGGGGAGACACGGACCAAGCGAACAGGCTCCAAATTCACCCCCACTCCGCGCAATGCCACCACGACGGCGTTCCGAACGCGTCACACGACAGGCGCGCGCGCGTCACACGGCGCAACAATCACGTCACCGGCGCAACGCACACGTCACCGACGCAGCGATCAGGTCACCGGCGCACCGCCGAGGAGCGCGCGCCGGGCGCGGGCGTCGCGCGTGGCGCGTCGAACACCCGCTGTCGCGCCGCATCGCAGATCGCGACGACCGCCGGGTGCGTCAACTGCCGGTCCACACTGATCGCGTAGAACTGCTCATGCACGTCGTCGAGCGACGCGATCTCCTCCACGCCGTACTTCGCCACCACCTCGGCGGCCACCACGCTCGGCGCCGCGAACACCCCGTGCCCCGCCTCGCCCAGACTCTTCATCAAGCCCGAGTCATCGATCTCGGCCACGAAGCGCGGACGGATGCCCTGTGCCACCATCCAGCGCTCGAGCGCGCGGCGCATCGCAGAACCGTCGGACGGTGCGACGAAGGGCATCCCAGTCAACCCGCGCGGGAAGTCGCGCCGCGCCTCCGCCGCCATGGCGGGCACCGCGAACAGTGACACCGTACTCTCGCCCAACGGATGCGTGAACGCCCGGACCTTCACCGTCGGCGCCACCGGCGTATCACTGAGCACCACATCGAGCGCGTGGATCGACAGGTCACCCATGAGGCGGTCCACCGAGCCTTCGCGCACCACCACCCGCAGCGGCTGTCCGACGGCCAGGACCGGCTCCAGCAAGCGGCGCACGAGCAACTTGGGCAGTTGGTCCGCCACGCCGATCAGCACCCGGTTCGGACCGCCCTCGCGCTGACCCCGCAGCGTCTCCTGCAACTCGCGCCCCAGCCCGAAGATCTCCTCGGCGTAGCGGAACGTCAGCGTCCCGATCTCGGTCAGGACCAGGTTACGCCCAGCCCGCTGGAACAACTGCTGCCCCACCGACTGCTCCAACGCGCGGATCTGCCCGCTGATGGTCGGCTGCGCCAGCCCGAGCGCGTGGGAGGCCTTCGCGATCGACCCCTCACGCGCCACGGTCCAGAAATACAGCAGATGGTGGTAGTTGAGCGGCTGCATATTCGGTCTCGTCGATATATCCCCGAAATATATCGATTTCTTGACGAGTTCGCGCGGCGCGTGCTTCCTGTCACGCCCCCCGCCGGGTAACATCCAACCGTGCCTCTCATTCCCCTGATCGGTCACGACGCCATCCGGGCGCGCCTGCTGGACGCGGTCGGGCGTGACCGCCTGCCCGCCGCCCTGCTCTTCCACGGCGAGGCCGGCACGGGGAAGGAGCGCCTGGCGCTCTGGCTCGCCCAGCGACTCCTCTGCGAGACGCCCAGCGCACAGGGCGCGTGCGGCAGCTGCCAGCACTGCCGCTACGTGGAGATGGGGGCGCACCCCGACCTGCAGTGGTATGTGCCGCGGAAGAGCCTCAAGAAGTCGAAGCCGGACACGCTCGACGTGATGGAGGACATGGCCGAGGGCATCGCCGAGCGCGTCAGTGGCGGCAAGCGCGCCGATGCGGAGACGCCGGCGCTGTGGCGGCCTGCGGCGGGCAGTGAGGGCTACTTCGTCTCCACCACACGGGCCATCGTGGAGCGTGCGGCCTTGCGACCGGCCATGGCCCAGCGGCGCGTGATCCTGGTGCCCGACGTCGAGCTGATGGTGGTCCAGGCCGGCAACGATGCGGCGGCCAATGCCTTCCTCAAGTTGCTCGAAGAGCCGGATCCGCAGACCACCATCCTGCTCACCTCCAGCGAGCCCAGCGCCCTGCTGCCGACGATCCGCTCACGCTGCGTGATGATCCGCGTGCCGGTGCTCACGGCGCAGGCGACCGCTGCCCTGCTCGAACAGCCCGCCTTCGCCGCCGCGGTCACCGATGCCGGCGTCCCCTCCGGCCTCGATCGGCGCGTGCAGCTCGCGGCCGGACGGCCAGGACGCCTGCTCGACGGCCGGAGCACCGACGACGCGCGCCACGCGGCTGGACTCATGCTCGACGCTGCCCGCGCCGCCGCCGTGGACCGCTACGCCGTCTCGTTCACGCAAGGCGTGGCCGGCGCACGCGGTGACTTCAGCGACCGGCTCGACGCGCTCAGCGCCCTGTTGCGCGACGAAGCCGAAGCCGCCGTCCGCAGCGGACGCGACGACGCCGCGCGACGACTCGCGTTGGCCATCGTGCGCGTCGAGCACGCCAAGGCCGAAGCCTACAACAACATCTCTCCCGCGCTCACCACTGCCGTCCTGTTGGACGACCTCGCCCCGCTCGTCGCATGACCGAATTCTCACACGTCGACGCGGACGGGCGCGCCCGCATGGTCGACGTCAGCGCCAAGCCCGCCACCGAACGCGAGGCCCGCGCCACCGGCGAGATCGTGATGTCGCCCGCGACGCTCAAGGCGATCGAGGCCAACGCCATGGCCAAAGGTGATGTGCTCACCGTGGCGCAGCTCGCCGGCGTGATGGCCGCGAAGCGCACCGCCGAGCTGATCCCGCTCTGTCACCCGCTGCCGCTCACGCAGGTCAAGGTGAGTCTGCAGCCCGACATCAATATTCCCGGTGTGCGCTGCGTGGCCGATGTGCGCACGGTCGCCACGACTGGCGTCGAGATGGAGGCGCTCACCGCCGTCTCCGTCGCGCTGCTCACCGTCTACGATATGGCGAAGGCCGCCGAGAAGGGGATGGAGATCCGCGGCATCCGCCTGCTGCGCAAGCGCGGCGGGCAGCACGGCGACTACGAGGCGCCTTGAGGCGGCTCAGCGCACGCGCAAGCGCTTGCCGACCGCGAGCCGGTCCGACTTCATCCCGTTCAGCGACTTGATCCGCGCGACCGTGGTGCCATAGCGCTTCGCGATCGCCCCGAGCGTGTCGCCGCGCTTCACCACATGCGTCGTACCACCCCCCGACGCGCCCGACACCGCGTCGGGAACCGCGCGCCATGCCGCACGCACGGCGGCCGTGGGAACGCTCAAGGTCGTGCCGGTCCGCAACGTCCCGTTGGCGTTCACCACCAGCTTGGGGTTGAACTGCCGCAACGCGGTCGTCGTGAGATTCAGGGACTTCGCCACACCCGTGAGCGTCTCACCCTTCGTCACCTCGCGCGTCTCCACCGCCGCACGCTCCGCCGGATCCATCAGCGCCAAGCGCTCCGCAAAGCCCGGTGCACAGCCACGCGGGACGCGCACCAGTGTCTCGTCGCGGTCCGGCGGCGTCATCCCGCGCAGCAACTGTCCGTTGAGCGCGACGATCTCACGCACGTCGACGGCGCAGGCCACGGCGACGGCGGCCAACGCGGTGGACGCCGGGACCATCACCTCGTCGAAGCGGAACTCGGGCAGCGTGTCGATACGCACCCCGAAGGCCGCAGGGTCGCGGCCGATCAACGCGGCGGCGATCAACTGCGGCACATAGTTCTTGGTCTCGTTCGCCAACGCGTTCTTCGTGGCGAGCGTGAAGAATCGATCATCGGGCTCGGCGCGGTCCACCTCCCGGGCGAAGCGCGACAGCCCACGCTGCACACGGCCCGGCCCACCATTGTACGCGGCGGCCGCAAGATACAGTGAGCCGAACTGCCGCTGCAGCTGATTGAGGAACACCACCGCGGCGTCCGTGGACTTCACGACATCGCGCCGTTCGTCCACCCACCAGTCCACCCGGAGCCCCACACCGCGCGCCGTCGCGGCCATGAACTGCCACATCCCCACGGCCGCGGCCGAGGAGTACGCATCGGGGTCGAAGCCGCTCTCGATCAGCGCGAGGTAGCGGAAGTCCTCGGGGATCCCGCCAGCCCGCAGCTTCGCGCGGATCATCGCGTCGTATTGCGTGCCGCGCGACAAGCGCTGCTCGGTCCGGCTCTTGGCGGTCCCGCTGAACAGACGCAGATAGTGCTCCACCCGCGAATGCTCCGCGTAGGCGTCGAGCTCCAGCCGGGGGAGGTCACCGGTGTAATCGCCCAGCGCCACATCGACCACATCGGGCTGCTCCGGTCCCGGCACGTCGCCGAAGAGGCGCCAAGCCTCCATCTCGACGCGGTCCCTCGACACCACGACCGGCGTCACCACGACCGTATCGATCGGCTCCGCATCCCGCTCGTCCTCGACCGCAGACATCGGCGCCGACAGCGGCGGCGCCGCAACGCGGCGGCCCTGCAGGGGGGCACAGGCCCCCAGCGCGAACAGCAGGGCGGCCAGCGATCGGGGGGTCGGGGAGACAGCGGACGGTGACGACATCGCTCAGACGTTCGAGGATTGCGACCGGGCCGACCCCCGCGGGCGTCAGCCTAACCCCTCAAACTATCCCGCGATGGGCCGCCGCGACACCCCGTTGACCTCGTGGTATTCGGCCACCAGCTGGTCGAAGATCGCCTCCCATCGGTGCCGCAGCGCCTCCTGCCGGCCCGCCCGGGCCAAACGCTGGCGCGCCGTGTCGTCAGTCGCGAGCACGAGGATCCTCGCGGCCAGGGAGTCGGCGTGGCCGGCCACGTGGAGCGAGGCCGTCCCCACATGGGCGAACTCGGTGGTGGGGCCCGCATCGGGTGCGATCACCGCCAGTCCGCTTGCCAGGGCCTCCAGCACCACGTTCCCGAAGGTCTCTGTCGCCGAGGGGAACACGAAGAGATCAGCGCTGGCGTACATCGTGCTCAGCGCAGCCCCGTCCAGCCGACCGGTGAAGATGCTCCCCGCCGGTGCGGTCGCCCGCACGCGTTCCTCCGCGGGCCCGTCTCCGGTCAGCACCAGCCGCACGCGCCCGGGCAGCGCCTGCTCGACCTGGTGCATCGCCGCCACGGCGACATCGATCCCCTTCTCCGGAGCGAGGCGGCCCACGTACAGGGCGACCAGCTCGTCGTCGCCAATGCCGAGGGAGGCCCGCCACGCGGCAGAGCGATGCTGCGGGGCGAACCGCGCCGCATCGACCCCACGCGACCAGACCCGCGTGTTGGCGAAGCCCTGCTCCACCAACTCCTGGCGCACGGTCTCGGTCGGGGCGAAGGTCCGGAGCCCGCTGTTGTGGAACCAGCGCAGGAAGGGCCACGACACCGCGTCCAGCGCGTCGAGCCGGTAGTGCGCCAGATACGCGCTGAAGTGCGTGTGATACGAAGTCACCAGCGGCACCCCCATCTGCCGGGCCGCCGAGCGGGCGCCGAGCCCGATCCCGAACGGCGTGGCCGCGTGGATCAGCGTCGGTCCGAAGCGCTCCAGCGCACGGCGCGCGGCCAGCACGGCCGGCGCAGCCACGCGCAGTTGCGGGTACGCCCAGAAGGGCACCGCCGCGATGCGGTCCACCATCGCGCTCGCCTCCGCGTCGGGGTCCGCGACCGTCACGACCTGCACCACGCCGCCGCGCGACTCCACCGCGTGCACCAGCCGGTCGATCGTCCGCGCCACCCCGTTCACCTGCGGAAGGTAGGTGTCCGTGCAGATCGCGAGCCGGATCCCCGCCGCTGAATCGTGGCGGCCCGACACTGCGGGCATGGTCATGCTACCAGAGCACCACGATCAGCGTGCCGACGAACGCGATGAACTGCCCGGCCAACACGTCGCCGGGATAGTGCACCCCCAGGCGGACCCGCGAGACCCCGACCAAGGTCGCGAGCAACAGCAGCACCGGGGCGAGTACCGGCAAGTGCCAGGCGAAACTGAAGGCCAGCGCACTCGCGGCGATGCTGTGCCCCGACGGGAACGAGAAGCGGTCCGGCGCCGCGATCAGCGCCTCGAACGACATCCCCGTCGGACGCGGCCGCGTCGCGGTGCGTTTGATCGCCTGCGCGACCAGGTGGGTCGTCACCAGCACCCAGGCGGCATCGACCGCAGCCTCGTGCGCCGGTCCGGTGCTCAGGAGCAGAGTGGCGAGGACGATGCTGATGGTCGCCGTGGCACCGCCCACGTGGGTGACACCGAGCCAGAAGGCGCGGACCAGTCTCGGGGCGTCGGAGGCGACCGATCGGGCGAAGAGCTCACGGTCGCGGGCGTCGAGTCGGGCGAGCAGCGTGGGGATCGTCATGCGCGGAACTTCGCCCCCCTTGGTGACGGTTGGCTGTCGCCGCCGTTACAGGTGTGTAACGGCCGCCGCGGCCGGTCACTGCCTCCGGCCCGGCGGTCGGCACTGGCGTCCGCGACGGAGGGGTCCGGCGGGCACTACGCCGCCGCCTCGCGCGCGCCCCGCAGCACGGGGACCGGCCGCCCGGCATAGCTCTCCGGCCGCTGCACACCCAGCGCCCAGAGCACGGTTGCCGGCACATCCAGCAGCGACACCGGCCACGCCAGCGGACCAGGCGCCACACTCGCCCCAGCGAACACGATCGGGATCGTCCGGTCCAGCGGGTGCGCCGAGTCGTGGTGCCGCGGATCCACCCCGCCGCCGCCGTGGTCGGCGAGCGCGATCAGCAACGTTGTCGGGTCCCGCAGGGGATCGAGCTGTGCCACCAGTTCGCCCAGTGACTGATCCATGCGCCGCGCCGCCGCCGCATAGTCGGCCGACATCCAGCCGTGGCGATGGCCAGCGCGATCCGCATCGGGCCAATGCAGGAGGGTGAATCCGTGCCGTCGCGCACGCAGTCCGGGCAGCGCGCCGCGCAGGATGTCGGTGCAGCCCCGCCCGTGGAAGCCCGCCTCGGCCACCCCGAGCAACTGCACGATCCTGCGGCCCAGCCCGCGGAACAGCCAGGGCAACGACGCCATATGGGCGGCACTCGCAATCCCGTGCCTCGCGAGCACCTGGGGGATGGGATCGATGCGACCGCTGGGACGCGGGATCCGGAAGCGGTCCGATCGCATCCCGTGACGTTCCGGCTGCGCACCGGTGAACAGGGACGTCATGGCACAGGCCGTCACGCTCGGCGCGACCGTTCGGCCGGACCGCGTCGCGGCGCCCAAGCGCATGAGGGCCTGCAGGTGTCGCAGCCCGAACCGGTCAATCGCATCGGGACGCAGCCCGTCCAGGACCACGACGACCACCCGTTCGACCATCACCGAGGACATCGCCATACCGTGACACTCCAGAGGATGTGCCGAAGCGTCGCCCACGATCATTGCAATGCTGTGACATGACCGTCACGGTCCGGTACGCATCGCACGACAGTTTCACCACGATGAACATCCTGTACTGCACCGATACCTATCCCCCGCAGGTGAACGGGGTCTCGGTCGTCACGGCCTTGTCCGTGGCCGGGCTCGCAGCCCGTGGCTGCACCGTGCATGTGATCGCACCCAAGTACCCCGAGGCGATGCACGCCAGCATCTTCGGCGACGCGGGCGCGGCCTCGCTCACGCAGATCCCCTCAGCGCCGATGCCGGGCTACGCGGATATCCGTGTCGCGAGCCCCGACGCGCGCACGATCAGTCGCACGGTCCGCGCGCTGCGGCCCGACCTCGTGCACTGCGCCACCGAATTTGTGATCGGTCGCCTGGGGCAGCGCGCAGCGATGCGCAGCGGCATCCCGGTGGTCACGAGCTATCACACGGACTTCGGCAAGTACACGGAGGCGTACGGTGTGCCGTGGATGCGCGGCACGGTGACCGCGTACCTCACGCGCTTCCACCAGCGCGCGCAACGCACCTACACCCCAGGCAGTCCCGCGCGGGAGGAGCTGCTCGCGCGCGGCATCCGCGACGTCGAGGTCTGGGGGCGTGGCGTCGACACCACGACCTTCCATCCCGCGAAGCGCGACGCCGAGCTGCGTTCCGCCGTCGGGGCGGACGATCGCTTCCTGTTCCTGCACGTCGGCCGTCTGGCCGCCGAGAAGGGCGTGCAGGTGATCCTCGATGCCTACGCGATGGCGCGCGAGCAGCTGCCACCTGATTCCACACGGTTGGTGATCGCGGGCGCAGGGCCCGAGCGCAGCGCGCTGCAGGCGCGCGCCGGCACCGACGTGCATTTCCTCGGCTATCTGCAGCGTGACACTGAGCTGCCGCGCCTCTATGCGACGGCGGATGCCTTCGTGTTCGCCAGCACCACTGAGACGCTGGGGCTGGTGGTGCTCGAGTCGATGGCGTCGGGCGTCCCGGTCCTCGCGGCCGCCGAAGGTGGCGTGCGCGACCATCTGCGTCATGACGAGAACGGGCTGGCCTACCCGGCGAACGATGCTGCGGCACTGGCGGCCGCCATGGTGCGCGTGGCCACGGCGCCCGCACTGCGACGACAGCTGGCCGATGGCGCTCGGCGGCACGCCGAACGCCTCACCTGGGAGATGGAGTACGACCGCCTGCTGGCCAGCTATCGTGAGGTCATCGCGAGATAGCCGGCTGCTGGGCGCGCGTTCGATGCCCACGACGCCGCGCCCCGCGGAATGACCCGGGTGGGACTCGAACCCACGACCTATGGCTTAAAAGGCCACTGCTCTACCGACTGAGCTACCGGGTCTTCTCTTCCAAATCTAGCAGCTCCGTCCCCGACACCAAACTCTCGATGCCCCGATCGCGGACCGTATCGCGGCGCGGCGGGCGCGTGTTCTTGGCCAGCAGCCCCAGCAGCGGCGGTGCCATCAGCGTGGTGATCATGACCATCAGCGCCAGCGCGCTGAACAGCGACTCATCGAGCACCCCTTTTGCGATGCCCATCTGGGCGAAGATCAGACCGACCTCACCGCGCGGCACCATCGCCACACCGATCAAGGCCTTGTTGCCCCGGAACCAGAACGGCGCATAGGCGGACACGAACTTGCCGATCACCCCCACCACGATGAGCGCGCCACCGAGCATGAGCACGTGAGTATCGGCGAACGTACGCACGTTGACCGACGCGCCGACCGCCGCGAAGAAGATGGGGACGAAGAAGTAGCCCAGCCCCTTGGCAGACTGCTCGATGCGGTGCCCCTGCGGCGTCCCGTTGAGGATGAGCCCTGCGGCGAATGCGCCGATGATCGGTGCCGACCCGGCAACATCAGCGAGCCAGGCCATGGCCAGCGCGAAGGCCAGCGCGACCACGCCCAGCGCACCCGACACGCGCAGCCCGGCGATGCGGCGGAACACGGGCGGGATCAGCACGCTGCCGGCGACCATGGCGATCACGACGAAACCGATCGCCACCGCCACGGTCTTGCTCACGCCGACCAAGGTCAGTGCGCCACCCGCCGCGACGACCGAGACCACCGAGAGGATGATGAGCCCGACCACGTCGTCGAGCACCGCGGCCCCGATGACGATGCGCCCCTCAGTAGAATCGAGGACGCCGAGGTCGGCCAGCACTCGTGCCGAGATGCCGATGGACGTGGCGGTGAGCGCCGCTGAACAGACCAGCGCGGGCAGCGTGTCGAGGCCGAGCGCGAGGCACACGGCATAGCCGAGGCCGAAGGGCAGCACGACGCCGACGGCACCCACCGTACCCGCGGTGGAGCCCACGGCGAGCAACGACTTGAGCTCGGTATGCAGCCCGATCTGGAACAGCAGGATCAGGACACCCAGCTCCGCGAAGGCATGGATGACGGGATCGCTGGCGTCGAGCACCGTGAGCAGCGAGCCCCCAAGGATGATTCCCGCGAGCAGCTCGCCGAGCACCGACGGCTGCCCAAGTCGCTGCGCGACCTCACCGAGGAACTTGGTGAGCAGCAGGACCGCGACGAGGACGGCCAGCAATTGGGCGAAGCCGCCGGGTGCGCCGTCAGCAGCCGCCGCGAGAAAGGGATGAACGAATGCAGGCACCGACCGTGTCGGAGGGGGGCCACAGCTGCTGTGCCGACCACGCGGGCCGGGCACCAGGCCACGTCAACAAAGGGGAGCGGGGACGAGTGGATAACGTCGCGCGCCGCGTTCTGTTGAAATATGGCGATGGGGGCGGGTGGATGGTACCGGCGCACGGATCATCGCGTGCACTGGCGTGCGCGGCAACGCCGGGAGCAACGCACGACGGGCCCGGCTTGCGCCGGGCCCGTCGTTCACTGCGACTGCGTTCTGGTGCGACTCCTCACTGGCAGCGTGCTGCTGCCGCCAGTGAGGGGGTCGCTACCCGTGATTACGGGACCAGGTAGATCACCTGCACGCGCACGTGATCGATGTTGGCCTGACGGCTTCCGCCGCCACCCGTGGCCTCGACACGAATGCGCACACCGAAGGTCGCCGCGTTCACTTCGGCGGGCGTCCACGTGGTTCCCCACAGTCCGCCAGCGTAGGTGATGTCGGTCAGCGACGCGGGCCAAGTTCCGCCCACAGCGAGGTTCGAGCCGACACTGGTCGTGCCGTTCTTGGTCAGCTCGATGTTGTCATCCTCGATGTTCCGAGCGCCAGGACCCGACTGATTCCGGGAGACGATCACGTTGATGCCGAGGATCGTGGCACCACCCGGGATGGCCAACCCGAAATTCGTCACGTTGAGGAACTCGGACTGGTCGCTGCCGGTGAAGTTGACGGTGGCAGAGCCACCACCAGCTGCCAAGGCATTCGCGAGGTTGGACCAGTCTTCCCCACCGCCGTTCTGGCCGACAGTGCTACCCGACACCGTCGCCGTCGCGAAGATGCCAGCGCCGCCGATGATCGCGATGTTCACGACCTTCGAGGACGTCGACCCGTTCGCTTCGGTCGCCGTGAGGGTGTAGTCCGTCCCGATCTGCGTGGCCGTCGGCGTGCCCGAGATCTGACCCGTCGCCGGGTTCAGGCTCAAGCCCGTCGGCAGCGCGGGGCTGACGCCCCACGTGATCGGCGCCGTACCACCGCTGGCCGTCACCGGCTGCAGGTTGGTGTACAGCGTGCCCTGGTTCAACACGTAGCCCGACGACACCAGCGTCGTCGTGAGCGGCGCGTTGATCGTGATCGTGAACCCTTGCGTGGCGTTCGGATCAGCACCGGCGTCGTTGATGGTCATCGTGTAGTTGGTCGCGCCCTGCGCCGCCGTCGGCGTGCCGGTGATCTGGCCCGTCGCAGCGTTCAAGGAGAGACCCGCCGGCAAGGCCGGCGACACGGACCACGCATACGGCGGGATACCGCCCGTCGCGGACACCGGCTGACCCTGACCGCCGGTCATCGCAACGCCCTGCGTGAGGACGATGTTGTAGTTGAACGCGGCGGCCAAGGTCGCCGGCGTGTTGAAGTTCACGCTCGGCGGCGAGAACGCACCCGCGCCGAAGACACTCACCGCACGGACCCGAACGTTGTACAGCTTGTTCGGGATGAGCCCCGTGAGGTTCGTGGTGACCGTCGGGTGGTTCACGTTCGGGGCCGAGACCCACACACCAGGCGCATCCGTGATGTTCTGATACTCGATGTTGTAGACCGAGATCGGAGCATCCGGCGACGCCGGCGCGACCCACGTGACCGCCGCCGAGGTCGACGACAGGAGCTGCACCGTCGGCGCAAGCGGAGCCGCCGGCGGATTACCCGTCACGATGTTGAGCGTCGCCGTCGCCGTAGCGCCGACCGCGTCCGTGATCGTGACCGTGTACGCCGTCACCGGCTGGATGACCACCGTCGGCGTACCCGAGATGTTGCCCGTCGCCGCATTCAACGTCAGACCCGTCGGCAGCGCCGGCGAGACCGACCACGCGTACGGCGGCGTCCCAGTGCCACCGGCCGGCGTGAGCGGGTTCAGGTTGTACGGCGAGTTGACCGTGAACTCCAGCGTCTGCGTGGCCGGGCTCAGGCTGTTGGCCGCGTTGACGGTCAACTGCACCGCCTGCGTGGCCGACTGGCTGAGCGCGTCCGTGTAGACGACGTTGAAGTTGTAGACACCAGGCGTCGTGGGCGTCCCCGTCACCGCGCCCGTGGACGCGTTGATGGTGAGACCCGGCGGCGTGCTACCCGTCAGCGAGTAGACACGCGGCGCCTGACCGTTGGAACCGATCGCCGGCGTGTAGCCCGTGATCGGGTGACCAGCGGTCCACGCGAACGGCGTCTGGTTCGGCGCGATCGTCGGCGGCAGCGGCAGCGTCACCGACGCCGATGCACCCGAGAAGGCGCTCTGCCCGAAGGCGTTCGAGGCCGCGACGCGGAACACGTAGGACTGGCCAGCCGTGAGGCCGGTGACCGTGGTGTTCAGGACGTTGCCCGTGCTCTGCGTGCCGATCCAGGTGGTCGGCGCGCTCGCCAAGGCCCACTGGACTTCATAGGCCGAGATCGGGGCACCACCCTGGGCCGGAGCGACCCAGGTCACCGTGGCACTGGTGCTCGAGGCCGCAGCAGCCGTCGGCGCCGCAGGGGCGTTCGGCGGGGAGCCAGCGACCGCAAGTTCGAACGAAGCCTGCGCGGTCGCGCCGTTCGCGTCCGTGACCGTGACCGTGTAGGTCTGGCCCGAAGCCGCGATGCTCGGCGTGCCCGTGATCGCACCGTTCGCGCTGTTCATGGTGACGCCGGCCGGGAGGGCCGGAGCGACCGTGTAGGACAGCGCCGGACGACCGCCCGTCGCCGTGACCGGCTGGACGGTGGTGCCCGAGTACGCCACACCAGCCGTCAACGTGACGTTCGGCGTGACGACCGTGGTGGCGATGCTCGGCCACACGGCGACCGTGTAGTTCGACGTCACCGCAGGCGTGGAGATCGCGTCCGTGAAGCTCGCGGTCTGCGTCTGGGCGACACCGTTGTTGTTGGACGTGGCCGTACCGCTGAGCTGGTACTGACCCGTACCGGAGTTGAAGCTGCGCGTCAGACCGAACAGCGAGGTCAACGGCGACGCCACGATCGCGGGCGAACCGCCCGAGGCCGTTGCGACCGTCGTCGTCGCCAAGGTCTGACCTTCCGTCAGCTGGATGACCGTGGTGTTGGCCGCGACCGTCAGCGTCGGGTTGATGCGCAGCGTGAAGCTGGCCTGCGCCTGCTCGCCGAGCGCGTCCGTCACAACGACCGTGTAGCTGACCGTCGTGTTCGTCGGCGTCGCGACGATACCCGAGACCACGCCCGTGCTCGTGTTGAGCGCCAGGGTGCCCGGGAACTCACCCGTGAGGGCGAACGTGTACGGGGCCGTACCACCCGACGCCGAGACCGGCGTGAAGGTGATCGTCGAACCCGACGCGTTGAAGATACGAGCCGCCGGCGCGTTGGTCGTCGCCGTCAGCACGTCGCTGACCGTGAGGCTGAAGGTACGGGTCTGCGCGACCGCGCCGCCCGCATCCGTGATCGTGACCGTGTAGGTCGTCGCCGCAGACGCGACCGTCGGCGTGCCGGTGATCTGGCCCGTCGAGGCATTCATGGTCAAGCCCGCCGGGAGGGCCGGGGAGACCGAGAACGTGCGCGAGGCCGCACCACCAAGGTGCGTGACCGGCGTGAACGGCGTCGCCAGCACATTGCGCGCCAGCACCGTCGACGCGACGGAGACCTGCGAGTTCAGCACGGTGAAGGTGCGCGTCGCCGTGAACGTCTGCGCCGCGACCGTCGTGTTGCCGATGGTGTACGCCGGAGCGTTCACCGTGATGGTGACCGTGGCGGAGCCATGCGTCGTACCGAGCGAGACCGCGCAGGTCGCGATGTCGCCCGCGATCGAGGCCGAGCTCGGCACCGTGACCACCGACGTGTTGTCGGAGGAGCACGTTCCGTTGATGGCCGGAGCCGTACCGGCGCCGACGTTACGGACGATCGCACCGACCACCGAGGACGTCGTCGGCGTACCCGTCGGACGCGCCAGCGCGAGCGGGCCGTTCGACGTGTTCATCGACGTCGCCTGAGCGGACGGCGTCAGCGTGAGCTTGCGCGACTGCTCGAACGTCACGGCCGAGAGACCATTCTCCGCCGGGAGGTTCACACGCAGGGCCACATTCACTTCCGTCGCCGTGGTGAGCGGGACGTTGGACGTGATGTTACAGGTCGGGTAGTTGACCGACGCGATCGTCGTCGTACCCGGCGTCACCGTCACGAGGTCCGGACGATCCGTCTGACAGATCGCGACCGCACCCGTGTAGCCACCCGCCGAGATGTTGCTCGGGCGGACGACCTGACCGATGATCGACACCGAGGCGCCCGGGGCATAGATAGTACGATTGTCGAAGACGTTCGTACCGCCCGGAGCGATCCAGGTGCTGTTGCCGAACAGCTCAAGCGCCACCGCAACGTCACCCGTGTTCACGAGCGAGGTCGCCGCGCTGACCGTGTTCGCTGTCGTGCCAGCCACCGCACCGGCCGTCGCCGACCAAGTGATCGTGACCGGGCCCGACTCCTGACCACCCGTGACCACGCAATCCGAACCAGACACGACGACCGTCGCGCGGAGCGTGTTCGACGAGGAGCAGGCGTAGGTGACGGTATTCGTCGACGGCAGGCCGCCGATGTTGTTCCGGACCACCGTGCCACGCGTGATCGTCAGCTGCATGCCGTTCGTGATGTTCGTCCGGTCAAGCCCGCTGATGTACGTCGGCAGGATGTTCGTGTTCGTCGTCGTGCCACCCGAGTTGGCCGTGTTGTACGTCTGGCTCGGGCCGCGGACGTTCGTGCTGGTGATCGAGGCCGACAGGCTCGCCAAGGCGTTCGGCATGCCGATCGTCGTCGCCGTCGTGAGGTGACCCGCGCCGTTGCTCCGGACACCGATCGCCACCATGACATCACCCGAGACCGCCGCATCGACCAGGGCCGTCGACGTCTCGCTGCGCGCGCGATCGGCGGCATTCACCGACCACGTCAGGATCTTGGTCTGATCGAAGATGCTGACATCCGACACCACCGGCGACGTCTGCTGGCCGTAGTACTGCCAGGAGCCGTCCGCGAGGCGGCGGTAGAAGTGCACCGTCGAGAACGGGTTCGAGCCATTGACCGAGCCCGTGTTCATCTGCGCCTGCACCGAGCCGCTGGAGAGGGCCGAGAGCACCGCGAAGGACGTCGCCGTCACCGAACCAGTCGGGAGCGTGACGTACTGCGTCGGGACCGGATCCACCGCGGACGCGAACAGGTTCGACTGCGCGTCGGAGATCGACGCCTGCACGCCCGAGACCCGCGAGGTCGGCGCCGAGAAGTTCGACGACAGACCGATGATGAAGACGCCCGGGTAGTTCGGCGTCATCTGCTGGCTCAGGTTGATCGCGTTGAGCGGCACCCCGAACGGCTGGGAGAGCTGCGCGAACGGATAGCGGAGCACCACGCCGTTGTCGTACGACATGCGCAGCGCGCCACCCGTGACCTTCACATTGTCCTGATACTCGACCGTGACGACCGGCTGCGTGGTCGTGAAGGCGGTCGGGATCGAGGTGACCGTCGCCGCGTCCGGGTTCGTGTTGTCGACCAGGATGCTGCGCGTCAGCGCCTCGGACGCGTTACCGGCGCGGTCCGTCGCGAAGACGTGGAGACGGATGATGTTGTTCAGGATGCCAGCCGCCAGGTTCTCACCCGTGCGCCAGCCATCCGAGTTCGGCGAGCCGAGCGCCGAGAGGCTCGACGTGAGGAGCAGGCTGTTGCAGCCCGACGCCGTCGTGCCGAACGGATCAGTGCCCGAAGGCGCCGCCGGATTGCCCGTGCCCGGGGCCGAGCCATCCAAGCGATAGCAGCCCAGCGAGTTCGGACGCGTGCTGCCGAACTGCGCACGCGAGCCCAGGACCTGGTGACCCGAGACCGCCGAGGTCGCCAGCATGCCGGAGCCGATGTCCCGGAACTCCGGGATCAGCGTACCAGCCGTGTTGCGGATCGCCTGGTTCGGGTTGGAGTTCGTGCTCCAACGCGCCGTCGGCGCCGTCTTGTCAACACCAACGTTGCGACGGCTGCCCGAGGGGAGCGTCGTCTCGTTGCCGAGCGCGTCGCGCTCGATGTAGAGGATCGTGTAGACCGCGTTGTTCGTCCGGTCCGACTCGCACTCGGGGATGTTCGCGCCCGTGCCGTCGAACTGGATCGGGGCCGAGGACGAACCCTGGCCGCAGCCGAAGTAGTACCACGTACGACGGTTCGTCGTCGGGAAGCCCACGCCCGCGTCCGTGGACGTGGTCGTCGGCGTCGCCGTCGCGATGTTGTACGTCGCATTCATCCAGCCATCAGCCGCCGGCGCCGAACGCAGGTTGTTGACCACGTCCATGTTGGTCGGGGCCGCGTTGTCGAGACGACGACGCGCCGGCATGTTCTCCGCCGAGGTCGCCGCGTTCGTCATGATGTCCGCCGGCGCAGGATTGCCGTCAGTCATCGTCAGGCCGATGACCGTCGGCAACTCGCCCAAGGCGATGTCGCAGAGCGTGTCACCCGTCACATAGCCGACCATCTGGGCGGCGGTGCGCGACCAGCTACCGACGAAGCCCGCGACCGTGGTCGCGAGGGTCGACGGACCGCCGTTGCAGAACGGACGGATCGTGATCGTGGCCGGGGTGCGGCCCGAGTAGCTGACGTACGTCACCGTGCCGCCATAGCCACCCTGCGTCCGCGTCCAGCGGAGGCCGTTGGCGTCATCGGCCGTGTTCGACGCCCCGACCGGAGCGGTCTGGATGAGGAGACGGTCGATGTTGTTGAACGTCAGCGTCTGCAGCGCATCGGCGCCCGTGGCACCCTGACCCGCCGCGACGCGGAGACGCGCGCGGATGATGCGGTTGCCGTTGCCGTACCGGGGCTGGTTGCTCGCGTTGAGGGCACGCGTGTCGAAGGACAGCGTCACCGTGCGCGCATCACCCGTCAGGTTGCCCGACAGCGCCTCGGCGTCCTGCGCCGTGAACGTCTGCGTGGACGCGACCTGATCGTCGACCAAGATGTCGACGGCGCTGACCTGCTGATCGTTCGGCGTCACGATGACCGTGACGTCGATCTGACCAGCCACGTTGTTCACGTTGACCGGAGCGGCCAGGTTCCCACCGACCGTGATCGACTGGATCGCGATCTGGGCGGGGGTCGGCGCCGGCGGCGTCGTGACCGTGATCTGGGCGCAGGAACGGATGTTGTTGTCCACCGTCGAGGCCGCGCAGACCGCCGTGACGCCCGTGTTGGTGGCACTCGCCGTCACGACACCGGCCGACGTCACCGTCGCGATCGACGGATTCGAGGAGGACCAGGTGACCGTGCGCGCGACACCCGCATCCGCGTCCACCGAGGCACCCAGCGTCACCGACTCACCACGGAGCAGGTTGGCCGAGGACGGCGTCACGTTGACCGAGCGCACCGTGGCCGTCGAACCCACGACGGTCAGGGACACGCAGGTGCGGAAGTTCGCGTCCACCGTCGAAGCGGCGCAGATCGCGACCGAGCCCGGCGTGTTGCCGGCCGTCACGACGCCACCGTTGACGGTCGCGATGTTGGTGTTCGAGGACGACCAGGTGACCGTGCGGGCCGCGTTGCCCGTCGCCTGCACCGAGGCCACGAACGTGAACGTGCCACCCGTCGGGATGGACGCCGACATCGGCGTCACTTCCACGGACGTGATCGCCGCCGGCGGCGGCGCCACGACCGTCAACTGGGCGCAGCTGGACTTGTTCGCATCAACGGTGGACGTCGCGCAAATCGACGCCGTACCCGCCGAGGCGGCCGTGGCGACCCCGTTCACGACAGTCGCAACGCCCGGATTGGACGACGACCACGTGACCGTGGTGGCAAGGCCGGCGTCCGCGTCAACCGCGGCGCCGAACGTGAACGAGCCGGGCAGACCGACCGTGGCGGCCGACGGCGATACCACCACCGCGCGGACCACCGGCGTCGGAGCCGGCGTCTCGGAGACCGTCACGTCGTCACCGCAAGCAGCGGCGCCGAGCGCAACGATCAAACCGAGTGTGAGCCTACGAGGAACCGAGATCATTCACCCTCCATGAGGTGAGTTGGGGGTCCTACATTCTCCTGCGACTTCGGAACCGACTCGCCACTCCGGGGTCTCCAAACCGGTGGAGCACGTGTCGGGTACCACAGAACGACTGCACGCTCCGAGGCCCCAACGCCGCCGCCCAACAACTCCCCACAGAGTCGTTGGACAACAGCACCTGGAACACCGGTGCGCTCCCCCGAACCTCTTTTCCGGTGGTTCGGGATGCCCAATAGTACGCCCCTGACCACAACGCGGTCAAGGTGAGGGCTTGCGAGAATGGACGAGTGGTCGTCACCGAGGTCACGGGCCGCGGCCGCCACGACCACCAGGATCGGGACTAGAGAGCCCGAAGAAACCCCGTGCGGTGGTGCGGCGTGACCCCCGCAGCCCGGATCGCCTCGAGATGGGCCGGCGTCCCATACCCAGCGTTGCGCTCCCATCCATAACCCTCGTACCGCGCCGCCAAGGCCCGCATCAGCCGGTCCCGGGTCACCTTGGCGACGATCGACGCGCAGGCGATCGCGTACACCGACGCGTCCCCGCCCACGATGGCTTCGTGCTCGATCCCCAGACCCCGGACCGGCCGCCCATCGATCAGCACCCGGTCAGGCCGCAGCGGCAAGCGCTGGAGCGCCCGCCGCATCGCCAGCGTCGTGGCGCCCAAGATGTTGAGGCGCTCGATCTCCCGGACCGAGGCGGCCCCCAAGGCCAGCGCCACCGCCGCCGCCCGGATGGGAACGTCGAGCGCCTCCCGGCGGGTGGCCGAGAGGCGCTTGGAATCCGTGACCCCGGCGATCGGCGGGCCCGGCGGCATGATGATGGCACACACGACAACGGGGCCCGCCAGGGGGCCCCGTCCGACTTCATCGACTCCCGCGATCAGCGCCTCGGCCCGCCCTGCGATGCGCGATGCGCCCGCCTCGCGGTCCCACGCCACCGCCGGCTTAGCGCTTGGTCCCGACCGGCGCCTTGCGCTCCTTGATGCGCGAGGCCTTGGACCCGACGACGTTGCGCAGATAGTAGAGCTTCGCACGACGCACCAGACCACGGCGCACGACGACGATCTCGGCCACCAGCGGGCTGTGCAGCGGGAAGATGCGCTCGACGCCCACCCCGTTCGAGATCTTGCGCACCGTGAAGGTCGCGCTCACGCCCGAGCCGCGGCGCGCGATGCACACGCCCTCGAAGGCCTGCAGCCGCTCCTTCTCGCCTTCCTTGACGCGGACGTTCACGCGCACGGTGTCGCCAGCCCGGAACGGCGGACGGTCGTCGCGCAACCACTCTTTTTGGGTTTCAATGAAGGGATGCATACGCGGCCCTGAAGAAGTCGTAAGTGTAGAGAGACCCGTAGGATAACCCGTCAACGGACCGGAATCAAGTCGGGTCGGACCGGTGCCCACCCGCCCGCCAGGCCGCGATCGCCGCGTGATGCCCGGAGAGCAGGACGTCGGGCACCCGGTGCCCACGGTACTCCTCGGGCCGCGTATAACTCGGCGCACTGACCCCGCGGCCGTCCCAGAACGAATCCGTGCGGAACGACTCGGCGTCGCTCATGGCCCCGGGCAACAACCGCACGATCGCGTCGATCACACAGAGCGCCGCCGGTTCGCCGCCGCTCAGCACGAAGCCCCCCAGCGACAGCTCCTCCGTGGCCAGATGGTCGGCGACGCGCTGGTCGACGTCCTTGTAGTGCCCGCAGAGGAAGGTCACCTCGCTGCCCGCGGCGTAGCGGAGCGCATCGGCCTGCGTGAAGGTCTTCCCCCGCGGCGACAACAGCACGATCGGCGCGGTCGCCCCCAGGGCCTCCACCGCCTCGAAGAAGGGCGCCGGCTTCATCACCATGCCCGGCCCGCCGCCATACGGGTAATCGTCCACCGTGCGGTGCCGGTCGTGCGTGTGGTCGCGCAGGTCCTCGACCCGGTACGACACGCTGCCCGCCGCCGCCGCCCGCGCCGGGATCGACAAACCCAGCGGCGTGGTGAAGAACTCCGGGAAGATCGTGACGATGTTGATGCGCAGCATCAGAGCTCGAGCAGACCGGCCGGGGGATCGATGGTCAGCGTGCGCGCCTCACGGTCGATGTCCGTGACGATCGCGTCGACGAACGGGATGCTCACGATCCCCCGCTCGGTCGCCACGTCGAGCAGATAGCCTTGGGGCAACTCGTAGCACTCCACGACCTCGCCCACCAGCGCGCCATCGCCGAGTTGCACGCGGAGGCCGGGCATCTCATGCACCCAGAGCTCGTCCGCCCCGGGCGGCGAGAGCTCATCCTCGGGCACCAGGAACTCGCGCTCGCGCCACGCTTCCACGGCATTGCGATCGGCGACGCCGCGCAGCGACACGATGAGGCCTTCCTTGAACGGACGCGCGGAGCCGACCTCCACCGTGTCGGGCGCGGCGCCGGGCCGCAGCGGGCTCAGGAAAAGACGACGGCCGGCGGCGAAGATCGCCTCCGGCTCGTCGCACAGCAGTTCGACGACGAGTTCGCCGCGGATCCCGTGCGGCTTCCGGATCCGTCCGACGACCACGAGGTCGCTCATCTTACTCGTCCGTGGACTCCGCGAGCGGGACCGCGTTGGCGAGGTCCGGGCCACCGGCCTCGACCGGCGGCAGCGCGTCGGGCGCCGCAGCGGCCGGCGCCTCGGCGAGCGGCACCGCCGCCGCCGTCAACGCGATCCCGAGGCGCGACTCGTGACGGGCCTTGAGCACGCCGGCACGGCGCAGCAGCGAACGCACGGTGTCGGACGCCTGAGCGCCGTTGTCGAGCCAATACGTCACGCGGTCGGTGCGCAGCGCGACCGCGTCCTTGCCCAGGCGCGGCGCGTACTGGCCGAGGATCTCGATGAACTTGCCATCGCGCGGGGCGCGCGAGTCAGCGGCAACGATGCGGTACACGGGGTTCTTCTTGCGGCCGATGCGGCGCAGACGGATGCGGACCATGGATCCTCAGCAGGGCAGAGCGTGGAGAACGGCGCGCGGACGCGCCTGTGGAACCTGGTTTCCTCGCCACCGCGGCATGTCCGCGGGGCAACCAGAGCCTTGGAACATAGCGCCACCACGCCCGGGGGGCAACTAGCGCCCGCGCTTCCCCAGCTTCCCCTGCGCCTGCGCCGTGGTCGCCCGCTTCATCATCTTGCGCATCTCCTTGAACTGCTCCAAGAGGCGGTTGACCTCGGTCACCGACCGGCCCGACCCCTTGGCGATCCGCAGGCGCCGCGAACCGTTCAACAGCTCGGGCTGCTTGCGCTCCTGCGGCGTCATCGCCAGCACGATGGCCTCGACGTGCTTCAGCCGCTTGGGATCCACCTTGGCCTGCTTGAGCGCCTTGGTGTTCACGCCCGGCAACATGCCCAGGATGCTCTCGAGCGGCCCGAGCTTCTGCACCTGCTTGAGCGCCCCCAGGAAGTCCGAGAGGTCCATGCCCTCCTTGCGGACCTTCTTCTCGAGTTTCTTGGCCTCGGCTTCGTCGAAGGTCGCCTGCGCCTTCTCCACCAGCGAGAGCACGTCGCCCTGCTGGAGGATGCGCCCGGCCATCCGGTCGGGGTGGAACTCCTCGAGCGCGTCGGTCTTCTCGCCCACGCCGATGTACTTGATGGGCTTCTTGACCACGCCGTACATCGACAGCGCCGCCCCGCCGCGCGCGTCACCGTCCAACTTGGTGAGGATGATGCCGGTGACCTGCAGCGCGTTGTTGAAGCCCTCCGCGATGCGCACGGCGTCCTGCCCGGTCATGCCGTCGGCGACGAGCAGGATCTCGTCGGGGCGCACGGCCTCCTTCACGCGGCGCAGCTCCTCCATCATCGCCTCGTCGATCTGCAAGCGACCGGCGGTATCGATGATCACGACCTTGTCACGGGCGCGGCGCCCCTCCTCCAAGCCCGCCCGCGCGATGCGCACGACGTCCGTCGTGCTACGATCGGCATACACGGGCACGTTCAACTGCCGTCCGAGCGTCTCCAGCTGATCGATGGCGGCGGGGCGGTACACGTCGGCCGCGACGAGGCGCGTGGACTTCCCCTCCTTGGCGAGCCGGTGCGCGAGCTTCGCCGCCGAGGTGGTCTTGCCCGAGCCCTGCAACCCCACCAACATCACGATGGTCGGCGGCACGGTGCTGAGCTTGAGCGGCTCGCGACGCTCGCCGAGCATGGCCGTCAGCTCCTCGTACACGACCTTCACGAGCTGCTGGGCCGGCGACACCGTCTTGAGCATCGCGATGCCGACGGCCTTCTTCTCGACGCGCTCGAGGAACTCGCGGGTCAGCTGGAAGTTGACGTCGGCCTCGAGCAGGACGCGGCGGATCTCGCGCATCCCCTCCTTGAGGTCGGCTTCGGTGAGCACCCCCCGGCCACGCAGGCGGGCGAAGGTACCTTCGAGTTTCTCGGCAAGTTCGTTGAACATCACTGTAAGTTAAGCGGATGACGTCGCGCCCTTCCACTCTCGGGGAGCCGCCCGCCACGCCGGCGGCGCAGCGGCCGCTGCTGGCCCTGCGCTCGACGGTGTTGCTGCCCGGACAGACCCTCGCCGTGCAGATGGCGGCGCCGCGCAACCGGGCGTTGGCCACCGCGCTGACGGTACCGGGGGGTGAGCTGATCCTCGCGTTGCTGCCCGGCGACGAGGACGACCTCAGCACCTTGCGCGGCCGGATCGCGGTGCGCTGTGTGGCGCGCGCCCGCAGCCTGCCGGAGGCGAACGTGGTGCAGCTGACGCTCGATGCGCGCGAACGGGTGCGCATCCTCGGCGTCGACGCGGCACCGGCGCCCGGCGATGCGGCGCGTGGGGCCGAGGTCTACCCGTGCGCGGAGTATGTGGCGGTCGCCGATGACCCGGCCGACCCTCTGGTGCTGCGGGAGCAGGCCGCGCGCCTGCTGGCGGCGATCGATGCCTGGTGCGAGTCCGACCCACCGGCCGAGCCGGGGATCCTCGCGTTGCTGCGGGCCTACGACGGCCACCCGGGCGCCTTCGCGGACGCCGCGGCCGCCCACTTGCCACTGCGCGTCGCGGACCGCTTCGAGGTCCTCCAGCGACTCGATGTCGCCCAGCGCCTGCGCTTCGTGACCCAGCGCGTCGAGAAGGAGGTCGCGCGGCTCGAAGTCGTCGCCGAGGTGGACAGTGAGACCCATGCCCGTCTGGCGCAGTCGCAGCGGGACCTGTTCCTGCGGCAGCAGTTGCGGGTGATCCAGTCGCAGCTCGGCGAGGCCGACCCTGCCGAGCGCGATGCCGCCGAGCTCGCCCGGCGCATCGAGGCCGCGGCGTTGCCCCCCGCGGTCGCGACCGAGGCGCGGCGCGACGCCGAGCGGCTTCGGCACTCGGGCCCCGCGTCGGCGGAACACCAGATGCTCCGCACCTATCTGGACTGGGTGCTCGCGACGCCGTGGACGCGCAGCTCGGCGAGCGCCGACACGATCGTGCTGGACGCCGTGGAGCGGGCGCTCGACGACCAGCACTGGGGGTTGCACGAAGCCAAGGAGCGTATCCTGGAGCATCTGGCCGTGCACCGCCTGCGGGGGGGAGCGCCCTCGGGCCCCATCCTCTGCTTCGTGGGGCCGCCGGGGACCGGCAAGACCTCGCTGGGCGAGGCGATCGCCCGGGCGATGGGGCGTCGCTTCGAGCGCGTCTCGGTGGGCGGGGTGCGCGACGAGGCCGAGATTCGGGGGCATCGCCGCACGTACGTGGGCGCGATGCCGGGCCGCGTGGTGCAGGCGCTGCGCCGCGCCGAAGTGCGGGACCCGGTGTTGATGATCGACGAGATCGACAAGATGTCGCAGGGCGGCGCGACCGGCGACCCGACAGCCGCGATGCTGGAGCTCCTCGACCCCGCGCACAACACGGCCTTCACGGACCACTACCTGAACCTGCCGCTGGATGTGTCCGGGGTGTTCTTCCTCTGCACCGCGAACAGTCTGTACGACATCCCGGCGCCGCTGCGCGACCGCATGGAGGTCATCCGCATCGCGGGCTACACGGCGGAGGAGAAGGTCGAGATCGCGTGGCGCTACCTGCTCCCGCGCTTGTTCGCCGCCCACGGACTGCTGGACACCGACATCCAATTCACGGATGAATCGCTGGCGTATGTGGCGAGTCGCTATGCGCGCGAGGCCGGCCTGCGCAACTTCGAGCGACAGCTCGCGCGGCTGATGCGCAAGCGGGCGCGGCAGAAGGCGGCCGGGGAGCTGGGGGCGTGGGTGATGGATGCGGCCCGGCTCGAGGTCTTGCTCGGACCACCGCCGCATGCCGCGGACGCCCAGGACATGCAGCCGACCATCGGCACGGTCACGGGCCTCGCGTGGACCACCGAGGGCGGCGCCCTGATGACCATCGAAGCGCTGGCCGTGCCGGGCCGCGGGACGCTGACGGTCACGGGACAGCTGGGCGACGTGATGCGTGAATCCGTAGACGCGGCGCTCTCGTACGTGCGATCGCGGGCGGCGTCGCTGGGGATCGCCGACGCGGACTTCCAACGGCTCGATGTGCACGTGCATTTCCCCGCCGGTGCGACTCCCAAGGATGGCCCGAGTGCCGGTGTCGCGGTCACGTTGGCGCTCGCCTCCGCGCTGTCGCGGCGCCCGGTCCGCCGCGATGTCGCGGTCACCGGTGAGGTGACCCTGCGTGGACGCGTCCTCGAGGTGGGCGGCGTGAAGGAGAAGGTCCTGGCCGCGTATCGCAGCGGACTGCGTGGCGTGCTGCTCCCCGCGTTGAACCTCGAGCGCGATCTGCGGGACCTGCCGGCTGAGGTGCGCGCCCGCACGACGTTGGAGCCCATGCAGTCCATGGACGACGTGTTCGCGCGGCTGCTCCTGCCCGCCGATACCGTGCCGGCGGTGGTCGTGGATGCCGACGTCCGCCCCAGCGCGGCACACCCGGACCACTGAGCGGATGCCGTTCGTGTGGAAGGAGTTCGCTCTCAACGTGGCGGTGGGCACGGTGGCGGGCGGCATCACGAATGCGATCGCGGTGTGGATGCTGTTCCACCCCTATGAACGGCGCTTCGGGTTGCAGGGCGCGATCCCCAAGAACAAGCCACGGCTCGCGAAGTCCATCGGCAAGACCGTCGGCGAGAAGTTGCTCACGCCCGACGACCTGATCCACGAATTGGAGCGCTCGGGCCTGCGGGAAGCGGTGGAGCAGCGGCTCGCGGTGATCGTGCGCGACCTGCTCGATGTCGAGCGTGGGTCGCTGTCGAGCGAGCTGCCCGCGCCCCTCTTCGCCGAGCTGGAGCGCGCGCTCGGCAGCGTGAGCGGCGCGCTGGCCGAGGGCTATCTCACCGAGGTGCATGGCACGTCGTTCGAGGAGACGGTGCGCGGCTTCGTGGCGCGGGCGCGCGCGCAGGTGGATCCCATCCCGCTGGCGCGACTGCTGACGCCAGAGCGCAAGGCGCGGCTCGCGCAGCAGGCGGCGCAGCTCTCGACCGAGATCATCGAGACCTCGCGGGACGACCAGGGGCGCACCTTCCGGGCCAAGGTCGGCGACTACCTGCTCAAGATCGCCGGGACCGAACGGACGGAGCGCTTCGTCGAGCGCACGGTGTCGGACGCGCTCGAGCGGACGGACGGGCGCACGGTCGGCGACCTGCTGGGCACCTTGCCCGACGAGACCTACGTGGAGTGGATCCTGACCGCCGCGCGCTCCCCGCGGGCCGCAGAGCTGGCCTTCGGCGCGGCGGGCGGCGCGGCCCGACGTCTGCTCGATCAGCCGATCGGCCGCCCCGCGCGATTCCTGCCGACGGACGCGCCCGATCGCTTGGCCGCCGCGGCGGGCCCCGCGCTGTGGCGCTGGGTGCTCACACAGATCCCGGGCTTCCTCGCGCGCCTGGACATCGAGGCGATGGTCGAGCGGAAGGTCCTGGGCTTCAGCACCGAGCGGCTGGAGGAGATCGTCCGCAAGGTCACGCAGAAGGAGCTGACCTTGATCGTGCGCCTGGGCTACGTGCTCGGCGCGCTGATCGGTGCGCTGACCTACGCCTCGCGCCTGCTCATCGCCTAGATACGCCGCGGCGCGTCATCGCCCTGCGCTGCACGTGGGGTCAGTAGACGAACGACGCGATGCGCTGCCCCGCCCCCGAGGCGCCGCCGTTGCCCGGTCCCGTGAGCCGTCCGGTGTACGTCTGCGGAATGCCGTCCTTCGTGCGCACCGTGACCACGAAGTCGGTGGCCTCTTCGCCACAGGCCGACCAATTGTTCACGCGCACCTCGTACTCGCCCCGCGGGGGCACCACTCCGAACGGCCAGAAGATGTTCTCGGCGCGCGGTCCATCGCTGCTGCAGGCCGCGTTCGAGTCGATGTCGAGCTGACCGCCCGAGTTGGATTCGCGGCGCGCGTAGTAGATCTCGGCGCCGAGCGGATCGACGACGTACAGATCGACGTCGGCCTTGGAATTCCACGTGATGTTCACCTGGACCTCCCCGGTGCCGTTGGGCAGGAAGGCGGTGTTGGCCGCGCTGTAGGCCCCGAGGCCGTCACCACCCCCGACCGCGTATTGCAGGTCGAAGGCCGGTGCACCGACCTCTTGGGCATAGGCGATGAGCACGGTGACCTCCGTCACCGGTGCCGGGAGCGAGAGCACGAAGTGCCCCGCATAGCCGCGCGCTGCCACGACCAGCTGCGTGAACGGTTCGTCGGCGCGGAAGCGCACCCGCGACGCCCCGCCCTTCAGGACGATCGGCGGCAGGGCGGCAGACACCGTCAGCGTCGTGGAGGACGCCGGCGCGGCACCGAGGTTCAGGACGGCCTGACGTCCGTCATCGGCCGTGACCGAGGATACGAACAGCGTCACATCGCGTCGATCCACGCGGGTGGAGCGATCCCACTCCAAGCACGACGAGGTGCTGAGCAACAGCGTACACGCGATCGCGAGGGACCGATGCAGCGTGATGGGGAGCGGGATGCGGGGCACGGGCCGACTCCAGGCGTGACGGCGAGAGCGATCAGGGGGTGATCCGGATGCGCGCCGCGTCGATCAGCGACGCAGGCGTTCCGGTCGGGACGTCCGTGAGGATGACGACTGACATCCCGTCCACCGTCACACCCTGCACCTCGACGGTCCGGCGCCCCCCCTCATACCGGCGGATCGGCCCGGTCAGGTTCTGGCGCCGCAACCCGCCGTAGCGGCGCGGCAGCGCCTCGTCGAGGATGTCCACGAACTCGGCCGCATCGACCGCGGTGTCCCACACGGTGACCCAGGCCAAGCCTTCGCCGCCGCCCGGCAGCGCGACCAGCGCGAAGCGATCGCCGTCCCAGCCCGCAGCGCCTCGCGCGGCCCGGGCGAGGTTGCGCGTGTGCTGGTACAGGAACAGCCGCGTCTCGAACTCACCCAGCCCATTCTCGTAGGTGATGCGCCCGCCACCGCGGATCGGCGGCAACGTCACCGCGACCGGATCGTCGCGCTCATCGAAGAACTTCTCGGCATGCAGGACCTGTTCGGTCGAGACCGGCAGGGAGTCGAAGGGCCAGGCGCCCGGACGCTTGGCCTTGAACTGACGGATGTGCTCCGCCCCGCTGAGATACGGGAACAGCAGGACCTCCTGCAGG
This sequence comes from uncultured Gemmatimonadaceae bacterium, assembly GCA_964503275.1. GTDB lineage: Bacteria > Gemmatimonadota > Gemmatimonadetes > Gemmatimonadales > Gemmatimonadaceae > DASRAP01. The sequence continues at coordinate 66,673 of CAZCZO010000007.1, read as the reverse complement.
AGCAGTGGTGCCTGCGCGAGCAGCGGCATCGAGTTGCGGTTGTCCCGGATCATCTGCCGGACCCCGTCCCAGCCGCCGGGCATCGCGTTCTCGGGGTTGTTCATCCCGGTCATCGACACCAGTTGCTCCCACACCGCGTGCCCCTCGGCGACCGCCTGCGCCGCCATCTGCCGGTCGTTGTCGCGCTCGATCCGGCTGAGGGAGTCCAGCGGGAAGTGCTGATCCTGCAGGGCATGCACCAGCTCGTGCGCGATCGTGGTGCTGAGATAGTCACTGCGCGCGCCCTTCACGACGTAGAGCACCTTCTCGGCGGGATCGTAGTAGCCGATCACCTGTTCGGCGAGCAGGTCCAGCAGCGTCTTGCGCAGATCGACATCGTCGGGCAACAGCCCGAAGCGCTTGTAAGCGGCCTCGACGCCGGCGAGCTCCAACGCGGGCGATTCCTCGTTGAAGCGCCGTTCGAGGAAGGCGCGGACCTCGTCGGTGTCCCGCTCCTCGAGCTTGGGTGGGGTGAGGAAGGTCTTGCCCGTCGAGCGTTCGATGATCGGGATCGCCCGGCGGACCTCCTTGGCGTACGGGCCGTCGTAGGCGACGGCCGAGGTGTCATCACCGCCACAGGCGGCCGCAGCGCACAAGGCGACGGCGAAAAGCGCAGGTCGTAGGATCATGGCAGAGCAGGACAAGAGGTCAGCCCAGCACCCAGGTGCGCCACAGGTCGAGCAGGCGCTCGCCGTAGAGCAGGGTCACCAGGGCAGCGGGTGCGAGAAACGTACCGAAGGGGATCTGCGGGAGCACGAACGCCTCATCGCGTGCCCGTGCGCGGAGCCACGCCAGCGGGGCGACGACCGCCAGCGACACGGTCGCCCCGAGGAACGCCGCGATGAACACATTCAGGAGGACCAGCGGCGGTCCGAGCGCGGCACCGCAGACGGCCATCAGGGTCACATCACCGAAGCCCATGGCCTCCTTCTTCAGCGCGACTTCGCCGAGCCAGCCGACGATGGCGATGGCCCCGGCGCCCACGCAGGCCCCGTACAGCGCGTCGATGGGTCCCGCGAAGGGCGAGGTCTCACCCAAGGTGGATGCCAGCACGGCGGTGCCGAGCACGAAGAGGAGCCCGGTGACGGTGAACCCGTCGGGGATCACGTAGTGCTTCGCGTCGGTCACGGCCACCCCGAGGAGGATGGTCGCGAGGACGGCGAAGCGCAGCGCGGTGAGCGTGGGTCCGAAGCCCCAGAAGGCCAGCCACCACAGCGCCGCGGTGGCGAGCTCGACCAGTGGGTACTGCGCGGAGATCGGCGCCGCACAGCCGCTGCAGCGCCCGCGCAAGGCGAGCCAGCTGATCACCGGGATGTTCTCGAACCAGCGGATCGCGTGGCCGCAGTGGGGGCAGTGCGAACGGGCCGGCCTGAAGATCGACCCATCGACCGGCCAGCGCGCGATGCAGACGTTGAGGAAGGAGCCGAACAAGGCCCCGAAGCCGGCGGCAACGAACGCGATCATGAGCGGCGTAGGTGGTACAGGACGATGCCGGTCGCCACGGCCACGTTGAGCGACTCGGCGCCGTCGGTGATGGGGATCGAGACGCGGCGCGCCGCGTGGTCGAGGGTCGTCCGTGACAGCCCGGCTCCTTCGTTGCCGACGGCCAGCGCCACGGGAGTGGTGCATTCCACCCGCGCGAGGGGCGTTCCCTCGAGCGTGGTGGCCCACAGGGGGAGTCCCCGCTCTGTGAGGAACGACTGGAATGCCTCCCAGCTCGCCGTCACGGCGGGATGGCGGAACTGGGCTCCGACGGCGCTGCGAATGACCTTGGCGTTCCAGAGGTCGACCGTGCCGGGAAGTGCGACCGTGCCCGCCGCGCCCAGGGCCGCCGCCGTGCGCAGAATGGTCCCCACATTGCCCGGGTCCTGGACGGCGTCGAGCACCACGATGTTCCCCCCCGCCGGCAGCGCGTCGAGCGTCCAGCCCGGGACCTCGGCCGCCACGAGGATCCCCTGCGGGGCATCGGTGTCGGCCGCGCTGGCGAAGTCGTGCGCGCTGGCCTCCTCGGTCCGCACGCCGCGGGCGACCAGGGCCTCGAGGAGCGCGACGCCGCGCGGTGTCCGCGTCAGCTCGGGCCCGACCAGCGCTCCGACGATCGGGACGGGGGACACCAGCAGCTCCTCGACGGCCCGGACCCCCTCGACGACGCAGCGGGTATGACGCTCACGTGCCTTGCGACGGCGCAGGTCTCGTAGCAGGGTTAAGAGAGCCAGAGGTCACCTCATGTCTTCGCGGCGCCCAGCGCCGTCGGGTCTTCAGCGGTCCACACAGGATGCGTCAACGATACATCACGGGCGCGATCGTCGCCCTCAGCGTCGGGCTCAGCGCCTGCTCGATCTCCCCGCAGCAGGAGATCGAGATGGGGGCGCAATATGCCACCGAGCTCAACAAACAGCTCCCCATCGTCGAGGACGCCGAGATCAACCGCTACTTGACGCTGCTCGGGGACTCGATCGCGCGCTTGGCGGATCAACGGGGGATCACCTACCGCTTCTTCCTGGTCAACTCGCAGGAGGTGAACGCGTTCGCGGTGCCCGGCGGGTTCATCTACGTGAACCGCGGGCTGATCGAGCGGACGACGAACATGGCGCAGTTGGCCGGCGTGCTGGGCCATGAGATCGGGCATGTCACGATGCGGCATTCGGTGGAGCGGATGCAGAAGGCGCAGGGGGCGAACATCGGAGTGATCGCCGCGTGCACGTTGTTGCGTGCCTGTGGGACAGGGCTGGAGCAGGCGGCGATCGACATCGTGGCGTCGGGCGTGTTCGCGAAGTTCAGCCGCGACGATGAGCGCGAAGCCGACCGCGAGGGCGTCAAGTATGTGATCCGGTCGGGCATCGACCCCATGGGGGTGCCGGAGATGTTCCGCATCCTGCTCGATGAGCGACAGTCCCGACCGGTCGGCGTGGAGACCTGGTTCCTCTCGCATCCGCTGGCGGAGGACCGCGTCAAGGAGACCGAGAAGATGATCGCGGGCTACGACCCGGGCATCCTTGTGGGCCTGACCAAGGACTCGCCGAATTACCAGAGCTTCAAGCGGCGCGTGGCGTCGCTGCCCGCGCCGCCGCCGCCGCCCGCGCAGCGATGACCGCACCACGCGGGATCCCCATCGCGCTCACGATCGCGGGATCCGACTCAGGCGGCGGCGCAGGCATCCAGGCGGACCTCAAGACCTTCCACCAGTTCGGCGTATTCGGCACGTCGGTGCTCACGGCGGTCACGGCACAGAACACCCTCGGTGTACACGGCTGGGAGGCGGTGTCGGCCGCGCTGGTCGCGGCGCAGCTCGATGCGGTGGCGAGCGACCTGCGGCCCGCGGCCATCAAGAGCGGGATGCTGGCCGACGTCGCCGTGATCTCGGCGATCGCAGCGGGTGTTACGCGGCATGGGCTCCGGCCCTATGTGTTGGACCCGGTCATGGTCGCGACCTCGGGCGACCCGCTCATCACGCCCGACGCGATCGGCGCGATCACCGCGCAGCTCTTCCCCCTCGCGGCCCTCGTGACGCCGAACCTGGACGAGGCCGCGCTGTTGCTCGGCGTGGCTGTGGACTCGGTCGACGCGATGCACGGTGCCGCGGAGCGCCTGGTGCGGGACTTCGGCGCCGCGGCCGCGTTGGTGAAGGGCGGCCACCTGACCGGCGACGACGCGGTCGACGTGCTGTACAGCGGCGGCGAGTGGACCGTGGTGCGGCACCCACGCATCGCGACGACGAGCACGCACGGCACGGGGTGTACGCTCTCGAGCGCGATCACGGCGCTGCTGGCGCGCGGCTACGCGCTATCCGATGCCGTCCGTGGCGGCTTGGCCTTCGTGCACCGGGCGATCCGCGAGGCGCCCGGGCTGGGGCGCGGGCACGGGCCGCTGAATCACTTCGTGGCGTCGACCTCGGAGTGAGCGGGCGCTGGGCGCGCCCGGACCGTGCGGTAGATGGCGCCCGAGAACGCGGCCGCCTCGGGCGCGACGGGCAGGCCACGACTGTCGGTGATGGCGCGCGACCCGGCGGCGATGGCCTCCGCCTCGGCCGCGTCGGCGCAGCGCACGGCGTCCAGCGCCGAGGCATCCGCCGACACGTCGTGCCCGCGGCCATTCACGAAGACACGCAGGGCGCGGGCAGGGGCAGCGGACTCGTCCATCCCTGAAATCTACACGATCCCGAGGCGCATGCCGAGCCCGCGCGCCTGTGACGAAGCCGTGACACAGCGTGTGCCGTTGCAGGATCGTGACCGAGTCCCCGCTGTCCGTGGTCGCCACGGGACGCCATCTTTACGAGCATGATGGAACGGTCCCTCCCTTCAGCGATGAGAGCCCAGGTGTCATCTCCCGCCCTCACATCCGCCGCACCACCGCAAGCCGAGCACGTTCTCGTCGTCGACGACGAACCGGAGATCGTCGCGCTGGTGGTGTACCAGCTGGCGAAGGCGGGGTACCGGGTGTCCACGGCAGTGTCGGGGCCGGACGCGCTGGCGGCCGTGCGGCGGGAACGTCCGTCGTTGATCGTGCTCGACCTCATGCTCCCGGGGCTCTCGGGGTTCGAGGTGCTGGAGCAGATCCGCGCGGACCCCGTGACGCGGGACGTCGGCGTGCTGATGCTGACCGCGCGCAAGGACGAGCCCGACCGTTTGCGCGGGCTGACGCTGGGTGCGGACGATTACCTCACCAAGCCGTTCTCGGCGGCCGAGTTGGCGCTGCGGGTGGCGGCGATCCTGCGGCGCGTCAATGCGGCGCAGGACCCCGTGGGCGACACGGTACGGATCGGGCCGGTGCTGATCGACAACAGCTCGCACCGGGTGACCGTCGAGGGGGAGCCGGTCGAACTGACGCCGACCGAGTACAAGCTGCTGCGCATGCTCGCCGAGCGCCGCGGCCGGGTCCAAGCCCGCGCGCACCTGCTGGAGACCGTGTGGGAGGCGGCACCGGACATCCAGACGCGCACGGTCGACATGCATGTGCAGCGGCTGCGCACCAAGCTGGGCGCTGCGGGCGAGCTGATCGAGACGGTGCGCGGCTTCGGATACCGGATGCGGGCGCCGCAGACGCGCAGCGCGTAACCTTCTGGGGTGCGCCTCACCCAGCGGTTGCTCCTCGGCTCGTTCCTGATCGTCGGGACCCTCGTGACCGTGATGGTCACGGTGGTGGACCGCCAGCTCCGCGCGCGACTGCTGGACCAGGCCACGACGACGCTGACGCACGAGGCGCAGTTGGTCGCGGACGCGTGGCGTGCCGAGCTGGACGCCGACTCCTTGGCCGACGCGGCCGGCGCGGCCCTCGTGACGCGGGTGACGCTGGTGGACCGCAGCGGACGAGTGGTCGGGGACAGTGAGTTCGAGGGCGACGCGCTGCGCTCGCTCGAGTCCCACGCCGCGCGACCGGAGATCCTGCGCCCGGCCCCCGCGGGCGGGTCGGCGCGGCGCGTGAGCGGCTCCACCGGACGCGAGGAGCTCTACGTCGCGGTCGAGGGCCCCTCCGGCTTCGCCCGTGTGTCGATCCCGACGAGTCAACTGGACCCGATCATCCGCGCCTCGCAGCGCGACGTGCTGGTCACCGGGTGTGTCGCCTTGCTGTGCGCGCTGCTCGTGACGGTGCTGTTCTCGCGGGCGGTGTCGCAGCCCATCGAGCAGTTGCGCGACGTGGCGACGGCGATGGCCCGCGGCGATCTGTCGCGCCGTCCGCGGCTCACCGCACCGGGGGAGGTCGGGGAGTTGGCGGGCGCACTGCACCAGCTGGGGGACCAGCTCGCCCATCGGCTTGATGCCCTGCGCAGCGAGGAAGCGTTGGTCGGTCAGCTCACGGAGTCGCTGAACGAGGGCGTCGTCGCCGTGTCGGCGAGTGGGAGCGTGGTGCGCATCAACGAGCGGGCCCGCGCCCTGCTGGGTGTGACCGCGGCGCTGCCCTTCCCCGTCGACCAGCTCCCGGATGACGAGGCGCTCCGGACCGCGATCGGTCAAGGGCTGATGGGGACGACGACCGACGGGATCGAGACCGATGTGCGCGGCGTGACCACGCGGCTGACGGCCCGCGCGCTGGCCGACGGTGGCGTGGTCGTCGCGTTGTTCGACCTGTCCCCGCTGCGCCGGGTCGAGGCCGTGCGACGGGACTTCGTGGCGAACGTGTCCCACGAACTGCGCACGCCGCTGACCATCGTGAGTGGATTCGCGGAGGCGATCGCCAGCGACGATCCGCCGGTGGAGGTCCGGCAGCAGTTCGCGGCGGGCATCCTGCGGAACACGCAGCGGATGCAGCGGATCGTGGACGATCTGCTGGATCTGTCGCGCATCGAGTCCGGCGGATGGACGCCGATGCCGGTGTCGATCGATCTGCGCGACTGCGCGAACGAAGCGGTGCTGGAGGCGAGTGCGGCGGCGGCGGCGAAGGGCGTGCGCCTGACGGTGGACATCGCGCCGAACGCGCGCTCGGTGTTCGCCGATGCCACGGCGGTGCGGCAGATCATCGGGAATCTGGTGGACAATGCGGTGCGCTACACGCCCCCCGAGGGGCAGGTGATCGCGTACTCGCGCCGCGTGATGCAAGGGATCGAGATCGGGGTGCGTGACACAGGCGCGGGGATCCCCCCCGAGCACCTGCCACGCATCTTCGAGCGGTTCTACCGGGTCGATGCGGGACGCTCGCGCGCCGAGGGCGGCACGGGGCTCGGCCTGGCGATCGTGCGCCACATGGTGGAGGCGCACGGGGGCACGGTGCGGGCCGAGAGCACGGTCGGGGTGGGCACGACGATCGCCGGGATCTTCCCCGAGGACGGCAGTGCCCGCGCGTGACGTGACCGCGCCTGATCCCGCGGTGGTGCGGCGCAGTATCTTCGACCGCACCGTGCGCCTCGCGATCCTTCCCCCCGCCACTGAGTCCTGATGCAGGTACGCCTCTGGCATTCCGTGCTCCTCGCGGCCCTCGTGGCCTGCGGCGCTGAGCGACCCCGCGAGACCGCTGGGTCGGACACCGGCGCGCACGACACCATCGTCGATCTCGTCGGCGCGGGCGCGTCGTTCCCCTACCCGGTGTATGCGCGGTGGATCTCGCGATTCACGGGCGAAACGGGGCTCGTCGTCAACTATCGCTCCGTGGGCACGGGCAAGGGTCTGGCCGAGGTCGCCGCCGGCTCCGTGGACTTCGGGGCCTCCGATGCGCCGCTCGATGCGGTGGAGGCGGATGGCGCGTTGATGCAGATCCCGCTGATCGTCGGCGGCGTGGTCGTCACGTACAATGTGCCTGGCGTGACCGGACCGCTGCGACTCGATGGCGCCCTCCTCGCCGAGATCTTCGCCGGGCGCGTGGCGCGTTGGGACGATGCGCGGATCCGGGCCCTGAATCCCGGCGTGCGGCTCCCGAATCTCACGATCAAGGTGGTCACGCGGCTCGACCCCTCGGGCACGACGATCGTCTTCACGCGGTTCCTGGCGGCGAACAGTGCCGCGTGGCAGCAGTCGCCCGGCGTGGGACTGTCGGTCCCCTTCCCCACGGGGATGACGCGCGAAGGGAACGAGAGCGTGGCGAGCGAAGTGAAGGTCACGGTCGGAGCGATCGGGTATGTGGAGCAGTCCTACGCCATGCTCAATCGCCTGCCCACCGCGCTGGTGCGGAATGCGCACGGGAACTTCGTCGCCTCGACGGCGTCCTCGTTGATCGCGGCGGCGAACTCGGCCGCCGGGCCCGCGCGCAGTGACGGCCTCCCGTCGTCGTTGCTCGGGGCCACCGCCGCCGATGCGTATCCCATCGCCGAATTCAGCTGGATCGTGGTCCCGCAGCGGTCGAGTTCGCCGGCCGCCCGCGAGACGCTGTTCCGCTTCGTGCGCTGGTCGCTGGCCTCGGGGAGCGCCGAAGCCGCCGCGCTGGGCTACGCCCCGGTGCCCACCGCCGTACGGCAACGGGTCGAGGCGCTGCTGGATTCACTGTCCGCCGCCGGGAGCCCCCGATGACGCGTCGTGCGCGCGTGAAGCGCCCCGCGGTCCCCAGCGCCCGGCGTCGCGCGGATCAGCGCATCGCGGCCATCGATATCGGGTCCAACTCGATCCGTCAGATCATCGCCGATGTGTCGCCGCAGGGCAGCATCCGCGTGATCGATGAGATGAAGGCCTCCCCGCGCCTCGGGGCGGGGGTGGCTGAGACCGGCGCGTTGAGCGAAAGTGCGATGGGGCAGGCGCTCGATGCGTTGGGCCGCATGGCGAAGCTCGCGACCCACTCCGGCGCCAAGCGGCTCGAGGTCGTCGCGACCAGTGCGGTGCGCGAGGCGTCCAACGCGCCCGACTTCGTGGCCCGCGCCAAGCGGGTCACTGGGCTGCGGGTGCGGATCCTCTCGGGTGAAGAGGAAGCGATGCTCGCCTTCCGCTCCGCCCTCGCGCACTTCGAGATCGGCACGGGGCGCGCGGTGGTGATGGACATCGGCGGCGGCTCGCTGGAGCTGGCGCTGAGCGCCGATGGCCTGCTCGAACGCCTCACTTCGCTGCCCTTCGGCGCGCTCCGCCTCACCGAGGAGTTCCTGGGCACGACGCCGCGACAGAAGGACGTGGAGCGGCTGCGGAAGCACATCCGGCCGGACCTGCGCAAGGCCCTGCCCATCCGCGACTGGCGCGGCGCCACGGTGATCGGCTCGGGTGGGACCTTCACCAATCTGGCGGGCATCTACCTGGCGCGGCGCGGCCTCGAGGCCCGGAGTCCGCAGGGCACGCGCATCCCCCGGGCGGAGCTGCTGCACATCCTCGAATGGCTGGCCGAGCTGACCCCGGCGGAGCGCGCGTCCGTCCCGGGCCTGAGTCCGGCGCGCGCCGATATCATCGTGGCGGGCCTGACCGTGGTCGCGGAGGTGTTGTCGCGGCTCGAGGCATCGGAGGTCCAGGTGTCGGCGTACGGCATCCGCGAGGGCATCCTGCTCGACGCGGCGCGGGTGCGCCCGGCGATCGCCGACCGCGGCGAGGCGCGCGCGCGCTCGATCCGCGAGTTCGCCGAGCGCTGCCACTACGAGCAGCCGCACGCCGAACAGGTCCAGCGCGTGGCGCTCCAGCTCTTCGACGCCACGGCCAAGCGGCTGCAGCTCACGGGGGACGACCGGCAGATCCTCGCCGATGCCGCGCTGCTCCACGACGTCGGGTACCACATCAGCTACGACAAGCATCACAAGCACTCGTACCACCTGATCACGCACGCCGAGTTGCTGGGGATGTCGCCCGAGGAGAAGACGATGATCGCGCTGATCGCGCGCTACCATCGCGGGTCGGACCCCAAGAAGAAGCACGAGGCCTTCGCGGCGCTGGACGCGGACATCCAGCGACGGATCTCGGCGCTCACCGCGCTGCTGCGGATCGCCGACGGCCTGGACCGTGGTCACATCGGGGCGGTGGCGGCCGTGAAGGTGCGCTGGGGGCCGCGCGTGGTGCGCATCGCGGCGATGCCGCGGCGCGGCGGCGGCAATCTGCGGCTCGAGCTGTGGGGTGCCGCGCGGAAGTCCGCGTTGCTGGGTGCGCTCGCTGGCCTGCCGGTGGAACTGACGGGCCCCGACGGAACGCCGTTCGTTCCGCCGGAGCTCGGGGGCGACTAGCTCGCCGCGGGCCGCTCGGTGCTGGGCCGACCACGCCCCGCGTTGTGTTTGATGGAGCGCCCCTCGACCAGATAGACCGTGTCCTCGGAGATGTTCGTCGCGAGGTCGGCGATGCGTTCCAGATTGCCGGAGACGAGTAGCAGGTCCATCCCCACACCGATGCGGCGGGGATCCTCCATGATGTGCGTCAGCAGGATGCGGAAGTTGTTGCCGTGGATCTCATCGACGCGGTCGTCGCGGCGGAGCACCTCACGCGCCAGCACCACGTCCCCGCGCAGGAACGCGTCGAGCGACTGCGAGAGCATCTCAGTGGCCGAGCGGGCCATCTCGTCGATCTCGGGCAAGGTCGGGAAGCGCGGGCCTTCGAGGATGTAATGCACCGTCTCGGCCACGTTGACCGCGTGATCGCCGACGCGTTCGAGGTCGTTGGCGATCTTCATCGTGGTGGTGATGAAGCGCAGGTCGCGGGCCATGGGCTGCTGCAGGGCGAGCAGCCCGACGGCCATCTCCTCGATCTCGAGCTCGAGCGCGTCGAGCTTCCCGTCCTCGTCGATGACCTGGTACGCCTTGGCACGATTGCCCTCGCGCAGCGCTTCGACCGCCATGCTGACCGCGTGCTGCGCCGTCTCGCCCATCTGCACCAGCGCGCGCTTGAGCTTGTCGAGGTCGTCCTGCAAATGTCGCTGGCTCATCCGAACCTCCCGGTGATATAGGCTTCCGTGCGCTCCACGCGCGGATTGGTGAACAGGCCGTTGGTCGGGCCGTACTCGATCACCTCCCCCATATACAGGAACGCCGTGTAATCGGACACGCGTGCGGCCTGCTGCATGTTGTGCGTCACGATGACGATGGTGTATTCCGCCCGCAACTGGTAGATCAGGTCCTCGATCTTCTGCGTCGCGATGGGATCGAGCGCCGACGCGGGCTCGTCCATGAGCAGGACCTCGGGCTCGACCGCGAGCGCGCGCGCGATGCAGAGGCGCTGCTGCTGCCCGCCGGAGAGCGCCAGCGCGCTGCTGTCCAAGCGATCCTTGACCTCATCCCAGAGTGCGGCCTGCCGCAGCGAGTGCTCGACCAGCTCGTCGAGGTCGCCCTGGAAGCCGTTGATGCGCGGACCGAAGACGATGTTGTCGCGGATGGACTTCGGGAAGGGATTGGGCTTCTGGAAGACCATGCCGATGCGGCGGCGCACGTCCACGGCGTCCACGCCCGGTGCGTAGAGGTTGCGGCCCTGGAACAGCGCCTCGCCCTCGACCTTCACGCCGGGGATGAGGTCGTTCATCCGGTTGAAGCAGCGCAGCAGCGTGCTCTTGCCGCAGCCCGAGGGGCCGATGAACGCCACGACCTGGCGGTCGGGGATCTGCAGGTGCACGTGCTTGAGCGCCCGCGTCTCGCCGTACAGCACGGAGAGGTCGCGCGCCTCGAGCTCGATGGGTCCTTCGGGTGTGATGATCGCGTCAGCCATACGAGGCGGCTCAGCTCCGCCGGGTGTACTTGTTGCGCAGCCAGATCGCGATGCCGCTCATGCTCAGCAAGAGCACCAGCAGCACGATGGACGCGGCGGCCGCCACTTCGTGATAGGCCACCTGCGGCCGCGAGACCCAGTTGAAGATCTGGAACGGGAGCACCGTGTACTGATCCAGCGGGTGCGTCGGGATGAACGTGACGAAGCCGAGCGCCCCGACGATGATCACCGGGGCCGCCTCGCCCACGGCGCGCGACAGCGCGAGGATCGTCCCCGTCATGACGCCGGGCAGGGCCATGGGCAGGATCTGATGGCGGATCGTCTCCCATCGCGTGGCACCGAGGGCGTAGGCCCCGAGCCGGATCGAGCGCGGCACGGCCTTCAAGGCCTCCTGCGACGCGATGATGATCACCGGCAGGATGAGCAGCGCCAGCGTCAACGCCGCCGCCAGCAGCGAGCGACCGAGCGAGAGCACCCGGACGAACAGGGTGAGCCCGAGGATGCCGTACACGATGGACGGCACGCCGGCGAGATTCGCGATGTTCATCTCGATCAGGCGGCGCCAGCGGTTGTTCGGTGCGTACTCCTCCAGCCAGATCGCCGTGCCGACGCCCAGGGGGAACGCGACCAGCGTGGTGAGGACCAGCACATAGGCGCTGCCCGCCAGCGCGGGGGCGATGCCCGCGCGGTCCGGGAAGCGCGAGGGGAAGCCGCTCAGGAAGGCGGGCGACAAGCGCCCGATCCCGCTGCTGATGATGTCGTACAACAGCAGCGTGAGGAAGATGATCCCCACCATGGTCGCCGCGAGGCAGACCCCCGCGAAGGCGGTGGCCACGGCATTGCGGCGCTCCAGCGCCGGCCGGAAGCGCTTGGGGTCACGCTGGGCCGCGGCATGGCTCCCGGTGGGCAACAGCGAGGCACTCATTCGTAGACCTCGCGGAAGCGGCGCAGCACCACTCCGCTGATCAGGTTCACGAGCAGCGTGATGAGGAACAGCGTGAGCCCCACGGCGAAGATGGTGCGGTACTCCACGGTCCCGTGGGGCAGTTCGCCCATCGAGGTCTGGGCGATGTACGCCGTCATGGTCTGCACCGAGCGCAGCGGATTGAGCGTCATCTGCGGCGTGGCCCCCGCCGCAATGGTGACGATCATCGTCTCGCCGATGGCCCGCGAGATGGCCAGCAGGAACGACGCGATGATGCCCGACAGCGCGGCAGGCACCACGGTACGGGTCGCGACCTCGAACTTCGTCGCGCCGAGGGCGTAGGCCCCCTCCCGCAGCGCACGGGGGACCGCGCTCATGGCATCCTCAGACAACGACGACACCAGCGGGATGATCATGATCCCCATCACGATGCAGGCCGACGCCGCGTTGAAGATGTCGGCGTCGGGCCAGACGGTGCGCAGCAGCGGCGTCACGTAGAGCAACGCGAAGAAGCCATAGACCACCGTCGGGATGCCGGCGAGCACCTCCAGCACGGGCTTCAGCACCCGGCGCACCCGATCCGGCGCATACTCGCTGAGGTAGATGGCCGCGGCGAGGCCGAGCGGCAGCGCGACCAGCGCCGCCCCACCGGCCACCAGCAGGGAACCGGCGAGCAGCGGCAGCACCCCGAATTGCTTGTCCTCGAACAGCGGCGTCCAGCGGCGGCCGGTCAGGAAGTCCCAGAGCGAGACGTCGGCGAAGAAGCCCAGCGACTCGTACACCAGCACCCCGACGATGCCGATGGTCGTGAGGATGGACACCGCGCTCGCCGCGATCAGCAGCGCGCCGATCCAGCGCTCACGCGCGTGGCGGGCGCCGATCGCGGTGCCGCCCCAGCGGTCGGGATCGCGGCGGACCTGCGAGGGGGTCGCGGTCACTGGCGTTCGTCCGGCGGCGTGACCGGCGGCGCCAGGGTCGCCGCCGCGCTGTCGACCTTCGCCCGCAGGGAGGCGTACTGTGCGCTGGTCAAAGGGATGTAACCCGTCTGGGGCACCAGAGTCTCCGCATGCGTCAAATAATACTGCACGAACTTCCGGACCACCTCGCGCTGGAAGGCGACGCGGCCGACATAGATGAGCAGCGGACGCGACAGCGGGGCGTAGGACTTGTTCATGATGGACTCCGGCGTCGGCGCCACACAGCCCTTGCCACCGTCCACCTCGATGGCCCGCAGCCGCTCGGCGTTCTCGGCGTAGTAGGCATAGCCGAAGAACCCGAGGGCGTTGCGATCGCCTTCGACCCCCTGCACGAGCACATTGTCGTCCTCGCTGGCCGAGAAGTCCTCGCGGATCGCCCCCACGCGCCCGACCACCGCCTCGGTGAAGTAATCGAAGGTGCCCGAGTTGGTCCCCGCGCCATAGAGACGGATCGGCTCCGCCGGCCACTCGGGGCGCACGTCGGCCCAGGTGGTCACCGTGCTCCCGGGCTCCCAGATCGCCTTCAGTTCCGGGATAGTCAGGCAGCGCACGAACTCGTTGCGCGGGTTCACCACGACCGACAGGCCGTCGATGGCGACATCGAGCTCGATGAACTCGACCCCGTTCTTGGCACAAAGCTCGCGCTCGGAGCTCTTGATGTGCCGCGACGCGTTCGAGATGTCGCGTTCGCCGGCACAGAAGGTCTTGAAGCCGCCGCCGGTCCCCGAGGTGGCGATGGTCACACTGACCTTCTCACCGCCATTGAGGCCGAACTCCTCAGCCACCGCTTCGCTGATGGGATAGACGGTGCTGGAGCCATCGATCGCGATGGTCTCGGAGCGCTCGACGACGCCGCAGGCCGCCAGGGCGGCGAGGGTCCCGCACAGGACGAGCGCGCGGATGCGATGGGGTGTCATGCAGGCTGCGGGGAGCGGGCGGTCACTTCGCGCTTCGGCGGCGCGGGCGGTTCCGGGGCGTGGACCAGCGAGAGTCCGAACGGATCGTGCAGGAGCAGGCGCTGCGCCGAGCGATCCTCGGCGCCCACGGGCTGGCGCTGGTCGTAGCGCCCGTCGCCGAGGAGGTCCCAGGCCTGACGGTCGTCGGCCAGGCAGGCGTCGAGCAGACCGCGGCAGCAGCGCTGCAGGCGGGGATCCTCGACCGGTGCGATGGCCTCGACGCGCCGGTCCAGGTTGCGCGGCATCCAGTCGGCCGAGCCCAGGAAGTACTCCGGGGCGCCGGCGTTGTCGAAGGCCCAGAGGCGTGAGTGCTCGAGGAAGCGGCCGATGATCGACACGACGCGGATGCGCTCGGACAGCCCCGGGACGCCGGGACGCAGGCAGCAGATCCCACGGACGATCAGATCGATCTCGACTCCGGCGTGCGACGCGGCATAGAGCGCATCGATGATCTCCGTGTCGACGATCGCGTTCAGTTTTGCGACGATCCGCCCCCCGCGGCCCGCCTGCGCATGCCGCGCCTCGCGCTCGATGAGCTCGAGGAAGCGACCTCGCATGTTCGCGGGGGCCACCAGCAACTTGCGGTACAACTTCTGCCGCGAGTAGCCGGTCAAGGCGTTGAAGAGGTCCGTGACATCGGCGGCGATCGACGGCGCACAGGTCAGCAGGCCGATGTCGGTGTAGACGCGCGCGGTCTTGGCGTTGTAGTTGCCCGTGCCCAGATGCACGTAGCGGCGGATGCCGTCGGCGTCGCGCCGCACCACCAGCGCCGTCTTGGTGTGCGTCTTGAGGCCGGTCACCCCGTAGGTGACGTGCACCCCGAAGGACTCGAGCGTGCGGGCCCAGGTGATGTTGTTCACCTCGTCGCCCCGGGCCTGCAGCTCGACCAGCACGGCGACCTGCTTGCCGTGCTGCGCGGCCTCGGTGAGCGCATCGACGATCGCCCCGTCGCCCGAGGTGCGGTACAGCGTCATCTTGATCGCGAGCACGTCGGGGTCGGTCGCCGCCTCGGCCAAGAAGCGCTCGACGGTGTCCGTGAACGAGGTGTACGGGTGGTGGACGAGGATGTCACGCTCACGGATCGCCTCGAAGATCGAGCGCGACCGGTCGACCAGCTCGGGCGGCGTCTGCGGGTGGAAGGGCGCGTCGCGCAACTCGGGGATCTCGAGCGAGGCGAGCGTCAGCAGGTCGCCGAACTCCAGGAGCGTGCCCGCCTCATGCACGTCGGCGACCGTGAGGCCTGGGCCGGTGTCGACGTCCACGGGGCCGTGCGTCTCCTCGCGAAGCTCTTGCACGATGAGGTCGCGCAGGGCATCGGGCATCCCCTCGGCGACCTCGAGCCGGACGACCTCGGAGAAGCGCCGCTGGAAGACCTGTTCCTCGATCATGGCCAGCAGATCCTCGGGCTCCTCGGTGTTGCTCACCTCGATGTCGGAATAGCGCGTGAGCTTGAAGGCCCAGGAGCCCACGACCTCCATGCCGGGGAACAGCGCACCGAGGTTGGCGCCGATGACCTGTTCGAGCGGCACGAAGTGATTCGGCCGGCCGGCCGGGACCCAGCGCGGCAGTGAGCGCGGCACCTTGACCCGCGCGAAGTGCTCGGTGCCCTTCACGGGGTCGCGCAGCGCGACGGCGAGCGAGAGCGACAGGTTGGAGATGTACGGGAACGGATGCCCCGGGTCGACCGCGAGGGGCGTCAGGACGGGAAAGACCTGCGACTCGAAGAAGGCGTCGACCCCGAGCCACTCCTCGCGACTGAGGTCGCGCATGGCGACCAGTCGTACCCCGTGTTCGGCGAGGGCCGGGAGCACCGCGCCGTGGAGCGTGTCGCGTGCCTCGACGCTGAGTGCGCGCACCCGCCGGTCGATGGCCTCGAGCTGCTCGTGCGGGGTCAGGCCATCGGGAGGCGTCTGGGCGACCCCGGCGGCCACCTGACGGCGGAGACCGGCGACCCGCACCTGGTAGAACTCGTCGAGATTGGTGCTGAAGATGGCGAGGAACTTGAGCCGTTCCAGGAGCGGCGTCCGCGGGTCGCGCGCCTCATGGAGCACGCGCGCGTTGAACTCGAGCCACGAGAGCTCGCGGTTCAAGTAGCGGGGATTGCGGGTGAGCGGCTCGGGGGTCATCCCGTCGTTCGGCAGACCATTCCGTTGAATATCGCCGCCTGGGGCCGTTTCCGCGACCAAAACGGCCTGTGTAACGATGTTGTTACGGAGACGTCAGCCCTAGCGGATGGCGAGGGTCGTTCGCCGAGCGGCCAGTGCGGCCCGGCGCGCCGCGACCAGCGCCGGATCCTCGAAGATCCGCCCGAGCAGCAGCCCGCAGACGAACCCGCCGACATGCGCCCAGACCGCGACCCCACCCGAGAGGTCGGGCGAGGGGTCGAAGAGTTGTGGAAGGCCGCTGAGGAACTGCATGGCGAACCACCAGCAGAGGACCAACCAGGCCGGGAAGCGGAGGAGGAACAGGGGCGGGATGAACATGCGTACCGGGGCCCGCGGATACATCAGCAGGTACGCCCCGAGCGTGCCAGAGATCGCCCCCGAGGCGCCGACGGTGGGCACGGGCGACGCGGGGTCCAGCAGCACGTGCGTCGCGGCGGCGGCCAGCCCGCAGACGAGATAGAAGATGATGAACCGGGCACGGCCCATGGCGTCCTCGACGTTGTTGCCGAAGACCCACAGGAAGAGCGCATTGCTGAGCACATGCCCCCAGCTGCCGTGGAGGAACATGGACAGCAGCGGGGTCGCGAGATTGACGGGCTCGGCGTCGATGACGCAGGCCATCCCCGGCCCGATAGGGATGGCGAAGCCGACGTCGCGGAGCGCGGTGAGTTCGGCGGGGACGAGGCCCCAGTTGCAGACCGTGGCCGCGAGATGCGGAGCGTCGAGCCCCGCGCCCTGCACGACGATCCACACCCCCAGCATCAGCACCAGGATGGCGATGGTGACGAGGGGGGTGCGGTAGGTCGGGTTGTCGTCGGAGAGCGGGAACACGCGCCCGGGTATCGGTCCGTGGCGGCCTAGAAGATCTGCGTCCAGCCGCGGGAGCGGAACAGCGCGCCCGGCGCCCCCGAGTTCTGCACCGCCGAGATGGCGCAGCGCGAGAACTGGATCGTCGCGTTGCCCGCGACGAAGGTGTCGTCGAGATCGACATTGGCGGCCAGGACACCACCCGTGATGTGGGCGCCCGTACCGGTGGTCCGCAGGCGGCCGCGTACGATCATGATCCCGATGAAGCGGAAATTGCCGGCCAGCTCAAGGTCGCCGTTGACGAGCATCACACCTTGCCCCCGGCCCGTGGTGATGCGGGTGTCCCCGTTGAGGAAGATCGTCGGGAAATAGCCAGTGCACGAAATGACGGTGCTGAGCGGGTGCGTGAGGAAACGGCGCGGTTCGCCCCAGTTGTTGGCATCGAGCCGATTGCAGACGCCGCCGGAGGCCGTCGGCTCCATGCCGGTGTACGTCGCCCCAGGCAGCACGATGTTCGCGGCAGATGACAGGGCCGCCCAGTCCGACTCCCCGTAGTTGAAGAAGGTGTTGTCGTTGACGGTGGGATCCGACAGGGCCTGCGGATTCCCGGTCACGCAAGCCATGCCCGCGCAGGTGCCTTGGAAGTCCAACTGCGACACATTCGGATGCCGAATGCCTGGTGCCATCGGTCCGGCGCCAGGGCACTCCGGCCAGGGCTGAGCATCGGTCCCGTCGATCACACCCGAGCCGCTGACGCGGCCGGGGCCACGGGTGGTCAGCGCGGAATTCGCGTCAAAGGTGAGAATGCGCAACTTCACGAGCATGCCCAGCCGCTGCCGGGCCTGCGACGCGCGGTCGCGCCCCACGATGTCCACGAGGAAGATCTCGTTGTTCACGCGGCTCACGCTCCCAGTGTACGAGCCCGTGCCGAGGGGCGAGGTCCCGCTGACGGTCGTGGCCGTACCGACCGCCATGGAATTGTAGGTCCCCGAGTTCCAGTTGCCGATGATCTCGCCGGCGGCGGCGTCGGCCACGGCAAAGGCCTGATTGTGTCGGCGCACGGTCTCGCCGGTGCGCTGCTCGATCATGGTGGCGGCGCTCACCGCAGCGGCCACGCCACCGACGATGATCACGGCGACCAACGCCAACAGCATGGCGATGCCTGAACGGGCCCCCGCCCCCGGTCCACGTCGTGCGCTGCGCATGCGAGCCTCCGCGGTCAAAAGCGTGTGTTGTTGCGCATCGCGATGCGCGTGACGATCGAATCCACGTGCCGCGCGTTGGTGCCGTTCCGCCAGCCGACCTCGCGCGACAATGACCGCACGGTGAGCTGCAGGCTCGCTGCGTTGGTCACCGAGGTCGTGGCGACGTTCAGCGAGTCGAAGAGCGCGAAGTTGAGCCCGGTGCCGGCCATGATGGGGCCGACCACCGGTTCGAACGCGGACCAGGTCCCGTTCGACGCCATGGTGCGCCGACCCACCCAGGTCATCCCGCCGCTGGGCACCATCGTGACCTCCTCATGCTGGAATCCTCGCATGGGGCCACCGCGGCGGAAGCCATTCGCTGCCGTCACCGCCGCGTTGCCCCCGTCGTCGGCCCGGATCGAGAAGGTCACCGCCGTGGACGCGGAGAGGTCCGCGCAGGTGCCGGCGGCGACCGCACTCACGATCCCGATCACCCAGCGGTCGTCGTTGCGCGTCGCCGGGTCCACTTCGAGGTAGAGGAAGATCGAGTCCTGACCGGCCGTGGGCAGTTGCGCGCCCCAGAGCTGGGTGTTGCGGATCCCGATCACCAGGTTGCCCCCCGAGGTGACGGCGTTGGTGCAGGTGATCCCGGTCCAGCGCGCGGCCCGGAATCGCACGGAGGTGTCGGTGCGGGCGATGAGGTCGCCTTGGAACGCGTCGAGCTCGCGCAGCGCGGTCCCGAGGAAGAGCGCCGTCGTGCGGGCGCTCTGTGCCGTATCCATCCGCGAATACAGGGTGCGCTGGAGCCGGCGACTCTCGACGATCGTGCGGTACACGGCCCCCGTCACGATGGTCGTCAGCATCATGGCGATGAGGATCTCGACCAGCGTGAAGCCGCGGCGGGTCATCGGATGCATAGGATGGTCGCCTCGACGGTGTCGGCGCGGGGCGTGCCCAGCGTCGCCGCATAGGTGGACACGACGCGCGCTCTGCGCGCCGTGCCGCCGGTGATGTTGATGATCTGCCAGCTGACGGTGTAACCGCCGGCCAGCGTGGCCGAACCGTTGGCCAGCGAATTGCAGGGCACCGAGCGCAGGGTCTCCATGCGCTCCAGGGCGAAGAACGCCCCTCGGTTCGAGCGATTACCGCGCGAGAGCATCTTGGTGATCAACGCGCCAGTGCCGACGAGCGCCAAGAGCCCGAACACCAGCACGGTGACCGCGACGAGGACCTCGACGATGGTGAACCCACCACGTCGGTCCCGACGCGGCGCACGCAGCCGCCAGCGCCCGATCACCATGTGGCCCGCCCGATCGAGGAGATGGTCATCGTGGAGGTCTGGGTGCCACGGGCCAAGGTCACGGTGATGGCGGCCGTCCCCAGGGCCAGGCTGGTCGGCGCGAAGTCGAGGGTCGCGGCGGTGGAGGTCAGATTCACCGTGTACCGCGCCCCGATGTTGCTCACCTGCCCGATGGTGTCGATGCCGGTCCCGCTGGCCCGGCACGCCGTGACCCACACCCGTTCGGTGGTGCCATTCAGATGGAGCGTGGCTCGGCAGCCCCGCTGCGTGGCGGCCGTCCGAGCCCGCGACACCTGGTTGGCGACCTCCCGCCGTGCGCTGATCGTCGCCTCGCGCATCCGCGCACTGTCGAAGCGCGGGTAGGCCAAGGCCAGCATCGCGGTCATCAAGGACATCGCGATGAGCAACTCGATGATCGAGAAGCCGCGTCGGGCGGAGAAGCTGGTCACACTGGCACCGTCGAATCTGGGACGCACAGGACTAATATGCGTCACGCGGGCCCGGCGGGTAGCGTCGTAGGTCACTGACCGCGACCGAACGACCCTCGCCACGTTGCGGTGGCGGCGTTCCCCACACCCGCGGCGCGGCGCCAAGGCCCGCTCGGCAGTCATGCGTTCGCCAATTCGGCCTTTCTGCCCGCGAATGCCTGCCAGAACGGCGCATCTCAGCACGGCCCGGTCCTTGCACTCGGTGAATCGCGGGCGCGCGAACTCCCCGTCACCACGGCAGCGCGACCATCACACCCTCCGATTCTTCCCCATGTCCAACAAAGTCATCGGCATCGACCTCGGCACGACCAACTCCGTCGTCTCGGTCATGGAAGGCGGCGATCCGGTCGTCATCCCGAACGCCGAAGGCGGGCGGACCACGCCCTCCGTCGTCGGCTTCACCAAGGACGGCGAGCGCCTCGTCGGCCAGATCGCCAAGCGCCAGGCGGTCACGAACCCCACGAACACCATCTTCTCGATCAAGCGCTTCATGGGGCGCCGGGTCGCCGAGGTGGGCAGCGAGAAGGGTCGCGTGCCCTACACCATCGCGTCCGGCCCGAACGACGTGGTCGCGGTCGAGGTCCAGGGGAAGCGCTTCACGCCGCCCGAGATCTCGGCCATGGTCCTGCAGAAGATGAAGCAGACCGCCGAGGACTACCTGGGCCACAGCGTGGACAAGGCCGTGATCACGGTTCCCGCGTACTTCAACGACGCCCAGCGTCAGGCGACCAAGGACGCCGGCAAGATCGCCGGCCTCGAGGTGCTGCGCATCATCAACGAGCCCACGGCGGCCGCGCTGGCCTACGGCCTCGACAAGAAGAAGGACGAGAAGATCGCCGTGTTCGACCTGGGCGGCGGCACCTACGACATCTCGATCCTCGAGCTCTACGATGTCGACGGCACGCGGCAGTTCGAGGTGAAGTCCACGAACGGCGACACGCACCTGGGCGGTGACGACTTCGACCAGCGCGTGATCGACTGGCTGGTGGCCGAGTTCAAGAAGGACCAGGGCATCGACCTCTCGAAGGACGCGATGGCGCTGCAGCGGCTCAAGGAAGCCGGTGAGAAGGCCAAGATGGAGCTGTCCAGCACCATGAGCACGGACATCAACCTGCCGTTCATCACGGCCGATGCCTCGGGCCCCAAGCACCTCAACTACCAGCTCACGCGCGCGAAGTTCGAGCAGCTCGTGGACGACCTCATCCAGCGGACGCTGGAGCCGATGAAGAAGGCGCTGGCCGACGCCGGGCTCAAGGCCGCGGACATCGACGAGGTGATCCTCGTGGGCGGCTCGACGCGCATCCCGAAGATCCAGCAGGCGGTCAAGGACTTCTTCGGCAAGGAGCCCAACAAGGGCGTGAACCCCGACGAGGTCGTCGCGATCGGCGCCGCGATCCAGGGCGCCGTGCTGACCGGTGAGCAGAAGGACGTGCTCCTGCTCGACGTCACCCCGCTGTCGCTGGGCATCGAGACGCTGGGGGGCGTGACCACGGTGCTCATCCCGCGCAACACGACCATCCCGACGAAGAAGTCCGAGACCTTCTCGACGGCCGACGACAACCAGACGACCGTCGAGATCCACGTGCTGCAGGGCGAGCGGCAGTTGGCCCGCGACAACCGGACCATCGGCAAGTTCCAGCTGACGGGCATCCCGCCCGCGCCGCGTGGCATGCCGCAGGTCGAGGTCACCTTCGACATCGACGCGAACGGCATCCTGCACGTGTCGGCCAAGGACAAGGCCACCAGCAAGGAGCAGAAGATCCGGATCGAGGCCTCGAGCGGGCTCTCGGACGCCGACATCCAGAAGATGGTGGACGAGGCGGCCAAGAACGCCGACGAGGACAAGCGGCGCCGCGAGGAGATCGACACGCGGAACCGGCTGGACTCGATGACCTACGAGGTCGAGAAGAACGCCAAGGAGTGGGCCGACAAGATCCCCGCCGAGCAGAAGACGCGGCTCGATGCCGCCGTGGAGCGCGCCCGCAAGGCGCTGCGCGGCGACGACCTCAGCGAGATCGGGGCGGCCCAGGAGGAGCTCACGAAGGCCTATCAGGACGCCGGCCAGAGCTTCTATGCGCAGTCGCAGGCCTCGGCCGATGCCGCGCCGACGGCGGAGGCAACGCCCGAGGCCGCTCCCAGTGACGAAGTGGTGGACGCCGACTACGAGATCGTCGACGACACCAAGAAGTAGTACCGGCCCGTTCGGCGGTCCGCGCGGGTCACCGGGGAACCTCCCAGTGGCCCGCGCGTGTACATTCCGTAGCAGACACCCGTGTTCACTCGCTCCTTCGCGACTCCGATCATGTCTTCTCCGCTGATCCGCTTTCGTGTGGCGGCCACGGCCGCCCTGTGTTTCGCTGGTGGGGTGCTGTTCGCCTCGACGATGGACTGGACCCCGTGGTCCCACGCCCAGGCTCCCGAGGGCGGCTCGACGGCGAGCAGCCGCGCGGGCGCGCGTGGCGTGGCCTCGGTGGCCGACCAGTCCGAGGCATTCGTGTCGGTGGCCGAACGGCTGACGCCGGCCGTGGTCGCCATCCAAGTGCAGAAGGTGCGGCGCCAGGCCCGCGGCCGGCAGCAGGCGATCCCGCCCGAGCTGCTCCCGTTCTTCGACGGCCCGCCGCCGACGCAGGAGGGGTCCGGTTCGGGCTTCGTGATCTCGCCGGACGGCTACATCGTCACGAACAACCATGTGGTGGCCGACGCGGACCGGATCACCGTGAACATGAGCAACCGCAAGTCGTACCCCGCCACGTTGGTGGGCCGCGACCCGCAGACGGACGTCGCGGTGCTCAAGATCGATGCGTCGAACCTGACCACCGTGACGCTGGGTGACGACGAGCGCCTGCGCGTGGGAGAGTGGGTGCTCGCGATCGGCAATCCGCTGGGACTGGATTTCACGGTGACGGCCGGGATCGTCAGCGCGAAGGGCCGGGGCAATCGCGAGGTCCCCGTGGGGCAGAGCCAGTGGGCGATCACGGACTTCATCCAGACGGATGCGGCGATCAACCCCGGCAACTCGGGCGGACCGCTGGTGAACATCCGGGGTGAGGTCATCGGCATCAATACGGCGATCGCCAGTCAGACGGGCCTCTATTCGGGCTACGGCTTCGCGATCCCGGTGGGCCTGGCGCGCATCGTGTGGACCGACCTCATCGAGAGCGGCAAGGTGCGGCGCGCGGCGCTGGGCGTCACGATCCAGGACGTGAGCGCCGAGGACGCCGATGCCGCGAAGCTGCCGCGCATCACGGGGGTGAAGGTCGAGGGCTGCTCGGCGCTGGCGGGGTCGTCGCCGGCCTGCGCGGCGGGGATCGACGCGGGCGACATCATCGTCAAGCTGGATGGCGTGGAGGTCGACCGGGTGTCGGCGCTGCAGCGCTATGTGCGCAGCAAGAAGCCCGGCGCGACCGTCACGGTGACCGTGAATCGCTTCGGGGCCGAGAAGGAGTTCAAGGTCAAGTTGATCGAGGCGTCGGAGGAGACGGTCGCGGCGGCGGCGCCCGCGGCAGCGGCCCCGGCGCCCGCCACAAAGCTCGGGGTCGATGTCGAGGCGGTCTCCGCCGAGTTCATCCGTCAGAACGCCCTGACTGAAGAGCAGCGCGGCCTGCGGGTGGTCGCGGTGGAGCCGACGGGGCCGGCAGCGAACCGCCTGCTGCCCGAAGCCGGAGATGTCATCGTGGGCGTGGCCACGACGGGTGAGCGGATCAAGACCATCGCCGACCTGGAGCGGGTGCTCAGCGCGAAGAAGGCGGGCGAGGTGCTGAGCCTGCGCGTGTACCGGATCGGCGACAAGGTGTTCCGGGTGGTGAACGTGCGCATCGGCGGCTGAGGCCGTTCCCGGCGGACCGGACGGGGCGAGGGGCCGCAGGGCGGCTCCCTCGCCCCGTTGCGTTGGTGGCGGCGGGTCCGGCGAGTACATTAGCGGCAGCTGGCGAGTGTGGCGGAACTGGTAGACGCGCAGGACTTAGGATCCTGTGCCGCAGGGCGTGTGGGTTCGAGTCCCACCACTCGCATCGAGGTCGCGAACCGTCGTGGCCCTCACCGCGTTCACTGCAACATGCGCATCGTCGTCATTGGATCGGGATTCGGGGGGCTGAGCGCGGCGATCCGCCTGCAGGCGCAGGGGCATGACGTCGAGATCGTCGAGAAGCTGGACCAGCCGGGGGGGCGGGCCTATGTGTTCGCCCGGGACGGCTACACCTTCGATGCGGGCCCGACCATCATCACGGCCCCCTGGATGCTCGACGAGGTCTTCGCCCTCGGCGGCGGACGCACCGCGGACTACGTGGACCTGCGACGACTGGACCCGTACTACAACGTGCGCTTCGAGGACGGGTCGGTCTTCCACTACAACGGCGATGCGGCGCAGGTGCGCGCCGAGATCGCGCGCTTCAACCCCGGCGATCTGGCGGGCTATGCGCGCTTCATCCGCGATGTCGAGGACATCTTCCGCACCGGCATGGCGTTGATCGATACGCCCTTCGACCGCTTCGGGGCGATGCTGAAGGTGGTCCCCGACCTGGTGCGGTTGCGCGCCGACCGCTCGGTGGCGGCGTACGTGAATCGCTACATCCGCGATCCGCGGTTGCGGCAGGTGTTCTCGTTCCACCCGCTGCTGGTGGGGGGCAATCCGTTCCAGACCACGTCGATCTACGCGCTGATCCACAAGCTGGAGCAGGAGTGGGGCGTGTGGTTCGCGATGGGGGGCACGGGCGCGCTGGTCCGCGGCTTCGTGCGGCTCTTCGAGCAATTGGGGGGGCGGCTGCGTCTGGGCGCCGAGGTCGCGGCGATCGAGATCGCGCCCGGGACCCGGCGTGCGAGCGGGGTGCGCTTGGCGTCGGGTGAGGTGCTGCGCGCCGACGCGGTGGTGAGCAACGGCGATGTGGCCACGACATACAAGCGCTTGGTGCCGGCGTCGGTGCGGCGGACGTGGACCGATGCGAAGGTGGACCGGCAGCGCTACTCGATGTCGCTGTTCGTGCTGTACTTCGGCACGACGCGGCAGTACCCCGACATCGCCCACCACGAGATCCTCATGGGCCCGCGCTATCGCGAGTTGCTGGAGGACATCTTCGGGCGCAAGGTGCTGGCGCAGGATTTCTCGCTGTACCTGCACCGGCCGACGGCGACCGACCCCTCGCTGGCCCCGCCGGGACACGATGCGTGGTACGTCCTGGCCCCGGTGCCGCATCTGGGAGGCGAGACCGACTGGGCGACGATGGCGCCGCGCTACCGGGACGCGATCGTGGAGTACCTCGAGGCGCGCTATCTGCCGGGGTTGTCGTCGTGCATCACGAGCGAGTCGATCGTCGATCCGCGGTACTTCCGCGACACGCTCAATTCGCACTTGGGCTCGGCGTTCTCGCTCGAACCGGTGTTCTGGCAGTCGGCGTGGTTCCGGCCGCACAACCGCAGCGAGGACGTGACGAACCTGTACTTCGCCGGGGCGGGGACCCACCCGGGCGCGGGCTTGCCCGGGGTCATCAGCTCGGGGAAGATCGTCGCCGACGCGATCGGGCCAGCCGCCCGGGCGCGCGCATCGTGACGATGACCCTACCCGTTCGGATGGCGACAGCGTCGCGGCACGGGGCTAGTGTGTCAGGGATGCCCACGTCCCTCTGCGCGCCGCGTGGCCGGTGCTCGCCGCGATGAGCGTGTCGCTCACCGACCTCAGCGACGCGAGCGGCCGCGCATCGCCCACGGACGATGCGCGGCGCTGTGCGGACATCGTGCGGCAACATGCCCGGACCTTCGCCCTTGCGTCGAGCTTCCTGCCGCCCCCCAAGCGCCGCGCGGCATTCGCGCTCTACGCCTTTTGCCGGGTCGCGGACGACCTCGTGGACCGGGCGACCGTGAACTGCGACCGGACCATCGCCCGGCAACTGGAGAGCTACCACAGCGCGCTCGATGCGGCCGTGGCGGGGGCGCCGGCCGGGCCCGTGTTCCGTGAGTTGGCGCGTGCGGTGCACGGCTTCCAGGTCCCGGTGGCCGTGATGCACGAGCTGATCGACGGTGTGCGGCGCGATCTGAGCCCGGTGCGCTACGAGACCTGGGACGACCTCGCGGTGTACTGCGAAGGGGTGGCGAGCACGGTCGGCGAGATGTGCACCTTCGTGTTCGGCGTCCCCGCGGGGCCCGAGGCCCGGATGCGGGCGCTGCGCTATGCGCGCACGCTGGGGCTGGCGATGCAGCTGACGAACATCCTGCGTGATGTCGGCGAGGACGCCCGGCAAGGGCGCTGCTACCTGCCCGACGAGGATCTCGCGATGTTCGGCCTGACCCGTGACGACGTGTTGCACGACCGCGACCTGGCGCGCGATGAGCGCTGGCGGCCCTTCATGGCCTTCGAGATCGGGCGCGCGCGTGCGCTGTACCAGGCGGCCGCCCCGGGCATCTGGTTGCTCGCGCCCGATGCGCAGCGCTGTGCCTCGGCCTGCGCGTGGGGCTACGCGTCCATCCTGCACGCCATCGAGCGCCAGGACTACGACACCGTGCGGCAGCGTGCCGTGGTGCCCGCGTGGCGCAAGGCCGCGCTCCTCGTGGATGTCTGGCGGCACGGCAAGCGCATCGTGCCGGCGGACGCGATCGCCGATGGTCCCGTGATCGTGTGGGACCACGAGGCCCATATCCCGCAGAACGCCAAGATCCGGTTGGCGTGACCATCATGACCAACGCCACCACGTACCGATTCGATCACGTGGCCCGCACGATCCTCGGCGGCCATTTGGCACTCATCGCCTTCGCCACGGCGGCGATGGTGACGATCCTTGCCGGCGACTTCCCCGTGTGGATGCAGGGCGAATACACCGCCAAGGTGTATGCCTTCGGCTGGAAGTGGTCGGGCCAGGTGTACATCGTGCTGGGGATGCTCGCCGCACTGCTGCACTCGGCGCCGCGCTTCGGCTGGGGCCGCGCGCTCACGCTGTTCGCGGCGGCGTCCGGGGTGGCGCTGTTGTCGGAGCTCGGGGGCACGAATGTGGGGCTGCCGTTCGGCCCGTACCACTACACTCCGATGCTGGGCTACATGATCGCCGGGGACGTGCCGTACCCCATCCCGATCTCGTGGTACTACATGCTGTATTGCTGCCTGGCGTTCTGCGCCCGGCTGATGGTCACCGACGACCGCAACGCCACCAAGTGGCGCTGGGCGGCGGTGTCGGGCCTGTTCCTCACGGCGTGGGACGTGCCGATGGAGGTGCAGATGACGAACATCCAGCCCGCCCACTGGGTCTGGGACCTCGACAAGGTCCCGGCGTGGATCCCGGAGTGGCTGGGGGGGCCGCTGTTCCACGGCATGCCGCTCTCGAACTGGATCGGGTGGTACGTCACCGGTCTGGTGGTGAGCCGCCTGATGCTGGCGATCGTGCCGCCCACGCGGTGGCGATTGACCCTGGCCGGCACGATGTTCCCCGTCGTGCTCTATGCGACGAACGGGATCATGCCGATCGCGACCATCGCGCGGCACGGCTACGTGCTGGCGACGGTGCTCGGCGTGATCGCGATGGGGATCCCCGTGTGGCTCGCGTGGCGCGCGGCCCGGTCCCAGGTGACGGGCACCGCGCCGTCGGCGGGCGCCGCACCCCGTGCGGGGGTCCCGGCGCTGGGCGACTGAATCCGCTCCGGGCGCGCCCGGGCGTTAGATTACGAGAGACGCGTCGGCCTGCCCGGCGCGCGCGGCGCCTCCGCTCGCGAGGCGCCGTCCTTCCCTGTCGCAGTCCCTCCCGATGAACGTCGAGATCGAAACCACCCTCGCCGAAGGCGTCGAGCGCCGTATCCGCGTCTCCGTCCCGGTGTCCGAAGTCGCCGCCGCCACCGAGCGCGCGGCCCGTCGCTATGCCTCCGCCGCCCGTCTCCCTGGCTTCCGCGCTGGCAAGGCGCCGCTGGCGATGGTGCGCCGGCGCTTCGCGCAGGAGATCAAGCAGGAGACGATGGAGACCCTGCTCCGCGAGGCCTACGATGCGGTGATCGCCAAGGAGTCGTTGCAGCTCGCGGCCCAGCCGCACGCGCACGATGTCTCGCTCGAGGACGATGCGCCCTTCACGTTCGAGCTGCACTGCGAGGTGCGGCCTGAGATCGTGTTCTCGCAGGTGGACGGCTTCACGGTGACCCGCCCGGCGGCGACGGTGACCGAGGCGCAGGTGCAGGAGCAGCTGGACCGTCTGCGCGAGGACCGCGCGGCGTGGACCCCGTCGGATCAGAAGGCCAGCGAGGGCGACCTCGCGATCGTCATGCTCTCGGCGCAGGAGCCCGATGGCACGATGGCGGCGCCGACGGAGTACCGGATCGAGATCGGCAAGGGCCAGGCGATCCCCGGCGTGGAGGAGCTGATCACGCGCTGCGCCCCCGGTGAGACGCTGGAAGAGACGGTGAAGTGGCCCGAGGACTTCCCCGATGAGACGCAGGCCGGCAAGTCGAAGCCGGTGCGCGTCTCGGTGTTGGAAGTGAAGCGCCGCGAACTGCCCGCGCTCGACGATGCGTTCGCGCGCGAGATCGGGGACTTCGATTCAGCCGATGCGCTCGTGGCGGCGGTCCGTGCGGACATGACGGCGGCGGCGACCCGCGACGCCGATGCGGCCGTGCGGCAGGCCCTGCTCGACCACATCCTCGCGGCAAATCCCTTCCCGGTGCCGCCGAGCTGGGTGAAGCGTCTGCTGGGCATGTACATGGAGCAGTACCAGATCCCGGCGTCCGAGGGGCAGGCCTTCGCGAACGAGCTGACGCCGATGGCCGAGCGGCAGGTGCGCCGCGACCTCGCCGTCGAGACGCTCGCCGAGCGCGAGGGGTTGATGGCGACGGAGCAGGATGTGGACGACCGGGTGTCGGAGCTGGCGGCGAAGCGCGGCATCGATGCGGGCAAGCTCTACGCGCAGTTGCAGGGTGCGGGACGTCTGGCCGAGTTGGAGCGCAGCATCACCGAGGAGCGGGTCTTCGCGTGGCTGCTGGCGCGGAACACCGTGGTGCAAGGAGAGTAAGGATCCGTATGGCGATCATCCCGAACCCCTACGTCATCGAGCGGTCGAGCCGCGGCGAGAAGGCGTACGACGTGTATTCGCGGTTGTTGATGGACCGCATCATCTTCCTCGGTACGCCGATCAACGACGACGTGGCGAACATGATCATCGCCCAGTTGTTGTTCCTCGAGGCGGACAATCCGGGGCGGGACATCCACCTGTACATCAACTCGCCGGGCGGGTCGGTGTCGGCGGGGCTCGCGATCTACGACACGATGCAGTACCTGAAGTCGCCGGTGAACACGATCTGCATGGGACTGGCGGCGTCGATGGGGGCGTTCTTGCTCGGCGCCGGCGCGCCCGGCAAGCGCTCCGCGCTGCCGCACGCGCGCATCATGATCCACCAGCCGTCGGGCGGCACACAGGGCACGGCGGCGGACATCGAGATCCAGGCGCGGGAGATCCTCTATCTGCGTCGGCAGCTCAACGCGTTGTTCGCGCAGCACACCGGGCGCACGGTGGAGCAGATCGAGCGCGACATGGACCGGGACAACTTCATGTCGGCGGCCGAGGCGAAGAGTTACGGGTTGATCGACACGGTGCTCGTGCGGACCGAGGAGCCGGCGCCGGCGCTGGCGCGCGGGTGACGGGCGTCGTGCGGGCTGGCTTGACCGCGCGTCCGGCGCGGTGGTATCGTCTCGGGGGGGCGCGCGCGCCGCGCCCCGTCGTTCTCTCCGTCCGGTAGCCGTATGTCGCACGACAAGCATCTGCGCTGCTCATTCTGCGGCAAGTCGAAGGACTCGGTCCGGAAGTTCATCTCGGGGCCCTCGGTCTACATCTGCAACGAGTGCATCGCGCTCTGCAACGAGATCCTGGCCGAGGATGAGGAACGCGACGTCACGGAGGCGATCACGCAGGTCCCGACCCCGACCGAGATCAAGGGCGCGCTGGACCAGTACGTGATCGGGCAGGATGACGCGAAGAAGGCCTTGGCCGTCGCGGTGTACAACCACTACAAGCGCATCAATGCGGGCGTCGCCCGCGAGGACGAGGTCGAGCTCGACAAGTCCAACATCCTGCTGATGGGCCCGACGGGCGTGGGCAAGACGCTGCTCGCGCAGACCCTGGCGCGCATGCTCGACGTGCCGTTCACGATCGCGGACGCGACGACGCTCACCGAAGCCGGCTATGTGGGTGAGGATGTCGAGAACATCCTGGTGCGGCTGTTGCAGGCCGGCGATTTCAACGTGACGGACTGCGAGCGCGGCATCGTGTACATCGACGAGATCGACAAGATCGCGCGCAAGTCCGAGAACCCCAGCATCACGCGCGACGTGTCGGGCGAGGGCGTGCAGCAGGCGCTGCTGAAGATCCTCGAGGGCACGGTGGCCTCGGTCCCCCCGCAGGGCGGGCGCAAGCATCCGCAGCAGGAGTACATCCAGATCAACACCAAGGACGTGCTGTTCATCTGCGGCGGCGCGTTCGACGGGCTGGAGAAGATCATCGAGGCACGCGTGGGGCGTCGCGCGATCGGGTTCAGCTCGACGGGGCCGGCGGCGCTCACTCCTGGCGAATCCAAGAACCCGTTCGCCCACGTCGAACCGGAGGATCTGCTGCGCTTCGGGCTGATCCCGGAGCTGGTGGGCCGTCTGCCGGTGACCGTCCCGCTCGAAGGGCTGGACGAGGACGCGTTGGTGCGCATCCTCAAGGAACCGAAGAACGCCCTGCTGAAGCAGTACCAGCGCCTGTTCGCGCTCGAGGACACGCGCTTGACCTTCGACGATGCCGCGCTGCGGGCGATCGCGCAGAAGGCGATCAAGCGTGGCACCGGCGCGCGTGGGCTGCGGGCGATCCTCGAGGAGATCCTGCGCGACGTCATGTTCGACCTCCCCGGCCGCGACGATGTCGTCGAGGTGCGGGTCACCGAGGCCTGCGTCACGAACGGAGCGCCGCCGATGCTGGAGATCGCGCCCCGGAAGCAGCGGAAGGAAGCCTGACGCTCTCGCTGCGGCGCGAGCCGGACGTGCACGACGTCCCGGAGCGGCTCCCGACCCTGCCGCTTCGGGACGTCGTGCTCTATCCGTGGGCCCTGATGCCGCTGCTCGTGGGGCGGGCGGCCAGCCTGGCCGCCCTCGACGCGGTCGGCGCGGACGGCTACCTGCTCGTCGTGGCACAGCGCGACCCCGAGCTGCCCGAGCCCAGCGGCAGCGATGTGTTCCGTGTGGGGACGGTCGCGCGCGTGGTCCAGCGCAGTGTGCTGCCCAACGGGGCGACCCGCATCCTGCTCGAAGGGATCGCCCGGGTGCGCCTGACGCGCGTCGCCGTGCGAGGTGGCGTGATGCGGGGCACGATCGAGGCGTGGCCGCTCGGGGACGCCGGGCCCGATGGCGCGGCCGAAGCGGTGGTCCGGCAGGTGGTCGGGCTGTTCGATGAGTACATCGCCCTGCACCGACGGCTCCCCGACGAAGTCGCCCGACTGGCGCACGGCGACAGCGCGCTCGAGCGCCGCGGGTTCGCCGTGGCGTCCCATCTGGGCGTTCGGCTGGCCCAGCGACAGGCGTTCCTCGAAGCGCCCGACGTGCCCGCCCTGTTCGCGATGCTGGCGACGGCGCTGCGGGCGGAGATCGACCTGCAGCGGCTCGAGCGCAAGATCGAGGACGATGTGCGCGGCGCCGTGGTGCAGAACCAACGGGAGTTCTTCCTGCAGGAGCAGCTGAAGGCCATCCACCGCGAGCTGGGCGACGAGGACGGCGACGACCTGGCGGCCTTGGAGCGCGACCTGGCGCGACGCATGTTGCCGGACGCGGTGCGCGAGCGGGCCGAGCGCGAGCTGCGCCGGCTGCGCCGCATTCCGCCCAGCTCGCCCGAGTCCACCGTGGCGCGCGGGTTGTTGGAGTGGATCCTCGCGCTGCCGTGGGGCATCCGCACGGATGATGTGCTCGACCTGGCGCATGCGCGGGCGATCCTCGATGAGGAGCACCACGGCCTCGACGAGGTGAAGGAACGCCTGCTCGACCATCTGGCCGCGCTGACGTTGTCCGGCGGCCTGCGCGGCCCCCTGCTCTGCCTCGTGGGGCCACCTGGCGTGGGCAAGACCTCGCTGGGTCGCGCAGTGGCACGGGCGTTGGGGCGGCGCTTCGCGCGCATCGCGCTGGGCGGCGTGCGCGACGAAGCGGAGATCCGCGGCCATCGGCGGACCTACATCGGGGCGATGCCCGGCCGCATCCTCCAAGGGATGCGCCGCGCTGAGTCGATGAACCCGGTCTTCCTGCTCGATGAGATCGACAAGCTGGGGGCGGATTGGCGCGGGGACCCGGCCGCCGCGCTGCTGGAGGTGCTCGACCCCGAACAGCATCATGCGTTCAGCGATCATTACCTCGAGGTGGACTTCGACCTCTCGCAGGTGCTGTTCCTGACGACGGCGAACTCGCTGAGTGGGATCCCGGAGGCCCTGCGCGACCGGCTGGAGATCGTGCGCTTGCCTGGGTATCTCGACCCGGAGAAGCTCGCGATCGCGCGCCAGCACTTGATCCCGCGCCAGCTCACACAACACGGCATCGACCCGGCGACGGTGACCTGGGAGCCGGCTGCGTTGCCCCGCATCCTGCGCAGCTACACGCGTGAGGCCGGCGTGCGTGACCTCGAGCGGCGCATCGCCCGCATCGCCCGAAAATTGGCGCGGGCCCGCGTCGAAGCCGGGATCGCGACCACGACGGCACAGACGGTCCGTGTCGACGATCTGCCGGCGCTGCTGGGGGTCGCGCCGTACGACGACGATGAGTCGCAGACCGAGGACCGGGTGGGGGTCGCGGGTGGCCTCGCCTACACGGCGACCGGCGGCGAGCGGCTCGACGTGGAAGTCAGCGTGGTCCCGGGTCGCGGTCGACTGCAGCTGACCGGGACACTGGGCGACGTGATGAAGGAGTCAGCCAGCGCGGCCCTGAGCTTCATTCGTGCGCGCGCGGCCGTGCTGGGGGTCGCGACGGACTTCCATCGGACCAGCGACATCCACATCCACTTCCCCGCCGGGGCGACCCCCAAGGACGGCCCGTCGGCGGGCCTGGCGATCGTGGTGGCGCTGGTCAGTGCGCTCACCGGGCGTGCGGCCCGTGGCGATGTGGCACTGACGGGCGAGATCACGCTGCGGGGCCGCGTCCTGCCGATCGGGGGCCTCAAGGAGAAGAGCGTGGCCGCACTGCGGCATGGCGTGCGCGACCTCGTGATCCCGCAGGGCAACGCCCGCGAGCTGAGCGAGTTGCCGCCCGAGGTCGTGGCGGGGCTGCGCATCACGCCGGTGTCCAGCGCCGACGACGCCTTGGCGATCGCCCTGCGACCGGCGGTGGCGGTCGCGGCGGCATCGACGGGGAGCCGCCCCGCGGCCGCCACGCGTGCGGCCCAGCCCAGCGCCCTCCCGCCACAGTGATGACCGACGAACGCCCCAGGGACCCGCTCCCCATCCGCTCCGTCGAGTTCATCGGCGGCATGGCCACGCCCGGTGGCTGGCGGCCACCGGCCGAACTGCCGGAGATCGCGTTCAGTGGCCGGTCGAACGTGGGAAAGTCCACCATCCTCAATCGACTGGTGCGCCGCAAAGCGATGGCCCGCGTGTCGAACACGCCGGGGCGGACGCGGGAGATCAATTTCTTCCGGGTGAACGATGCCTTCGTCCTCGCCGACCTGCCGGGCTACGGCTACGCCCGGGTCAGCAAGGAAGCGAAGGCATTGTGGCAGCCGCTGATCGAGTCGTATCTGAGCGGTGGGCCGCCCCTGCGCGGTGTGGTGCAACTGCTGGACGCGCGGCACGACCCGACGGCGCTGGATCGCCAGATGCTGGACTATCTGGCGACGCTCGGTCTGCCGACCCTTGTGGTGCTGACGAAACTCGACAAACTTGGAGCGAGTGCGCGGGCCGGTCGTGCGGCCGCGCTGGCAGCAGAGCTGTCGCTGGACCCCGAGCAGTTGCTCGGCACCAGCGGAGTCACGGGTGAGGGGCGCGACACCCTCGCCGAGGCGATCCGCGACCTGATCGCGGCCCCGTCCCCGGAGGTCTGAGCGATGCAGTCCCGACGACGCGCGGCGGCGGCCGTGCCGATGTTCCTCGTCGCGTGTGCGACGGCCGGTGGCAATGCGGCGACCGAGGGCGTCGCGACGCCACGCCCGTCTGCTGCGACGTCGGCGATGGCGCCGGACACCACCGCGCTCATCCCCGCCGGCCTGGGCTCGTTGCGGCAGGAGGACATCGCGATGCGGCTGGTCGTGCAGGGGCTGCAGGTGCGTGTGATCCCGCTGGACGAGGGCTTCATCCGCACACTGTCGCCCGACAGCTACCGCACGCTGCACGACATCGGCCTGAGCAAGCGCGCCGAGATCGCGGAGATCGTGCGGCGCACCGGCGTGCCGTCGGTGTCGCTGTGGTACGTGTCGTTCTTCAATGTGCAACAGGGCGAGGCGCGGTACTCGGCGCAGGACGTCATCCTCACGACCATGGGGCGCGACTTCCGGCCCCTGGACATCCTGCCGCTCACGCCCGGCTTCGGGAATCAGCGCCTGCGGCAGCGGGAGCAGGCCCATGCGCTGTTCGTGTTCGACGGGGCGATCAACCCCAATCAGAACCTCTCGCTGACGCTCGAGGCGCAGACGGGAGGCGATTGGCGTGCCGTCGTGCAACGCGTGGAGCGGGAGCGGGCCCTGATCCGCTCGCGCGCGTCGTCCGGTCGTCGTCCGCCGCCGAGCGTCGACTGATGCCACTCCGACCGCTTCGCACGCTGCCTGCGTCGACCCTCGATGCGCTGGGCGCGTCGTGGATCGGCGGCCTGTCGGAGCAGTTGGCCGACCCCGCGACGGACCGCGCGCTGTGGTGTCGCCGCGCCTTGGCGGACCTCGCCTGGCCGCAGTACGCGGCGCACTGGGACGAGGCGGTGGCCGACCCCGCCGTGCCGATGGCGACGCGCCTCGCCCTGCTCGCGCTGGACCCCCGGCAGGTCACGCTGGAGCCCGAGTACTACGCGGACTGCGAGGTCGAGCGCTTCGCGCGGGTGAAGCCGCTGCTGTGGCTGTGGTACTCGTTCGACCGGCTGCCGATCGGCGGGCAACAGGTGTCGTTGGGGGTCGCGCTGCGGCGCATGCTCGCGGGGCATGTCTTCGCGCGCGTGGGACGCAATTTCAAGTGCTTCCAGCATGTGGAGCTGTCGTTCGGCTACAACATGGAGGTCGGCGACGACGTGGTCGTGCACCGGCATGTCCTGCTGGATGACCGCGGCGGTATCGTGCTGGGCGACCGCGTGTCGATCTCGGACTATGCGAACATCTACAGCCACACGCACAGCATCGTCGATCAGCAGGATGTGACGAATCTGCAGACGGTGCTGGAGGACGATGTGCGCATCACGTACCACGCGACGGTGCTGGCGGGCACGCGCGTGGCACGGCAGGGAATGGTCGGCGCGATGGCGCTGGCCACGAAGGACGTGCGGCCCTTCCACGTCAACGTGGGGATCCCGGCCAAGAGCATCCGCGTGAAGCCCAACGCACCACGCGCGCGCGATGTGCTGGTGCGGGAGGCCGACGAGCCGGGGACCGGCGCAGCGGGCTGAGCGGCCGTCGGATCCGCTGCCGCGGCGCCGCCGCGGCAGCTCTCAGCGCCGCAGCAGCGCGCGCAGGCGGGCGATCAAGGCGCGGGGGCGGAACGGCTTGGTGAGGTACTCCGTCGCACCGAACTCGAAGACACGGACCTCGCTGTCCTCATCGCCCTTGGCCGTCAGTACGATGACGGGCAGCGCTGCCGTCGCCGGCTTGGCGCGCAGCTGTTTGAGGACGCCGTAGCCATCGAGGCGCGGCAGATTGAGGTCGAGCACGATGATGTCCGGGGCCTCGCGGTCGACGGCGTCGAGGGCCTCCACCCCATCGACGGCCTCGTGCACGGTGAAGCCGTCGCGCACGAGCAGGTCGCGCACCACGCGGCGGAGCGGGGCTTCGTCCTCGACGAGCAGCACCGACGCCGATGCCTTGGCGGCCGGGGGATCGAAGCGGTCGTCGGCCACCAACTCGAAGTCGGCGGCGTCGAAGGCGGCGGCCCCCGGCGCGCCATGCAGGGTGCCGTCGCGTGAGCCGGAGGGCGGTGCGGGACGGCGAGGCGCTGGCGACGGCGGCGCGGCGCCCGCCGCGGACGGGCGAGGCGGGACCGCGGGCGTGATGGGCGGACGAGCAGCTGGCGCCCCGCGGACCGGCGCGGTGGGCGGGGTCACCGGGCGTGCCGGTGCGGGTGGTGCCCCAGCCGTCGACGGACGCGCCTCGGGAGCCGGTGCCGCGCGGCCGACCGGCGAGATCAGGCGGACGGCCTGCGTCGGTGGTGCCGCCTGGGCTCGGAGCACCTCGGCGGGCACCTCGAGGACTCGCAGCAATTCGTCGAGGGTCGTGAAGCCGCTCGCCACCTGCTGCACGCCGGATTCCCAGAGCGACAGCATCCCGTGCTCCCGTGCCGCCTCGGCAATGCGCTCCGGGGTCTCGTTCGCGGCGATGCGGCGCTCGACGTCCGGCGTCGCGGTGAGGATCTCGAGCAGGGCGAGCCGACCGAGATAGCCGGTGTTCGAGCATTCGCTGCAGCCCACCGCCTTGAACAGCTGGCTGCCTGGGGGGAAATAGGGCTGCAGTCGTTCCACGACCGGTTCGGTGCTCGGGCGCCGGCAGGCCGCGCAGAGCTTGCGCACCAGGCGCTGCGCGACGATGCCCTTGAGCGCTGCCGCCGACCGATAGGGATCGATGCCCAGGTCCGTGAGACGTGTGACGGAGCTCGCGGCGTCGATGGTGTGCAGCGTCGTGAGCACCAGGTGGCCCGTGAGCGCGGCCTGCACCGCGATCTGCGCCGTCTCCTTGTCGCGGACCTCGCCCACGAGGATCACATCGGGGTCCTGCCGCAGGATGGAGCGCAGGGCGGCCGGGAAGGTGAGCCCCGTCTTCTCGTTGACGTTCACCTGGACCACGCCCTTGAGCCGATACTCGACGGGGTCTTCGACGGTGATGATGTTGACGCTGCGCAGCTGGATGGTGCGCAGCATCGAGTAGAGGGTCGTCGTCTTGCCGGATCCCGTGGGACCGGTGACCAGGATCAGGCCCTCCCGCGCCGAGAGCAGGGTCGCGATGCGCGCGCTCTCGTCGGCCGACAACCCGAGGCCGTCGATCGACAGCACGGTGGTGCGGGCATCGAGGATACGGATCACGACCTTCTCGCCGACAGAGGTCGGCAGCGTCGAGATGCGCAGGTCGATCCGGGCACCACCGACGGACACGCGGGCACGGCCGTCCTGTGGACGCAGGCGATCCGCGATGTCCAACTGCGCCATGATCTTCACGCGTGCCACCAGCGGCACACTGAGCGCGCGCGGGATGACCGAGTCGTCCTTGAGCACCCCGTCGATGCGATACCGGACGAGCATCCCTTGCTCCTCCGGTTCCAAGTGGATGTCGCTCGCGCGCTGCTGGATGGCCTTGGAGATGATGCGGTCGACGAGGCGGATGATCGGCCGGTCGGTCGCTTGCCCCAGTGAGAACTCGGTGACGTCGGCAGACTCGTCGACGGTCTCGATGACCTCGTCGCCGCTGAAGCCGTCGTCGAGCAGGCGCTCGACCACCGTCTCGGGGCGGTAGAGCTCGTCGATACGCGCCGCGATGCGCGTCGGCGACGCCAGGGACATGCGCACGGTCCGCCCCGCGACGAAGGCCAAGGTGCGCTCGCAATCGATGTCGTACGGGTTGGCCGTCGCGATCTCGATGATCGTATCGGTCACGGCCAAGGGCAGGATGCGGTAGCGGCGCGCAAGCTGTTCCGACACGGCAGCGAGGGCCGAGGCCGGGATCGAGTCCACGTCGGCGATCCGCATCCGGAACCGCGTGGCCAGCGCGGCCAGCACCGCTTCGTCGGTGGTCCATCCGCGGCGCACCGCCGCCTGCCAGTAGCTCTCGCCGTGGATCGCGCGCAACTCGTCCAGCTGTGCGGGCGACAGCAGCCGTTCGAGCGTGATGAGGACCCACTCGTCGTTGGGCGTGGTGGACGATGCTGTCACGGGGGCCGGATCGCGGAGAGGCAGGAGGGCTACACGAAGATAACGTCGGCACCGGAGCGTCCACACGCCAGAGCCCTGCCATGCCGGGTGTCGGGCCAGTAGCTTCACCCACGTGAGCTTCGAGTCCTTCGCCGCGCGTGCGCGGCCCGGGTCGCTGGTGCCCGTCGCCGACGAGATCCTGCTGGATACCACCACGGCGGTCGGGGCCTTCGCGGCCCTGCGACAGCCGCCCTTCGCCTTCCTGCTCGAGTCGGCTCCCGCCGGCAGTGAGATGTGGTCGCGCTACACCTTCCTCGGGACGGCGCCGCGTGCGGCCTGGCGGCTGGTGGACGGCACGGTCGAGGACTGGTCGCCTGCGTCCGGATGGTCCGGCGCGCGTCGGCCCGATGACGTGTTCGCCGATCTCCGCTCGCGCCTGGCCGAATATCCGCCCATCGCGGCTCCCGAACTCGGTCCGTTCTGGGCCGGTGCCGTGGGCTACTTCAGCTACGATGTGGTCCGCCACCTGGAGCATCTCCCGCAGCGCCCTGCCCGGCGACACCGTGCGCCCGACGCCGTATGGCTGTTCACCGACGTGCTGGTGATCATCGACAACCTCAAGGGGACGGCGCGCGTGGTCGCGTCGGTGCGGGTGGACGACACCACCCCGGCGCGACTCCGCGTCCTGTACGACGACGCGCGCGCCCGCGTCGATGCCGCGATCGCCCGGTTGCGCAGCGCCCCGGCGCTCCCTGCCTTGGACTTCGATGTCGCCGCGCCGCCGGCGGTCGGCCAGTCGTCGACCACGCGCGAGCGATTCGTGGCCGACGTCGAGCGCATCAAGGAGTACATCCGCGCGGGCGACTGTTTCCAGGCGCTGCTGGCGCGGCGGATCCGCGTGCCGCGGGACTTCGACCCGTCCGTGCTCTACCGGCTGCTGCGCTCTCTGAATCCGTCACCGTACATGTACCACCTCGAGGTGGACGGCACCGAGTTGGTCGGCTCCTCGCCGGAGCTGCTCGTGCGCCTGCAGGACGGGACGGTGACGGTGCGGCCCATCGCCGGGACGCGCCCGCGAGGGGCCACCCTCGCCGAGGATGCCGCGCTCGCGGCGGAGCTGGAGCAGGACCCCAAGGAGCGCGCGGAGCACGTGATGCTCGTCGACCTCGGCCGCAACGATGTCGGACGTATCGCCGAGTACGGGTCGGTGACGGTCCCGGAGTTCATGCGCGTCGAGCGCTACTCGCACGTGCTGCATCTCACCAGCCGTGTCGATGGCACCTTGAGTGAGGGGGCGTCCGCGCTCGACGTGTTCCGCGCGACCTTCCCGGCGGGCACCATGACCGGCGCGCCGAAGGTCCGCGCGATGGAGATCATCGACGAGCTGGAGTCGGAGATGCGGGGGCCCTACGCCGGGGCGCTCGGGTACATCTCCGCCGACGACCGACGGATGGACCTCGCGATCACGATCCGCACCTGCGTGCTCGACGGCGCGGAGGCCCACGTGCAGGCGGGCGCCGGGATCGTCCACGACTCGGTCCCGGAGGCCGAGTGGGCGGAGACCGAGAACAAGGCCCGTGCGATGCTCACGGCGATCGGCCGCGCGCGGTCGGCGCGCGTTGTCCGCTAGGCATCGGCCCCGCACGGCCGCATATTCCGCGCATGCCGTTCCGACTCATCGCCATCGACGGACCGGAGTCCTTCCCGCTCCCCGAGGGCGCGACCCGGGTGGTCGGCCGGGCGCCGACCAGTGACATCCCGGTGCCCGACCCGACCATCTCGCGTCGGCACGCCGAGCTCACGGCCGCCGGCGACCGCCTGACGGTGCGCGACCTCGACTCGGCGAACGGGACCTTCGTCGGGAACGACCGCATCGAGACCTACGTGGTCGCGGCCGGCGATGTGATCCGCTTCGGGCAACGGGCCTTCCGGGTCGAGGCGATGGTCGTCCCAGCTGCCCCCGACCCTGCGGCGGCGGCCGGCACGCCGACGCCGCGCGCGGGGGCGACCATCGTGCGGCAGCGTCCGGTGAGCGGCGCGGATCTCTTTGGCCTCTCGCCGCAACAGATCTCGCTCGAAACGGCCGCACCCGATGCCGCGTTGGCCTCGCTGGCCACGGGCGACGACAAGGCGCGCCAGAAGCTGGCGATGCTGCTGCAGGTCTCGACGGCGCTCTCGCGCGTGCGCGACGTGGATGCGCTGCTCGACCAGGTGGTGACCTATGCATTCCACGTGCTGGAGGTGGACCGCACGGCCGTGCTGTTGCTCGACGCGGACGACCGCTTGATCCCGCGGCTCTCGCGCGACCGCAAGGGAGGCGAGTCCACGCGCCCCGTCCCGCAGTCGATCGCGCGCACGGCGATCGACGAGCGCAGCGCGATCATCTCGGACGACGCGGGGGAGGACGCGCGCTTCGGGGGCCAGTCGGTGGTGCTGCAGCAGATCCGCTCCGCCATGTGCGCGCCGTTGGTGGGGGGGAACGGGCGCCCGTTCGGCGTGCTGTACGTCGACAGCAGTTCGGTCACCACGCGCTTCGCGGACGATGACCTGGAGTTCCTGATCGCCTTCGCCGGTATCTCCGCGGTCGCGCTCGAGAACTCGCAGTTCGCGTCACGCCTGCAGCAGGAGGCCGTGGTCCGCAGCAACTTCGAGCGCTTCTTCACCCCGCATCTCGCGGCGCGCATCGCCTCGGCGCCGGACGCCGTGCGTCTGGGAGGCGACAAGCGCATCGTCACGGTGCTGTTCAGTGACATCCGCGGGTTCACGGCGTTGTCGGAGACCATGAACCCCGACGACATGGCCGCCCTGCTGTCGGAGTACTTCAGCGAGATGGTCGACTGCGTGTTCCGGCATGGCGGCACCCTCGACAAGTTCATCGGGGACGCCGTGATGGCGCAGTGGGGGGCCCCGCTCGGGGATCCCGACGACGCGGACCGCGCACTGGCGGCGGCGATCGACATGCAGCGGGCGCTGGTCACGCTCAACGAACGGTGGCGGCTCGACCGGCGCCCCGAACTGCAGATCGGCATCGGCCTCAACACCGGCGAGGCCTTCGCGGGGAACATCGGCTCCGAGCGCCGCTTGGAGTACACGGTCATCGGCGACACGGTGAACACGGCGAGCCGGCTCTGCTCGGCCGCGGCGGGCGGCGAGATCCTCGTGAGTGATGCGCTCCGCTCGGCCTTGCATCAGCTGCCGCCGATGGACGAGCGCGAGGCGATGCCCCTGAAGGGGAAGAGCCAACCGGTCCCTGTGTTCGCCGTGCAGTGGTAGCGCCGGCATACGACCGGCTCGACACCGGCGACACGCGGATCGTCGCGCGGCAGGATCTGCTCGCGGCGTTCGCGCATGCGACCCAGTCCGGTACGCTGTACCAGTGGGCGGCGGCGCAGCCCACACGCCGCAGCTTCGAGGGCCGTCTGCCCGCGTATGCGGTGCGCCTGCCCTTCGACGGCCCCGCGGTGGTCGTGCGCCGCAGTCATCACGGCGGACTGCTCGCGCGGCTGCGCGGGGACCGCTTCATCCTGCCGCGCGCGCCGCGCGAGCTGATGATCGCCAGCTTCCTCACGCAGCACGGCATCGCGACCCCCGCCGTGCTCGGCTTCGTGATCTACCGCGAGTCGTTCTTCGTGAAGCGCGCCGACGTGGCCACCGAGGAACTGCCCGACGGCATGGACCTTGGCACCCTGCTGGCCGACCCCGCCTCGGCGCGGATCCGCGACGAGGTGTGGACCGCAGTGCGCGCGCTCTTGCACGACCTCGCCGCCCTGGGCGTCTGGCACCCCGATCTGAACGTCAAGAACATCCACCTGAGCCGGACGCTCGACGGCGCGATCCGGGCGGCCGTCCTCGATGTGGACCGCGTACGACTCGGGGAGCCCGGTGAGATCGTCGCGCGCGCGAACCGTGATCGACTGCGGCGTTCGCTGCACAAGTGGGCGCGGCAGCGGGGGCTCACGTTGGGCCCGGCGGACCACGACGCGCTGCAGATCCCGGTGGGGGCGGCGTGAGCACGGTGCCGCTCGACCGCATCGGCATCGTGCTGATGAGCGCCGTCGGCGATGTCGTGCACGGACTGCCCATCGCGACCGCCCTCAAGCGCCATGCCCCCGGGTCGCACCTGACCTGGATCCTGCAGCCCGGGCCGGCGACGTTGGTCGAGGGGCATCCGGCGATCGACGAGATCCTGCGCTTCGATCGCCGCGGTGGGCTGGCCGCCTTCGCCGCGCTGCGCGAGGAGTTGCAGTCCCGACCCTTCGACGTCGTGATCGCGCTGCAGGTGTACTTCAAGGCCGGCGTCATCACGCGCTTCATGAAGGCGCCTGTCAAGCTCGGCTTCGACCGTGCCCGGGCGCGCGACGCGAATTGGCTGTTCACGACGCACCGCATCCCGGCGCGCGCGCCGCAACATGTCGCCGATCAATACGTCGAGTTCCTCGACTGGCTGCAGGTCCCCGCGGAGCCACGCGAGTGGGGCCTCGGGCCCTGGGCGCACGAGCGCGCGTGGCAGCAGCAGTTCTTCGCGGCGTTCGACCGACCGACCGCGGCGATCGTCGTGGGCACCAGCAAAGCGGAGAAGGATTGGGTCGCGGAGCGCTGGGCACCGGTCTGCGATGCGCTGTACCACGACTTCGGCCTGCAGCCGGTCCTGGTCGGCGGACGTAGCGAGCGCGAGCTGGAGGCCGAGCGGGTGATCCGCGAGCGGGTCCGCGCGCCGGTGCACTCCGCGCTGGGCAGCGGGTTGCGGAATCTGGTCGGGATCCTCGACGGCAGCGCGCTGACGCTCTCGCCCGACACCGGTCCATTGCATATCAGCGTGGCCCTGGACCGACCGGTCGTGTCGCTGATGGGCTATACCAACCCCAAGCGCTTCGGTCCCCATCGACGCTTCGGCGATCTGATCGTGGACGCCTATGGCGATGCGGGCGAGGACT
The DNA here is from genome assembly GCA_964503275.1 of uncultured Gemmatimonadaceae bacterium. GTDB lineage: Bacteria > Gemmatimonadota > Gemmatimonadetes > Gemmatimonadales > Gemmatimonadaceae > DASRAP01. Next base: position 23,897 of record CAZCZO010000007.1, on the reverse strand, counting down.
ACCCACCGACGCCGGTCCATCGCCCGGGGCGGATGTCCCGCATCACGCCCGAGTCCGTGCTGGCGAAGGTGCAGCACTGGCACGACACCTATCGCACCTCGCACCCGCCGGGCGGACGCTAGTCGTCGTCGATCACGCCGCGTCCCACGGCGTAGCGTGCGCCGACGATGGGCAGGGCCTGCACGAGGCCCGAGAGGCCGAGCCCCATGACCGCGAAGTAGTCGCCATCGACCCGCGTGACGAGGGTCGCGCCGAAGCCCTGGATGCCGTAGGCGCCCGCCTTGTCCATCGGCTCGCCCGTCGCCACGTACGCGCGGATCTCCGCCTCGCTCAGCGGCCGCATCGTGACCGCCACCTGATCCACGTGACTGGTGATGCGCGCGCCACGACGGACCGCGACGCCGGTGAACACCAGATGCGTGCGCCCGGCGAGCGCGGTCACCATGGACACGGCATCCTCTTCCGACGCGGGCTTGCCGAGGATCTCGCCGTCCAGCACCACGGTGGTGTCGGCGGCGATGATCACCGCCTGCGCATCGTCCGGCGCGACCACGAGCGCCTTCTCGCGCGCGAGCCGGTCGACATACGCCACCGGCTCCTCGCCGGCGCGCACCGATTCGTCCACGTCGGCCGGACGGACCTCGTGGGCGATGCCGATCAGCGTGAGCAGTTCGCGGCGACGCGGCGACGCCGAGGCGAGGATGACGGGCAACGTCATCGCTCAAGCCACAGGGTGACGGGACCGTCGTTCACCAGTTCGACCTCCATCATCGCCCCGAAGGCGCCCGTCTCGCAGGGCACGCCCTGTGCCTGCAGCAAGGAGACGAACCGGCGGTACAAGGGTTCGGCGACCTCAGGGCGCGCCGCCTCGATGAACGAGGGCCGTCGTCCCTTCTGGACGTCGCCGTACAGTGTGAACTGCGAGACCACCAGGGCGCCACCGCCGATATCGGCCAGCGCGAGATTCATCTTGTCGTCGGCGTCGGGGAAGATGCGGAGTCCCGCGATCTTCTCCGCGAGCCACGACGCCTCGGCGTCGGTATCCGTGGCGGTGATCCCGACGAGCACGAGGACGCCACGTCCCACCCGCCCGACGACCTCGCCGTCCACGCGGACCTCCGCCCGCGCGACCCGCTGGAGCAGGACCCGCATGTCAGCGCGCGATGCTGCGTGCCCAGTCCCAGCCCATCAGCCCCCGTGCGTTGATGGCCTTCACGGCGATCTCACTGCCGGGTGCGACATTCGCGAGGCTGAGCGTCGCGCCGCTCGTGCGCTGCTCCCTGCCCTCGGCCGCTCCGGGCGGCGTCACACGGACCACATACCCCGTGACGTCCCGCTCCGGGCTCGGCGTCCACTGCACCGAGACGGTGCCGCCCGCGCGCGCGAGCTGCAGTCCCGACACGCGCGCCGGCGAGGAGGCCAGCATCATGATCGACGCGACGGTCGTCTTCGCCACCTCGGCGACCAACTGTTGATCGATGGTCTCCAGCACATCGTGCGGCTGGTGATAATGCGGATTGCCGAGCACCGGATACGACCCGATCCCCCCGACGATGTCGCCGTAGCCGTCGTAGAACGCTTGCGCGTCGGTGCTCTTGTAGTAGAACGCGTCGTACGTGATGAGGTCGCTGTAGCGCATCGCCGCCCCGTGCTGCAGGTCCTTGATGCCCGGGTTCGAATAGCGGATGGTGTTGTCGAGCCGCTCGTCGTTCTTCCAGCCGACCATGTCGTTGTTGAGCACCCCCATGATCCGGATGCCGCCCTCCTTGGCCAGCCGCACGAACTCCCGCCCGCCGAGCAGGCCGGACTCCTCGCCGGTGAGCGACGCGAAGACGATCGTCGCCGCCTGCGGTCGTGCGGCCAGGACGCGGGCCGTCTCGAGCAACACCGAGGTCCCCGAAGTGTTGTCGTCCGCACCCGGGCCCTCGGCCCGCGAGTCGAAGTGCGAGCTGATCACGTAGACCAGCTCGGGGTTGGTCGTGCCCGGCAGCACGGCGATCACGTTCGCGGTGCTGACGCCCGCGCGATTCACCCCCTGATTCGCGGTGAAGGTCTCGTAGGCCGCCTGGAGGCCGAAGGACTCATACGTGGCCTTGAGATATTCGCGCGCCTTGAGATTGCCGGGCTGCGTGATGTGCTTGGAGTCGAACGCGAACAGGTCCCGGGCATAGCCGTACACGCGACCGACATCCACGTCGGCCACGGCCGCCCGCACGGCACTGTCGATCGGCGCATACGCGGACGCGGCGAAGGTCGCCAAGGCGCGTTCGGCACGCAGCGCGGAATCCACGCGCGACACCAGGTGCTCCCGCGAGACCGGACGCGTGAGGTCGGTGACGTAGAGATGCCGGTGCGGGGTCACGGTATCGCCGTCTCGCTCGGCGACGATGAGCAGGCGCTCGCCTCGGTCATCGGCGACCCACTCATACTCGGGGGCGATGGTGCGCACGGAATTGTTGTGGAACAGCCGGGTCCGCGCGCCGGTGGCCAGGTCATAGGCATGCACGCGGCGATGCCGGCTCTCGCCGATCTTCGCGATGAGCCGGTCGTCCCGCAAGAAGGCGGGCAGCAGATCGTGCTGGATCTCGCGGGTGATGCGCCGCGGGGTCGTGTCGCTACCGCCGACCACATACACCTCCCAGTCCTCGCGCGGCATCATCTGGAACGCCACGCGGGTGCCGCTGGGCGAGATCGCCGGGCTCGCGACGGGGAGCGTGGTCGAGGCGAGCGCGGTCGGCTGCGCGCCGGGCACCAAGGCGAGACGCATCACCGACACCGTTCCGGTCCCGCTCAGATACGTGAGCGCAGCGCCGTCCCGCGCCACCGCGACATTGCGTCCCGCGAAGCGGCGCGTGGTGCCCTCGACCAGATCGAGCACTTCGAAGGACGCCCCGCCGCCGGGGACGTTCGCGCCGCCGCGGCCGCCGCCGCCGACGGCCACCCCGGCCCGCACCCCGTAGACGAGATACCGCTCGCCCGCGACGATGAGACCGGCCTTCGCGGAATCCGTTCGCGTCAACACCTCGGCCGCATTCGCACCCCGACGCCACGCCACGACCTGCGTCGTCCGCTCCCCACTGCGCTCGGCAAGACCGAACAACGTGCTGCCGTCGGCCCCGAAGGCCAGCTCGCGCACGAGCCACCCGGTGCTCGGCAGCGTCACTTCCGCGGAGCGATCGATCAGCGGCCGCCGTCGGACTTGCGGGGGTGCGCCCTCCGTGCCGAACGTGAGATAGGCGAGGGAGCGGCTGTCGCGCGCGAACACCGCGCGGTTCCCCGTCACCGAGGCCAATGGGGTGATGGTCTCGCCGAGCTGGACCACCACCGTCCGCAAGGCTTCACCGGTCCCGGTCTCGTACATCACCAGTCGGCCATCCGGCGACCAGCGCGGGTTCCGGGCGTCGCGCGCCACCTCGCGCGACGCGTACGGCTCACCCGTCAGCTCAGCGATGCGTGGCAGCAGTGCCGCCGCTTGAGGGTCGCGCAGCAGTGTGCCGAGCGCGACCAGTGCGGAGTCGTAGCGCCCGGCGCGCCACTGGCGCTCGGCGTCCACGAAGCGCGTCTGCACATCGCGCTGGGCGGCGGCCGCCGTCGCGGCGACGCCGAGCACCACCAAGGAACGCATGATCATTCGACCGTCACCGACTTGGCGAGGTTGCGCGGCTGATCCACATTGGAGCCGCGCTTCACCGCGATGTAGTAGGCCAGCAATTGCAGCGGGATCGCCGCCAGGACGGGCGACAGCATCTCGATCGTCTCGGGGATCCGCACCTCGTAGTCCAGCAGCCCGGCGAGCGCCGGTTCGTCGCGCGTGGTGATGGCGATGATCTTGCCCTTGCGCGCCTTCACCTCCTGGATGTTCGACACGATCTTGTCGAACACCGAATCGTGCGGCGCGACGAAGACCACCGGCATCATCTCGTCGATGAGGGCGATCGGGCCGTGCTTCATCTCGGCGGCCGGGTAGCCCTCGGCGTGGATGTAGCTGATCTCCTTCAGCTTGAGCGCCCCTTCGAGCGCGACCGGGAAGTTGAAGCCGCGCCCCAGGTACAGGAAGTTCGCGGCCCGCTTGAACTCTTCGGCGATCTCCTCGATCACCGCCGCACGATCGAGGATGGCCTGCACCTGTCCGGGCAGCGCCTCCATGGCCTGCGCGATCTCGATGCCGCGCGTGACCCCAAGGTCGCGCTTGCGCGCAAGCTTGAGCGTGAGCAACGCCAGCGCCACCACCTGACTCGTGAAGGCCTTCGTCGACGCGACGCCGATCTCGGGGCCGGCATGGAGATAGATCCCGCCATCGTCCTCACGCGCGATGGTCGAGCCCACGACATTCACGAGCCCCAGCGTCTTGGCGCCCCGCCGCTTGGCCTCGCGCATCGCGGCGAGCGTGTCGGCCGTCTCGCCACTCTGCGAGATCACGATGCACAGCGTGCGCGGCCCGACGATGGGATTCTTGTACCGGAACTCCGAGGCGTACTCGACCTCGACCGGGATCCGGCACTGTTCCTCGATCATCATCTCACCGATCAGCGCCGAGTGCCAGCTCGTCCCACAGGCCGTGATGATGACGTTGTCGATGTCGAGCAGGTCGTCATGCGACAGATTGAGCCCGCCGAGCTTCGAGGTGCCGTCCGCGACGATGAGTCGCCCGCGCATCGTGTTGGTGATCGTCTGCGGCTGCTCGAAGATCTCCTTCAGCATGAAGTGGGCGTAGCCCCCGCGTTCGATCTCTGCGAGATCCCAGTCGATGCGCGACACCTGGCGGTCCAGCGGCATCGCATCGATGTCCATCACGCGGTATCCCTCGGCCGTCACCACCGCGACGTCGCCGTCGTCCAGGTAGATGACCTGCCGCGTGTGCGCGAGGATCGCCGAGGCATCGCTGGCGACGAAGTTCTCCCCGTCGCCCACCCCGACGAGCAGCGGCGAGCCCAGGCGCGCCGCGACGAGCGTCCCCGGGTCACGGCTCGAGATCACCGCAATGCCGTACGTGCCCTCGACATGCTGCAGCGCCGCGATAACGGCCTGCTCGAGCGACTCCACGTACAGTTCCTGCGTCAGGTGTGCGAGCACCTCGGTGTCCGTGTCCGAGGCGAAGGTGTACCCCAGGGCCTGCAGGCGCTCGCGCAGCACGGTCGCGTTCTCGATGATCCCGTTGTGCACCACGGCGATCGTGCCGTCGGCGCTGCAGTGCGGATGCGCGTTGCGCTCCGTCGGCGGGCCATGCGTCGCCCAGCGAGTGTGGGCGATCCCCACCTGTCCGGTCACTGGCGACGCCGCGATCGCGGCATCCAGCCGCGAGATCTTGCCCGCTGCCCGCCGCGTCGCCAGGACGCCATCGTCGACCAGCGCGACGCCGGCCGAGTCATATCCGCGGTACTCCAGGCGCCGCAGTCCCTCCACCAACAACGGCGTGGCCTGTCGATGGCCCGTATATCCGACGATCCCACACATGGCGCTGCTCCGGTCTGCTAGGGTGTGCTGAGTCGAGGTCAGGCGAGGGCGGCGAGCTCACGGCGGGCCCGCGTGACCAGCGCCTGGGCGGCGGCCGCATCGGGCCCCTCGGCGATGACCCGGACGATGGGCTCGGTCCCCGAGGGTCGCACGTGCAGCCAGCGATCCGTCCAGGCCACGCGCAGGCCATCCTGCGTATCGACCTCGGCATCGGCGAAGGCCTGCCGCAGGGCCGCATACACCGTGTCGAGCGGCGCGTTCGGCCGTGGCAGCTTGTCCTTGAGAATGGCATAGCGCGGATACGCCGCCACGACCTGCGAGAGCGGGACGGCGGCCTCGTGCAGCAACTGCAACACGAGCGCGGCGCCCAGCGGCGCATCGCGGCCCAGATGCAGATCGGGCAGGATCACCCCCCCGTTCCCCTCACCGCCGACCACCGCGCCAAGCCGGCGCATCGCCAGCGCCACGTTCACCTCGCCGACCGGAGCGCGCGTCACCGCGACGCCGAAGGCCGCCGCGACATCGTCGAGGATGCGACTGGTCGAGAGATTCGTGACGACGGGCCCCGGGCGCTTCGCGAGGACCACCCGCGCCGCCAAGGCCAGCGTCCAATCCTCGCCGATCGCCTCGCCGCGCTCGTCCACGATCGCCAGCCGGTCCACGTCGGGATCGGTGGCCAGCCCGACGACGGCGCCACTGCGCTGGACCAGCGCCCCGAGGTCGCCCAGCTGCTCGGCGACCGGCTCGGGCGGCCGCGGGAAGCGGCCGTCCGCCTCCATCCCGATCGCGAAGACCTCGCAGCCCAGCTCGGCCAGCAGGGCGGGCAGGATGGCCGAGCCCGCACCGTGGCAGGCGTCGAGCGCGACGCGAAAGCGCCGCGCGCGGATCCCCGGCACATCGAGATAGGGCAAGCGCAGCACGGCGTCGACATGGCGCGCGATCGCCTCGGCATCCTGGGCCTCCGCGCCGATCGACTCCCAGGACGCGTACACCGGACCGCTGTCCATGTAGCGGCGCATCGCCTCGCCGGCTGCGGCGTCGAGGAACAATCCATCCGCCCCCACGAACTTCAACGCGTTCCACTCGATCGGGTTGTGGCTGGCGGTGATGGCGATCCCGCCGGCCGCATGATGGTGCTCCACCGCGAGCTGCACCGTGGGCGTCGGCGCGAGCCCGATGTCGATCACGTCGCAGCCCACGCTGCGCAACGCGCCGACGACGATGTGATGGTACATCGGGCCGGAGACGCGGCTGTCGCGCCCGACCACCACATGGCGCGCCCGCCCCTGTGCCACGGCCCAGCTTCCGAATGCCGCCGCGAATCGGGCGATCAGCTCGGGTGTGAGCGTGCGACCGACCACACCACGCACACCTGAGACGCTCACCATCAATCCGGCAGGATAGGTCATCGAGGTCATGCGGGGAAACTAGAGGGCGGTCGGCGACCCGACCACCGCCGCTTGTCGCCGCCGCGGCGCGTTCGTACCCTTCGCGTACCGCCCCACTCCTTGGAGTCCCTCCTGCCCCCCATCGATCCCGCCCGGGAGACCTACGGCCGCCTCCGCGACCAGTTCGTCGGCCGCAGTGTGCTGGCCGTCCTGCTCACGGCGCTCGTGCTCCTGCTCCCGGCGTACCTCGAAGCCCGCCGGGATGTGGCGCGGCATCAGGGGGACCGGATGCTGGCCATCGCGCGGAGCGCGGCGGCGATCGTCGACGCGGAGGCCATCGACACGCTCGCCCGCGGCCGTGACCGCAACGACGATCGCTTCGCGCGCACGCGCGCCGACCTCAAGCGGGTGTGGGCCGCCAACGGGGGCGCGGCCACCGACCTGGTCCACGGCCTGTTCGTCGTCTCGCTGGACGGACCGACCGCTCGCGTGCTGACCCATTCCCAGTGGGATGCGGCCCAGCCCGGGTACGATCAGCCGTGGACCCCGACGCCCGGGCTCGCGCAGGTCCTGGGCGCGGTGGGCGGCGGAGCCACGCCGCTGTATCGCGAGGAGGGGAGCGCCGGCTGGTATGTGTCGGCCACTGCGCCGGTGCGCCGGGTCGATGGCACCGTCGCCGCGATCGTGGTGGCCTCCACCCGCGCCGATGCCGCGCTGGGCACCCTGCTGCGGCGCTTCGGCGTCCTGGCGCTCGTGGCGCTCGGTATCCTGCTGGTGGCCGCGACGGTCGGTGCCGGGCAGGCGCGTCGACTCGCGCGGACCGTCGGGCGCGTCGCCCGCTACGCCGACCGCGCCGCCGAGGGCGACCTGCGCAGCACGATGGACGCCGAGGTGGATGATCCGCTGCCCGAGCTGCCCGCCGCCATGAACCGCGTGACCGCCTCGAGCCGCGCGTTCGTGGTGGAGGGCGGACGGCAGGTCGCCGCGCTGCGGGACGCCACCGAGGCCATGCACGCACACGTCGCGCAGGTCCGTAGCTCCAGCGGCGAGGTCGCCGGCGCGGCGCATGAGCTGGCGACGGTCGCCGGCGAGCAGGCGGTCGCGCTGGCGACCCTCCGTGCCGCTGCGCAGCGCGCGTTGGCCGGTGCGGGACGCGGTGTCGACATCGTGCGCCGCACCGTGGAGCGGACCGAATCCGTGACCCACGCCGCGCGCAGCGGGGCGACTGCCGCCGATCTCGCCCACGTCCGCATGGCGGCGATCGCCGACGTCACCCGCGAGGCGACGCCGCTGGTCCTGGACCTCGGCAGCAAGTCGCAGCAGATCGGCGACGTGACCGCCACCATCGCCGACATCGCACGGCAGACCGATCTGTTGGCGCTCAACGCCGCCATCGAGGCCGCGCGGGCCGGTGAGCATGGGAGCGGTTTCGCCGTGGTCGCCGACGAGATCCGCGCGCTCGCCGTGGCCACGAGTCAGGCCCTCGAGACCATCCGCACGCTGACCGATGAGCTCCGCACCACCGCGGACGCGGCCGCGCGACAGATGACCGAGGTGCGCGACCGGGTGACCGATGGCGCCGACGTGATCGGGACCTCGGTGAGCGCGCTGCGCGACATCAGCGACCAGATCGCCGAGAATCGCGACGCCATCGTGCAGGTGAAAGAGGCCGGCACCGCCGCCGTGCTGGAACTCGAGGCGCTGTGCGCGGAGCTCACCGCGACCACCGATCGGTCGGACCGACACGCCGCACGGAGCGCGGAGCTCCGCAGCGTCGCGACCACCCAGATCGCCGCGGCGCAGCGCGCCGTCGAGGCCGCGCGACAGCTCGCCGAGCAACTCGGTCCGCTGCAGGCGAGTGTCGGTCGCTACGAGAGCTGAGCGATCGGGCGCGAGATGCGCCCCCCCTTGCCCTCGACCACCCGCCGGAACGCGCGCACCACGTTGAGGTCGAACTGGTTGCTGCTGGCCTCGAGCTCGGCCAACGCGTCCGACGACGACAGCACACGACCGCCATTCTTGTAGGGACGACCGGTGGTCAGCACATCGTAGGCATCGGCGACGGCCACGATGCGTGCGGGCAGGGGGATGGCATCAGCGATCAGGCCGTCGGGCCGCCCCCGGCCATCCCAGCGCTCATGATGATGCCGCACGGCCGCGAGCGCATGCGGCGCGTCACGGAGCAGCGGCGACAGGATGCGCCAGCCCAGCACCATGTGCTGCATCACGTGGTCGTACTCCTCGTCGGTCAGGCGCCCGTCCTTCGTGAGCACGGTGGCGCGCACCCCGATCTTGCCGAGGTCGTGCAGGTGGCCGCCGAGCTCCACTTGGCGGGTGAGGTCGTCGTCGAGTCCGAGGAACTGCGCCGTGGCCTGGGCCCACTGGGCGACCCGCTCCGAGTGCCCGCGGGTGTAGGCGTCCTTGATCTCGAGCGCGGCGACGAGCGCCTGCACCCCGTTGAGGAACAGCTCCTGGATGCGCTGCGCCTGCTCGGTGACGCGCTGCTCGAGATGGCGGCGGTAGTCCTCGACCTCCAAGCGCAGGCGCCGCGACTCCAAGGCCCGCTCGATCCGCACCTCGACCTCGGAGGCCACGAAGGGCTTGGTGATGAAATCCGTGGCCCCGTCCTGCAGGCAGGCCACCGCCGTCTCCACGTCGCCGGCGCCGGTCAGAATGACCACGGCCGTTTCCGGATGCCGCTCGCGCACGGCGCGCAGCAGGGCGCGTCCATCGCCGTCCGGCATCTGCAGGTCCGAGATGACCAGGGGCACGGCGATCTGCTGCAGCAGGGCCAGCGCCTCGTTGCCGCTCGACGCCTCATAGCAGACGTAGTCGTCGCGCTCGAGGTGACCGATCAGCACGCGCCGCACCAAGGGTTCATCGTCCACCACGAGGATGGGCGTGATCTCCAGATCCTGCGATTCCGACATCCCGCACCCCCTGCGACTCACGCCGCCACACGGTTACCTTCCGCCCGTCCCCCGCCCCGACCCGCCATGACCCGACGCACCGACGCCGACGCCCACGGGCGCTTCGCCACCCGCGCCATCCACGCCGGCCAAGCCCCGGACCCCACCAACGGGGCCATCATGCCGCCGATCTACCAGACCAGCACCTACGTGCATCGGTCCTTCGGCGAGCACACGGGCTACGAGTACGCCCGCGGCAAGAATCCGACCCGGGAAGCGCTGGAGCGTAATGTCGCCTCGCTCGAAGGTGCACGCCACGGCATCGCGTTCGCCAGCGGGATGGGCTGCCTCGACGCCATCATGAAACTGTTCAAAGCAGGGGACCACATCGTCTGCGGCGCCCATGTGTACGGCGGCACCTTCCGGCTGCTCGACAAGGTACTCCAGCACTTCGGCCTGCAGTTCAGCTACGTGGACACCCGCGACCCGCAGCACATCGCCGACGCGATGCGCCCGAACACCGTCGCGGTGCTGGTCGAGACACCGACCAACCCGCTGATGTGGCTGACCGACCTCGCGGCCGCAGCCGACGTCGCGCATCGGGGCGGCGCGATCCTGATCGCCGACAACACCTTCGCCAGTCCGTACTTCCAGAATCCGTTGGCCTTGGGCGCGGATATCGTCTATCACTCGACGACCAAGTACCTGAACGGCCATTCCGACATCATCGGCGGCATCGCCGTGCTCAACGATGATACGCTCGCCAACCGCCTGTGGTTCAACGCCAACTCGGCGGGCGCCGTGCCCGGCCCCTTCGACTGCTGGCTCGCTCTTCGCGGGACCAAGACGCTCGCGCTTCGGATGCGCGCGCACGACGCCAACGGTCGGCGGATCGCCGGGTGGCTGGCCGAACGGCTAGGACACGAGTCCCTGTTCTACCCCGGCTTGGAGAGTCACCCGCAGCACGAACTGGCCGTTCGTCAAATGACTGGGTTCGGGGGGATGTTATCTTTCGAGATGGGGTCGAAGGAGACCGCCGGCGTGGTGCTGAACTCACTGCGGGTCTTCTCCCTCGCCGAGTCCCTTGGGGGCGTCGAAAGCTTGGCCAATCACCCAGCGTCGATGACCCATGCGTCCATCCCCCCGGACCGCCGCGTCGCCCTCGGCATCTCGGACGGCCTGATTCGCCTGAGCATCGGCGTGGAGGACGTGGAGGACCTGCTCGAGGATCTCGAACAGGCGCTGGCGGCCGCCGGGCGCTGATCCCCTCACCGGGCGCTGACCCCCTCGCCGGGCGCTGACCCCCTCGCCGGCCGCTGATCCCCTCGCCGGGCGACTGGCACCCTCGCCGGCCGACTGGCACCGAATCGAGGCCCGATGCGTAGGGGCCAGCATCCCCAACACACGAGTCCCCGATGCCACGCACCCCACTCCCGCAGATCGACTCCCTCACGTGGGAGCATCCCGCCGACCGCGCCGCGCTGAACGCCCTGCGCGCCATTCCCGGGTTCGATGACGTCGTGCGCAAGGTCGCCGGCTTCTTCGGCGAGCGCGGCGTCCGGCACCTGTTCACGGCCAATGCGGTGCGTGTCGGCCCCACGCAGTACCCCGAGTTGCACACGCTGCTCACCGAGGTCCTCGAGACCTTCGATTGGCCGGAGCGACCGGAGCTCTTCGTCACGCAGACTCCCCTGATCAACGCGGCGGCGGTCGGCTTCGACCGGCCGTTCATCGTGGTGAGTTCCGGGCTCTTCGACGAGATGGACACCGAGCAGCGGCGCTACGTCCTCGCGCACGAGCTCGGCCATATCATGAGCGGGCACACGACCTACCGCACGATCGCCATCATCCTGCTCACCGTCGGCGCGTCGGCGCTGCCCTTCCTGGCCACGGTCGCGCTGCTGCCGTTCCAGCTGGCCCTGCTGGAGTGGTACCGCAAGTCCGAGCTGTCCTGCGACCGCGCCGCGTTGCTCAACGTGCAATCCCCCGAGACCGCGTATCGGTCGCTGATGCTCCTCGCCGGTGGCCGCGGCGCGACGGACGTCGACGCATTCCTCGAGCAGTCCAAGGAGTACACCACCGAGGGCGACGCCTGGGACAAGATCCTCAAGGTGCTGAACACGGCGTTCCGCGAGCACCCCTTCGCCACCGTGCGTGCCGCAGAGTTGCGGACCTTCGTGGACGGCGGGCGCTACGAGGCCATCCTCGCGGGTGACTACCGCCGGCGCGGCGATCCGGTGGCGCCGCCCCTCAGCGACGACGTGAAGGAGGCGGGTGAGTACTATTCGCAGCAGGCGCGCGAAGCGGTCAGTACGGTGGCCGATGTCATCAGCCGTGCGCGCGATGCCTTCACCGACGCCTTCAACGCCAAGACTGGTCCGTGACGCGACTGTTGTTGCTCGGCGGTGGCGGACGCGAGCATGCGCTCGCGTGGCGCCTCCGTCAGGATGACCCCGCACTCGAGTTGATCGCGGCCCCGGGGAATCCGGGGATCGCCGAGCTCGCGCGCTGCGTACCGCTGACCATCACCGACCCGGCGGCCGTCGTCGCGCTGGCCACGGCAGAGCGCGTCGATGCCGTCCTCGTCGGCCCCGAAGGCCCCCTCGCCGCGGGTGTCGTCGACGCCCTCCGCGCGGCAGGGATCCCTGCCTTCGGACCCACGGCCGCCGCGGCGCGCATCGAGACCTCCAAGCGATTCGCCAAGGACCTCATGGCGCGGGCCGGTGTGCCCACCGCGGGGGCGTCCATGCACACCACGTCGGCGTCCGCGATCGCGGCGGCACGCGCACTCGGGGCACCGGTGGTCGTGAAGGCCTCGGGCCTCGCCGCTGGCAAGGGCGTGGTCGTCGCGATGTCGATGGACGAGGCCGAGCGCGCCATCCACGACATCATGGACGACCGCTCGCTGGGCGATGCCGGCGCGGAGGTGCTCATCGAGGAGTACATGACCGGCGAGGAACTGTCGCTGTTCGTGATCACCGATGGCACGCACGCGATGCCGCTCGTGGCCGCGCAGGATCACAAGCGCCTGCTCGCGGGCGACCTCGGGCCGAACACCGGCGGCATGGGCGCGTATGCGCCGGTGGCACTCGCGACCCCCGAACTGATCGCGCGGATCATGCGCGAGATCGTCGCCCCCACCTTGGCTGCGCTGCGCGCCGAGGGCTGTCCATTCACCGGGCTGCTGTACGCTGGGCTGATGCTCACGCCCACCGGACCGAAGGTGGTGGAGTTCAATTGCCGCTTCGGCGACCCCGAGACGCAGGTGGTCCTGCCGCTCGTGGATGGCCCGTTCCTGGAGACGCTCGTGCGCGTGGCCCGCGGCGAGTCGCTGGCGGGCACCGCCCCACTCGGGGTGCGTCCGGGAGCCGCTGTGACCACCGTGGTGGCCGCCGCGGGATATCCGGCGACCGCGCGCACCGGGGACCTCGTGCAGCTGCCCGATCTGCCACCGCACACGTTGTACTTCCACGCGGGCACCAGGCGCGGCGAGGACGGACTGCTCCGCACCGCTGGGGGACGCGTGCTCGCGGTCACCGCCGTGGCCAGCCGCTTCGCCGACGCGCAGGCCCTGAGCCGTGACGCCGCCGCCCGCGTGCAGTTCGATGGCGCGCAGTTCCGCCGCGACATCGGCTGGCGCGAAGCCGCGCGCAGTGCCGGAACTCCCTGAGACCGAGACGATCGCGCGCGACCTCTCGCGCGTGATCGTCGGGCGCCGTATCGCGCAGGTCGAGGTATGGCGCGCGGATGTGCTGCGTGGCGTCGACACGCCGGCGTTCCGCGCCCAGCTCGCCGGCGCGCGCATCAGCGCCGTGTTCCGGCGGGCCAAGTCCATCGTGCTCCACCACGCCAGCGGCGACCACCTCATCGTCACACCGCGATTCACCGGAGCGCTGCTCCTCGACGGGGCGGCGGACGGCTACGATGCCGTGCAGCTCACGCTCGATGACGGCACACGACTGCGGTATCGCGATGTCCGCCGCCTGGGCACGCTGCGGCTCTGTGACGCCGCCGCGTTCACGGCCTGGGACCGCGCCCTCGGCCCGGAGCCGCTGGACCCGACGCTGACCGCTGTCCGCTTCGCGGGCATCCTCCGCGCCTCGCGCCGCGCCGTGAAGACCATCCTCATGGACCAGCGACGCCTCGCGGGGATCGGCAACATCTACGCCACCGAGGCCCTGTGGCACGCGGGGCTGCGCCCCTCGCGCCCGGGGACCCGCGTGAGCCGCGCCGCCGCGACCGCGGTGCTCGAGGCGCTGCGTCGCATCCTGCCCGACGCCATCGCGGCACGCGGCACCACCTTCCGCGACTACCAGGACGCGCGTGGCGGCCGCGGGCGCTACGCCGAGCAGTTGCAGGCCTATGGACGCAGCGGTCTCCCGTGCACGCGCTGCGGGACGCCCCTCATCTCGGACCTCGCCCTGGAGGGCCGCCGCACCGTGTCCTGCCCGCGGTGCCAGCGATGAAGCGTCGCCGCGCCCGATCCACCACCGCCGACGTCGAGGCACGCGTCCTGCGCCTCAAGGAGCAGGTGCGCCTCGACGCGCACGACCGGCCCGGCGTCTACTGGATGGAATCGCCCACGGGCGAGATCGTCTACGTCGGCACATCCAAGCAACTGCGGACCCGCCTCCTCGATTACTTCCGCGCCGAGTTCCCCAAGGACAAAGGCGCACGCATCATCCGCGAAGCCGCGACCCTGCACTGGGAGTACCTCCCCAGCGAGTTCGCGGCCCTGCTCGCCGAGCTGCGGCGCATCAAGCAGTGGCGGCCGCGCTACAACGTGATGATGAAGCGCGACGCCCGGCACTACGCATTCATCCGGCTCGCGCCGGGTGATGCCCCGCGCTTCCAGGTCGTGCGCGGGGCGGGCACCGATACGCGCTCCACCTACTTCGGGCCGTTCCGCGGGGCGCAGCAACTCGAGGACGCCCTGCGCGAACTGAACGACGCGCTGGGGCTCCGCGACTGCCGGCTCGACCAGCCCATGCACTTCGCCGATCAACCCGAGCTGCCCGTGGCGCCGCAGCGCACGCCCGGTTGCATCCGGCACGAGATCGGTCGCTGTATCGGCCCCTGCGTCGCTGCCACGACGCGCGCGGCCTACGCCGCACAGGTCACGCTCGCGCGCGACTTCCTCCATGGGCGGCACGACGCACCGGTGCAGGCCCTGACCGAGACCATGCGCGGACTCAGCGACACGATGGAGTTCGAGCGCGCCGCCCTCGTGCGCGACAAGATCGCCCGCCTCGAATCGCTCCGCGATCAGTTCGCCCGCCTGCGGACCGCCGTGGAGTCGCTGTCGTTCGTCTACGCCGTGCCGGGCCGCGACAACGACGACCGCGTGTACCTCATCCACCGCGGGCGCGTCCGGGGCGAGCTGGCGGCGCCACGGACTGCCGCGGACGAACAGGCCCTTGCCGACCGCTGTCGCGAGGTCTTCACCGCGGCGGCGCCCACCGCGACGACGGTGCCGGTGCATGAGATGGACGAGGTCCTGCTGGTGGCGAGCTGGTTCCGCAAGTTCCCCCACGAGCTGGAACGCACTAGGGTGCCAGTTCGATCAACCGCGCCTCCGCGCGCCCTTCGCTGATCGTCAGCCGGGCGACACTCGGCAGCAGATCGAAGCGCCGATGCCCCGCCGCGCCGGGATTCACGACCAGTCGGCCGTCCGCCGCCCGATGGATGACTTGCCGATGCGTATGCCCGTACACGATGACGTCGGCATCGTAGCTCGCGAGCAAGGCCTCGGGCCGCGGACGCCCCAGCTCGTGACCATGGCTCACGTGCACCCGGAGCCCGCCGAGCGTGAGGTCCAGCGCCTCGTGCAGCGCGCGGTGGCCCGGCGGGTCCGTGTTGCCGAACACCGCATGCACCGGCGCGATCAACGCCAGCTCCATCAGGATATCGCTCCCCCCGACATCACCGGCATGCAGGATCAGTTCCACGCCGGCGAGCGCCGGGTGCACATCGGCGCGCAGCAGGCCGTGGGTATCCGAGATGAGGCCGATCTCCATCAGGTCGTCACGTCGTCGTCGAGCCCCCAGCGCGGCACGAGCGTCTGTGGCACATCCAACTGGTCGAGGACCCGCGCGACCACGAAGTCCACCAGCTGCTCGATGCGCGTCGGCCGGTGGTAGAACCCGGGCGCGGCCGGCAGGATCACCGCGCCCGCGTGCGTCAGCGTCAGCATGTTGCTCAGGTGGATCGCGCTCAGCGGGGTCTCGCGCGTCACGCAGATCAGCGCGCGCCGCTCCTTCAGCGTGACATCGGCCGCCCGCTCGACCAGCGACCGCGAGGTGCCCGCCGCGATCGAGGCCAGCGTCCCCATCGAACACGGGCAGATGACCATGCCGCGCGTGCGGGCCGACCCCGATGCCGGGGCCGCGCCCCGGTCGCCGTCGTCATAGACCGTCACCCAGCGATCGAACGCCGCCGCACCCACGGCCTCGCGCAGCCCCGCGATGTCACCGACCTCGCTCTCCGTCCGCAACAGCCGGAACCCGTGACCCGAGATGATCAACCACACCGGGACCTCCGCCGCGAGCAACTGCTGCAGCAGGCGGATCCCGTAGGGTGCACCGCTCGCGCCGGTCAGCGCGAACACCACGGGGAGCGCGCTCATGCGAGCACCCGCTCGACCACCACGATGCCGCCGAACAGCAACGAGATGCGGCCGTTCATCGCGAAGAACGCGGCGTCGAGTTTCCGCAGGTCACCACCCCAGACCAGCCGGTGCTCCCACAGCAGCAGGAGCGCCATCGCCAGCACCGCCAAGGCCCAGCCGGTGCTCTGCAGCAGGACCGAGCCCGCCGCCGCGAGGGCGACCACCGCCAGCCCATGCAGCACGCGCGACGCGATGAGGGCCCCGCGGACCCCGAAGCGCACGGGGATCGAGTTCAAGCCCTGCACGCGATCGAACTCCAGGTCCTGCAGCGCATACAGCACGTCGAAGCCGGCCACCCACGCCATGACACCGCCAGCGAGCGCGACCAACCCCCACCACGGGTCCGCCCACGCGCCGGTCACGGCGAGATACCCGCCGACTGGCGCGATCCCCAATCCCCAGCCGAGCACCACATGCGAGAACGCGGTGAAGCGCTTCGTATAGCTGTAGCAGAGCACCCAACCCAGCGCCACTGGTGACAGGGCCAGGCACAGCGGATTCAACCGCCACGCCGCGAGCACGAACAACGCAGCAGCCACGGCCACCGCGACCGAGGCCGACTCCACCGACAACGCGCCCGCCGGGATCTCGCGCATCGCCGTGCGCGGGTTGCGGGCGTCGATCGCGCGGTCCGCGATGCGGTTGAAGCCCATGGCGGCGAAGCGCGCGGCGGTGAAGGCCAGCACCACCCAGCCCACCTGCGCCAGCGTCACCGGGGCCTCGTACGACGCGATCACCACGCCGACGATCGCGAACGGCAAGGCGAAGATCGTGTGCGGCAGCTTCACGAAATTCGCCCACCGCACCACGGGCGACGTGCCGGCGAACGTCTGCCCCTCGCGCGGGGCCGCCCCGGACGCACTCACGGCGCGTCCAGCCCCAGCGACGGCCAGAGCGCATCGACGCGCGCCTTCGTCGCCGCATCCATCTCGATCACCTCGGGCCAGTTCCGCGTGAAGCCCTCTTCCGGGAACTTGCGGGTCGCGTCGATCCCCATCTTCGACCCATAGGTGAAGGCACGACTCGCGTGGTCCAGCACGTCCACCGGCCCCATCGTGAAGCGCGTGTCGCGCTCCGGGTCGATGTTGTTCAGCGCGATCCACCACGCCTCCTGCGGATCGCGCACGTTCACCTCCTTGTCCACCACCACGAGCACCTTGGCGAGCGACATCAAAC
This sequence comes from uncultured Gemmatimonadaceae bacterium, assembly GCA_964503275.1. GTDB lineage: Bacteria > Gemmatimonadota > Gemmatimonadetes > Gemmatimonadales > Gemmatimonadaceae > DASRAP01. The sequence continues at coordinate 6,303 of CAZCZO010000007.1, read as the reverse complement.
CCTGCCCCCACAGCGCGTTCATCACCTTGTACGCTTGGCCCGGGTACTTCTTGTCGATCGACACGAAGACCAGGTTGTGGAAGATGCCCTCCGCCGGCATGTGGTAATCCACGACCTCGGGGATCGTCAGCTTCAGCAGCGGCAGGAAGAAGCGCTCCGTCGCGTGCCCGAGGTAGTAGTCCTCCATCGGGGGCTTGCCCACGATCGTCGTCGCATAGATCGGCTTGGCCCGCATCGTCACCGCAGTGACGTGCACCCGCGGATACAGGTCCGCCTCGCTGTAGAACCCGGTGTGATCCCCGAACGGCCCCTCCACCACCAGCGGCTCCGACGGGTCGATGTACCCCTCGATCACGAACTCCGCGTCGGCCGGCACCTCGAGGTCGCAGGTCACGGCCTTGGTCAGCTTCACCGGCGCGCGCCGCAGGAACCCCGCGAAGATGAACTCGTCGATGTTCGGCGGCAGCGGGGCGCTGGCACTGTACATCGACGCGGGATCGCCGCCGATCGCGATCGCCACCGGCATCCGCTCGCCCTTCTCCGCCATCTGACGCCAGTGCTCCGCGCCCGTCTTGTGGCGCTGCCAGTGCATGGCCAGCGTCGTGGGGCTCAGGTACTGGACGCGATACATCCCCACGTTGCGGATCCCGCGCACCGGGTCCTTCGAGATGACCATCGGCAGCGTGATGTACGGGCCGCCGTCCTTGGGCCAGCAGGTGATGATCGGCAATTTGCGCAGGTCGATCTCGTCGCCGCGCCACACGATGTCGTGGCAGGAGCCCCGCCCCGTCATCCGCGGCGGGAACTTGGCGACCTCCATCAGGCGCGGCAGCAGCGAGAACTTCCCCATCAGCCCCTCGGGGACCTTGAGGTCCAGCAGCTGCGTGATGCGCGCACCATGCTCATCGAGGGACGGCACGCCCACCGAGAGGGCCATGCGCCGCATCGAGCCGAAGAGGTTGATCGCCACGGGATAGGGGCAGCGCGAGCCGTCGGGCAGCACCGGATGCTCGAACAGCAGCGCCGGACCGCCACCCGGCTGCTTCATCACGCGGTCCGCGATCTCACAGAGCTCGAGCTCGACGCGGACAGGCTGCGTGATGCGCCGCAGTTCGCCGATGGCGTCGATCGCGTCGAGGAATTGCTGAAGGGTATCGAGGGACATAGCGACTCACTCCGCGCGGGTGCGCGGGCGGGTTCCGACGTGGATGGCAGCGATGCCGAAGGACAGGGTCTCCCACGAAACGTCTGTGAATCCGGCCTGTTCCATCCGCTGGGCCAGCGCCCGCTCCTCCGGGAAGTGCGCGACGCTCGCGGGCAGGTAGGCATAGGCCGATCCGTGGCCCGAGACCCAGGCGCCGATGCGCGGCAGGATGCGGTGGAAGTACAGATGGTACGCCGCGCGCACCAGCCGCGAGCGCGGCGTGGTGAACTCGAGGATCACGAAGCGCGCCTCCGGCTCCAGCACGCGCCACACCTCACGCAGGGCGGCGTCCAGGTCGGCCACATTGCGGATGCCGAAGGCGACGATGGCCCCCGCGAAGACCGCGTCGCCGACCGGAAGGCACAGCGCGTCGGCCGTCACCGGGGCCAGCCGCGAGCGCGGCGCCTTGCCCGCCCCATGCCGCAGCATCGGCTCCGCGAAGTCCGCCGCGACCACATGCCCGGTGAACCCCCGCGTCCGCACCAGCGCCGCCCCGACGTCGAGGGTGCCCGCGCAGAGGTCCAGGTAGCGGCCGTCCGGGCGCCGCGTGAGCCCCAGCCGACCGATCGCGCGCCGACGCCACCAGGTGTCGATCCGCAGCGACAGCACCCGGTTCAACAGGTCGTAGCGCGGCGCGATGGCCGCGAACATCCCGCGCACATAGGCATCCTTGCCCGCGCCACCGGCCGCGGCGGCCCGGGCATCTGCCTGTTCGACGTCGAGGACTGACATCCCGCGAAACCTCGCCGCCGACACCCCCTGCGGCAAGCGGTCGGCGCGGCGTTCGGGCTTTGCCGCCAGCACCCCGCTCGGTAGCTTGGCAGAGCGGCACGCCGCGACGTGATGACCCGCATCCTCGATCTCGCCAACCTTCCCGACGCCGACGTCGTCGCCCTCGCACAACAGGGGCGCGAATTGGCCTACCGCGAATTGCTGCGGCGCTATGAGCGCCCGGTGTTCTCGCTGGTGTTCCGGATGGTCCGCGATCGGACGGTCGCCGAAGACCTGGCGCAGGACACGTTCATCAAGGTCCTGAACCACATCGACAAGTACCGGCCCGAGTTCAAATTCTCGAGCTGGCTGTTCAAGATCGCCAACAACGTCGCCATCGATCACCTGCGGCGGCGACAGCTCGATACGATCTCCATCGACGGATCCCCCAACGCGGCCACCGCGGCCGAGGTCGAGGCCACGCGATTCGAGCTCGTGGATTCGGCCGAGTCCCCCCTCGAGGAGCTCGCCTCCCGCGAGACCGGCTCGGCGATCGAACGGGCCATCGCCCGGCTGCGCCCCGAGTACCGCGCCTGCATCATGCTGCGGCATGTGGAAGGGCGGTCCTACGAGGAGATCGCGGCGACCCTGGACCTGCCTCTGGGGACGGTCAAGACCTTCATCCACCGGGCGCGGCATCAATTGCGTGAGCAACTGCAGGAACTGCGCGAATGAGCCTGTTCCGTAGTTCTCCGGACGGTCCCGACCCTGTTGAAACCCCATCCTGTTGCCTGCCGTACCTCCAGAGAGGTCACTATGCCCACTCGACACCTGCTCCCGGAAGAGATCGCGCTCCTCGTTGACGACGAGGAGGGCTTTGGGATCGCCCCGCTGCGTGAGCACGAGGCGTCCTGCGCCCTGTGTCGGGAGCGCGTGGAGACCGAGCGCGCCCTGATCGAGCTCATCGAGCACCTGCCGTATGCGGCGCCGAGCGCGGGCTTCCAGGACCGTGTGCTGCGCGAAGTGCAGATCTTCGAGCCCTGGCATGTCGCAGCGATGGACACCGTGCGCCGCTTGGTGCCGCCGCCGGGCCCGTGGCGGGTCGTCGCGTCGGCCGGACTGGTCGGCGCGGCCTGCTCCATGACCGCGATCGTGCTGTGGGTGTCCCTCCGGCTCGATACCGTGCTCTACGTGACCCAGGCCGGACTGGAGCGCGCCCAGTCGGCGCTGATCAGTGGGGCTGCGGCCGCCGTGACCTTCGCCTTCGGCGACACGGTCGCCGCAGCGCTGCCAACGGCTGGTGCCTGGGGTGCCGTGGTGGCCTTGGCGACCGTGTTGGGCAGCATCGGGCTCGCGGGGCTCGGGCTCCGGAGCTTGGCCGCGCGGCGCGTGCGCGGGGAGCGCTGACATGCGCACGCGGGTTCGGGTCCTGATGCGCGTGCTCACCGTCGCGCTCACGGCCGCGATGGCCGCGCCGCTCGCGGCGCAGGGCGTCGATATCGACGCACGGTTGCAGGCCGTCCGGGCGGAACTGTCGGGGCTGACGATACCACCGGCCTCCGCGTTCGCTTCGGCGCCGAGGAGCGTGCGAGCCGGCGACGTCGCCGATGGGCCGATCGCGGCGGTCGGCGACATCCGGATCGACGGAACCGTGTCCGGCGATGTCGTGAGCCTGGACGGGGACATCATCGTCGGGGAGGGTGGTCGCATCAGCGGCGCGGCCATCGCGATCGGCGGCGAAATCCGCGCCGCGCAGGGCAGCATCGCCGGCGAGCGCCGCGTGATCGGCGGCGCCCTGCTCCCGACCGCGCCGCCCACCGCGCTTGGCCTCGTCGGCGAGCGGGCCGCCCTCACGGCCGGCTGGAGCGGCATCGTCCTGCTGATCGGCCTCGGCGTGCTGTTCTTCGGTGGATCGACCCTCCAACGCATCGGCCAGACGCTCGATACACAGTTCGGTCGCTCCTTCGTCGTCGGTGCGCTGGCGATCGTCGGCGCCGCGCCCGGGCTGATCCTCGCCTGCATCGCCCTCGCGCTGACGGTGATCGGCATCCTGCTGATCCCGTTCGTCATCGTCGCGGCGGTCTTGGCGGCGGCGGGCATCCTCGTGCTCGCTTTTCTCGCGTCGGCGCGCATGGCGGGCCACGCGATGCTCAGGACCAACGCGGCAGGCGATCGGCAGGCGGCCGTGCGGGCGCTCGTCGTCGGCGTACTCGGATTCACCGGTCTGTGGCTGAGCGTCGCGTTGCTCGCGTCGGTGCCGCTCGCCGGCGTCATCGTCCGCCTGCTGGCGATCGGCAGCACCGGGGCCGCCCTCGCCGCGGGGGTCGGCGCGACCGTCCTGTCGCGCGGTGGGCGACGCGCGTCGGGTGCCCTCGGCGCGACGCCTCGCGCTGCCCCCGCCACGCATCGCGGTACCCCGGCCCTCGGCGCCTCCGATGCGTGGCAAACGCCGACGCCGGTCGCGGGCGTGGCCGCGGTGCGCCGCCCCGCCTCGACCACCGGACGCACGCCATGACGCGGCCCCACGCATTCCTCACGGCGCTCGCGGTCTGCGCGGCCCTCACGCTGCCCGCAGGGGCCCAGGCCTGGCGCACGCTCGACATCAGCCGTCCGCTCGACGAGCAGGGCGCGCTGCGGACCACGGTGACCTTCGGCGCGGGTCGGCTCAGCCTGCGCCCCGACCGCGCGGCGCATCTGTACGACCTCTCGCTGCGCTACGACGCGGATCGCGCCACCCCCATCTACACCTTCGATGCGTTGGAGCGCAGCTTGCTCGTCGGGGTGCGCTACGCCGACGGCGGCTCACGCTGGCGCTCCGACCGTGGCAGCGAACTCCGCCTCGCGCTGCCCACGTCGCTCGATCTCGACCTGAACATCGAGGCCGGGGCCGCCGAAGGGGAGATCGACCTCACGGGCCTGCGAGTGCGCGCACTCGCGCTCTCGGTCGGCGCGGCGGACACGCGGCTGCGCATCGACCAACCCAACGCCCACCGCATCCCGGTGCTCCGGCTCGACGCCGGTGCCGCGAACCTCGAGACCATCCACCTCGCCAACGCGCGGGCCGATCGCATCGTGGTGAACGTCGGCGTGGGCCGCGTGCTGCTGGACATGTCGGGCAGCTGGGAGGCGGATACCGACATCGAGGTCTCCGCCGCGCTCGGCAAGATCGAACTGATCGTCCCGCCCGCCGTCGGCGTCCGCATCGAGATGTCGTCGCTGCTGCAGTCGGTCGAGCTCCCGGGTCTGAGCAAGGTCGGCAACGCGTGGGTCTCCGCCGACTACGACAGCGCCCCACACAAGCTCCGTCTGACGGCGTCGGGCGCGCTGGGACGCATCGAGCTGCGTCGCAGCGCTCGCTAGCGCTCGGCCAGCTCCTGCGGCGACCAGTGCATGGGAGCGCCGCGGGACACCTGCAGCACGTCCTGCGCGCTGCCGCCGCGCACCGCGACCTCGAGGAACCCGCTCGAGCCTGCCAACGCGATCAAGCGGCCCACGGGTACATCGGCGTAGGTCCGACTCACCGCGATCCGTCGCTCCGCGATCGTCACCGTTCCGCCGAGCCGGGCTCCGATGTTCGACAACAGATTGCCGAAGCGGTCGATGGTGAGCACCTGACCCGTGATCGAGCCATCGGCGTGGCGCTCGGTGTCCGGCGTGCGGCGCACGACGGGGTCGTCCTTGAATCGGCCGAGCATGGCCAGCGACTCCCCCGCGGCGAGCCGGGCCGCCGCAGGCGCGAACACGTCGCGGCCATGGAAGGTCGCGGACGCGTAGGGGGGAATGGGTAGCGAGACGACGTCGGCCCCACCGCCGACCAGCGCCGGCGACAGGATGCCGTTGTCGGGGCCCAGCAGGAATCGGCCCTGTGCCTCGACCGCGATCGCGGCCCGCGTCGTACCCACGCCGGGGTCCACCACGGCCACGTGGATGGTCCCGGGCGGGAAGCGCCGCCACGCCCGGGCGAGCGCCAAGCGCCCGGCTTCGATGTCCTGCGGCGGGATCGCGTGCGTCAGGTCCACGATGACCGCATCGGGCGCCCCCGAGTACAGCACCCCCTTCATCTCGGCGACGTAGCCGTCGGCGGTGCCGAAGTCCGTGAGCAACGTGATCACACGCGGCACGGGACGCCCTCAGCTCACCGCGTCGCGACCGCCCCGACCCGCTCCGCCACGCGCGCGGCCAACGCCGTCAACTGACGAGCGGCACTCGCGGTCGGATCCACCGCGACGATCGGGCGACCGTCGTCCCCCCCCTCGCGCACCGGCGGGTACAGTGGGATCTCACCGAGCAGCTCGACGCCGAGCTCATCGGCCAGACGCCGGCCGCCACCGCTCCCGAAGATCGCGATCGGCTTGCCCGTCTCCGGCGACTCGAAGTACGACATGTTC